>VXMM01000010.1 GCA_009841105.1 Acidimicrobiia bacterium | reverse complement strand
GAGGTCCGAGGCGCCCATCCAGTGCGACCGAAGAGGTCCCGAAGGCGGGGCCGCTGGGGGGCGGGCGCCGCCGCGGGATCGCTCCTACCTCGGCCGGATGACGGTCGGCTTCGGCTTGATATCGCTGGGAATCCTGGGATTCCTGGACGGGGTGGTACCCGGATTTCATCCGGCCTTCCGCCACTACATGGCGTTACTGGTCGCGGTCGTGGGTCTCGGGCTGGTGGTGGGCGCCTGGTACGGCCGCGTCGGTGGTCTGGTTGCCCTGGGCATCGTGCTCGTACCGGTAGTGCTGACAACGCTCGCATCGGACACGGTTGAGTTCAGCACGTCCGGTAACCGACCGGTGGTGCAGGTGTCGCTCGCATCTGACAAGGTGGAGTTCGACACGTCGGCCGGAGAGGGATACCACCGTCCGGCCGGTGTGGACGAGATCCCCGATGCCTACCGTCTCGGTGCCGGGAGCCTGGTGGTCGACCTGCGCGAGGTGGACTTCGCGGGCAGGGTGGTTGAAGTCGAGGCCGAGGTGGGCATCGGTGAACTGACCGTCTACCTGCCCCAGGACGTTGCCGCCGACGTATCCGGACGGGTAGGGATCGGGTCGATCCGCACCTGGGACCACCTCGGAACCACCTCCAGGCAAGGGATAGGTATAACGTCCGACTACGTCTCCGAGGGCGCCAACGGAATGATCATCCTTAATGCCAGTGTGGGGTTGGGCGAGATCCAGGTCCGGACGTTGCCCAGACCGGCGAGGCCATGACAACGGTAACTGTGGGGGACAGGTGATGAAACGCCATCCATTCAACGTGTTCTCTTTCGGGTTCGGGGTCGTGATGATCCTGCTCGCGGTCGGGCTGGTGGTCCCCGCGGATTTCAGCGATATCGCCACGCTCCGGTGGCTCCTCCCGCTAGCGCTGGTACTGGTGGGAGTCTCGATGCTGGGTTCTCTCTTCCACCGGCGCGAGACCGATACCGATCCGGACAAGGCCGGGGCCAGGGACGGGGCGCTTGATGAGAATGAGCCCGAGGCCGCTACAGAATCTGGTTCGGCCTGAGCCGGCCCCGCCCAACTGGCCCTTGTCCGGCGCGAGTCACAGCTGCTTGCTCTGCCATCCCAGGTTGGAAAGGAGCACGATCCCGGTCCCGACCAGGAGGGCTTGAGGGTTGGCTATGGAGACGTCGGCGAACAGCCACAACCAGAGCATCTGGAAGACCGGTGAGAAGAACATGATCCTCTGGACGCTCAGACTCGAGGTCACGTAGAGGGAGTACCGGTGGCTGAGGGCGCCGGCCGCGTTGAACACCCCGGTCGCGGCAAAGAGGCCCATCAGGTTCCACGTGACGTCGAAGCCGTCACCGGAGGGAGGGAAGAACAGGAAGCTTCCCACCAGGGTCAGGGGTAGGGCGAGAACCCGGCCGGCCACCGCGGCGAAGGTGGCATTCCAGACCAGGTCGTGGTGATCACGGGTTGGCCACCCCATCAGGCGTCCTAAGGAGACGGTTCCCCAGAGGCTTCCGGCGGCGGTGGCGGTGCTGAAGAGCGCGACGGCTATACCCAGCCAGTTCAGGGTCCTGACCAATCCCGTCTCCGACCAGATGACCAGGGCGGCGCCCAGGAAGGAGAGGAACATGAGTGTCCAGTGCTTGCCGCTGATGACGTGCGGGGACGATCGCTGGCCACCGGAGATCTTCCTGCCCAGCCGGGCTGCCATCCAGACCATACCGATCAGCATCAACTGGAAGATGATGGTCACCACCAGCGGATCGATCAGAGTCGCCGCCCACACCCAGAAGGCCAGGTCGAATGTGAAGCAGACCGCTATCCAGAGGGCGGGGGTTCGCAGCACTTGCAGCGGGTTCCGTACGCGGACGGGCTCTCCGCCGTCTCCCCAGTAGAACAGGAGCCGCCGGGCGTTCTCCAGCCAGCGCTTGTTCCCGGCCGGAACTAGGAAGAACACCGGGAGCAAGGTCAGGACCTGAAAGACCAGCAGCCAGGAGCGCCACACGAAGGGGTCGTTGCTGATGTGGGTGTGGACGTAGAAGACCGGTAGCCAGGACCCGGTCAGGACCGCGGACAAAGCCCACAACATCCCCTTGGTGGTCGGGTTCACCGGTCGAACGATCCTGTTCCGCGTGCCTGGTTTCGCAGGGGTCGCCGACGGCGGATGACCCTGGAGCGGCGATCGGCGGCGAGGCCGGGCCGTACCCGGGAGGCTACCCGCCCAGTGTCGACACCCGTGGAAACACGGGATGACCCGGGGCTCAGGCGGACTCGATCCGGGCCGCGCCCTCCAGCTCGAGTTCGGCGATGGATACCTCGCGCATCTCGACCTTGCGGATCTTGCCGGTGACCGTCATCGGGAAGCCGTCCACGAACTTCACGTATCGCGGAACCTTGAAGTGGGCGATCCGGCCCCGGCAGAAGTCCCTGATGTCCTCTCCGGTCGCCTCGGCGCCCTCCCGCAGCTTCACCCACGCCATGACCTGCTCGCCGTACTTCTCATCCGGGACGCCGATCACCTGCACGTCCTCGATGGCCGGATGGCCGTACAGGTACTCCTCGATCTCCCTCGGGTAGATGTTCTCGCCGCCCCGGATGATCATGTCCTTGATCCGCCCCACGATGTTCACGTACCCGTCAGGATCCATCGTGGCCAGGTCACCGGAGTGCATCCACCCGTCTGCGTCGATGGATTCCTCCGTTCGCTGCGGGTCGTTCCAGTACCCCAGCATGATCGAGTAGCCGCGGGTGCAGAACTCACCGTCCTGTCCCCGCTCCACCGTCTCGCCGTCGGGGTCGATGATCTTGATCTCGACATGGGGATGCACCCGGCCCACGGTGGACACCCGTCTCTCGATCGTGTCGGTGGTCATCGTCTGGGTGGACACCGGTGAGGTCTCGGTCATGCCGTAGGCGATCGTCACGTCGGTCATGTTCATGTCGGAGATCACCTGCTTCATCACCTCCACCGGGCAGGGTGATCCCGCCATGATCCCGGTGCGGAGCGAGGACAGGTCGAAGGCCTCCAGGTCGGGATGGGCGAGCTCGGCGATGAACATCGTCGGTACCCCGTAAAGGCTGGTGCAGCGTTCCCGCTGGATCGTGGTGAGAACCTGGTCCGGATCGAAGCCGGGGCCCGGTAGCACGATGGCGGATCCGTGCGTCGTGCATGCCAGGGTTCCGAGCACCATCCCGAAGCAGTGGTAGAGGGGGACGGGGAGGCAGACCCGGTCCTCGTCCGTGTAGGCGCAGGCCTCACCGACGAAGAACCCGTTGTTGAGGATGTTGGCGTGGCTGAGTGTGGCGCCCTTCGGGAACCCGGTGGTGCCCGAGGTGTACTGGATGTTGATGGCGTCGTCACAGTGGAGAGTGGTAGCACGCTCGGCCAACGCTCCGTCCGTGCCGTCTGCCGACGGCGTCATGAGGTCATCCCACTCGGGTGTACCTAGGAAGATCACCCGCTCCAAGTCCGGCATGTCACCCTCCACCTCCGCCACCATCTCCCGGTAGTTCGAGGAAAGATGGGTCTGGGCGGACACCAGGACTCGGCACCCGGACTGCGTCAGTGCGTAACGGAGTTCGTGAGTCCGGTAGGCGGGATTGATGTTGACCAGGATCACCCCGATCTTGGCCGTGGCGTACTGGATCCACACCCACTCCGCGCAGTTGGGACTCCAGATGCCGACCCGGTCACCGGTCTCGAGGCCGAGGCGGAGCAATCCCATCGCCAGCAGGTCCACCGAGTCGTTGAAGGCCCGGTAGGTCTGGCGGATTCCTTGGTGTGCCGAAACGAGGGCATCCCGGTCAGGGAACCGGGCGACGGTCGATTCCAGGTTCCGGCCGATGGTCTCCTGCAACAACGAGGTCGACCGGTCGCCACTCGCGTGAGCCGGCTCGGGCATTCGGGCTCCTAGCGTTACCACGTAGTCTGTAGCGGTTGCACTGTATCAACCTGTCCGACAACACCCCGTACATTCCGGCCAGGCGCGGTACGCTTCCGGTGGCCGGTCCTGAGCGGGTTCCGTGAGGCCGGCGGTGCGCTCTCCGGTGCCACATCTCGCAAGAACGCGAAAATCCGGCGAGCGGGCGGCCCCCGCCCGCCCGCACCCCCGGGGCGTGTAATAAGATGGCCAGAGCACCCAGCAAAAGGCGCAGGGGGGGTAGGGGGGGATGGTGGT
>VXMM01000018.1:125779-178470 GCA_009841105.1 Acidimicrobiia bacterium | reverse complement strand
GCGTAGCAACCTCACCCCCCGGACCCCGAGTCACAGGAGCCACCGGCGCCGCAGGAGGCGCGGTGGTCGCAGGAGCCTGGGTGGTGGCTGCAGCCCCGGCCGTGGTGGTGGTTTCCTCGGCAGCTTCGTCACCGCCGCAGGCAGCGGCCAATAGGCCGAGCACCGCCATCGTGGCCATGACCATCCGCAGCCGTGTCGTCTCGGTTCTTGTCTTCATTGTTCCTCCTCCGGCCGCCCTCTCCCTGCTTGCTCCACCCCGCACCAGGACGCCACGAAGTGCGCAAGGGTGCGGGTCGCGGAGATCAACTCCTGGATCGGGAGCCTTTCGAATGGGGTGTGACATGTAGCAATATCTCCGGGGGCGAAGTACACGCCGGGGATCCCGGCCGCCCGGAGCAGTGGCTTCTCGGACCAGTAAGGAGCGCCCTCGATCCGGGCGCTCCTACCGGTGGTGTGTTCGATCGATTCCATCAACGCGCGGACGCCCGGATGGTCTGGAGAAATCTCATCGGGGGTTCCTCCCACCGGGTGATCCCGCGGGGCGGAGAAGACCACCTCCGCCAGGACGCCGTGGTCATCCGCCACCCTGGCGACCAGTTCCCGCAACGCATCGGCCTGGCAGTCGAGGTCGTCTCCAGGCAGCAGCTTCTGGATAAGGGACAACCGGAAGTCGCCCGGAACCGCGATGTTCCCGCCGGACTCGACGGAGGTGACCAGCAGGAACCGTCCGCCCAGGAGGTCGTGGCCCGTGCCATCGCGCAGGGTCTCGTTGCGTTCCCATAGGTCGCTCAGGAGCGAGTGACCCGCTCGCAGCGCATCGACACCCAGTTCGGGCGTCCCGAAGTAGGCCGATCTGCCGGTCAGCGTGATGTCGGCGATCAGGAATCCCATCTGGGCGGTGTAGATGGCCTCGGTGGTCGGCTCGGTGTAGATCGCAAAGTCAGGCACCGGATCGGGGCCGTCAAACAGGTGCGAGACTGCCGCGCGCATTCCTATCGAGAGCCCGCTACCGGGCTGGCCGGACTCCTCGTCGCAAACCAGCAGCGCCGTGAGCGGGCCAGACAGCCGGTAACCTGCCCGGTCCACCGCTCGGGCGACCTCGATGATCGAGCAGATCCCCGCCTTCTGGTCGGTCACCCCCCGGGCCCATATCTCACCGTCGACGATGCTTCCGGCGAAGGGATCGGCCCGGTCGGTCCCGCTCCACTCCCGCGTCCAGTCGTCTGCGTGCACGGTGTCGAGGTGACCGGCCAGCACCAGGGACCGTCCCCCTGCCCGCCCCGCCTCGGCGTATACGTTGGGCCTTCCGGGTTCTGCCTCGACCAGACGCACCCGACTCCAAGGCCCGTCCTCCATCCTGTTCCTGACCCATCCGGCGAAGTCCGTCTCGTGCGGGGTCACGCTCGGAATCCGCACCGCCTCCAGAACCAACCCGACCAGTTCCTCCTCGTCGATGGCGGCGGCGATCTCGTCGGCCGGTGACCTCACCATGGTCTTCATCGGCCCAGCCGGCCCCGCACAAAGGTGGTTCTCACCGAAGCGCGAGCGGTGGAGATCGCTCCGGTGAAGGCTGCACGGTTGCCCAGTGCCGAAGCGACCAGCTCCGGTGTCTCGTCCAGGTGACGGTCCAGTTTGGAGCGCACCGCATCGACGAAGGTGGGATTCGATCCCACCCCGCCCCCGAACACGATCCGGGCCGGATCGCTGAACCAGCACAGCCATGCCACCGCAGACGCCATCGCCTCGGCGGCGATGCCGATGGCCTCGGACGCGGCTTCGTCACCCGAAGAGGCCGCGAGGAGGATCTCCGAGACCTCGGCATCGCGCTCGAGGCGGGAGGTAAGGCCGGTGTCTATTGCTTGACGGAACCGCCTGCGGATGGCCGGGGCGGAGGCGACATCCTCCAACGTGAGCCGGCCCGCCCGGTCGTCGCCCGCTCCGCAGATGTCGATCGACCCGAGTTCTCCGGCGGCTCCGTGACCTCCCCGGTACAACCGCCCGTCCATGACCAACCCGGCCCCGATTCCGGTGCCGACCGAGATGGCGACGAAGTCGAGCCCACCCAGGTCGTCCATCGCTTCCGCTTCCGCCACCGCCGCCAGGTTCACATCGTTCTCGATCGTGACGGGCACACCGAGGCGTTCGGACAGTTCCGCCCGGATCGGGAGATCGGCGAACCCTGCGAGGTTGGGGGACATCTCCACGCGGTCCAGCCGCGGGCGGTACACGCCGGGAACCCCCACGCATCCGGATTCCAGGAGGTGGTCCTTGCCGCCCAGGGTCTCGAGCAGCCGGGTCGTGGCACCCACGACCGTGTCCACCGCGACCCTGGCATGGGAGCCGGTCTCGATGCGATCCTCGGCAAGGACCCTCCCCAGCAGATCGGCCACACCCACGATGATCTTGGTGGCCCCCATGTCCACCCCCACCACCAGCGCCGCGTCCGGAACCAGCGCGTAGGGGGTGGCCGGGCGGCCGATCCGACCCTGAGAAGTTTCGGAGGGTGGGATGAGGCTGACCACGCCGGCGTCCTCGAGGTCCGACACCAGGGCGGACACGGTCGGTTTCGACAAGCCGGTCCGGCGGGCCAGCGTGGCGCGGGAGATCGGGAACGGCGCAGCTTCCATGAACTCGTCGAAGACCGCCTGGCCGTTGCGCAGGCGAAGTGCCCAGGAGCCAGATCCGTCGATCACGGCTCCAACCCCTCCGGGTCTCGGCCCTGGGCGTGAGACCGCGCCGGGAACGGTCTGTCCCGATAACCCGATGCACACCGGTAGTAACAGGTGCCGGACGCCATCCCCATCCTCGTGATACATGAACGGCAAGCCACACGGCCGGGCGGATCTCGCCTACTCGAACTGGATTATCACTCTCCCCTAGTTAGTTTGTCAAGTTACTTTACTAATTATATTTGGACCCGACGGGCGCGGCTAGACAACGTGATGAAGGGTCGGCAGAGTTTCACTGCTACATGCCGGCGGTTTTGGAACACGCCAGTCGGCACCCCTTGGGGCCTAGGGGAGGAGAAGCGGATCGGTCCCGGCTGAGAGTTATCTGTCCCGGAGGGCCGCGGCGGCCAGGGTTAGCGCGGCCCGGCATGGCTCGATGACCGGTATCCCGAGATCGTTCTGGAGCCGGGTGCGGAGGTGGGTCATGCCGGTGCATCCCAGCACCACTGACTCCGCACCGGCTTCGGCCAGTTTCCGCCCGGTTCCGAGCACGTCCTGGTAGGCATCCTCGCTCTCGAGATCCAGCACTCCCCTGCCTGTGGCGATGTCGGCCACGATCCTCGCCGACACGCCGATGCGGTCCCAGTAGCGGCGGTGGCGGGGTATGGCGATGTCGAGGGCCGAGATGATGCCGACCTGGCGTCCCCGAGACATGGCGGCCAGCACCGCCGACTCGGCGATTCCGAAGACCGGCTCGTCCATAGCGCTCCGCAACTCCGAAATCCCGGGATCCGAGAAACACGCCACCACGTATGCATCGGCGGGATGGGCTAGAGCTGTCTCGAGCATGGGGCCGACCGCGGCGGCCACGTCCTCATCCGACTCGACGGCCGCGGGACCGCCGTGGCAGGTAACCACCTCAGCTTCGACTCCCATGTCGTTCGCGAGGGCGATCACGGCATCCTCGATCTGCCGGGAGATGTTCTCCGAGCTGTTCGGGTTTACCACGCAGACCGTTCCGAGCACGGTGACACCCTACCGCTCCACACCGGTCATGATCCCTCGTGGAGACCCCATCGGCTCTCGACGGAGTCTGCGCCGGGAACGCCGGCGATCGATGTCAGAAGCGGTCGGGCGCGAAGCGGGTCAGGTCGATTTCGGGGGTGCGGTCCAGCGCAAGTTGCGCCAGGACCCGGCCCATGAGAGGGCCCGCGGTCAGGCCCATGTGGGGATAGGTGCCAACTATGAGGCCGGGAGGGCCGACCCGGCCGATTATCGGGGACAGGTCCGGGGTGGCCAGACCCCTTCCCGGCCAGGTGCGGATCAGGCGGACGCCGGCCAGCGATGGCACGACCCGCAGCGCCACCCTCATGTTCGCCACCAGGTTCTGGGGACTGACCCGGTTGTGGCCGGTCACGGGGTCGAGGTCGGACGACCACCCGCCGCCGATCAGCAGCGTTCCGGCCTTCGCCTGCTTGAAGGTCAGCTGGCCGCCCGCGTAGTAGACCAGGTGGTGGACCATCGGCGCCAGGGGTTCGGTCGCCCCGACCTGGGCCGGATCGTCGGAGATGGCGAGATCGCCGCCCCACAGCGAGGAGAAGCGGTTGAGGTCGTTGCCCGTGACCAGCACCACCCGCCCGGCCGTAACCCGATCGGACGCCGTGAAGACGGTGAACGAACCGTCATGCCACTCGATCCCGATCACCTCCGCACCGGTCCGGATGACCGCTCCCCTGGACACGGCGGCGCGGGCGAACGCGGGCGCCGCCAGCATCGAGTTGACCTTCCCCTCCACCCGGGTGAGCTGAGCGCCCTTCATCGACTCGGACACGTAGGGGGCGATCCGCTGGAGGTCTGCCGCCCCGAGGAGGTCGGATTCCACGCCTGCGGACCGCTCGATGGCCACCTTGCGTTCGATGTCGCTCATCTGCTCGGAGGTCTCGGCGATGAGCAATCCGCCGTTGAGCGAGACCTCCAGGTCGGTGTCCAGCACATCGCTCAGATCCCTCCACATCTCCAGGGAGTCGGCCAGGAACCGAAGAGCCGGGAGGAAGCCGCGGGCCCACTCCTCCCCGAACTCCAGGAACGAGCCATGCTGGATCTGGCCGTGGAGGCTGCCTGCGTTCCTCCCCGAAGCCTGGGTGTTGAGATCGAACTGCTCCAGCAGCATGACCTCGGCCCCGTACCCGGCCAGATGCCAGGCCGCCGAGCAACCCGTGACTCCCCCGCCGATCACTAGGACATCGCAGGTCCGGCCCGGCATTTTGCTCTAGTGTCCCGAGCCGGAAGAAGAACGTGAAAATCGTGGCAATCGGCTGCCGCACGCCGGGCCCTCCCCCACCGCCACCACCTTGGAGTCGAGCGCGTTGCGCCATGCCCCGAACGGGGTGAGCTCGACGATATCTTCCCTCATGCGGTTCCGGTCGACGTCGGGGCCGGACCGCCGGTGCTTACGGATATCGGGCATCGTATGGCGGGGGTGTGACACGAGTGGGGGTCCGATGGATGGCAAATCCCTCCTTCCGGCGGAGCCAAGCCGGGGTCAAGCCGGCCATGGACGAAACCGGATCCATGGCGCTAGGAACGGTTCTTGAGGTCCCGGAGCGCCGCCAACTCCTCGCTGGTCGGTGCGTTCGTCACTTCGAGGGACGGGGCCACCCGGAGCGGCCACTGGGTTCGATCCTGGACATCCCGTACCTCGACGCCCGGGTGGATGGCCACCAGGGTCAGCTCGTTGTCCTGCGGGTCGGGCCTCAGGATCCCCAGGTCGGTGATGACTTTGATCGGTCCTGCCCCCCGGAAACCGAGTCGGGATCTGGTGTCGGGCTCCGGACCGAGACCGACCGAGGTCACGAAGTCGACCCTGGGCACGAAGGCCCGCCTGGCGTGGCGCATGATCACCGTCACCTCGTGGCAGTGGGCGGCGATCTCGGGTGCGCCTCCTGCCCCCGGTAGGCGCACCTTGGGATCGTGGTAGTCCGGGCCTATGACGGTGGTGTTCAGGTTGCCGAAGCGATCGATCTGGGCGGCGGACAGGTAGCCGACATCGATGTGCCCGCCCTGGAGCCAGTAGTTGAAGATCTCCGGCACCGACACCACCGAGTCGGCGGTCACGGCCAACTCCCCGTCGCCTATCGACAGCGGCAGGCGGTAGGGCTTGGCGCCGAGTGCCCCGGCCTCGTAGATGAGGAACAGGTTGGGCGCGTGGGTGTTGCGGGCCAGGTTGGCGACCGTGCTGGGGATGCCGATCCCCACGAAGCAGGACATCCCGTCCCGGAGGAGACGGGCGGCCACCACTGACATGATCTCGTCCGCGGCCCAGGTTGGCATCCGTTCCACCACGCTTCACGCGCCCATGACCGACTCGTCCAGCCAGGCCAGGAAGGTGTCGCGATCCCTGCTCATCTCGGGCCACTTGCGATACAGATCGTTGTCACGTTCGTAGTAGTCCTGCACGTAGGACGGCCGGGCGCCTTGTGGGACTTCGCACACCGCGGTGACAGCCATCGAAGGCATGACGAAGTCGCCCGGTCGGCGGTCCAGCACGTCCACCACCTCCTCGACAGTCACGATGACCCGCCCGGATGCCATCGCCACCTCCCGGAACACGCCCGAGATCCCCCACAATTGGACATTGCCGGCCCGGTCGGCCCGTTGCGCGTGGAGAATCCCGGTGTCGGGGTTCAGGGCCCGCACCGCCGCCACCGTCTCACCCGTGAACGGGCAGTCCAGGAACCGTACATGGGAAGCGATCTCGCCGAGCGAGTTACCCAGGTAGCCCTTCATGACCGTGAACGGCATCCCGGAGGCCCCGGCCACGTAGCGGTTGGTCAGACCGGCGTGGCTGTGCTCCTCCAGCTCGAGGGGCACCGGCCAGCCGTTCTCCACTGCATCCCGGAAGCGGTAAAGCGAACCCACCCCCGGGTTCCCGCCCCACGAGAAGAGCAGCTTGCGGACGCATCCGGCCCCGATCAACTGGTCGTAGATGAGGTCCGGGGTCATCCTCGATACGGTGAGATCCCGCTTCTGCTGGCGGATGATCTCGTGCCCGGCGGCAAACGGGATGAGATGGGTAAAACCCTCCAGGGCGACAGTGTCCCCGTCCTGCACGTATCTTGAAATGGCTTCGCTGAGACCCAGGTGTTCGGCCATACCTCGAAGTTCGGTTCGGCAACAACCCGCCCGCCGCCAGGCGCCTCGGACCCGAGACCAGGTGGGTGGAGGTCATGTTAGGCGCCGCGCGTCCCGACCTGGCATCAGGTCAGGACTCCGGGCGTCGGTCGGGAAGGCCTACGCCCGACGGCTGGCCAGGTAGTCGAGCAGGTTCGTGCCGTAGCCCCCTCGGGTAATCGTTCGGGCCGGCCAGGCGCGTATTCCTCAGGTCTCCAAAGAGTCCATCCGGGACTCGTGCGGGGGTTATCCGCCGGCGGCGATTCAGAGCCGGCGTGACGTGCCTGACTACCTCGCCGTATAGCCTCCGTCTATGGTGAGCACCGAGCCCGTCATCCATTCGCTCTCGCCAGAAGCCAGGAAAGCCACGGCCGAAGCGACGTCGAAGACGGTTCCTAGGCGGGGCCAGGGGGTCAGATCGTGTTCGGGATTGTTCCCCATCACCGACCGCGACAGGGAAGTCTCTACGAAGCCCGGTGAGACCGCGTTGACCCGGATCCGCTCGTCGGCGTAGTCGATGGCCAGCTGGCGGGTGAGTCCGATCACCGCCCCCTTGGAGGCGGAGTAGGCAGGCTCGGCAGCCAACCCGACCAACCCGGCGATCGATGCGATGTTGACGATGCTCCCGCCCGACCCGGTCCGCACCATGTGGCCGATCGCCACCTTGCATCCGAGCCAGACGCCCTTGAGGTTGGTGGCGATGGTCGAGTCGAACTCGGCTTCGGTCTCGTCGAGGATCGTCCGGTGGCCGTGCCAGATCCCCGCGTTGTTGACCATGATGTCCAGCCCGCCCAACTCCGTAGCGGCGGTGGCCGCCGCGGCCTCCATGTCGGACGCCCGGCCCACGTCCGTCTCCACGAAGACCGCATCTCCCCCGGCGGCCCGGATCAGATCGACAGTCGATGCGTCGCCGCCGTCCTCGTGAGACCCATCACGGGGATGCGGGCGGAGGTCCGCCGCCAGTACACGGGCACCCTCCACCGCCAGACGGCGGGCCACGGCCCGGCCGATCCCCGAACTGGCGCCGGTCACCACGGCGACCTTGCCCTCGAGCGGGCGAACAGCGCCCGGCTCAAATCGGCTGCGGCTCGGGGCTTCCATCACATCCCCATCCCCACCGGCCGTCCCATCAGGATGGCCCGGTTCCAAACCCCGAGATCGGGAACGCCGCGCCGAAGCTCAGTACTTCTCCTCGACGAAGGTCTGGTCCGTGATGGGCGGGCGGACATAACCGACGCCCGACTGGCGCTCGGGTAGCTCGATGTCATCCCAGGGCACATCCTCGTAGGGGATCTGCTCCAGGAGATGGGAGATGCAGTTGAGGCGGGCCCGCCTCTTGATGTCGGCGTTCACGACGTACCAGGGCGCCTGCTTGATGTCGGTGTGGGCGAACAGGATGTCCTTGGCCTTGGAGAACTCCACCCATCGGGACCTCCCCTCCACATCTACGGGGGACAGCTTCCAGCGCTTCACGGGATCGTTGATCCGGGACTGGAAGCGTCGCTCCTGCTCGGCGTCGCTCACGGAGAACCAGTACTTGATCAGGATGATGCCGGAGCGGATGAGCATGCGCTCGAATTCGGGGCACGAACGGAGAAACTCGCGGTATTCCTCCTCGGTGCAGAAACCCATGACCGGCTCCACCACCCCGCGGTTGTACCAGCTGCGGTCGAACAGGACCATCTCGCCGGCGGCGGGCAACTCGGCCACGTATCGCTGGAACCACCATTGCGTCTTCTCCCGGTCGCTGGGGGTGCCGAGAGCTACGACCCGCACGATGCGGGGATTCAGCCGTTCCGTGATCCGCTTGATCACACCGCCCTTGCCCGCCGCATCACGGCCCTCGAAGATGACCACCACCTTGAGACCCTGGTGCTTGATCCAGCGCTGCAGCCGGACCAGCTCCTCCTGGAGCCGGCCCAACTCCTGCTCGTAGACCTTCCGCTTCAGCTTGGGTCGGTCCTGGTCCGGCGCCGAGAACTCGAGCGCTTCCAGAAAATCCACACTCATACCGGCCAAGACTAACGAAGGGCGGGGCGCGGCGACTAGGAGAACGCGGCCAGCACCGCGGGGACTGCGTGCTCCAGCACGCCCTCTCCGTAGCCGCCCTCCTGGATGATCACCGTGGGCAACCCGATACGCAGCGCCTGCCCGAGGAGCGGATAGTCCTCTTCGCCCAGGGCCAGCACGCCGTCGGTGACATGGGTATCCACTCCCAGAGCCACCACCAGCACATCCGCGCCGAACGTGATGACAGCCTCGCGGGCGCTCTCCAAGGCCGGTGCGTACCCGGCCCATCCAGATCCGCTAGGAAGGGGCAGGTTCAGGTTGGCGCCCAAACCCTCACCCTCACCCGTTTCCTCGGCGAATCCTGTGAAGAACGGGAAGTGCACCTCGGGATCGCCGTGGATCGAGACGGTCAGGACGTCCCCCCGGTTCCAGAACACCGCCTGGGTGCCGTTGCCGTGGTGGGTGTCCACATCCACGATCGCCACCCTGGCTCCCCGGGCCGCCAGCCATGCGGCGGCCAGCGCGGTGTTGTTGAGATAGCAATAGCCGCCGAAGGTGGCCGGCCCGGCGTGGTGGCCGGGGGGCCGGCTGAGGGCGTATGCCGCATCGCGCCCGCCATGGACCGAGCGGGCCGCAGCCACCGCTGACGCCGCCGCCGAGAGCGCTGCCGGCCAGGTTCCTTCCAGGATCGGATCGACGTCGTTGGAGTAGACGCCGAGCTGCGCGTCCACATGCGTGGGTGACCGCCAGGGAGTTCCGGGAAGCGGACGGATGTAGGCCACAGCCTCGCCATCGGCAGGGGCGCCGGTGGCGGCCCGCCAGCGGGAGTGCGCCCCACGCAGGAACTCGAGATAGTCAGGCTCGTGAACCAGCAGCAGGTCCTGCTCGTCCAGGGAAGGAGGACAGACCACCTCGACCGCTTCGAGGCGAGACAGGGCTGAGAGGATGCGGTCGGCTCGCGCCGCCGTCTCCGCCGGAGGCAGGAGCACTCCTCCGAAACGGTGGGGCTCGGAGGGATTGTGCAGACGGTGGTCGGGATGGGCATAGACGAGCACAGGGTTCCTCCGAAGTCACCGGACTGCAAGTGAGGATGCTAGGGCGGTATTGCTAGGCTTGGTCAACTGTTCATCGCCTCGTGTTACTCCGTGTCACGGGGGTGTGTGTCGCAGGAAGGACCCGTTTGGCCTTGGATCCGGTAATCGCCTTCACCGAAGTGACCAAGTCCTTCGGGTCCATCGATGCCCTGGATCCCATCGGCCTCACCATCCGGAAGGGCGAGTTCGTATCCCTCGTGGGACCGTCCGGGTGCGGGAAGTCAACAGTTCTGAGGCTTGGCTCGGGACTCATCGAGCCCACGAAAGGCACGGTGAGCCGGTCTTCGGACAACGTCGGCTACATCTTCCAGGAGCCCACGCTGATGCCGTGGCGTACGGTGGAGCAGAACGTGACCTTCCTCGGCGAGTTGGACGGGTTGAGCCGGCAGGAGGCCAAGGGGCGCGCCGACGAGGTGCTGTCGCTGGTAGGGCTCGAAGAGTTCCGCGACCACTACCCGCTGGCCCTGTCGGGCGGGATGAAGATGCGCACCAGCATCGCCCGGTCAATGCTGCTCGATCCCGACCTGTTCCTGTTCGACGAGCCGTTCGGCGCGCTGGACCAGATCAGCCGGGCCCGGCTCAACGCGGAGTTGTGCGCTCTGTTCTCGGAGCGACGCTTCGCGGCGCTCTTCGTCACGCACTCCGTGGACGAAGCCGTATTCCTGGCCTCCCGGCTCCTGGTGATGAGCAAGCGGCCCGGAAGGCTCGTCGCCGAGTTCGAGATCCCGTACCCGTTTCCCCGGCAGCCTGAAATCCGCTACGAGCCGGAGTTCGCAGTGCTGGCCGGCCAGGTCGCCGCCGCACTGGCGGACGCATCATGAGCGACCGGACCGACGAGACCGGGATCGCCTCCCGCCGGCGCCTCGCCGCAACACGGGAGTTCCTCAGGGTGGCCATCCCACCCGCCCTGGTGGCCCTTGGCATCATCCTCCTGTGGTACGGGATCACCTTCTTCGTCCTCCAACCCGACCGCCGCTTCCTCCTGCCACCGCCACACGAGATTGTTCAGGAGGGGATCCTCGACCGGGAGGTTCTGGCGGAGATCACGGGCGGCCTGTACCGGACCGCCATGGTCGCCGGGCTCGGGCTGGTGATCGCGTTCGCCCTGGGGTTCTCGATGGCCCTGGTGATGAGCCAGGCCAAGTGGATCGAGCGCTCGCTCTACCCCTGGGCGGTGGTATGCCAGACGGTGCCCATCCTGGCTCTGGTCCCGCTGCTCGGCTTCTGGTTCGGCTTCGGGCTGATGTCTCGGGTAACGGTTTGCGTGATCATCGCTCTGTTCCCAATCATCATCAACTCCCTGACGGGCTTGCAGGGTGCCGACCCCAGACTGCATGACCTGCTCACGCTCCACAATGCCGGCCGGTGGACCCGGGCTCTGAAGCTCCAGGTCCCTGCCGCCCGCCCGCTCATCTTCACCGGGCTCCGCACCTCCGCCGGCTTGTCGGTGATCGGCGCGATCGTGGGCGACTTCTTCTTCGGTCGGGGCCAGCCCGGCCTGGGCATCCTCCTCGACCGCTACAGCCGCCGCCTCAGGAGCGAGGAACTGCTGGCCGCGGTCATCGCCGCTTGCCTGCTCGGCGTGGTGGCCTTTTGGATATTCGGCGTGTTGGGCCGCCGGGCGGTCGGCCATTGGGATCCGTCGTGGGCTGACGAGCGGAACAAGAACGAGTAGGCGTGCTAACCCGACCGTGAGCGTGCGCGGCCGGGAGCCACAACAACAGACAGCAACGGAAGATCGGAAAGGAGGCCGACATGAGAAGACATCGGATAGGAGGACGGGCGGTAACCACGCTCGCTCTGATCGCCGCTCTGTCGCTGGTGGCAGCGGCGTGCGGCGGCGAAGAGGAAGCCCCCGCCACCACGGCGGCGCCGGCTACCACCGCAGCGCCGGCCACGACCGCAGCACCTGCTACGACAGAGGCTGCCGCGATGACGCTGGCGGATGTCTGCCCCGACCCGCTCGTGATCCAGCTCGACTGGGAACCCGAGTCGGAGCACGGCGGCATCTACCAGTTGGTCGGTCCCGGTTACGAGATCAACAACGACGCCAAGAGCGTCCGCGGTCCGCTGGTCGCGGGCGGCGAGGACACCGGCATCGATATCGAGGTGCGTATCGGCGGCTTCGCGGTCGGCTTCCAGCCGGTGCAGTCGCTGCTGTACCAGGACCAGGACATCTTCATGGGCTTCGTCCGGGCGACCGAAGCCATGTCGACCTATGCGGACGTCCCGGTCGTGAGCGTGATGGCGACGTTCGAGAAGAGCGCTTTCGCGGTCTACTGGGACCCGGAGACATACCCGAACGTCGACAAGATCGCCGACCTCAAGGACGAAGGGGCGATCATACTGCTCGGACGCCCAGACGTGTTCCAGGACTGGTGGATCGCCGAGGGGATCATGGACGAGTCCCAGATGGACCTGACCGACGCGCCCAAGCCGGCCGCGTTCATCGGCGCCGGCGGCGAGGTCGCCGAGGCCGGGTTTGCGACCGCCGAGCCCTACATCTACGAGGTGGAGGTGCCCGAGTGGGGCAAGCCCGTCAGGACCCAACTGATCCACGACACCGGCTTCGAGGAGTACTTCCAGGCGCTCGGTGTCCGGGCCGCCGATGCCACCGACCGGGCCGACTGCCTCCGGGAAGTGGTGCCCATCATCCAGCAGGCCCACGTGGACTTCCTGAACAACCCGGATCCGACCAACCAGTTGATCCTGGAATTGGTGGACGTCTACGACACCGGATGGATCTACACCCAGGGCGTGGCCGACTTCGCGGTGTCCACGATGCTGGAACTCGGCATCATGGGCAACGGTGATAACGACACCCTCGGCGACTTCGACATGGACCGGGTCGTCGGGTTGTTGGAGATTATCGGCCAGGTCACCGAGGCCGACGTCAGCGGCCTCGCGCCCGAAGACCTCGTCACCAACGAGTTCATCGACTTCTCGATCGGGCTGTAAGGAGATGGCGACGGGATCCTTCCGGCTCGCCGTTGCGCAACCGCGCACGGTGGTGGATCCCGACGCTGAAGTGAACGTTGCCCGGGCGGTGGAACTGGCCGCCCGGGCAGCCGATCTCGGGGCCGACCTGATCCTGTTCCCCGAGGGATACCCGGGTCCGGTGCTCGGAAAGCCCCGAGACACATACGAGGCGACCGACGCCATGGAGGCCGCCGCGGTGGACAACAACATCTCCGTGTGCTGGAGCCGCATGGAGTTGTGTGCTGACGGGAAGTACCGCCTGGTGGTCTACGCAGTGGACCGCGGAGGGCGGCTGTTGCTGCGTTACGAGCGGGCCCATCCGGCCACCCTCCCGCCCGACGAGACGAGGGTCTGGGTGGCGCCGGGGCCCGATCTGGCTCTTATCGAGATTGACGGGGTCCGGATGGGGATCGTGGTGTGCTCGGAACTGTGGATACCCGAGCCCACCCGCGTGCTGGCCCTACGAGGCGCCCAACTGATCCTGTCCCCGGCCGGCGGCGGATTCACCTCTCTCACGGACAACTGGCAGACCATCGTCCGTGCCAGGGCCATGGAGAATCTCTGCTACGTAGCCATGACCAACAACATCTGGCGCGACGAGGTGGGCGCCGCGATGATCGCCGGCCCGGAATACGTGGTGGTGAGTTCGGGAACGGAGGAACTGCTCCTGGCCAACCTTGACCTGGAACGGGTGGAGTGGCTTAGGTCGAACGACGACTCGATGGTGGAGCCCAAGGGCTTCTCATCCATTCCCGGCCTGCTCAGGGCCCGCCGTCCGGAACTCTACGAGGAGTTGGTGAAGCCGGGTACCGACCTGTACGACTTCCACACCCCTCCCCCGTCGCAGTGACGGACCGCGGGATCCTGGTCCGGGGCGGCTACGTCCTGACCTCTTCGACACCGGAGATGATCGAGGACGGAGCGGTTCGTATCGTCGGCGACCTGATCGACGAAGTCGGGACATGGACCGACCTGAGCGCCCGCCATCCGGACGATGAGGTTCAGGGAGACCGCCACTCCATCATCACACCCGGGTTCGTCAATACCCACGGACACTTCTCGGAAGGCCTCTTCACAGGCATCGCCGAGGACTTCACCCTCTGGGAGTGGATCGAGGCGGTGATCAATCCCACAGCGCCCCATCACGACCACGAGATGGCCTACGTGGGCACGCTCCTGGCCGGCATTCAGATGCTCCGGACCGGAATCACCGTGGCGAGTGACATGTACGTCTGCGACCCGGCCGATAAACCTGTCACCCCCGGGATCGTCCGGGCGCTGGACGAGTTGGGGATGCGCGGGGTGGTCACCTTCGGCGCCGCCGACCGTAGGGGAGTTGCCGTGTCGGCGATCCTCGAAGAGCATGCCGCCCTACGGGAGGCGTGCGAAGCGAGCCGCCTGTCCCGTTTCCGAGTCGGGATCGCGCTCATGGGCGCGCAGTCGGAGGAACTCTTCGAGCACTCTGTGAGGCTCTCCGCAGCCCACGGAAGCCACATACACCTCCACGAGGTCCGCGAGGAGGTGACAGCGGTGAGGGCCGCCACGGGGCGGTCACCCATCGAGCAGTGCGCTCGTCTGGGCCTGTTCGACGGTCCCACCATCGCCGCCCACTGCGTGTGGTTGGACGAGAGCGATCGAGACCTGCTGGCGGAGCACGGAGTGGGGGTGGCTCACAACCCGGTCTCGAACATGATCCTTGCATCCGGTGTGTGCCCGGTTCCCGCCCTACGCCGCCTTGGTGTGGCAGTCGGGATCGGCGTGGACGGACCCGCCAGCAACGACAGCCAGAACATGCTCGAAGCGATCAAGATGGCAGTGCTCCTCCAGCGGGTCGACCGGCTCCAGGCGACCGCTCTGTCCGCTCGTGATGCGATGGCGATGGCCACCATCGAGGGCGCCCGAGCCCTCCGCCTCGATGGCGAACTCGGTTCCATAGAACCGGGCAAGCAGGCCGACCTGGTGGTATTCGACGGCTCCTCCCCGGCCCTGGCCAATGTCCACGACCCGTTCCAGAAGGTCGTCTACTGCGCCGGCCCACGAGAGGTCTCCGACGTGTGGGTGGCCGGATCGAGATCGGTAGCGAACGGGGAGGTCACCAACGTCGATCTTGTGGACGTTGTGGAAGGTTCGCGACCCCTGGCTCGGAAGCTGGCCCGCCGCGCGCAGCTCGGACAACATTCACTGCTGGCCCCTTCCTGAAGATCGAAACACCACCAAGCCCCGATCATGAGCGAACTCCATAGCCAAGTACCGGCAGCCCGTCCGCAAACTCCGCCCAGCCAACGGAAGGGCTCTCAGCACCTTCCGGGTGGGTGACGGTCAGGATCCTCCCTGGTGGTCATCCCTGCGGATGATCACGGTGCGGTGGGGGAAGGGCATCTCTATGCCGGCGGCGTCGAGGGCTTCCTTGATGCGTAGGCGCAACTCCCGCTCGGTCCTCCACTGCACGGAAGGCCGGGTCTTGGCCCTGACCCGTATGAAGACTCCCGATTCAGCAAGGTTCTGGACACCCTTGACTTCGGGGGCCTCCGAGAGCTCGTCCTCGCCCCATTCCGGGTCTTCCCACATCTCCAGACCCGCTTGGTGGATTACCTTCATGGCCTCGCGGAGGTCGCAGTCGTACGGGACCTCCACGTCGATCTGCGCCCGGGCCCACAGCTGCGAGTAGTTGGCCACGAAGTCGAGCTTGCCGTTGGGAACATTCCAGACGACGCCCTGGCGGGTGCGTATCGAGGTGGACCGCAAACTTATCTTCTCCACGGTTCCCCGGCCCCGTCCGAAATCTATGTCATCTCCCACGCTGTAGATATCCTCTATCATCATGGATATCCCAGCCAAGAAGTCTCTGACCACTGACTGAGCACCGAAACCTATCGCTATACCGACCACGCCGGCGCCGGCGAGCAGGGGCCCGAGGTTGATGTTGAGTTGGCCGAGAGCCAGCAGCAACGTCAGCGCCCATATGGTGGTCTGGGCCACGCTGCGGAGAACCACCGCCAGCGTCTCGGCCCGGGCCTTTGCCCGGACCGTCTCCGCTTCCTCGTTGGCAGCCGGATCGCGACCCACATCCCGCAGATCCGGTCTGCCTATCCGTTCCGTGAAGTGCTCGATCGCCCGTTTGACGGCTCTGGAGATTAACCAGCCACCCACCAGGATCAGGGCCAGGACCAAACCGCGTCCCAACAGCCAGGCCGCGATCCCGGCCACTGCCTCGTTTCCGGTCCACTGGTAAACGGTGTCGCACACGAAGCTCGTACTGTCGGCGCACGCGGCCGATGACCCGGTTCCGGTTTGCTGGGCAATGGGAATCATGCGACACCGCCACCTTGATCCAGGGATGTAACAGCCGACAACGCTACTCGGGCAGGCATCCTAGTGGTTTGCGCTGTCACGGGGCGGACATGGCACCAAGGATCCTCTTCAGGCTCTTGTTCCGTAACCTGCGGATCAGGTCCTCGGGCGAACCCTGCTCCACCAACTCCCCCGCGTCCATGTAGACCATCCGGTCGGCGACGTCCAGGTCGGTGGTAGATGAGTCGTTGATGGTTGTGTCGTCGATCCCCAACAGCTCTACTTCACCTAGGCCTACCAACAACTCGCTCATGCGCGTAGGACCAGATTCCCCAGGGATCCTCCTGTCGCGGATGTAGTTCTCAACACCCGATTTTGGAGGGCCCGCCTCACTTCTGGTGGACTCCGACTTCCCCCGTCACAGGTAGAGTCTCAACAGGAGGCGAAATCTGTACATGTTGTCGGCACCCGAGACTGCCTTCACACTCAGCATCATGACGGACCTGCGTCCGGGTCCTGGATGTGAAGACTGGGTGACGCACTATGACCAGTGTCTGGAGGAGGTCAGGTTCGCGGACTCGCTTGGGTTTCGAACAGTTCGCATACCCGAGTCTCATGGGCACGACGACGGGATGGCAGCCGCTCCTCTGACCGTCCTGGCAGCAGTCGCTGCTGTGACCAACACCATAAGGCTGATGACGTATGCCATCCCATTAGCTCTACACAATCCGCGGATGATTGCCGAACAGGCTGCTGTCGTTGATCTCTTTTCTTCAGGTCGGCTGGAACTCGGTGTTGGAGCAGGCGGTCGGACTGCCCAGTTCGACGTCTTCGGTGTTTCTCCATCTACGAGAGGCCGAAGGGCGGAGAGTGCCCTTCGGGCCCTCCGGACAGCACTCACTACCGGAGTACTGTATGACGGTAAGGATGGACAGCCGGTCCCGATTAGTCCTCGCCCCGCTCAAGACAACCTGCCCATCTACTACGGAGGCCTTTCCTCTCCTGCCGTGCACCGGGCCGTGCGGATGGCGGATGGCTGCCTTCCATACGACTACATAGCTCCAGAGCGGAACCTCCCAGCATTCTACGCCGAGAAGTTGATCCCCGCCCTACAACACTCCAGAAGGGACCTCCGTAGTTTCTTTTTCGGAGTAGGCGTCGTCCTTTGGGCGAGCGACGACCCTGAGCGCGCGTGGGACACAACGATTCAGCCTGCCCTGGCCTACCGGCAGCAGAAGTATCTCGAGTGGTCAGGACATGAGAATGCCCTTGAGGGCATGACTTCAAAGGCGCTCAGGCAGGGCGTACTGGTGGGTACACCGGAGGATCTTGCTCGGAGACTACGTGCGACCCACGAGAAGGCTCCCTGGCATGATTTGGCCTTCTGGCATCGTCTTCCTGGTGTGCCCCACGAAGACGCCATGGAACATCTCGAGTTGACCTCACGCCGACTGATACCGCTGCTTAATGACAAAGGATCCGGCGGCTAGGTGCGGTCAGGGGATGATATCGATCTACGATACCGAAGATAGGAGATAGTCAACACCGCCGCTATCACATAGACGATGAGGCTTGACACGGCTGCCAATGTGGGCCGGATTTGTGTCTCAATGAACTCGAACATGCGCAGAGGCAGTGTCTGTGATCTCGCTCCGCCGATGAAGACCACGAGCACCACTTCATCCCACGAAATGAGGAATGAGAAGACGGCAGAAGCCACGAGAGCGGGAGTGATCCCTGGGAGTACGACCATCCGCCAGGCCCGCCGGTTCGTGGCGCCGAGGCTGAGCGCTGCTTCAAACGGACCGAAGTCGACGGCTCTGAGCGCACTCTCGATGAGAAGCACGGAAAACGGTAGGGCCAGGATCGTGTGAGCAACAACCAGCCCTAGGAATGTGCGGAGGAGCCCCACCCTCACGTATATGTCGAAGACCGCAACAGCTGTGACTATCGGCGGAACGATGAGCGGCGCAACGAGGAGACCGCGCACCAGGAATGCCCCCTTCTTGATGTATCGGGTGAGGGCAATGGCCGCGAGCAGGCCAAGCGCCGTCGAGGTGATGGCGACTGCCACACCAAGTCTGATACTCAACCAAGCGGCACTGATCCAGCGCTCGTCGCCGAAGAAGTCTTGGTACCACCTAAGGGAAAGCCCGTCCGGCGGAAAGTCGAAGACTGTCCCCGGTGTGAAGGACAACGGAATCACCACCAGAATCGGCAGGATCAGGAAGGCGACCACGGTGTTACCCAAAACGGCCAATACGCGATGCCCTGTCTTGCCCAGCCTCAACGCCTGCTACCTCCAACTACCACACTCTTGGGATCGAACACCTTGGTTAGCAAAGCGAAGAGCGCAAGGGTTACGATCAGGAGGATCATGCTCATTGCGCTGGCGATCCCCCACTTGAAGAGACGTATCTGCGTCTGCACATATATGGGAATGGTGATATCTCCCCCTCCGCCCAAGACGGCTGGAAGAATGAAGAAACCCATAGACATGATCAGGACCAGCAATGACCCGGCAATCAACCCAGGGCTAATGAGGGGTAGGTATATCCGTACGAAGGTCTGCCGAGGACGCGCCCCGAGGCTGTCCGCACTCTCGACAAGCGATTCATCTACTCCCTTCATCGACGAGTAGAGAACAAGGATCATGAATGGCAGCATCACGTGAATCATGCCGATGAGAATCGCCCGAGTGTTGAAAAGGAGGTCGAGTGGTTCCTGAACCAGTCCCATAACGGCCAATGAGTCATTTATTAGTCCTCTTCTCCCAAGAATCACTGTCCACGCATAGAGCCGGGCGAGAATCGCCACCCATAGCGGAGCAGTGCTCAGAACCAGGAACAGCTGTGCTCTTCTCTTCTCGAGGGTCGTGATGTACCACGCCACAGGAAATCCGAGTACTAGACAACCCACAGTTGTTAGGAGTGAGACCTCAACTGTCAGTCTCAGGATGTTGCGAAAGGCCCGTGACGAAAAGATCTCAACGTAGTTGCTTATGCCTGGCGCCGGGTCGGAGACGCTTCTCACGAACACACCTATGAGCGGATAAGCAAAAAAGAGCAGAACGACTACCAGGCACGGCAACAATAGGGCCAGGCCAACAAGGGAGTCCCGGTGTGGACGCCGCCGAGTCCGTCTTTGCCACCCGCGTTTCTTCATGGTTGCCCGTCTGGCGGGATGAGGACAATCGTCTGTTCCTCGTCCCAATGGAGCCAGACAGTTGAGCCCTCGGCGGGTGCCGACAGTGATGAACTTGACTCAACGATGAAGCGCCGACCATCTCTGAGACGAGACAGGATTCGATAGGAGTTTCCGTGGAACGACACCAACTCTACGGTCGCCTGCAAGCGCGGGCTGCCCATCGGCTCTTCTTGGATCAGTACCATCTCTGGTCGAATGCCGCAAAGCACGCGGTCTCCTTCCCTCAGCGACCGGCTCAGATATGGCGGCACCATCAGGGTGTTGCCTTCAGCTATTTCGATGACGAGTCCGTGACCGGACTCACGCAAGACGCCCTCAATCTCGTTGATGTCTCCAACGAAGTCAGCAACGAAATGCTCCGTCGGTGAGCGGTAGACGGTTTCTGGAACTCCTAATTGTCGCACAGTGCCTCCATGCATGACCACAATTCGGTCTGACATCGCGAAGGCCTCTTCCTGGTCATGAGTGACGTACACCGCCGTGAATCCAATCTCCTTCTGAAGGAGTCGGATGGAGTTCTGTAGGTACTGGCGCAATCGCTTATCTAGAGAGCCAAGAGGTTCGTCCATCAAGACAACCGCGGGATTAAAGACCAGCGCTCTTGCCAGTGACACTCGCTGTTGCTGGCCGCCACTCAGTTCTCTGGGAAGACGGGCACCCAACCCTTGGAGGTTGACCAGATCTAGAGCTCGCTCGACGTCTCGATCGATCTGGTCAGAGGAGATGCCGCGAATCTGAAGGGGAAACGCGACGTTGTCCTGGACTGTCATATGAGGAAACAGGGCGTAGTTCTGGAATACGAATCCCATTCCACGCTCCCGTGCTGGTAGAAGTGTCATGTCAACACCCCCGACGATCACGCTCCCCTCGTCAGGAATCGTCAGTCCGCCAACAATCCTGAGAAGAGTCGTCTTGCCCGATCCGCTAGGGCCCAGAAGAGTGAGAAACTCACCCGGTTCGACAGTCAGATCGAACTCATCGAGGACCAGCACATCCCCAAAACTGTGCCGAACGCCCCTTATCTCAATCCTGGCGCCCGTCGAAGGCTGCAGGGAGCGCGACTCCGTCGAGGGTATGGACTTGCTCATGCGGCCTTAGCCGCATCGGCGTTGACCTCGCCGAGGAAGTTGAAGATCACTTCGGCAGCGATCCCAAGGCTGCGGATCGGCACCCTTTCATCGTGACCCGCAATAGTGGCCCGATCCTCGAGGGTGATAGGCGCTGTGTGACACCCGTAGGCGGGTATGTTCCGCGCTCGGAAGATCCGCAAGTCGGTATAGCCCGCTGAGACCACCGGAACCATCGCCGCGCCTGGGACAGTCGCCGCAAGGGCTCGTTCCAGCGCTCGGGGTACGAAACCCCGTGGGTCAGAAGCACCGCTGACGGCTCGAAAGGTCTCAGTCACACTGACCCCAAACTCGGCGATCACGGCCTCCAGATCGGCAATGAATTGGCTCGGGTCCGTGTCTGGCAATAGTCGACAATCGAGAGTGGCCTTCGCCGCCGATGGCACAACACTCGGTTCCATTCCTGCTTCAACAATCGTGATGCTGACTGTGTCTGTGAACATCGCCGAAAACGCAGGAGATTCTGCAATCGCCGTCTCGACCCTGCTCCGGTCGGACTCAGACGCACGCATCATGACCTCGATGAACTCCTCCTGTATGTGGCCCGCGTGGCGTGGAGATTGAATAGACCCGATAGCCGCAAGGGCACCTACGAGTCTGGTCACAGCAGTCGACTCACGTGGAACCGAGGAATGCCCACCTGCACCTTGAGCTTCCACAACAAGCCAAAGAGCAGTCTTTTCTTGTGGACAGTACGTGAAAACGGGATCCTTGCTGCCCAGCAGCGTTGGATAGCTGAAACTACCTTCTCCCAAGACCCAGGCGCAGTCCAAGATATCGGACCGATGCTCCTCAATCCAGCGGATGCCCGCCTTGCCGCCACGCGTCTCGTCAGCCGCGGCCAACAGCATGACGTCGATGTGTGGGGACGGGTTCTGACGCGCAAACTCTGCCAGACCAACAGCATGTGCTGCCACCAGAGTCTTCAGGTCTATCGCTCCCCGTCCCCACAGGTAACCACTCTGAACGGTGGGGGTAAAGGGAGAGGTGGACCAGAACGAACGTTGCACAGGTGACACGTCGAGATGGGACAGCAGAAGTCCTGGCGGCCCAGCACTTGCCGAAACGCCCCTCATGCGGGCAACGACGCTGCTGCGGCTCCTGCTGGACTCGATCAACTCAACATCAAGCCCTTCGTTCAACAGAAACCGCATCAGAGGTCGTGCCGCTCGATGCTCGTTGCCAGGAGGGTTCGATGTGTCTTGCCTGATCAACTCTTCGACAAGGCCCAGCGTCCTCTCTTGGAAGTTGCTTGGTCGCGTATTGAGAGGATCCTCAGCCATCCTCTAGCATCCTGGTCGCTCTTCTCATCGAGACGTCGCTCTTCAGAGGATTGTACTCCGCTTTCAACAGATCGTCAGACGACAAGATTGCTACCAATCCCGTTTACCATGTAGTGATTACTGAGAACCCGACGTTCTCGAAGCTTGACATCCCGTCAAGTACAGAATTCACATTCTCAAGACTTACTTCTTGGCCAATGAGGGACGCCGGTTGGATCAGCCCCTTGTCGACCATCCTCAGTAGATCGGGATAGCGCCGTCGCGGCATGCCATGACAGCCCGCGATCCGGATCTCTTGGGCAACGATGATATCTATGGGCATCGCGACCAGACCTCGCTCCTTAGCCGTAGTAAGTCCGATCTGAACATGACGTCCACGCAAGCGTAGCGTGCCGATTGAGTTCTGGACCGTCTCCTCTATACCGAGAGCGTCGATCGTCACTTCAACACCACCGTTGGTGAACTCCTTGATTGCTGAGACTGGGTCCTCGCTCGAGCTATTGACACTGAAGCTGGCGCCAACCTCATGGGCCTTCTCGAGCTTCACATCGTCGATGTCAACTGCAATGACCTCGGCCCCCAAGGCAGAGGCGATCATCACTGCAGACAGACCAACCCCACCGCATCCATAAACAGCGATCCGCTCTCCTGGCCGTAACTGGGCAATCTCGACCGTTCCATGAAATGCTGTCATGAATCGACAGCCAAGGGTACTCGCGGCAAGTGAATCGACACTGTCCGGCAACACAAGAAGGTTCACTTCCGCACGTGGGACGGGCACATACTCTGCGAATCCGCCTTGGAGCGAAGATCCAGGAAACTGGGGACGCTTACAGAGGTTCTGAAAGCCCGCCTGACACTGACTACAAAGGCCGCATGAGTAGTGGAACGGCGCGACAACTCGATCACCCACATGAAGATTCCGGACCTCGCCCCCCACCTCCACAACAACCCCAGCCATCTCGTGCCCGAGTATCAAGGGCAACCGTGGGTGCACCCCCAGCCAATCCCAGTGTCCTTTCCAGATGTGCCAGTCTGTCCTGCATACGCCGCAAGCATCAAGCTTGACGACCACGCCATCGGAGGGAACTCGTGGAAAATCAACTTCGGATATCGCGAGCGGCTCGTCTTGCCCGACCATCAGAGCCGCTCGCATTGCCTTCTTCAACGTGGCACTACGCATTCATAACTGCGTAATGAAACCCTCTTTCTTCCTAGTGGCCGCTTTGCCACTCCGCCCAAGCCTCTTCGACCTCGGGTCGGTCGGAGAAGAAGAATGGATCGGCAAGTCCGGCAGCCGCTCCGTATTGCGGTCCCCACTCGGATCCAAAGTCGTCGAGGCAACCCGGGAATGGATCAGCGTTCATGACGACGCCGTAGCCGATTGCGTTCAGTGCCGCACACTGCCGGGAGGGCAGCATGGAGAGCGCATAGACGGACAGAGCGGCATCGTAGTTGGGAGCGCCCTTGGGAATGGCAAACGGTCCACCGTTGATGATGCTTCCACCCCAAGTAATCGTCACCGGCAGTCCGGGTTCCTGCTTGATGCGAAGTGCTGGTCGACCGTTGAATGTGATACCGAGGTCGCATTGGCCATCTAGCAGGAACTGAATGGAATCAGCGCCGCTGTTTGCCCAGACGATCTCGTCGTAGATGTCATCAAGTCGGTCGAAGGCTGCCTGTAGCCCCTCTTCAGTGGCTAGTACGTCGTAGACCTCGTCCCACGTAGCACCGTTGGCCATAGCGGCGAACTCGAGGTTGCCGCCGAACTGTGCGAAGTTGAACGCGCACCGTTTGCCGGGGAACTGCTCTACGTCAAAGAAGTCCAGTGTCGAGTCGGGTTGGGAGCCTTCCGCAAACACGTCGGTGTTGTATTGCAGGACGATTCCGAAGTCTGAGGCACCCACGTAGTAACCCTGCGATGGAATAGCTCCTCCTGAGCCACCCCTGACGAGGTTGCCTTCTTCATCCGAGTAGAAGGCTACGTCGGGGAGGGCAGCAACGTCGAAAAGGCTGTAATCAATAGGCTCCCAGTAGCCTTCTAATGCAAGACGCTCAGCCGTTCCGTAGTCCAAGATGGCGAACACGTCCCACTCTGTGGCGCCAGAGTCGACTTGCGCCTGCACCGCTGCAGTAGAGAGGTCCAGCCCTGGGGCCGACTCGATCACAGTCCAACCGGTTATTGCCTCCCAATCGTCGAGAAAGGCTTCGCTCCACCCTTCGTGAACTTCACCACCCGCATCGACCCAGACAAGCTCCGCGGGTCCCTGACCGCGCACGTCAACAAGAAGTTGCAAAAGGTTGTCAGGAATGTCTTCGGTCAGGGGGTGAACCTCCTCCGGAAGCATTTCCAGAAGAGAATCACGCAATGACAAGCTTTCTGTGGTCGCTGGGGACGCCTCTGTCGGCTCCGGTGAATCGACTTGGGTCGTCGTCGGCGACTCTGACGTACTCGTGTCGTCGCTGTCATCCGCGCCACAGGCGGATGCCATAAGCGCTATCACTACCCCCAGGGCGAGTACCCGGGCCCTGCTCTTCGCTGGTCGACTCCCCGTTTGCCCCATGAGTACCCTCCCTCAATCAACGCGTGCGCCTTACGCGCGCGCCGAATCTCAAAAGGGTACACCAATTTGTGAGATAAGTCAAACGCGACTAGTCGTCAGGATTAGGAGCTCATCGGAATTCAGTGGGGAGTGACCGTGCCTAGCGGACCCTTAGCTACTGTGATTAGTGTCCAGTAAATATTATTAGCAACTAACAGCTAATAAAGGAGCGCGTGTCTCAGTGGTGAGGACCTCATGGCCTGACGCCTATGTAGACCGTGAGGGGATCGTCGTACGGCAACCGCCTGATCCTCTCGAACCCCGCCCCGGCCAGCATGGACTCCAGGGTTGCCCTCGAATGGGCCGCTCCACCGGTCTCGACCCTCATCATGACATCGAAGAGGGCGCCGAACGCTCCTGGACCGCTGTCACCGGCGAAGTCGTTGACCACGACGCGGCCGCCCGGTGCGATCGCCGACCGCACCCTGCGAAGCAGTTCCACCGCCTGGTCCTCGGCGAGGTCATGGATCAAGTGGGACACGAGGGCCGCGTCCATCGATCCGGGCGGGACCCCACACGAAGGATGCTCGAAGAGGTCCACCCCGACCACCTCCACTCCGGTGCCCTCCAACTCCTCGCTTGCCCAGCCGGTGACGAGGGGGTAGTCGACCAGGGTGACACGAGAGCCCGCCTCGGAGAGCAGTCGGGCGTAGGTTCCGAGTCCACCACCCACGTCCAGCACCCGCTTCCCAGGAGCGAGCGCTTCGAGTTCGTGGAGCGCCGGTCCCGCGATCCTGGCGAGAACATCGAGCGCCTCCAGGAAGGCCCGCGCTTGCGCCGGATTCCGGTCGAGCTGGAATCGCCAGGGTTCCATAACGGGACGCCCTTCGGTCACCACCTCGTCCAGGCGAGACCAGGCCCCGGCGAACACTGCTTCCTTAGCCACTACGAGGCCCATCTCCCCGCCCGGACCCAGGCGCTCCGCGGTGTAGGGCGTGGCGACAAACCGGTCGCCCTCCCTGCGCAGCAGGCCGATCCCGACCAACGCCTCCAGCAAGGCCCCGAGGTTGGTGGCATCCACCGCCAACTCCGCTGCCATGTCACCGGCCGACCGGGGAACGCGCCCGAGAACCGAGAACACGCCCAGCCGATGGGCGGTCGTGATCGCCGTGGCAGGCTGGTACCCGGTGATCAGGTCGATGAGCTGCCAGTCGTTGTCGATCATCGCTTCCTCAGGGAACGATACATTCGCCAACCGCGGACCAGCGTCGACATAGTGGACGGCTCGGCCTGCCGGGAACGCTTGCGGCCCAGGTCGTGGAGTACGGTCAGCGCGGCGTTCTTACCCGGCACACCCGACAAGCCCCCGCCCGGGAATGTGCCGGCGCCCGTCAGGTAGAGCCAGGGAACGGCGGTCCGGTAGCCGCGGCCGGCGCCGGGCCGGAGTGAGAACATTTGGTCGATGGTCATGTCGATGTGGTTGGGATTGCCGAACCTGGCGCCCGTGCGCCTCTCCCAGTCCTGAGGGCCGGTTACCCGCTTCTCAACGATCCGGTCCCTGAGCGAGACGCCGGTGATGGCCTGGTAGCCGTCGGTCACGCGCTCTGCATGCCTCGACACCTCCGCCTCGGTCCACTCTCCCTGTTTGAGACGGGCCGGCACGAAGGTCGACAACCAGGCTACGCCGCCTCCCTCGGGCGCGGCCGACGGGTCCAGGGCCGAGGGAGAGGCCCAGAGCATGGCCGGTTCCGACGGGAAACTGCCGGCGGCGATCTCGCCGAACGACCGGGCCATGGAACCGGGGTGTTGCTGCAGCAGCCAGATCGCCTCGGGGTGACCGAACCGACCGGGCTCGGCCTCGGCGGACAGCGCCAGATCCACCTTGAACTCGGCAACATTGAGCGATCCGCTGGTCACCGTCCGGGCCGCCTCGTCGAGCTCCGGCACGGGCTCGGCCATAAGCCGGGCGGTGCGCGCCACGTCGAGCGCCGAGACCACCATGTCGAAGGTGGCCGTATCGCTCGAGGCAGTGGTGACCCTTGACTTGGCGCCCGACCGATGGATCGACGCCACCGCTGCGTCGGTGAGGATCTTCCCGCCAGCCGACTCGAGGGCACCGACCAGGGCATTGACCAACTGGACGGAGCCACCGATGGGGCGGCCGGCCCCGTGGCCGTGCGAACCGGCCAGCAGCAGGCCGAACAGGCCGCTACCGGGCAGCCATGGAGGGACTTGGCTCAACGCCCCGTACATCGTTAGCGCATTGGCCAGGTGTGGATCGGAGATGTGGGCACCGACCACCTTCTCGGCTGAGGCCAAAACCGTCCGGAGCGGGTCGAATCCGGCAACGGACCCCAGCTCGGCGATCTGGGCCAGCGACGGCGGGGTGGTGAAGGCATCCATCATCCCAAGCAGACCGGTTCCCAGCTCCGATAGCCGCCGGTAGCCCTCTACATCTCGGGGGTCGAGGGCGCCGAAACCCGCCAGGGTGGTTGACAGGTCCCTGTGGAACAGCAACCGCGTACCGTCCCCGAAGCCTGCCCCGACCGACACCTCCCGGAAGGCGTACTCCAGGCCGAACCGGGCCAGACCCAGCTCTTCAGCGATGCCGAGGATCATGCCGTGATCGATGGCGCCCCGCTCCAGGCGGTAGCCGGAAGCAAGCTGGTCGGTCCAGATACACCCGCCCGCCGTCGCGTTGGCCTCGAAAACGGTGACGTCGAGGCCGGCTTTGGCAAGGAAGCATGCACAGACCAGGCCGTTGTGGCCCCCGCCGATCACCGCAACCCGGGTCATAGGAACGAGTGAACGCCAGCCAACCCCGCCTCCCGGACCACCGCGCGGGCCAGCGACCGCCCCCGGGCTATCTGGGCGGCTTCGTCGATGGTGGTCAAGAACCGGCCCGCAAGAACCCTGCGCCCCTCTACCCAGACGTCGCTGACCGAGGCGGGACCGGCGCAGTAGACCACCTGCTGGTAGGGGTCGTGGACGGCGGCCAGTTCCACCGTTCCGCGCAGCAGGACCACGTCGGCCCGCTTCCCGGCCTCCAGGCTCCCCACCTGACCATCCACGCCCAGCAGCCTGGCGCCGCCGATGGTGGCCATCTGCAGCACCGTCTTGGCGGAGATCACCGCCGGATCGAGTTCGTGGACCTTCTGGAGGAGGGCGGCCATCTTCACGGCTTCGAGCATGTTCTGGGAATCGTTGGAAGCCGCCCCGTCGGTTCCGATTCCCACCTCGAGGCCGGCGGCTTGTAGCCGCGCCAGCGGGCACACGCCGGAACCAAGGATCATGTTGGCCACCGGGTTGTGGGCTATCCCCGCCCTCGCCCCCGCCAGGATGTCGATGTCCTCCTGGGTCACCCAGATGGCGTGGGCGGCCAGGAGCGGGACATCGAGAAAGCCCAGGTGAGCCGCTTGCGATACCGGGCGCCGCCCCCACCGCAAGGAGGAGTGGACAACCTCTTCCCGTACCTCGGAGAGATGGGTGTGAACCCCCCAGCCGTTCTCACGGCAGGCTGCCGCTCCGGCTTCTAGCAGCTCTTCGGACTGCCCGAGCAGGGTCCCGATTCCGTACCGGAACCCCAGACCGGACTCCTGGGCCGCAGCCGCCAGGTCGTGATGCTCCTCGAGGACCTCCTCGACCGCCATCGGAGGGGTTGAGGAAGTGTCTCCCAGGGCATCCTCCGCGCCGAAGCTGACCGCTCCACGAAGACCAACTTCCGCGAGGCCCTCGACCACGCCCAGCGAAGCGCGGGTGCCGGGATTGGAGTGGACGAACATGTCGTTGACGAAGGTGATCCCGGAACGGATCATCTCGGCGGCCTTCAGGATGGTCCCCTCCCGCGCCATCTCCGCCGTGAGGTTCCTCGAAACGGGAGTGACCAGGCGTTCGCCCCATTCGTAGAGGCTCAGCTCCGAACCCATACCGGGAACGAGCGCCTCGGAGAGGTGGGTGTGGGCGTTGATGAGACCCGGAAGCACGATGCTGTGCTCGTCGCCCACCACGGCCACGTCTGGATGCTGCCTCCTCAACACCCGGTATGGACCCACCGAGGTGATCCCGCCACCCTCGATATGGACGGCCCCGTTTTCGATGGCGCCATCGGGTCCCATGGTCAGCACCCAGGCGCCCCGGACGATCAACTGCTCGCCGGGAGGAACGGAAGGCGGCATCAGCCCTCCAGGGTGTTCAGGGAGCTTTCCAGGATCCCGAGGAACCGGTCGATGTGTTCCTGCTCGACCACCAGCGGTGGGGCCACCCGGACCGTTCCGGCCGAGTTGAGCATCGACCCGACCACTACACCGCGGCGGGCCATCTCCTCGACCAGGGGCTGAGCCAGGTGGGCCGGATTGACGTCGAAGGCGCACCACAGGCCCATGCCGCGGATGCCTGCCAACGTCCCGGGATGGGTCCGGCGGACGGAACGGAGGCCGACCCGGAGGTACTCCCCCATCTCCGCGGCTCTCTCCACCAGGCCCTGGCCCCGGATCACGTCGAAGGCGGCTACGGCGGCAGCGCAGGAAACCGGGTTCCCACCGAACGTGGTCAGGTGGGACAGCGGCGGGTCCAGGAAGGTGGAGAAGATCTCGGCGGTGGAAATGAAGGCGCCCAGGGGCAGGCCGCCGCCGAAGGCCTTCGCAACGGTGATCACATCGGGTGTCACCCCCCAGTTCTGGCATGAGAACCACTTGCCGGATCGCCCCATACCACCCTGGACCTCGTCGCAGATCAGCAACGCACCCCGTTCGGTACACAGCTCCCGGAGCCCCGGAAGGAACCCATCCGAAGGGATGCGCACCCCGCCCTCGCCCTGGATCGGCTCGACGATCACGGCGGCGATGGCGTCGTCTATGGCCCGGTCGGCCGCATCGAGGTCGTCGAATGGAGCGAAACGCACCGGTTCGAGAAGAGGCTCGAAGGGCTTGCGCCACTCCTCCCGCCAGGTCACCGAGAGCGAACCGAACGTGCGCCCATGGAACGCACGCTGGAACGCCACGAACCCGGGACGGCCCGTGTACTTGCGGGCCAGCTTCAGGGCACCCTCCGTCGCCTCCGTGCCGGTACTAGTGAGAAAGGCCACGTCCAGATCGCCGGGCGTGACCGAGGCCAGCCGCCGGGCGATCTCCACCTGCGGGGGCAGCGTGAACCGGCCGTACACGTCGACGTGCGAGAACCGGGCAACCTGGTCCTGCACGGCCTTGACCACCGCCGGATGGCAGTGACCCAGGTTGGAGACCGCGATGCCCGAGATCATGTCGAGAAGGATCCGGCCCTCGGCGGTCTTGAGCGAGCAGCCGGCCGCGTCCACGATCACACTCTCCTTGATGCCGGGAACGGTCTGGCAAAGGTGGCGGACGAAGTCGTTCCTGAAGGCGTCGGCCTCGTCGGCGGACATCTCCGGTTGGTGGTCGAGTTGCTTGCCGGCGAGATCGCTCATGATGGAGTGCCTCTCTATTCCCGCTCAGGAGCGAAAGTCCGGCGCATCCATTCCCGGGCTCTAACCAGCTCCGGAGCGGAGTCGAGGAGACGCCGGGCCCAGGTGTATTCGCGAACCGTTGCCGGGGTCAGGCCGGCGTTGCGAACCTGGACCACCACCCGCGCCCTCTCCTCCAGGTACCACAGACGGGTGGCGGCTTCCAGCAGGTCGGCGCCCACGGCGAGGCACCCGTTGGCAGCCAGCAGGACGCAGGAGTCCTCCGCCAAAGTGCGGGCCACCGACTCCCCGGACTCGGCGGTCTTGACCAACTCGATGTCCGGATGCGTTCGCACGGTCCGGCCCGCCATGCCACCCAGCCCGTGCAGGAGAGGCAGCGGCTCGTCGGACACCCCCCAGGTCACCACGTACGGCGGGTGGCCGCGGCAGATGGCCGCCACATCGGGCCGGGCATCGTAGATGGCGGCATGCATGGGCATCTCCAGTGGGGCTGCGCCGGTCGGCCCGCTCGCAGGCACACCGGACTCGACCCCGATCACGTCATCGGCGGTGGCCTCGAACAGCGGGCTAGTGCTGGTGATGAGAAACCCGGTAGGAGTGCGGGCAGAGACGTGCCCGAAGGCCTCGACCAGCCCGGCGGAAGCCAGCATGCGGGCGGTCGAGGCGACGGCGCTACGCAGCCGCTCCAGGTCGTCGGTCATGCGGTGTCGAGCCAGCCGGTGAGATGGGCGAGGGCCTCGGGCAGACCGAGCGGGGTGTCGTTCCCGTCCCCGCGGGCATAGACCGCCCGCACCGCAGCCGGCGTGGCCGGACGACCTTCCGCCTCCAGCCTTCCCGCCAGGCGTCGACGGGCGTCCTCGAGTTGATCCTGGGTGGGCATCATCGTGACCAGGCCGGGAGCGCCTTCCAGGACCCCGACCAGCTTGACCGGCCCCGTGGCGCCCTTCCGGGACTGCGGCAAGCCCTCCAACCGCCGGAACGCGTCGTCAGCCAGGAAGCTGCGGTGGGTGAGGCCCGGCGAGACCCAGGCACCTATCTCCGCATAGGCGGGCGACAGCCTGACCAGGCATCGGCGAATGATCCCGGCCAGATAGTTGTGGGTCTCGGCAAAAGCCTGGCGTTCCGCCGGACCCCACCTCCACTTCCCGTTGCCGAGCGGGGTGGCCGTGCAGTCGGGGCGCTCGGGCGACACCGACGTCCCGCGCGCCTCGAACAGACCGGGATCGTCGTAGCAAGCGGCGGGACTAGGGGCGTCTCGCCAGTAGTAGATGTGGGAATAGGGCACGATCGCCATCGGCTCCGACAGCACGAACCGATCCAGGAAGACATCATCGCGCCGGAGCGGTCCGTCGTGGAGGAGATCTGGGCTCTCTCCGTCGTCCAGGTAGCCGGCCAGTTCCGCCGGTGCGGTGGAAGCGCCGTCGGGATGCCAGCCTGCATCCAGCAGCGCCCCGTTGATAGCCCGATGCTCCCGGCTGGTCGAGTAGGGCTTGTATTTGGTGCAGGGAATGAGGAGCGCTACCCGTCGCGCGCCGGCGGGCGTGAGCGGCGGCGTCCACTCCTCGCCGATGTAGTGGTGCCAGTCGGCTATCTGCGGATGCTGCATGCCGTCGAGGTTGGCCTGCGGCGAGTAGAACCGGAGCGACAGATCGAGCTCGAAGGGAGAGCGGATCTTGCGGGCCGACTCAGCCAAACGGGTGGCGTCCGGCTCGTACCGGATGGATGTGGTCATTAGGTCCTCCCCGAACTCTCTAGTTGTCCCGCAGCCTCATCAGCATCGAGGTGGGATTGAAGTCGTTGCACGGGGTGAGGTCCTGGGTGCATGCAGACAGGAGCACCACCAGGTCCTCATGGGCCAGCAAGGTCATCGTGGACCCCGCATCGTGGTCGGCCGGGTCGGTCACCACGTCCCCCCGGTCGGTCACCCGGTTATGCATGAACACATTCCAGGCCATCTCGCCGTGGAGTTCGAAGTCCTCCCCGAGCTGGTCACGCGCCTCGTGGAGGTTGGCCAGGCAATTGTCGTGATCGTCGAGGTCGTAGTCCCGCTTGTAACGCTCGTGGTCGCAGCACGGGACGATGATGTCGTGGCGTTCCACGTCGTCCCGGAGGATGGTGAACACCGGGTTGCGGCGGTTGGAGAACACCTGCGATCCGGTGGCCAGCTCGATGGAGGCGTTGCAAGACACGGTGTGCGTGGGTGACAGGTACTCGGAGGGATCGTTCCGGAACCAAGCGATCAAGTCGCCGACCTGGTGGCCTTCGACATCGACTATGTCCAGCAGCTGACCCTTGCGCATGTAAACGCCCCGACCCTCCCGGGCCGGAACCATGACCTCGGTTCCTTGGTCCATTCCTGTTTCTCCTAGTGCTCGTTCTCTGTTAGCCGCTCATACGTGGGCCGAGCCGGGGAGCTCCCCGACCTCGGGAGTGACCGTCACCTGCCGGGCGGCGGCGGGGGTGTTGCGGCTCCGCAGGGCGCGGATCCGGCCGTCGATGAGGACCGCGCTGATGCCCGGAATGTCACCCCTGGCCAAAGCGCCGAGGGCGTCACCTCCGTACGACCCCCAAGGTGCGTCGGCGATTACCAGGTCGGCGGCCCGGCCCACCTCCACCTTCCCGGCATCAAGGCCGTAGACATCGGCGATCACTCCCGAGGCCCAAGCCCAAACGGTGGACGGATCGGCATCGGTGAGGGAGGAGAGCTCGGCCATGGTCTTGAGCACCCCCAGCGGCATGACACCGGTTCCGGTCGGAGTGTCCGATCCGAGAATCATCCGGTGCTCCTCCCCGTGTTCGAGGACCGCCTCCACCACCTGGATTGCGCTCCGCAGGTTGCCTGCCTGGACAATCTGCAGCACCAGATCGGTTGTGGACACGATCCGGATGATCCCCTCGTAGTCCAGCGACGTCGGACCCCCGTTGATATGGCCGCACACGTCAGGACGGAGCAGCATCAGGTGATCGGTGGTGATGGGCTTCGAACCCGGAATGGATGCCCCTCCGGAGTGGCACATCACCTTGATCCCCACGTCTTGTGCCGCCCGCACCTGCGGTAATCCGTCGGCCGGGTCCTCGTACCGGCCGAAACCGAACTTGCCCAGGCGGACCCCCTGATCCGCCAGGTAACGGAAATGCTCGGGTTGGAGAGTCGGCTCGAGCACCACCGCCCCGCCGTTGACCTTCATCCCGTTGGGCCGGTAATTGCTCCACGACCGCTGCGCGAACACCGCTAAGGCGACCACGCCGTCGGCATCGTGCGGTCGACCCGGCGCGTGGATCTCACCGGGCGAGATCACCTGGGTTATCCCACCGTGCACGTACGAGCTGAGGAAGCCGACCACGTTCTGGCGAGGGGTGAAGTCTCCGATCACGACGTGGCAGTGGGAGTCGATCAGGCCCGGGCCGACGGTGGCTCCGTTGGCGTCGATCACCTGGTCGGCATGCTCATAGCCGTCAGCGGATCCGATCGAGGTAATCGCCCCGTCCTCTATGAGCAGGGCCTCGGCATCGGCGACCGGGCTCGCCAGGTCGCCCGTCACAAGGGTCCCGATGTTGACGATCGCGGTCCGGCGGGGTGTCACCAGGGTTACCGCAGGCCGTCCTCGCCCACCACCTCTTCAGGTGCCAGGCCCCCCATCCGGGCGTTGAGCCTCCCCCGGTTGGCGGCCCCCACGGCCACCAGCACTTCGTCGGCCCGGGGCGCGTCACCGGGATGCAGCGTTATGGCGTCGTAGTGATCGCGGACGTAGAGGGCGTCCTTGTGAGCCAGGGGGATGGTGATTGGGGTTCCTGCCGCCGCCACGATCGTGGCCGAGGACATCCAGGCAACTCCCCCGCCGAGGGTCTCGCGGAGCGGGTTGGCGAACGCGGTCGACAGGAACATGACCGCGTGCTCCTGCGATCCATCGAGTCCGGCGATCCCTCCCTTGCCGTAGGACTCCACCGGCTCTCCCAGAACATCCATGACCATCTCCCCGAGGAGTCGGCCCAGGCCGGCCGAGAACTCGACGGCCTCCGACAGGTCCTCGTGGTAGCTCCCGGCGTAGGGATTGTGGATCGCCGCCGCCACCACCGCCCTTCGGAGCGGCCGATCTGCTGCGATCCCCTCCCGGATCCGCTCCTCCTCGATCTGGCTGATGACCTTTCTGATGGAAAAGTCAAGGCTCACAGCGACTCCCTCTGCGCGGCTGCCGCAGCCGGTGGATAGGCGTCGTCGAAGAGGCCCACGGGCAGGCGCTTCAGGTAGGTGAGAACGTCGTCGAGGTCGGTCACGTCCACATACTTCATGTGCAGGTCGAAGAGGGCGATCTTGTGGGACACCTCGCCGCGATCGAAGACCGCCTCGTGTGGGATCGTGACCTTGAAGTCGTTGGAGAGGGCATCCACGGCGCTGGCTCGGACGCATCCGCTGGTGGTGGTGCCGGTCAGGATCAGCGAATCGGCCCTCATCATGGTCAGGTGGCTCACCAGCGGCGTTCCGAAAAAGGCGGACGGCTTACGCTTCTCGATGAACAGGTCGTCGGGTCGAGGCGCCACCTCGGCCACGATCTCGTTGCCCTTGTGTCCCATCACATCCACCTCGTCCTCCGCCCTGGTGCTCTTCAGCGACCAAATCCCGAGGTCGAAGCCATCCGGACGGCGCGGGTTGGTGGTATAGATGACCGGGAGGCGCTTGGCGCGGGCCACGTCGAGAATCTCCTGGATGGCAGGGATCCCCCGCTCCCACGCCTCGGGCCCGCAGGCGTACCGCCAACGATCGATCGACTCGAGGATCGGCTCGGCCCGGTCCCCGCAGAAGTTGTAGTTGACGTCGATGACCATGATGGCGGGCCGCTCGCCGTAGCCGGCGCGCCTGCCCCAACCGGCCGCGGCGAAGACCTGCCGATCGGTCTCGGTGAGGACGTCGTCCCAGATAGCCATCCTTCAACCCCCTAGGAGGGTGGCAAAAGCCGCGGGGATGGGTCGTCCGGCCATGTCTCGGCCTGGGTTTCGTTGCCGGCTATGGGGCCAACTGGACGTTCTCACAATCCTCCTATCGGACGGGTGTACTTGGTGGTTTCCGGAGCGAAGCCGGGCCGGGCGAAGTCGTCGGCCAGCCAGCGGTGGGTGGGCGCCACCCGGGCAGGACTGTTGGAGTCCAGCACCTGATGCTTGGGCCCCAGCTTGCGAGGCAGGTAACGGCCCCGCGGTTCTCCGACCGGGCGCATCCCGGGCGAATCATCCGCCCAAACCGCGCTGACCTCGCCCCTCAGGATGGTCATGATGGGCCAGCCGGTGAAGGTATGGCCTTCCATGATCGACCAGCCGGACCTGGTGTTGATGTGCTCCTTGCCGACCTTCACTTCCCGACCTAGATCGATGATCACGATGTCTGCGTCGAATCCCGGCAGGAGCGAGCCCTTGGTTCCCCAGAGGCCGGAGGTCTTGGCGGGGTTCTCGCAACTGACCTGCACGGCCCGCTCGAGGCTGATCCTCCCCTTGTTGACCCCTTCGGACAGCATCACGGGAAGGAACAACTCCACCCTTGAAAACCCGGTACGGCAGTCCCAGATCACCGGGTCGTACATGGCCTCGTACGAGGATGGCTCCCACGCCACCACGTGATCGGACCCGACCGCATCCACGATGCCCTCGGCCAGTGCCACCCAGAGCGCCTCGATGTTGTCCCGGCGGCGAAGCGGGACGTTGATCCGCCAGCCGTACTCGGGCTCGGCCCAGAGCCATGGCGGGCCGGTCTGCGCGTACAACTCCAGGCCCTCGGCGCGGGCCCGGACCACTTCCTCGAAGGACAGCTTGGTGGTGCAGTGCTGGACATAGAGGGGAACATGGCCCGGGGTTTGCATGGCGAGGTAGGCGTAGGAGCGGATGTGATGGGCTTCGAGGAAATCGGGTGAGCGATCGGTCCAGGCACCGAAGTCGGTGCGACCGCTACCCAGGAGGCGGTCCTCGAAGACCCGCCCGATCTCCCAGTTTTCGGCATGTACGTGGACGATCCCCGGATGGCCGAGGTGAGCGACCTCCTCCATCACCTGGTAGACCGTGCCGTCGTCGATGCCCTCCCCCAGGCCGGCCCGCCGGGACGGCCAGTTGGTGTCGTCCTCGTCCGACATGCCCTTCATCGAACGGGTCTGCAGGTACAGCTTGAAAGAGGTGACCCCGTGCTCCTCGGCGTACTGGGGAATCTCCCGGGCATGCTCGTCGGTCTCGAGCATGTAGGTCAGGTACGCGTCGACGTGGCTTACCTCGTTGATCACTTCCCGTCCTGAAGGAAACGACTCGTTGAACGAGACCACATCGGCCCGAGCCACTACCTCCTTGAACGGCTTCGTACCCAAGCGAGTGGTCGGCGCCTGGATACCCCAGGTGGTGATGCCGGCAGCAGCAGCCGCCCTCGACTCGGTCGTCATGTCGTATTCGAACGGCACGTAGCACCCCGGGTGGGCCTCGGAGTCCACCACTCCCGGAAGCACGTAGTTCCCGCGGGCGTCGATGGTCCGTTCGGCGGATGGCATCAGCTCCTCGGGGGCGAGCATGGCCACCTTGCCGTCCTTGACGCCGACCGCCACCCGGTAGCGTCCGCCTCCCATCACGACGGTTCCGTTGGTTATCACCAGATCGAGAGGTTGTCTTGCCATATGCCTGAGCTCCTTCACGCTGCCGGTTCGCCATCTCCCCGGATCAGGACCGTGCTGACGGCCCGGAGTGACACTGCCCGGTCTCTCACTCCAAGCAACGGCCGGTTGACAAGCGACGGGAGCTTGGAGTAGAACCTGAGCACAGCATGAGCTTACTTCCTGACGATGCCGGAACCATCCCGGAAGCAACGAGGATGCAGTTGCTCGACCTGCGGGAACGAGTCGAGAACTTTGGCGGAACGAGACCTCATGACGGCATCGCCCGCCAGGCCATCGACGAGGCCATCGAGGCCGGACTCGAGGGCAACGCCGGGGTGGGCTGCCTTATCCTCGATCCCCACGGCCGGGTTCTGGTCAGCGACCACAACCGGATGCTGGCACCGCGATTCAGGAGCGACCTCCACGCTGAGATGTCGGCGTTGAACCTGTACGAGGACGGGCACCCGAACGGAGGGGATCTGAGGGGTCACACCCTGGTTACCTCGCTCGAACCGTGCGAGATGTGCACGGTCAGGATCATCAACTCGGCTGTCACTACCACCCTCTACGTAGCGTCCGACGCGGGCAAGGGAGGTATAACCGGCCCGACCACCCTGGCCCCGCACTGGGCCCACCTCGCCGAGCCTCAGACCTTCGCCCAAGCCGACTGCTCGGGGGAACTGATCAAGATCTCGCTTGAGGTGTTCACCATCACGATCGGTGGGGTGGTCGAGAAGATGATGGCCCGCCGGAGCTAGGGCGTATTCAGGTTGCGCGTTCGCTTGTTATCGCGGGTCCCGTGGTCGGTCTGTGGCGCGGCGGTGGGATATGGCGCCGCCAGCGGCGTCTGTGGCAAGGACTTGCTGACGAAGGCATACCCGCAGGGTACGTCGAGGAGGCAGGACGCAGCCAGAGGCGCCGATGGCGGTTCAGAGAACGCCGACCGCAACACAGACCGACCACGATTCGGTCTTATGCGGTACGCCCGAACACGTTGACCACCGCCAGTGAGCCCACCCCGGCGTGCGTGTCGGTGATTCCGATCCGGGCATCCGGGACGGCCCGGGCGCCCGACACCTCCCCTCTGAGTTGGCTGGCCACCTCCACCGCCTGCGCGATCCCCGTGGCGCCCACCGCCGATCCCCGTCCCAATAGCCCGCCCGAAGTGTTGACCGAGACCTGCCCGCCGAGGTCGAAACGGCCCTCGGCAGCCGCCACGCCTCCCTCCCCCACCGGGCAGAGACCCAGATCCTCGTAGGCCTGAAGCTCGGCTCCGCTGAAGGAGTCGTATACCTCGGCCACATCGATCTCCCGAGCCGGGTCATCGATGCCGGCCATCCGGTAGGCGTCTCGGGCCGCCCGCCGCTTGGCAGCGAAGTGGGGGAATAGTTCATCGGACCGGTCGGAGAGGCGGGGATGGTCGGTAGAGGACCCGGACCCCAGGATCCCAATCGAAGGACGCTCTGTGAAGGTGGACGAGTGCTTCTCGGCCCACTCCCGGGTGGCCAGGACCACGGCCGCGGCGCCGTCGCTGAGCAGGCTGGCGTCGAACAGGCGATAGGGATCGGACAACGGCGGCGAACCACGAACGTCCGCCACCGTGATCGACATACCCTTGTGGGCACGGGGGTTCTCCAGAGCGATGCGCCTGTTCTTCACTGCGATCTCGGCGAACTGCTCGGCCGTAGTGCCGTACCTTCGCATGTGCTCGGTGATCATCAGCGCGTAGGGAGCGGCGAAGGTACCGAACACCGGCGTCTCCCATTCGAAGTCAGCGGACATGGCGAGTATCTCGGTGGCCGTGGCCCGGTCGACCGACTTCCCGTTGGTCTCCCCCCCGAACACCAGCACGGATCGGGCTTCCCCCGCCCGGATGGCCGTCGCTGCGGTACGGATGGCCAGCGCCCCGGTCGCGCCGCCACCCTCCACCCGGACCGTGGGCTTCCCGACCAGTCCGACGCTGTCCTGGAGTATGTGGCCGAGGCTCATCTGGCGGTTGAAGTGGTCGCTCTCGTATGCCGCGACACCCATGTCGACCGACCCCGCCCGGGCACCGGCATCGAGTAAGGCCCCACGGGCCGCCTCCACCACCATGTCCCGGACGGTGGCGTCGTCCCGGAACCCCACGAAGGGCGTCATACCCGCTCCCAACACCAGCACGGTGTCGCTCATGAAGCCGGCGTTTCCGGTGAGTCGGTCCGGTATCGCTCGTCATCGGCCAGGCGGACGCGACCGCCTCCACGGTGCAGCCCGGCGGACATGAGTCGTTCGGGAGTGTCCATACTCGAAATCATCAGCTGGGTTCTTGGCAGGATACGGTCCGAATCTAACTAGGGATCAAGCCAAGCGAGCGGCCTCGGCCTCGATGGGCGGCGGCATTGGGTTCGGCTTGGTGCCGTAGAGATCGACGTCTCCCGGCCGGTCTCCGCCCGGCACCACCAGATCCGCCACCGACTCGATGGTCATGAGGTCGGCCGTCATGTTGTGGAAGCGGTTCAGGGGTTCTTCGAAGCGAGGCGCCATGGGACCCGGTGGAGCGCCGGCCCAGGACACGCCTCGCTGGACCCGTTCGCATATGTCGATGTCCTCATCGTTCACGTCGACCCAGAACCGCCGCGTGGTCTCGAACGCCTCGGCAAACCGGTGCCGCCCCTGCTCGTCCTCGGGCGACGGCACGGCACCCGGAGGGAACAGGAAGGTGCAGTGCTCGATCGTCCGCCCGGCGCTCAACGGCTCGAGCAGGATGAGGAAGACATGATTCGGCAGCACGGCGAGCAGGACATTGGGGAACACGGCGACGAACCTCCCGCTGGCAGCGTCGGAGGCGCCCAAGCCGGTAGCGGATGGCAAGACCGCCCAGTCCTCGTGCTGGTCGCTCGAGACCGGCGTGGTGGTCTGCCCGCAGTACATCCCCGGACCCTGGTAGCGGTAGTGGTCTTTGACTCGTGACACCTTGGCCAGCTTCGGGTGCACCCACGGTAAGTGGTAGTACTCGGCGAAGTTCTCCACGAGGAGTTTCCAGTTGGCTGCCACGTCGAACCTGGCGGTCGTCCCGTCGAGGTCGGCAAGCTGCCACTCGTCCAAGCGGTAACCGGCCAACCGCTCGCTCAAGTCGCCGAGCCAGACATCCAGCGGTGGGGTCTCGTCATCGAAGCATACGAATACGATGGGACCCCATGTGTCCACGCGTACGGGCACGAGACGCCAGTCGGCGGGGTCGAAGTCCGATGGGGGTGAGGCCTCGAACAGCGGCGCCGCCACCAGCCGGCCTTCGGTCGAGTAGCTCCAGCGGTGGTACGGGCACCTGATGACACCCCCTATGTCGCAGTCGGCATCGGCCAACTCGGTCCCCCGGTGACGGCAGGTGTTCAGGAATCCGCGCAACCCATCTCCGGAGCGGGTGAGCAGCACCGATTTCCCGGCGACCGACCGCACGAGAAGGCGTCCCGGCCGGGACAGTTCGTCCGCGAGGGCCACGCCGGTCCATGCCCGACCGAACAGGCGGGTCTGCTCGTCAGCGAAGAAGGCCTCGTCCGCGTAGGCGGCCGGCGACAGCCCGACCGCCGACCACACCTTCGGCCGGATGTCGGCCCAGAACCCCGGAAGGCGCCATGGCGCCGCAACGGCAGGTGGCATCGTCATCCGACGATAACAACTGCGAAGGCGAGGGTCAGGAACCGAGGTCGTAGTGGACTTGCTCCAGGTTGCCCGTGAAGGGGAACTCGCCCTCGTACGAACTGCTTACGGGGGACAGGGTGTCGGCGCCCACGCTGAGAGACCCCCACGAGATCATCCCTCGGGCCATCGAGGTCATCTCCAATTCTCCGAGAACCCGGCCGTCGGCTTCCAGACGGCCGACGCCCCGGTAGTCCCCGGTCCTCTCGAACGCGAAGGACATCTCGGTCGCCCCCGGCATCACCGGGCCGGATGAGGTGAGCGTCTGGCGGTCACCCAGGTAGCAGTACTCGAACACGAGGCGCCCGCCGGCCAGGTACAGGACGTAGCCGCCGCTCACGTCGCCCACCGCCACCAGGACGCCCTCGTCACCGGGTCCGAGCGGCCCGACCCGGGCCGTGATCCTGAAGTCCCGGTTGAACACCAGCGGAGTGGCGGCGCCGGGCACCCGGCTCGAACCGCCCAGGTAGCTGAACGTGTCCCTCGCCCTCGGCGTACCGGGGGTCTGGAAGGTCGAGGCCCGCACCGCCAGATAGCGGTCATCGAGTGGGAACACCGAGTATCGGGACGCCTCCTCGGACCACTGCCCGATCAGGTCGGCCAGCTTCTCGGGATGCTCGGCAGCCACATCGACACACTCGGAGAAGTCGGAGTCGATGTGGTACAACTCCCACGGATCGTCATCGAAGGGCTCGTTCCGCCGGTGCCGGGTGAGCGCCTTCCAGCCGTCCTCCCACATGGCCCGGTGGCCGATCATCTCGAAGTACTGCCGGTCGCGGGGAGCGGGGGAACCTGGGTCGTCGAGCAGGTCACGGATGCTGGCGCCGTGGTACGGCATCTGGTCCACCCCCCTGTAGGAGGCCTTCGGCGCCACCTCCACGAGGTCGAGGATGGTGGGTGCGATGTCGATGGCGTGGACGAAACGCGTGCGCACCCCACCGGTGTCGGCCAACCCTTCCGGCCAGGAAACGATCAGCGGTGTTCGCACCCCACCGGCGTAGGTGTTCTGTTTGTACCAGCGGAGCGGAGTGTTGGCGGCCTGGGCCCATCCCCACGGGATGTTGGTCTGCGAATGCGGACCGCCGATGGTGTCGATCCGCTCCATGTTGAACTCCACGGTGCAGAACCGGTCCTCCTCGTAGGTCACGATGTCGGCGCCGCCGTCGGGCCCGCCCTCCTGGCTGGCCCCGTTGTCGGAAAGAACCACGACGATCGTGTTGTCGAGCCGCTCGATCGAGTCGAGGAAGTCGAAGAGCCGTCCCATCTGGGCGTCGGTGTGGTCCAGCATGGCCGCGTAGGCCTCCTGGAACCGGGTGAACAGCTTCTGCTGGTTACGAGTTAGGTTGTCCCACTCCTCCACCCCGGGGTTGAGCGGCGCGAGGGCGGCGTCCTCGGGGACGATCCCGAGCTCCTTCTGGCGGGCGAAACGGCGCTCGCGGATCACGTCCCAACCCTCGTCGTAGCGGCCCCGGTACTTGTCCAGGTACTCCTGCGGCGCTTGGTGGGGACAGTGCGCCGTCCCGAACGCCACGTACAGGAAGAAGGGCTGCTCGGGCTTGACCGATACCTGGTCACGGACGTAAGAGATGGCGTGGTCCACCAGGTCCTCGGTCAGGTGATAGCCGTCCTCGGGCCGGCCCGGTGGTTCCACCCGGTGGTTGTCCTCGACCACGTCCGGGTAGAAGTGGTCGGTCAAGGCGTCGAGGAACCCGTAGTAGCGGCCGAATCCCCGACCGAGCGGCCACTCGTCGTACGGACCGGCCGCGGTGGTCTCTTCGAGGGGAGCCAGATGCCACTTCCCGATCGCCATGGTAGCGTAGCCGGCGCCCTGCAGGACCTCGGCGATGGTCCCGGCCGACTTCGTGACCCTGCCGCGGTGTCCGGGGAATCCCGAGTCGACGTTCGACAGGTAGGCCATCCCCACGCTGTGGTGGTTGCGCCCGGTGAGCACGCAGGCACGGGTGGGTGAGCACAGCGGGGTGACGTTGAAATCGTTGAAACGCAGTCCCCGCTCCGCCAGCGCATCCATCACCGGAGTCTCCACCTCGGCCCCGTAGCACCCGAGACCGGCGAAACCCACATCGTCCAGCACCACCAGCACGACGTCCGGCTTGCCACGGGCATCGTCCGCCATCGGAGGCCACCAAGGAACGGACTCCCGGAAGTCCGGTCCGATCACACCCTCGAAGCCCGGCTCCGGATGATCCGGCGCTTCCTGCGCTCCGCCACCGGGCGTTCCGCTCCGATCAGTTCTGGAACCCATCAACCTTCCTGGCCTTTGCCGACGGCGGTAACCATACTCGTGCCCATGAGTCCCACCGGCACCGCCCGCGACGACCCCGGCGCCCCCGTCGTCGACCTGTTCACCATCGAGTCGCTGACCGTCGATGTCTACCGCGCCCCCGTCACCCGTCCGGTGCGAACCTCCTTCGGGAGCATGCCAGACCGCCCGGCGGTGATTGTCACTGCCCTGTCCGCCGACGGGATACAAGGATACGGCGAGGTGTGGTGCAACTTCCCGGAGCCCGCCGCCGGCTACCGGGCCGACCTGATCACATGCGTGCTCGCTCCGGCCATCGTAGGCAGGCCATGGCAGGGGCCCGAGGCCGTGTTCCATCACCTATCGGAAGGGTTCAGGCTGGTGGGCATCCAGGCCGGCGAGCCGGGGCCCTTCGCCCAGTGCATCGCCGGCATCGACATAGCGCTGTGGGACATGGCAGCCCGGCGGGCCCGCCTGCCGCTCTGGAGGTTCCTCGGCGGTTCGGGAAGCGGACGGGTGCCGGCCTATGCCAGCGGGATCGGGCCGGAGAATCCCGCCGGCCAGGCCGCCGCGGCCCGGGCCCAGGGCCACCGCGCCTTCAAGCTGAAGGTCGGCTTCGGGAAGCGGCGCGACCTCGCCAGCCTCGATCGGATGCGGAGCGAACTGGGCCGGGGAACCACCATCGCCGTGGACGCCAACCAGGCGTGGTCCCCCGGCGAGGCCAGGTCGATGATCCGCTCGCTCGCCCCCTACGCGCCGGCCTGGTTGGAGGAACCCATCCCGGCCGACCGGCCCGACGCCGACTGGAGGAACCTGGCCGACGGCTCCCCCATCCCCCTGGCGGGCGGCGAGAACCTCGTCGGTGAAGCAGCCTTCGACACGGCGATCGAGACGGGCGCGCTGGCCGTCATCCAGCCGGACGTGACCAAGTGGGGCGGCATCTCGGGATGCCTGCCGGTCGCCGGGCGGGTCCTGGCGGCCGGTCGCCGCTACTGCCCCCACCATCTCGGGGCGGGAATCGGGGTCCTGGCCTCCGCTCACCTGCTGGCGGCGGCGGGTGGTGACGGCCTGCTCGAAGTCGACTGCAACCCCAACCCGCTCCGGAAAGGCCTGGCCCAACCCTTCCCCCGGCTCATCGACGGACGCCTATTCCTGAGTGATGCCCCCGGATTGGGAGTGACGCCGGACGACGCTGTGTCCGGGCTGAGGGTCGACGGGAACCGCTAGGGGCGTTCGGCGGGGAGTACCCTCCGTCCGGCTACCGAGGAGGACTCCGAGATCGACCATCCACCGGACCTGAGCACGCTAACACCGCCGAGGGTCAGCCTCATAGGGCTCTCCGCGGTGCTCGCCGGCGCGATGGCCCTCTCGATGACACCCGGGCCGGTCATCGGGATACTGTCCCGTTTCTTCATCGATGAACTGGGTCTGACCCGGACCGAAATCGGAGCGGTGGCCACCTTCCACGCCTTTGCGATGATGATCACCAGCATCCCACTGGGGATGCTGGCCGACCGCCTGAGCGGCCGCTACACCCAGGTCCTGATGCTGCTGTTCGTCTTCCTCGGGCTGCTGACCATGGCTTTAGCCTGGGACTTCTGGTCCTTACTGGGTTTCGCCGGGATAGCCGCACTGCCGGCCGCGGGGGCGAACTCGGCCACCAACAACATCATCGTCGACAACGTCCCGGCCGGATCCCGCGGCTGGATAACGGGGATCAAGCAGTCCGGGGTGCAGATCGGGACCCTGGCCGCCGGGTTGACCCTGCCGGTGACGGCCGCGCGCCTCGGATGGCGGATGGCGCTGGTGCTGGCCTCTCTGGTGGCTTTGGTGGGAATCGCCGCCACTCTCGCCATCGTGCCCTCCGGACGCGGCGCCTGGACTCCGGCACAGGACGCCGGCGAACGCCGCGGCCGCCTTCCCGAGGCGGTGCGGTGGCTGTCCGTCTACGGCGTCACCATGGGGATCGGAGTGGCCTCGTATCTGGCCTTCGTTCCGCTCTACGCCCAGGAGAAACTGGGCATGAGTGTGACGCTGGCCGGCACGGTCATCGCCGTATCGGGCGCGTCCGGCGCCCTGTGGCGGGTGCTGTGGGGAAGGATCGCCGAACGAGCCCGGCATCCCACCGTCCCGCTGATGGCGATCGGCGTCATGTCGGTGGGTGCTTTCATCGCCACCTGGGGGGCCGCTCACACCACGCCCTACCTGATCTGGCTCGGGGCGGCGCTGGTTGGGATGAGCACGGGCTCATGGATGTCGGTCGGCATGATGGCCGCCATCATGGTGTCCGAGCCCAAACAGACCGGTCGGAGCACCGCCTCGATCGTGTTGGGCTTCGCCCTGGGTCTGACCATAGGGCCGGTGGTATTCGGATGGGTCGTGGACACGTTCGGGACGTATGACCTGCCGTGGGCAGGTCTGACCCTCAATTTCGCGGCTGCCACCACCATGATGCTGGTGTGGAGGTACCGAGTTCGCGCCGTGGAAAGGGCGGCGATCGGTCATGTCACCTGAGGGTGGGCCGGACCTGTCAAAATCGGCCCGACAAGAGCCAGGACACCGGAGGTCTCGGTCCCGATGACCGCACCCGACCCTTCCCATCGAGTACCCCTGACCGTGCCACACATGGGGGTGGTCGAGGAAGTGGTGGTGATCGAATGGCTGGTCAAGCCGGGCGCCACCGTGATATCGGGCCAGGAGGTGGTCATCGTGGAGACCGAGAAGGCCGAGGTCGCCCTGGAGTCTCCGGCGGCCGGGTCCATCGAGATCTTGGCGGCCGCTTCCGATGACGAAGTGCCGGTGGGAGCAACCCTCGCCTACATCGACCCGTGACCGCACCCGGATTCCGTCTCGACAGCCGCAGGGCGCTGGTTACCGGATCCGCCAGTGGCCTGGGCAAGGCGATTGCTCTGGCTCTCGCCGGGGCCGGCGCCGAAGTGGTGGGGGCCGACACCGCCGAGGAGGCCAACCGTCAGGTGGCGGGCACCGTCGGTGGGACAGCCGTGACGCTGGACGTCTCCGATAGGCAGTCCGTCCAGGCGGCAGTGGAAGACGTCAGCACCCGCCTGGGCCCCATCGACGTGCTGGTCAACAGCGCCGGCATCGGGGGCCGTGGCACCGCAGCCGACTATCCACCCGATCTGCTGGCTCGGGTCATCGATGTGAACGTCAAGGGCAGCCTCTACATGTGCCAGGCGGTTGGACGGCACATGATCGAACAGGGCCGCGGTTCGATCATCAACATCGCCTCGATAGGTGGACTGGTGGGCTTCCCGGGCAGTGTCGGGTACCAGGCCAGCAAGGGCGGGGTGGTCCAGATGACCAGAACCCTGGCCGTGGAGTGGGCCGCCTCGGGAGTCCGGGTCAACGCGGTGGCGCCTGGGCACATCGCGACCCACCTGGTCCAGCGCCAGTGGGAGACCGAACCTGAACTCAGGGAGTTCTTCCTCACCCGCACCCCGATGGGAAGGCTGGGCACCCCCGAGGACGTGGCCGGCCCCGTCGTGTTCCTGGCCGGTGACGCCGCGGCCATGATCACCGGCCAGGTCATCGCCGTCGACGGCGGATACACCGCCCAATGAGCCTCACCGACACCATGTCACCGGGCATGGCCCTCGGCATCCACCGGACCATGGTGCGCATCCGGGTGTTCGAGTCCCGGGTCGAGGAGTTGTTCAAGGCCGGCAAGCTACCCGGATTCGTCCACACCTACATCGGCCAGGAGGCCATCGCCGCGGGCGTCTGTGCCACTCTGAACCGTGACGACTACATCACCTCCACCCATCGCGGCCACGGCCACGCCGTCGCCAAGGGTATGGAACTCGGTCCGATCATGGCAGAGCTCTACGGCAAGGCAACCGGGGCTTGCCGGGGCCGGGGTGGCTCGATGCACGTGGCCGACTTCTCGGTCGGGATGTTGGGGGCCAACGGGATCGTGGCCGGCGGTCTGGGGATAGCCGCCGGGGCCGCCCTCTCCGCCCGCTACCGGGGCACCCGCCAGGTGGCGGTGGGCTTCTTCGGGGACGGGGGCATCAACAAGGGAACCTTCCACGAGGCCCTCAACTTCGCCGCCACCCACCGCCTGGGGGTGGTCTTCGTGTGCGAGAACAACCAGTATGCCCAGTTCACCTCGAGGCTCCGGACCACGTCGGTGGAGGACCTCTCCGTAAGGGCCGCCGCGTACGGAATCCCCGGCATCACGGTGGACGGAAACGACCCCGCAGCGACATACCGGGAGTCCTTGGAGGCGGCCGGTCGGGCCCGCGACGGAGGCGGGCCGACCCTGTTGAACATGGAGACCTACCGCTTCGGCGGCCATTACGTGGGCGATGCCGAGGTCTACCGGGCGTCCGCCGAGGTGGAGGATCGACGCCGGGCGGATCCGATCCTCCGCTGGGAACGGACGCTCACCGAGGAAGAGCTCATGACGGCCGGACTCGCGGAGGCGGTATGGGCGGAGGCCGAGGAGGAAGTGTCCGCCGCGGTGCGCTTCGCCGAGGAGAGCCCCTATCCGGATGGTGGCACCGCCCTAGAGAACGTGTTCACCAGGGTCCCGTGATGGCTCGGAGGGACGGTACGACGCGGAGGATGACCTTCGGCCAGGCGACCGTCGATGCCATGGGGTACGCCATGCGAGAGGACGATCGCGTGGTGGTGCTCGGGGAGGACATCAGCTGGGGCGGCAACTTCGGACAGTTCCGGGGCTTGCTGGACGAGTTCGGACCCGACCGCGTCATCGACATGCCCATCTCGGAAGCGATCATCATGGCGGTCAGCGTGGGGACGGCTGTGACCGGACTGCGCCCGGTGGCCTCGATGAGCTTCGTCGAGTTCACCCTCGGGGCCATGGACGAGATCGTCAACCAGGCCGCCAAGTTCCGCTACATGTTCGGCGGACAGGTGTCGGTTCCGCTGGTGCTGCGGGCCTCTGACGGGGTGCTCCGCTCATCGGCCGGCCAGCACTCCTCCAGCCTGGAGGGCTTGTTCACCCACCTGCCCGGCCTCAAGGTTGTCGCCCCTTCCAACCCGGCCGACGCCAGGGGCCTGCTGCGGGCGGCCATCGCGGATGACGACCCGGTGGTCTACCTGGAGAACAAGCGGATCACCGCCAAACGAGGCCCGGTACCGGTCGGAGATCACGTGGTCCCGCTCGGCTCGGCCGCGGTGCGGCGGAGGGGCTCGGACCTGACCATCGTCACCTACTCGGTGATGGTTCTCCACGCCGAAAAAGCCTGCTCCCAGCTAGCCGAGATGGGCATCGAGGCGGAACTGATCGACCTCAGGTCGCTGGTCCCGCTCGACCTCGACACCGTGCTGTCCTCCGTGGTCAGGACCGGTCGGGTGGTGGTGGCGCACGAGGCCTGGGAGTTCGGAGGGTTCGGCGCCGAGCTGGCGAGCACCATCACGGGCCAGGCCTTCGACCGGTTGCGAGCCGCCCCGGTGCGGGTAGGCGCCGCCCAGGCACCCGTCCCGTTCAGCCCTCCGCTGGAACGGGCGGTCGTTCCCGGATCGGATGAGATCGTGGCCGCCGCCCGGGAGGTCATGGGCCTTACCTGATCAGGCGACCGGTACGTCGTCCGTCCAGTGACAGTCCCGCGGACCCTGCATACGGTGGAAGGCGATGGCCAGCTCTGACGACCTGGAGCCCGGTCCGCCGTGGAGTTGTCCCGGGAGCCGGTACGTGTACGTCCCCGCTTCCCACCGGTGGAGCTGTTCGTCCGCCGGCCGGTCGGAGTGGGGACCATGGCCTGACGGTCGCTCGGCCATGGTGAACTCTCCGTCCAGCACGAAGACCTCCTCCGCACCGCCGTGCGAGTGCCATGGACCGCCCTCGTTGGTCCAGTCACGAGCCCCCGCCAGCCACACCTGACCGTGGAGACCGTCGGCGAGTGGGCGGATGAAGCGCCCGGGGAGTTCGCTGACGGGCGTCCACGGAGATGCGCCGGCCGTACCGATCAGGGGCTTGGAAAGCATCCCGCCGACGGAACTGTCGTACCGGACCGGCGCCGAGGTCATCAGCAGCGCCAGGGTGGGCGAGAGAGCCCGGATTCCGGGGATCACCTCACCGGATCGGACGGCTGCGTAGTCGTAACGGCCCACACGCTCTCCCGCCACCACCAGATCGCCGCGTATGACGAACAGTTCGACATCGGCGGTGAACGCCCCCACCACGCCGGAGCCCCATCCCGAGCTCAGCATGACGAGACGGGTTGCCGGCCCGGACATGTCCTTCGAGAGGGTCCGGGCCTCGATCCGGCCCTCGCATCCCGAGATGGTCATGATCCGGCTCGGTACTTCGGATTCACGAACGGCCAGCAGTGACCGGTGGCGGCGGTCCACCACCGCCGGATCGGTGACGGTGGTACTCACCCCCGGGTTGCGCAAGGAAGTAGGCAGATCACCGCTAGCCGGCCATGAACAGGGCCGGTTCCTCCAGGTTCTCCACCAGCCTGTTGAGGAAACGTTGCGCGAGACCGCCGTCGATCACCCGGTGGTCGAAGCCGAGCGACAGCGGCATCACCGCCGCCACCGTCACCGCGCCGTCCCGAACCACCGGAGTGTCGGCCGCCTTACCTATGGCGAGTATGGCGGTGGTGCCTTGCGGGATGATGGGGGTACCCCTCCCCCCTCCGAGCGCTCCGATGTTGGTGACGGTGAAGGTGGCGCTGGTCAGGTGCTCCTGACCGAGCGACCGGGCCTTGCCCTTGACCCCCAGATCGGCAACGGTTGCCGCCAGCTCCATGAGGCTCAGCTTCTCCGATTGGCGGATTACCGGCACCAGCAGACCTTCATCGGTATCCACAGCGATCCCGACATCCAGGGATGGGTGAAGCACCAGCTCGTCACCATCCAGGGTTGCGTTGAAGACCCGGAACTCGTCCAGGACCGGAACGAGGGCCTTTATCACGAGGGCCTCCATGGGAATGCTCCGTCCATGGCGGGCCGCCAGTGCTCGCCGGCCGGCCAGGAGGCGGGTTGCGTCGGCGTCGTGGAATACGGTTACGTGGGGTATTTCCCGCCAAGAGGCAGTCATGTGGCCGGCGATGGTGCGGCGAAGCATCGAGAGGCGGACCCGCTCACCCGGGAGCGGCGCCACGTCATCCTCCGCCGGTACTCCCTCGACGACCGCCATCACATCATCCTTGGTAATCCTCCCGCCCGGACCGGTCCCCCGCACGGACGACAGGTCGATGCCGTGTTCCCTGGCCAGTCGCCGGACCACGGGCAGTGCTTTGACCGAGCCATCCCCCGCATGCTGCGCGCCACGCCCGCCCCGGCCTTCCGGACCGGTGGTCCGCCGCGAACCAGCTGCTGCATCACCGGGTTGATCGCCATCCGGCCAGACCTCCCCGGCTCGGCCGATGACTGCGAGCACCGCTCCGACCGCCAAGGTCTCCCCCTCCCGAGCACCATGGTGCAGGACCGTTCCCGCGGCGGGAGCAGGGATTTCCACCACCGCTTTGGCCGTCTCGACCTCGACCAGAACACGATCGGCCTCCACGGGACCACCCACCGGAACGTGCCACCGGACGATTTCGGCCTCGGTGAGGCCGTCACCTATGTCGGGGAGTTCGAAGACGTAGGGCATCGGGTCCAATGGTACGCGAGCCGGCCCACCCGCCAGTCGAGTGGAGTCGCCCCTCGCCGGCGATGCGGATCAGACCGGCGCCTTCGCCCGTTCCTGTTCCAGCTCGTCCATGGTGACCAGCACTTCGCGAGCCTTGGAGCCCTCGGAAGGCCCGACGATCCCCCTGGTCTCAAGGATGTCCATGATCCGCCCCGCCCGAGCGAAACCGATCCGGAGCTTTCTCTGCAACATGGAGGTGGACCCGAGTTGCGAGCGCACCACGAGTTCGCTGGCCTGCCGGATCAGTTCGGCGTCCTCGCCATCGTCCTCATCAGTGGCCTCCTGGAGCCTGGATTGTCGGACTTCCTCCTCGATCTTCCGGTACTCGACCTTCTTCTGGTCTCGCACCCACTTGACGACCGCGGCGACTTCACCCTCGCTCACCCACGCTCCCTGCACCCGTTGCGGACGCGGATCGCGGGCGGTGATCACCAGCATGTCCCCGACTCCGACCAGCTTCTCGGCACCCACCACGTCGATGATCACCCGCGAATCGGCCTGCGATGCTACGGAGAACGCGAACCGGCTCGGGATGTTGGCCTTGATCACGCCGGTGATTACGTTGACCGACGGCCGCTGGGTGGCGATCACCAGGTGGATCCCGACCGCCCGGGCCATCTGGGCGATGCGAACGATGGCCGACTCGACATCGCGCCCCGCCACCATCATCAGATCGTTCAGCTCGTCGACGACCACCACCACGTACGGGAAGCGATCGAACTTGGAGGGCTCCAGGCCTCCTGCGTCGTACTTCTCGTGGTAGCCCGTGATGTCCCGCACCCCGCTGTCCGCGAGCAACTCGTAGCGCCGCTCCATCTCGCCGACCGCCCACTGCAGAGCTTCCAGGGCCTTCTTCGGCTTGGTGATTACCCGGGTGAGCAGGTGGGGAACCCCGTTGTACTGGCCGAGTTCCACCCGCTTGGGGTCGACCATGATCAACCGGACATCCTCCGGCTTGGCCCGCATCAGGATGGACGTGACGATCGAGTTGATGCACGAGGACTTGCCGGCGCCCGTCGCGCCCGCGATGAGCAGATGAGGTAGCTCGGCCAGGTTGACCAGCACGGGACGCCCTGAGATGTCCTCTCCCAGGGCGACCGCCAGCGGATGGTGGTTGCCGGCCGCTTCCTCCGAAGCGAGCACATGGCCGAGCGTAACCAGCCGGCGGTGCCGGTTCGGAACCTCCACCCCGATCGCCGACCGGCCGGGAATGGGTGCCAGGAGCCGCACATCAGGGGTCGCCAGCGCGTAGGCGATGTCGCCGGCGAGGTTGGTGACCCGAGCGACCTTCACCCCGGGGGCGAGTTCGATCTCGTAGCGCGTCACGGTCGGCCCGGAGACCACGTTGGTGAGCCGGGCGTTGACCTCATGATCCCTTAGCGTCGCTTCGAGCTGGCGGGCGGTCTCCTGGACCATTCTCCCGCTCCGACGCTCGGTCTTGGGTGTATCCAGGAGGTCGAGAGGCGGCAACCGGTAGCCATCCGCACCGGATGGAGGCGCGGGCGGGGACGGCTTCTTCGGCGCTTTGCGCTGCCCGGCGGCCTTCGAAGCACCCGGATCGGGACGCTTGGGAACCTTGACGACCTCATCCGATCCGGAGAGGTCCACCGGAGCGGGCTGCGGCGGACGGGCCGGCCGCCGAGCTCTCGACACCTCGGAAGGCATGGCTCCGCGGCGTTCCTCCCACCCGCCGGCGATACCGGCAAAACGGACTCGAGCGGCGCCCAGCCATGCGCGGACCAGCCTCACCGTATAGACGCACAACTCGCCCGACGCGACCAGGACCTCACCGATGGAGGCCCGCATGGTGATCATCACCCCACCGGACGCAACGCCCACCAGCACCACGAACGCTCCCCAGAACCCGATCGTCCGCTCCAGCGGGAAAGCGACCAGCGAACCGATCACCCCTCCCGACTGCTTCACCCCTTCGGTACCGCCGGCCAGGGCCGGATTGCCGGTCATGAGGTGGAAAAGCCCCACCGACCCCACTAGCCAAACCAGCACCCCGAAGAGGATCCTGCGGTGGCCGACAGGAGACCTACCGAGCAGAAGAGCGCCTCCCAGGCCCAGCAGGATCAGCGGCGACAGGTAGACCCACATACCCAGCAACAACCGGAGACCATCCAGCATGTGCTGGCCCAGCGGACCGGCGGCCTGGACGAAAGCTAGGGCCACCACCACGCCAGCCAGCGCCAGCCCCAGCCCGATCAAGTGGTGGGCTTGGCGTCCGATCCCGAAGCGGAGGCGCTCGTAGAGGAGCGCCGGGATCGACTCGCGGGACTCGGCGCGGCGGCCCTGTGAGACCCGTTTGGACCGGTCTGTCCGCCGACCCTGCCGCGGGGTGCGCCCGGACCCTTGCGGTTTGGCCGATCTGGGCACAGACGCCCGGCGGGCGGCGCCGCCCCCGCGGGCTCCGGAACGCGACTTACGCCGCTCCGTCTTCTTGCGATTCGCATGTACCTGTGACACCCGTCTCCGCCCCGTGTCCCCACGGGTGGATGTCGCCTTGGCCATGTAGCCGACCAGACTACACCAATCCGAGGCCAGACCGGCGGCTATCGAGGGCGGACAGGGGCTCCCGCTCGGCTAGGGCGTGTTCACGCTATGAGCGTTCGTTAGCAATCGCGGTCCCGTGGTCGGTCTCTGAGGCGGCGGTGGGATATGGCGCCGCCAGCGGCGTCTATGACAGGGACTTGCTG
>VXMM01000018.1:0-125769 GCA_009841105.1 Acidimicrobiia bacterium | reverse complement strand
TGAGGCGGCGGTGGGATATGGCGCCGCCAGCGGCGTCTATGACAGGGACTTGCTGACGAAGGCGTACCCACAGGGTACGTTAAGGAGACAGGACACAGCCAAAGGCGCCGACGGCCGCCCAGAACACGCCATCCCCCACACAGACCACCGTGGTCGGTCTGTGAGGCGGCGGTGGGATATGGCGCCGCCAGCGGCGTCTATGACAGGGACTTGCTGACGAAGGCGTACCCACAGGGTACGTTAAGGAGACAGGACACAGCCAAAGGCGCCGACGGCCGCCCAGAACACGCCATCCCCCACACAGACCACCGTGGTCGGTCTGTGAGGCGGCGGTGGGATATGGCGCCGCCAGCGGCGTCTATGGCAAGGACTTGCTGACGAAGGCGTACCCGCAGGGTACGTTGAGGAGGCAGGACACAGCCAGAGGCGCCGATGGTGGTCCAGAGCACGCCGACCGCCACACAGACCGACCACGATCAATTATTCGAGATAGGAGATCACTGGCACAACCACCGGTTTGCGGCGGATCTCGTTCCTGATCACCCGGCGCGCCGCATGGCGGACGGCGGTGTCGACATCCCGGAAGAACAAAGCAGGATCATCCTCGGCGGCCCCCATAATTGCCTCGGCCACATCATCCATCACGCGTGAGGGCTCGGTCATCAGCCCGTAACTCATGACTTGCGGGACCCTCACCAGCTCCTCCCCCTCCCCGTCGAGAAGTAGAACCACCACCAGCACCCCGTCGTCGCTGAGGCGGGCCCTCTCCCGCAGTAGACCTTGCTGGATGTCTCCCACTCCCGAGCCGTCCACATACACGTAACCAGCCTCGACCACACCGCGTTCCACCTGTGTGGATTCGCCATCCAGGACCACCGCATCGCCGTCCTCCAGGACCAGCACGTCCGGAACGCCCATATCGATGGCGAGGTCGGCATGCGCACGCAGATGGCGGTACTCGCCATGAATGGGCACGAAGGCAGCGGGACGGACCAGGTTGATAAAGGTCTTAAGCTCCTCGGAAAAAGCGTGGCCGGACACGTGCACGTTCGCGTTTCCCCCGTGAAAGACCTGGGCGCCCCGTCGGATCATGTCGGAGATGACTTTGGAGACGGCGGTCTCGTTGCCCGGCACCGGAGCGGCCGAGATGAGGACCGTGTCGGTGGCGTTCAGAGTCACGAAGCGGTGCCTTCCCATGGCCATCAGCGAAAGCGCGGAGAAGGGCTCCCCCTGCGAACCGGTGGTGATGATCATCACCTCCTCGGCGGGTAGGTCCATGGCCTCGCTGATGCCTATCACCCGATCCTTGGGAATGTGGAGAACGCCAAGATCCATACCGATCGCCACGTTGCGCTCCATGGACCTGCCGATGAAGCTCAGGTAGCGACCGGCCGCCAGGCCGGCGTCGGACAACTGCTGAACCCGATGCAGATGGCTGGAGAAACAGGTGCTGATGACCCGGCCCCGCGCCTGCTGGACGATGGTGAGGATTGGGGACTCGAGGGACTTCTCGGAAGGCACGAATCCGTCCTCCTCGGCGTTCGTGGAGTCCGACAACAGGAGGCGCACGCCCTGATTCCCGAGCCGTCCGAAGGTGGGAAGGTCGGCGCGACGCCCGTCGATCGGCGTCGGATCCAGCTTGAAGTCTCCTGTATGAAGGATGAGACCCTCCGGCGTATCGAAAACCACCCCGCTTCCATCCGGAACCGAGTGGGAGACCGGGATCAACTGGAACCTGAACGGCCCATCCATGACCCATCGACCGTCCGGAATGGGCCGGAAGTCCTTCTCGACTCGCATCTCGTCCACCCGCCCGGCCGCGATGGCCAGTGACAGCTCGGTACCGTAGACCGGGACCGGTAGCTCCGACAGGAAATAACCGAGGCCGCCGATATGGTCCTCGTGGCCGTGGGTCAGCACCACGCACCGTACGTCCTCCCGGCGTTCGACCAGCCACCGCCAATCCGGGAGGACAAGGTCCACTCCCCGCATATCCTCTTCGGGGAACATCAAGCCACAGTCGATCAGCGCGATCTGGCCTTCGATCTCAACCGCGGCACAGTTGCGGCCTATGTCGCCCAGACCCCCCAGGAACGTGACCTGGACGCTCACAACCTCTGCGCTCGGCCTACGGCGGCAACCACCATGTCACGGGCTTCGGGCGACGCCGGAACCAGCGGAAGCCGCGGGTCCCCTACCGGCTCCCAGAGGGCGTTGAGACCGGCTTTGGTAGGCATCGGGTTGGGCTCCACGAAACAGGCGTCGAACAAGGGCATCAGGCCGTCGTGGAGGCGCCACGCCTCGGCAGCATCTCCCGCCCGGTGGGCCTCGACCATCCGTTTGATCTGGCGACCGGCCAGATGTCCGGCCACCGATACCACGCCTTGACCACCCAACTCCATCATCGGCAGGGTGGCCGAATCATCCCCCGAGAGCACCATGAAGTCATCCGGCAGCAGTTCCATGCTGGCCTTGGTGAACTCAAGGTCGCCCACCGCGTCCTTGGTAGCTGCGATATTGGGATGCTGTGCCATCTCGGCGAGGGTTTCCGCCTCGATCAACCGGGCGGTGCGGCTGGGAATGTTGTAGATCATGAGGGGAAGGTCGGTGGCGTCGGCGATGGTGAGAAAGTGGGCGAGAAGACCGGCCTGGCTGGGCCGCGAGTAGTAGGGGGTAACCGCCATGAGGCCGTCAACCCCGACATCGGCCGCCTTCTTGGACATCTCGACCGAGTGCCGGGTGTCGTATGTACCGGTCCCTGCGACCACTACGGCCTTACCGCCCACGGCGTCCAACACGGTGGAGTACAGGGCCAGCTTCTCCGCATCGGTCAAGGTGGGCGACTCGCCAGTGGTTCCGGTAACCAACAGGCCGTCGTGGCCGTTCTCGACCAGGTGGATCGCCAGGCGGGCCATCCGGCCGTAGTCGACCGACCCGTCGGCGGCAAAAGGTGTGATCATGGCGGTGGTCAAGCCGGCAGTCAGAGCCAAGGTCCGTATCCTCTCGCGGGTGGCCGGCTTGCAGCCGCCCAGTCGTTTACCGCTCAGGGCCAATCATAGGAAACTACCACCACTCTCGGGTATGCCGCCTCCGCTGCTACTTCAGTATGTATAATACGTACGTGCCGAACAAGACGATCAGCGTGCCTGACGACGTTGTGCCGATTATCGACAACCTCGGGGTTCCGTTCTCGAGGTGGGTGACCGACCAGCTTCGCCGCCACTCAGCCCAGACGACGACGACCTTCGCCCAGCAACTCGTGGTCGATGCCGCGCTCGCAACCCGCGAGCGGCCAACCGAGAGGGACGCTCTCGCCACAGCCGAGCGGATGGAGCGATCTGCACCGTGGTAGCGCGCGGCGCGGTGTACTGGGTCGACCTCGACAGGCGCCGGCCGTGTGTGGTCGTTTCCTCCCCCGACGTCCTCGCAGTTGACGTTTGGCAAACCCACGTCGTGCCTCTGACATCGAACCTTGACAGAGCCGGCCTCGCCGGCAACGTGTTGCTCGAGTCGGCGGCGACAGGCCTGCCCAGAGACTCTGTCGCGGTGCCGCTCGGGTTGGAGTTGGTCGACCGGTCATGGCTGACCGACCATGTGGGGCAGGTTCCCCGCGCCCTCGCCGATGCCATCGACGAAGGCATCCGAGCCGTGCTGGGGCTGTAGACCGGTCCCCCGGTACGCCGGAATCACCGGAATCGCCACTCCCGAGCGGTGATCAGAGGCCGAGCAGGCCGTCCAGTCCCACCGTGACCGGCTCCTCCAGCGAGGCAACCGACCGCAGCGCCAGGACGATCCCTGCGGCGAAGGAGGCCAGGTCGGTGGTGTCGTGGCGGATGGTCAGGTACTCGCCGACCCCGCCGAGGATCACCTCCTGGTGGGCCAGCAAACCCGGCGACCGGACCGAATGGACGGGAACACCCTCGACTTCCGCTCCCAGGGCGCCGTCCTCCTTTGTTCGGCCCCGATCGATCGATGGGATGCCCGCCGCCCGGCGTACCCGCCCCATGCGGGCTGCGGTGTTGAGAGCTGTGCCGGAGGGCGCGTCGCGCTTGCGGTCGTGGTGCATCTCGATGATCTCCGCCCCCGCGAAGAACGGCGCGGCCATCTCCGCGAACCTCATCATCAGCACCGAGCCCAAGGAGAAGTTGGGGACCAGCATGCACCGCCGGTCGCTCCCCGCCCACTCCTCCCGGAGCCGGGCGATGCGGGATGAGTCGTACCCCGAGGTTCCGATGACCACGTGCGCGCCGAAGGACTTCCACCGGCTGACGTTGGAGGGGGCCACTTCCGGGTGGGTGAACTCCAGGATCACATCACACTCGCTCAAGGCCTCAGGATCACCAGAGCACGTACCGCCGGCGAGCGGCTCGCCGTCGTGGCCCGGTGCGTACAGACCTCCGACCACCAGGTCCTCCAACGGTTCGATGGCGGTTTGCGAGAGAAGTCCCATCCTTCCGGGAGCGCCGGAGATCCCGATCGAGATCACGACAGGTATTGCTCGAACTCGCTCGCCGGGAGAGGACCCACAGCGCCGACCACCCGGGGACCCGTCAGGTTGCGCGCCGCCATATCCGCGATGTCCGTCCTGGTGACGGCCTCGACTCGGGCCAGGCGCTCATCTAGGGAGAGATGGGGCAGGCCGAACAACTGGTTACGGCCCAGGCGGATCATCCGGGTGTTGGTGTCCTCCATCGAGAGTGCCAGGGCGCCCCGCATGTGTCCCTTGGCCCTGTCCAGTTCGGCTTCCGTCACTCCCTCCGAGATCATCAGGCCGATCTCGTCGGTGAGGATCTCCATGACCGTGTGAGCATTGGTCGGAGTGGTCCCGACGTATACGCCCCAACCGCCCGTCTCGGCGAAGCGCATCGCGAAGCTGTGAACCGCGTAGGCCAGGCCGCGTTCCTCCCGGATCTTCTGGAACAGGCGCGACGACATTCCGCCACCCAGGACGTGATGCATCACGCCGTCGGCGATCCGACCCTCGTCGGTGCGGTGGATCGACTCGCCCCCGAACACCAGGTGGACCTGCTCGGTGTCTCGTTCTACCACCCTCGACCTCGAGCCGACCCGGAGCGCGGCCAGGTCATGGGTGGCGTCCTCCGCCTCCCAGGCGCCGAACCGGCGCTCCACCATCTCCAACACGTTTTGGTGCTCCACGTTGCCGGCCACCGCCACCAGCGCCGTGCCCGAGCCGTAGCGCCGCTGCCAGTAGCCCCTCAGATCCTCCGGAGTCATGCCACCGATCGACTCGCGGGTTCCCAGCACCGGTAAGCCCAGCGGATGTCCCTGGAAGAGAGTCCGCATGAAGGTCTCCCCCGCCACATCCGACGGATCATCCTCGTTCATGTTGATCTCCTCGATCACCACGTTGCGCTCCGAATCGATCTCGTCCGGCCGGAACGCGGGACGCTGGAGCATCTCAGCCAGCAGGTCCATGCCGGTTGCCAACTCTCTGTCGAGCATCCGGGCCCAGAAACAGGTGTACTCCTTGGAGGTGAAGGCGTTGCTCTGGGCGCCGATGGCGTCGAACGTCTCGGATATGTAGCGCGCCGACAACTCCTCGGTACCCTTGAAGAGGAGGTGCTCGAGGAAGTGGGCCGCACCCGCCTCGCCAGCGCGCTCGTCCCTGCTACCAGTGTCTATCCAGCAGCCCACCGCCACCGACCTGACCCCCGGAACCGGTTCGGTTATGACCGTCAACCCCGTGGACGTCTGAGAGATCTCAACCTGCATGGGCCGGGATGGTACAGGCTAAACAGTCCATCGAGTGCACACCCCTCCTGCTCGTACAATGGGCGGCATGAACGACGGCACGTCAGGCGCCCCCGGCCCGGCCACCTGCTACCGGCACCGGGACCGGATCACCCACCTGCGGTGCTCACGGTGTGGACGGCATATCTGCGCAGAGTGTTCCCGAGATTCGCCGGTAGGCCAGCGATGCCCGGAGTGCGCCGGCGTCACGACCCGGGTGGTGCCCGCCCGCAGCATCCGCTCCGGCATCACCCCGGCGGTCCTGGTGATCATCTTGATATCGGTCGCCGCCTACCTGGCCCAGCGCGTGAACGCCCAGTTCACCATCGACTACGCCCACATAACCCCGGCGGTCAGCGCCGGCGAATGGTGGCGAGTCATCACCGCTACCTTCCTGCACTCCACCGGCAGCATCGTCCACATCCTCTTCAACATGTACGCCCTCTATCTGTTCGGACCGTACATCGAGCGGCAGGCCGGGACCGGTCGCTTCGTAGCGCTCTACCTCGCCTCCGCGGTTGTGGGAGGTGTGGCCTTCCAGTACATGGCGGAGGGCGCCGCCGTGGGGGCCTCGGGCGCCATCTTCGGGCTCTTCGGCGCCGTCCTGGTGGGAACCTATCCGCTCCGCCACACCCCGGCCGGCGCGGCCCGTTTCCGCCAGCTTCTCCTACTGCTTGCGATCAACCTTGCGCTACCCCTCCTGGTTCGCGGGATCGCCTGGGAAGCCCACGTCGGCGGACTGGTGGCGGGGATGCTCATCGTGTTGGCCTGGCAGAGGATTCCCCCGGGTCCCAACGCCGATCTGGTGCGAACCCTCGTGCCCTCGGCTCTCTTGCTGGTGGGGGTGCTGGCCGTGTTCGTAGCCTGAACAACCGACCGGTCCACGGTTGGTCAGGACCTGCGACAATGGAGCTTTGTGACATCTCGAGATCGCTCCCTGCTGGCCGAAATCCTGCCTCTGGAGGAACGCGCCATCGAGTCCGTGGTCGGCCGGTACCAGCGGGTGGCCGGCGCCGTGACCCGTGTCGCACGCACCCTGACCGGACGGGAGGATCTGCGGGTGGCCCTCGGTTCGTCCAGCCGAGCATCCGAGCATGAGGTGGTGATCGACCCCGGACTCTTCCAAGCCGCCTACGGGCGTAGAGCTCCCGTGACCGCCGAGGAGACCGCTCTCGCCTCGGCACTCCACGAGGTGATCCACCTGGTCTCCTCCGACTTCGACGAGTGCCGGCCCTTACCGGGCCATTGGCTCCCGGACGACCAGCCCCGCCCGAAGGATGGTGAGGAGATCACCCTCCTGGAGGCCCTCGACCGGGCAGGCGGCCCCCCGGCCGAGGCTCTCTTCTTCGCTATCGAGGACGCCCGCCAGGAGCGGCAAGGTCTGGAGGCCTACCCGGGCGCCCGGTCCGTCCTCGAAGACCTCTACCGATCCTCTCTACGAAGAGCGCTGGCGGGCCGCGGTCCCCTGACCCGGTTCACCATCGCCTGCTTCATGTCCGTGGGAGGGTACGTGCCCCCCGAGCACCTGGAACGGCTCCTCGACTCCCGTTCCGGGGCCGCCTGGGCGGACTCCCGCGCCGTCCTAGATGAGGCATCGGCCGCCACCGACCCATGGGATACCGGCGAGCTGACCATGCAGCTTCTCGCCATCGCCAAGGCGCACAGCTTGATCCACCACGCCCGACCGGACGACCAACCCCACGCTCGCCGGGAACGGGAGGACGCCGAGAAGGACGCCATGACCGACGGCCTCGACCGGGTCAGGCTCTTCTCCCCGGCCGTCCAGGATGCCGATCACTACAACGAAGTCCGCCAGGGGGCTGAGGATCCCACCGGTCTCGACCACCGGCCGGCCCGGATGGACCGGACCTCCGGTGAAGGAACCGACCAGTTGCTGATGGTCAGCCAGGCACCGGTCATCTATCTCCCCAACGGCCAGAGCGGCAAGCTGGCCGTGGTGCCCGTGCCCGACTCCTTCCGCAGTTTCTCCCACCGAGGAAGAGCGGCCCTTATGAATGCCGCCCGGGAATGGAACGTCGATCAGAGGCGAGTCGGGGGCGAGCTGCATCCCCTGTTCATCGCCAACCAGCGCCGCGGGTTGAGATCGGGATTCGATGCCGGCGACCTCTCGCCCCACGCCGCGCTGCTTCTGGGAGGCGGCCTCTACCAGCGGATGTTCGAGCGCCGGTCAGTCTCGACCCGCCGCTCCTATGCGGTGAGCGTTCTGGTGGACGGATCGGCCTCCATGCTCCAGCCCCGGCGTCTGTCGGCGCCCCGTGACCGCCGCCCTTGGGGCCTGGCGGCCGCGATGCTCGGCGCCTGGACCCTGGCCGCGATGTGCAACGAACTCCGGGTGGACTTCGAAGTGGCCCTGTTCAACCGGGCCTTCGCCGCCCAGGTGGACGACACCGAGTGGACCTATTCCCGACGGCGGGCCGCTGCCATCAGCGAGTTGCGCCAGAGTCACGGTGCGGCGGCCGACCGCCTCACCTCCACCGTGAACCACTACGTCCTGTCGGCGTTTCACGAGCCCTGGCGGCGATCCGACGACCTCCTGGCCGGGCTGTTCTGGACGGCAGCCCACTCGAGCGAGGCGGGCGTCGAGGCGCGGCGCGACCCCCGCCGGACCCCACCCGTGTCGCTGTTCGAGAAGGGCGCCAACGTGGACGAACTGAACGTCACGTACGCGGCCGGGCGCTTGGTCAACCACGGCGCCCGGGTCCGGGTCCTGGTGGTCCTGGCCGACGGGATGACCAGGGGGTCGGTGGAGGCCCTGGCCCGGTCGGTCGAGGAGGTCGACGGGCGGGGCACGACGGTTCTGGGGATCGGCGTGGGAGACGATACGGTAGTTTCCGCCTACCGTCACCACCAGGTGATCTCTCGGCCGGACGAGTTGGCCAACTCCATGGTGGCCGGAGTGAGGATGGCGCTCCGGCGGGGCCTGGCCCTTGACGGGGAAGACACCTGGTGGATCCGAGCAGGCCGCCAGCAAACCGGGAGCAGCCCTCTTATGCCGGAGCTACGCAGTGCCTGATCAACCCACCAAGGTCACCTTCACCGACCCGACCGGAAGTGGCCGGCCCATCACCCTGGACACGGTTGCGGTTCCCAGGAGCGAGGTGCGGGACTACGAGCAGCGCATCAACAAGATTCCCGAGCCGGACCCCCATTACGTCGACGTCGGCATGCTGTACCGCTTCGCCCAGGTGGAGAAGATCCGCCGGGAGCAGCCCGACGGTACGGTGCCGCTCCACCTGGCGGTGCGGGGACACATGGGGACAGGCAAGGATCACGACATCGAACAGTTCGCCGCCCTGCTGCGCCTGCCCTACTACCGGATCCCTCTAACCGGCGAGGTGCGCGATATCACCCTGATCGGTTCGGTGAAGCTCTACGGAGACGGCCTCGGCGGCACCGAGAGCCGCTGGGAGGACGGAGACATCACCAGGGCGCTGAGAGGAACCGCGCTCGTGAACCTGTCCGAACTGAACGCCGCCGGCGCCGAGACCCTCTTCGCCCTGCACGGCCTGCTCGACCGTTACGCGGCACTCGACCTACCGAACGGCGAGACAGTACCCCTCCGCGAGGATGTCCGCCTGTTCGGAACGATGAACCCCACCGACCTGCGCGACTACGCCGGCACCCAGACCCTCAACAAGGCCTTCGCCGACCGGTGGGTCATCTGGGAGAAGGACTTTCCCGACATCTCCGAGATCGAGGCCATGCTGGACCGCCGCTACCCGTCGATGCGCGACGTATACGTGCGCCACATCAGCAGGCTGGCCACCGAGATCAACCGGTCGTTCCTCTCGACCGATCCAGGCACGCGCGTGGAGACCCCGATCAGCCTGCGGACGGTCCTCGACCGCCTTCCGGTGGGCCTGATGGTGTACAGGGAGCGCGAGGACCCGCTCCGGACGGCGTGGGAGGCCATGGTGCTCCCCCACATCGACGCTTACGACATCGACCACTACGAGACGGTCTGGGCTGCCTGTGTACGCAAAGGACCGTCCGACCCGCCGTTCGGCGGCTGACCCCCTTCGACGGTGCCACGGTTAGCAGCGGTCGACATCGGCACCAACTCCACCCGGCTGTTGATCGCCGACGTCGAGCGCCACGGGATGGCCGACGTGGAGCGGATCGAGAAGGTGACCGGGTTGGGAAGGGACTCGACCCGATCGGGACGGTTGGCGCCGGAGTCCATCGAGCGGACGGTCCAGGTACTGGCCGGATACGGGCGGCGGATCGGATCGGCGGGCGTCGCCGGGGCGCGGGCGGTTGCCACGGCCGCCACCCGTGATGCGGTCAACGGGGAGGAGTTCCTGGCTGCCGCCAGGCAAGCGCTCGGGTTCCGTCCCGATGTCATCAGCGGCGAGGAGGAGGCCGAGTTGTGCTTCCTGGGCGCCACCACCCGGAACGGCGACCCCGGCCGGACGTTGGTAGTGGACATCGGGGGAGGAAGCACCGAGATCGTGACCGATCAGGGAGGCCTCTCGGTGAACATCGGTTCGATACGCCTCACCGAGCGATGCCTGCCCACCCATCCGGCGGCCCCCGAACACCTCGCCGCGGCCCGCCGGTTCGCCGCCGAAGCGATGGGGCAGGCCGTCCTCGGCCAACGGCCCGAGGCGCTGGGCACGGCCGGCACGTGGACGACCCTGGCCGCCATCCATCAGCAGTTCGACCGCTTCGATCCGGCACACGTCGAGGGCGCCGGCCTGAGCCTGACCGACCTCGAAGTGATGGTGGCCCGGCTGGGGCGGCTCACGCTCGACCAGAAGCGAACCATCCCCGGCCTCGACCCGTTGCGGGCGCCGGTGATCCTGGGTGGCGCCGTCATCGCCGAGACCGCCCTCCGGAGTCTCGGCCTGGAGAGCATCACCGTCACCGGCTACGACATACTCGACGGAGTATGCCTGGCCTTGGCGGAGGAAGCCGGCCTGACCACCTCCACCTAACGGAGTCCCACCACTCCGTCTGGTTTTCCTCACGATTGGTTGCCACGGCAACGAGGCTCCTACGCCCTAGCTCCAATAGGTCTGCCAGTAGCTGGGACACGCCCGCTCCGTAGTCGATCAAGCCGTCGCCATGACCTCGGATAGAGTGGCATCCATGGCAAGACGACTACAGGTTCTCCTGGACGAGGCCGAGTATCTCGAGATCCGGCAGGCGGCCGAGGGGGCGGGGTTGAGCGTTGCCCAGTGGGTTCGCCAAACGCTCAGGACTGCGCGGCGCGCCGAGACGGAGAAGGTGTCAGGAAAGCTGCGGGCCGTGGCTGATGCGGTGGTACATGACTTCCCGACGGGTGAGATAGAGGAGATGCTGGGCAACATCGAAGCAGTACGCCCGCTCACTTGACACTTGTAGACGCGAACGTGTCACACCGCCGCGTTAGCTTGTCTATCGTCAAGCACCACCACCGGCCGAAAGCTGTGCAGTCCGATCGGTCCGGCCGGGTTGGAGGGAACACAGAGGGCTCCGTAGGGAGCGAGCCGCCGTGGCACCCGGCATCCGTTCGGGCATGGCCGGCCATGCCCCGAGCCAAGGTGGTGGAGGCGGGGGTGGGTCCCATCGGGCGAAGCCTGGCCCCGCATTTTCGCGTTCTGGGCCCGGATTCTCGCCCTCTCGCTGAGACCCAGGACAGTGAGAGGCCGCCCGGGAAGGTCCCGTCGGCCCGATCCTCCGCCGACATGACCACGTTGAGTGCGCGGCGGATGCTTGCATGACCGTCTCAGCCGCCGATCATCTGGCTTCGTTGTCAGGAACTTTCCCTACCCTTGGGGACGACACCGGAGGAAGCATGGCCCGATACAGCATGGGAGACCCGCTACTGGACGATACGATCCGAGATCTCGTCGCCCGAGCCGGGGACGGTGAGAACCAGGATCTGATCGCCGAGCTCATGACCACCGCCCTCAAGCTCCACCGGGATCGGGCCGACCGCTGGGAGATCAAACTCTTCAACAGCGCCCTCAAGGAGATGCGGTACTCCTCCAAGGTGTTCAGGTCCTATCCCGAGACGCCCAAGGTGACCATCTTCGGGTCGGCGCGCACCGCGCCCGACCATCCCGACTACCGGCTGGCCTGCGACTTCGCCCGCCTCATGTGGGAGGAACGGGGATGGATGGTGGTAACAGGCGCCGGACCGGGGATCATGGCGGCCGGAAACCGGGGCGCAGGCCGGGAGGGTTCCTTCGGCGTCAACATCCGGCTGCCGTTCGAAGCCCAGGCCAATCCGTACATCGCCCCGTCCCGGCTGATCAACTTCAAGTACTTCTTTACCCGCAAGCTGGGTTTCGTGAAGGAGTCCCACGCCTTCGCCATCTTCCCCGGCGGCTTCGGCACCATGGACGAGGCCTTCGAGCTCCTCACGCTGATCCAGACCGGGAAAGCACCCATCCAGCCGGTGGTGCTGATGGAGTCGGGCAACTCGTACTGGTCCTCGTGGCAGGCGTTCGTCAGCGACCGCCTGGAAGGGCACGGCATGATCAGCCCCGCGGACGCCAACCTGTTCGTGCACGCCCGGGACGCGGCCGCCGCGGCCGACGAGATCTGCCGGTTCTACGCCAACTATCACTCCCAGCGCTACGTGGACGGACGGCTGGTGCTCCGGCTGCGGCACGCCCCCACCGAGCGACAGGTGGAACACCTCAACGATGACTTTGCCGACATCCTCGCCAGGGGCCGGATCGAGGTCGCCGGGCCCTCAGAGGCCGAGATCGGTGACGGGGACGCGCTCGACTGTGCCCGGCTGGCGATGTGGTTCGACCGGCGGAGCCTGGGACGCCTGCGCCTGCTGGTCGACCGGCTCAACAGCTACGTCTATGAGACCCCGGGGTTCGAGGGTCCGCTGCCCCGGCCGCATACAGCCTGAGCCCCGCCGGAACCCGGCCGGAAGCTACGCTGGCGGTCGAACCCTTGATACGGGGATGCGGGACATGAGACACGTGGTGGCAGCTCTTGGAGCTCTCTGCCTCACGGTCTGGTGCTGGTTGGGATGGGCGGTGCTCATCCAGCCCTCGGCGGACCCTCACGCTCCCCACAATCACGAGCTACCCGACCGAGCCGCCCAATGGACCGGAGTGCTCTCCCATCTTCTTGACTCGCTGCCCTGATCCCGGGGGCTCGCGAACCGGGAAACATGTCCTGGTGCTGGTCGGTTAGGCAACGATGAAATAGTGATGGAAGTGTTTAGACCCTGGACAGCTCGGCCGGAAGCGGAGCGTGCGCAAGGGTCTGGCCGGCAGAACGAATAGGCATACGCGGTGGTAAACTTGGGATCATGCGGGAAGTCTTGTCTGATCTCGTAGCCGAGCAGCAACAGCTCGACCAGTTCCTCCAGAGGATCACCGTCAACAAATGGAGCACTCGGATCCCCGAAGACGAGTGGACTATCCGCGACACGATCTCCCATCTGGCCCATCTCCAGGAGTACGCCCACAACGCCGTCGCGGAGGATGGCGCCATGCTCGACGATCTCGACGAGTACGAGAGCATCGACGACTTCGCCGAGATCGGTATCGAACGGGGCCGGCAGATGCGCCCCCAAGACGTGATCGAGTGGTGGCGGCTCGGCAGGGCCCAGGTGGTGGACGCCTTAAGTAGGGCCTCGGCGGCCGACCGCGTCCCTTGGGTGTATGCGGACATGTCCACCAAGACCTTCGCCACCCTCCAACTGGCGGAAGTATGGGCCCACGGACTCGACATTTACGAGGCGATGGATGAGGAGCTGGAGGACACCGATCGTCTGCGCCATGTCATCTGGTTCGCCCACATGACCCTTCCTTGGGCGTTCGACCTCGCAGGGTACGAGTACTCGGAACCGGTCCGGATCGAGGGGATCGGACCCATGTACGCCAAGTATGTGGCCGGCCCCGAGGACACGGATCAACTCATCCGCGGTCCGGCCGGGGAGATCTGCCGGGTGGCGGTCGGACGACTCCATCCGGAAGACGCCGAGAACGTCATCTTGAAGGGCGAGATGGCTGAGATAGCCTTCCAGGAGATGCGCATCTTCTGATGGCCTCCCGCCAACTCATCGGGATGGTCCACGCCCTACCACTCCCCGGCTCGCCTTCCCACCGGCCGCCCGTGGGAGCGATCGTGGAGCGCGCCGTCGAGGACGCGATCCTCCTCGAGGCGGCCGGCTTCGATGCGGTCCTGGTAGAGAACTTCGGAGACGCTCCGTTCTTCGCAGATCGAGTGCCCCCGGTCACCGTGGCATCCATGGCCCGGGTGGTGACCGCCGTGCGGGCCGCGGTGGACGTTCCCGTAGGTGTCAACGTGTTGCGCAACGACGCCATCGCAGGCCTGTCGATCGCCGCCGCCTGCGACGCCCGGTTCATCCGGGTCAACGTCCTCTCGTCCATGATGTACACCGACCAAGGCCCGATAGTCGGCCAGGCCGCCCGACTGTCCCGGCTGCGGGCGGCGCTGGACCCCGAAGTCGAGGTGCTGGCCGACCTATTCGTGAAGCACGCCACTCCCCCGCCCGGCCTCCGCATCGAGGACACGGCAACCGATCTCCGGGACCGGGCAATGGCGGACGGCATCATCCTCTCCGGGCGGGGAACCGGCCTCCCGGCAGACCAGGACATGATCAGCCAGGTCCGGCGTGCAGTCCCCGACACCCGGTTGCTGGTGGGATCCGGAGTCGACGCGGAATCCGTCGCCTCCGTGCTCCGGTTCGTCGACGGCGTGATCGTGGGCACCGCCATCAAGGAGCAGGGCGATGTCCTCCGCCCCGTGGATCCGGCCCGAGCCCAGGCCTTCGTTCAGGCCGCCCGTTGCTCGGAAGGACAGGCCTCGTAGCCGATCGCGGGCCCACCGCCTCGTAAATCCACGAGGACTCCCGGAGGGATCGCAGCCTGTTGTCCGGTTGAAGTCACGGCTCCATCAAGTGACAATTGAAATTGCCGAGGGCAGTAGACCAAGGAAGTAAGTCCGGCTCCTCTCCGGACGGAGAGCGGCCGGACCTGCGCGCTTCTAGCCAGCGTAATCCGAGCGGTTGGATCCCCCAACGACTGTGCGATCCGCTCCGGGGCGGTGATGTCACCGGAGAGGCTCTTGCCGATCCTCTCCTCGCTCTTCGTACGCTTCCACGAGAGCCAACAGGTGCTCGACATAGCCCCGTACGCCGTGGCGGTCAACAGCGATCTGATAGTCCTCCATGTTGTCGTGATGGAAGTGGATATGCAGCTTCTCGGCAGCTGAGAATCCGTTGATCAGAGAGGAGTCGCCGTACTCCTTGGCCATCTCCACCGAGGCATTCTTGTTGGCGCGATGCGAGTCATACTTCCACCCGCGCTGGAGAGAGGCGGCGATGATGGCCTGGACGGCCGCGCCGTAGAGCTTCTCCGCGCCCTGGCGAGTGTCGCCGATCGCGAATTCCGCCTCTGCCTGCTCCAGGAAGACCAACGACTGCGTGACCCGATCCGCGACGGTGGACTCCTTGATCATGGTCATTGATGGTAACCCCTCACTGTCTGTTGCATGTCGCCTGGGAGACCTGCCCGACGGGCGCCAACCGTTGCAGTCAACGTACGGCCTGGCCACAGAAGATTCGAGACCCTTGATCTGTTTCCCTGGGCCGTCGGCGACACGCGGCGACAGTTGAGAACGGGATCCTGACCAAGCGATTGCATGGGGTACCCACAGCAAGGCTCGTGGTAACCGACTTCGTGACCGTAAGCAAGACCCGTCCGGTTACACGAACCGATGGCGGGGGAGATGACCGGGCAGTCTCGCTGATCCTGGCCTGCTCTTGATTCGAGCACGAGCCCCGCCGTTGCTTCCTTCAGTAGGTTAGGTCATGCACCATCGCCGCGAGAATGGCCGCGAGCTTCCGGTTGATCGCGACGCCAAGCAAGGTAGAAAGGCGCGCCGGCTGGGTATGATGACCACAGGCGCCATAGTCAGATGCTCTATGGGTGTTTCTACCGATCATCTGTCGTTTCAATCGGCACTGGATGTCGCCGCCTCGGAGAGTGGGGCATATCTGGATCGTCAGCTAGCCGAGGCACCGATCGACACCGAGCAGATACGCGAGAACACGCTGCTGCTGGTGGGTCGGAGGCCAGGCGCGTTGGCGAAATTGACCGCGGGCATGGCTGAAGCCGCCCGCTGTATCCGGTCTGATTGGGCATGGGCGTGGGAGGATCTCCGCAAGGCTGTCGCCCGGCGAGCGACAAACTGAGCCTCCAGAGTTCCAGAAGAACATCGCCTCGAGGGATCTACGCGAACTTCTGCCAGTGCCCGGATCGAAATATGGGCAGCTGTCACAGAATTAGGAATAGTTAACAAGATGCCGACCGTCGAATCGCTGAGGCTTGAGCCCGAGTTGGTTGACCATCTCCGTAGGGAGTTCGGTCCTCATGGCTGTCGCGCGGTCGAGTTTCTGCAGACGGCGCAGTGTCTGTTGGAGGCCGAGCCGGTGGCGGTGTCGAAACTGGGGGAACTGGTTGCCTACTGCATCCGTGAGGCGCTGACGGAGATCCCGAAGGCCTCGGGCACTCCGGACGACCGCCGTTGGAAAGAGTTGTCACGCGAGGTTGTCGAGGCAAGGAAGCGGTACAGGATCGCCCCGGAGTTTGAGGATGAAAGCAGAGCCGAGGCGCTCGACGAGCTTCTCTCAGCGATTGACAGGCTTGCCGAGTTCCACAGGAGGGACCCGGAGGTCCACCGAGGGCGTCTTATCGCCCTGATGATCCAGAGGGCCGGTGTGGAGCCGCTCTCGTCGGGCACCGATCCCGTTGTTGCCTATCAGACGCTGTTGGAGTGTGTTGCCAGTGCCCTTCATGGCAGCTGCACAGTTGCTGACGCATGTGAATACTGGTGGGAGTCTGTAGCGTTGCTTCGGCAACTGTTCCTGCCGGCGGAACTGCGGCATCCAGAATTGGGCGAACTGGCACGGCTGGACACGCCATCCGATTCCGACCTAGTGACCGTTCTGAGGCTTGCGGGAACCCCGATCCATCTTCAACGCTTCTTGAGGGAGGTGACAAGTCCTCGATGGCTGTGGCTGCTTGAGGGTTCAGGCGTTCTGAACTCGGGCGGGAACGAGTTGTGGTGGTCAGCAGGCTCCGCTGCCGTTCGCCTCGCGGACACCCACCGGGACAAGATGCTGTGTTGGATTACCGCGATGTACGACAGGCATGGGAATGTCCTGGAACGAGCTCGTGCTATCGCCCACACGGCCTATCGGCTGGACGGATCCGCCCTGGGTGTGCTGTTGACGATCGTGCGGCGCTACCCCGATGACGACCGCGTAGCACTCTCCGGAGTCCGTGCGGCATTAGAACTCGACGCGTCGGATCGTGTGGTCGAGGACCTGGCCGACGTGCTGATGAACGAGGCTACCTGGGACCGAGTGATCGTCGCGGAGCGTCTCGTGTCTCATCTGGCGGACGGTGTTGACGAGGAGAATGGGCTCCGCCGGATCGAGCTACTGTGCTTCAAGCTCAAAAAGGTAACGGACGATGACTTGGTTCTCGGGCTTCTCCGAGACCCGCAGGGATCAATCGCGGAGGGGCATTCCCTGTTCCCTCACGACCGGTCGTCGGTCTTGCTGGGGTGTCTCACCACAGCGGTACGGTCCGCTTGGGACTGGCTGCCCGCGAGCGATCTACTAGATCACACGAGCAGCTTGCCGGATCCGCTAAAGGGTCGTCTGCGAGCGTGGATCCTCGCTTGTGCACCACACGTCGACCCGGGCGCGATCATGGCGGAATTGGCACAGGCGATCACCTCACGGGACGCGACCGGCGACGACATCGCGCTCATAGACCGAGCCATCCAAGTCTGTGACCACACAGTGCTAGTGAACGGTTGCAGGATTGCCCTCGGCGATGCGCCCACCGACGCGGAAGTAAGACGTGTGCTCGGATCCCGCCAACCACTCCCCAGGTCGTGGATGCGCGCCGAGACATGGGCTGCTCTCTTGCCAGCCGACCTTATCGAGTCGTGGCAGACTCTTTGTCGGCTTCTCGCTGCGCGCTACGGAGAACTCCGCCGCGAGGATTTGTTGCGGCGCGACCCTGTGAGGGCTGTAAGGGTGGGGAGTCCCATCAACGCGGAGGAACTCGGGTCGATACCGCCGGATCAGGCGGCGGAAAGAGTCGCCCGGTGGCGGCCGGAGCCTGGGGACTGGAATGTCAGCGCCTTGGAATTGGCGCGCACGCTGCGAGCTCTCGTCAAGGAAGACCCCAGCGCGTGGGTCTCGGAACCGGAGCACATAGTCCGTAAGCTACGGCATCCCTTATATATCAACCACTACCTACAAGCAGCAGCGGAACTCGCGGCCGACATGCCGCTACCTGTTGCGGACTTGCTCGATGTAGTCCAACTAGTCCGGAGCGAACCGTGGCCGGTCGTCCCGCTGAGCCGCGGTCGGTTAGAACAAGACCACGGCTGGCAGGGGGCACACCGTTCTTCGGTGACCCTGATCGACGAGTGGATCAAGGCGGAGGTCGACTTCGGCGACCGGACCGACGAGGTGTGGGCGATCATCGAATCAGCTGCTCGGGATCCCTCTGATCCCTCGTGGGGCTCGGATGACAGGGACCCCATGTCCCGGGCAATCAACCGGTCACGCACGCGCGCCTTCGAGACCACAATTCGCTTCGTTGCTGCCGAACTCCGCGCGTCCCGGCCGGTGCGTCCCGCATTCGAGAACCTCCTGGAGTTCGGTCTCCGCCTCGGAGGCGGTGACGGCGCCGAGTATCGAGCCATACTCGCCCCGCGTATCGCATGGTTGCGGCATGTCATGACGGAGTGGACCGACGCAAATCTTGACCTGTTGTTCGGCGCCCTAGCTCCCGACGGCCTTGCGCAGACCACCATTGACCTGGCCATTCAATGGAGCCAGCCCAACCGGTGGCTACTCGAGACCTATCCCGAGATGATCCAAGACGCCGTAACCCGCCGCGTCGGCCGGGCAATGAGCCATCTCCTCGTTGGAATGCTGTGGGAATTGTCTGCATACCGGGTCGAAGCCGTTGTCGGATTCCTCGTCGCGGAACTCGAAACGGATCCCGACGACGAAGCCGAACCCCATCCGACTCTCGTGTCTGGCGCCGGGATGGATCTCAGCACCCTCATCCGCGACGACGAAACCGACCAGCGCTACGTCGGCGTCGCCGTCGCCCTATGGGAAGCGCTACTGGAGTCGGAAGTGACATCTTCGCTCGAAGGGTTTGGTTGGATGTCAACGGCCACGGCCTTGGATACCGACCACTGGGCCGAACTCACGCTAGCCACGCTGGGTAAGACCGGTCGCCGCATCAGCTGGGAACACCAGGTCGCTGAGCGCGCGATGTCGCAACCGGTCACTACCACGAAGCTCGATCTGCTCGACCAACTGATCCGAGGTCAAGACGAGCACTGGGTACTTCGCCACATCGCCGACCAGATCGACGACTACCTCGCCTCAGCGACCAACCTGGAAGCCACTGACGAGTACCAGAAACTGCTCACGGCGTTGCTCGAACGAGGATTGATCGATACGTAGTGTCGCCAGATGCCGCTCGTTGGCTTTCACGAGAACTTCACGTCGGGCTTTAGGATGTTGGCGATTCCGAACCGGTGATGAGTAGAGCTTGACCGCAGAGTTTCTTCCCGAAGGTCCGCCCCAGGTGGGCGAACTTGTCCAGGTCAGGTCGCGCCGGTGGATCGTGGAGGAGGTTGTCGGGCCGAGGGAATCGGCTCGGGTGCGGTTGGCGTGTGTGGACGACGACAATCAGGGCGCCTCTCTGGACGTGTTCTGGGAATACGAGCCGGACCGCCGGATCATCGAGGACGCGGGATGGGAGAACCTGGCTAGCAAGGGGTTGGACCCGCCGGAGCAGTTCGCGGCTTTCCTCAACACGCTGAGGTGGAACTGCACAACGGCCACGGATCCCACTCTGTTCCAGGCGCCATTCCGGGCTGGGATAACCATCGACGCGTACCAGATGGAGCCTCTGCGCAAAGCGCTCCTGCTACCCCGGGTCAATCTCCTCATCGCCGACGACACCGGCCTGGGCAAGACGATCGAGGCGGGCTTGATCACCCGGGAGCTGTTGCTGCGCCGCAAGGCGAGGGTGATCGTGGTGGCGGCGCCCCCCTCGATGCTTGAACAGTGGAAGGGGGAGATGGAGGACCGGTTCGGCCTCGTGTTCGAGGTGTTGGACCGGCGCTACGTGTCGAGGATGCGCCGGGAGCGGGGGTTCGGTGTGAATCCGTGGCGTACCCATAGCCGGTTTCTGATCTCGCACCGCCTCCTGATCGATCCGGCCTATACCGACCCGATGCGTGAGTGGCTGGGTGACCAACGCACCGGGAGCCTTCTGATCCTTGACGAGGCTCACCACGCCGCGCCTTCCTCCGGTGGCAGGTACGGGATCGAGAGCAAGTTCACCAAGGCGGTGCGGGATCTTGCCCATCGGTTCGAGCACCGCCTGTTCCTGTCAGCCACGCCGCACAACGGCCATTCCAACAGCTTCACGACACTGCTGGAGTTGCTGGACCCGTACCGATTCACGCGAGGCGTGAAGGTGACCGCTCCCAAGACCGACCTCGATCCGGTCATGGTGCGGCGGCTCAAGGAGGACATACGCGAACTTCAGGGAGGGTTCCCGAAGCGCAACGTGGAGCGGATCGTGATCGACGGGCTACCCGATGATGCGCCCGAACTGGAACTGTCCCGGCTGCTCGACCAGTACCGGACGGCACGCGAGGAGCGTTACCGGTCGGAATCGAGCCGTGTTCGACACGCGGCCGGGTTGATGGTGGTGGGTCTGCAGCAGCGGTTGCTGTCGTCGGTCGAGGCTTTCGCCCGTACCCTCCGGACGCATCGCCAGACTGTCCTACGTCAATGGCAGGCAGCCCAGGAGGACACTCCTCCGCGACCGCAGATCGAGGAGGAAGAACCGCACGGGTTCGTGAAGCCGCCCGATGCGGACCACGAGAGTGCTGGCTTGACCCCGGAAGAGGCAGCGGCTGACGAGGTGGATCTGATCAGGGAGATCACGGCGGCCGCGCGCCCGTTACAGACTCCCGAGCAAGCTGCCTGGAAACGAGAACAGAGGCTCCTCCAGCAGATGCAGGACATCGCCGAGGCGGCACGCCAAGTTCCCGACGCCAAGACGCGCTGGCTCATCGACTGGATCCGGGACAACCAGTGTCCGGAGCTACCGGATCTCGGCGTGCCCATCACCGGCTCACCCCCGTCGTGGACGGATCGCCGCGTGTTGATATTCACAGAGAACCGTGAGGGCACCAAGCGGTACCTCAAGTCGACCCTTGAACACGCCATCACGGGTAGCGACCGAGCGGACGAGCGGATCGCCATCATCGACGGCTTGACCAGCCCGGAGCGCCGCCGGGACGTGCAGCGCCGCTTCAACGCTGATCCCGCCGTAGAGCCTCTGCGAATTCTCATCGCTACCGACGCGGCCAGGGAGGGCCTCAACCTGCAGGCGCGTTGCTCGGACATGTTCCATTTCGACCTGCCTTGGAACCCGGGCCGCATCGAACAGCGCAACGGACGCATCGATCGCAAGCTACAGCCGGCTCCCGAGGTCAACTGCCACTACTTCGTGCTGCCGCAGCGCGTCGAGGATCGGGTACTCGAAGTGCTCGTTAGAAAGACCGAGACCATCAAACGAGAACTGGGGGGTCTGCCGAAGGTGATCGACGACGCCCTCGATCAACGTTTGACGCGCCACGGCATCCGGCACCGCGATGTAGAACGGCTCCGGCGCGAGATCGAGGACGAGTCCTTCGGGAACGCCAGGGAGCACGCTGCCGCGGAGGAACTCGAAGCAGCCCGGGAGCGCCGCGACGACCTCCAGGATCAGATCGACCGCTGCCAGACGCTCCTCCACAAGTCACGGCAATGGGTGAACTTCTCGGCGGAGCCCTTCCGAGAGGCCATCGACTGCTCGTTGGATCTGCTCGGCGCCCCGCCGCTTATCGAGACCACCGGCGCGAACGGACGTCGCAAGTGGACCTTCCCACCGCTGGAGCAGCGGGCCTCGACCGACCCGAGCTGGATTTCCACCCTCGACTCCCTACGCGTGCCCCGCAAGATCGATCAGAAGATTCCCGACTGGCGCAGGGACGCGCCTATCCGTCCCGTGGTGTTCGAGGACACCGGGCGTCTTGATGAGCAGACCGTTCATCTTCATCTAGAGCAGCGGGTGGTCCAGCGGCTGCTGGCGCGCTTCCGCGCCCAGGGCTTCATCTACCACGACCTGTCGCGCGCCTGCCTGGCGCAATCGAGGGACCCGATCCCCCGCGTCGTCCTGCTCGGGCGCCTGTCGCTGTATGGGCGAGGCGCCGAGCGTTTGCACGAACAGATCGTGCCGGTGGCGGCGCGCTGGCGGGATTTGGAGCGCCGGTCCGGGCCGCTTCGGGCCTACGCGCGAGACGCCCAGGAACTGACCATGCAACTCCTCGACGAGTCGCTGGACTCCCGAACGCCCCAGCCGAGCGAACCCGTCCGGCGAAGGCTGCTCGCCGGCGCGGGCCAGGACATTGCCGACCTCCGTCCGCAGCTCGAACCACGCGCCAGGGAGTTCGCGGTCATTGCGAAACACCAACTCGCCGAGCGCGGTGAACGGGAGGAGAAGGCCCTGCGCGAGACGCTGGAGAGGCACCGTACCCAGTTGAGCAGCCAGCTGGATCGTTACGAACGCGAGCACGAGCAGCTTTCCTTCGAGTTCAACGTGGCGGAGACGCGCCAACTCAATGCGGACATCCGGCACTGGCGAAGGCGGCTCGAACGCTTCGACGCAGACTTGGCGCACGAACCGGCTCGGGTTCGCGAGTTCTACGAGGTGCGGGTAACGCGGGTCGAGCCGGTGGGCCTCGTTTATCTGTGGCCGGAGACGAACTGATGGCGAAACCCAGCCGACTCGTCACCGACCATCTCGAGTGGATCGGATTCGTACGCCCTACCGGTCTGGTGGTCTCGGCGCCGGCGCTGGTGAAGGCCGGCGTGATCCTGAACCGGCGCGACATCGCCGGCCACAACCTGCTTAAGGAGTGTGTAGCGAACGGCGACCGGGAGGCCGTGCTGCCGGACTTCCCCACGTTTGCCCGCAACGTGCTCGGTTGGAGCTTCTCGCCCAAGGGCTACGCCGGCACCGACGAGGCGCCCATTCCGCCCGATCTGGAGTTGCCGCTTCCGGAGTCCGGCGGCGTATTCCGTCCTGACTTCGCGGTGCGCGCTGAAGCGGCCAGAGCCTCCACACCGCGGCCCTTAGGCACCAACGAAGATGATGGGGAAGCGCCTTCCCCCTGGCAGCTTCTGGTAAGCATCCGCGAACCCGATGAAGACCTCGACCGAGCCACATCCGAGGGTGGGGGCTTGGAGATGTCACCGCATGGCCGGATGGAACGCCTCCTGCGCCACACCGGCGTACCGGCTGGGCTGATCTTCAATGGATCAACGATTCGCCTCGTCTCCGCCCCGCGCGGAGAGAGTTCCGGTTGGCTCGACTTCCAGGTCAGCGACATGGCCCAGACCGCCGGCCGGCCTATCTGCTCCGCGATGCGCGAGCTCCTCGGGCAGACCCGCCTGCTGAGCGCTCCGCGGGACAAGCGGCTGGCAGCGCTGCTGGAGGACAGCCGCAAGTTCCAGAACGAGGTGTCGGAGCGTCTCGCCGAGCAGGTGCTGCACGCTCTGTACGAACTACTGAGAGGCTTCCAGGCTGCCCACGACGCTTCGAACGGTCAGCTACTCGGTCGATGGTTGTCGGACGACCCGGACGAGATCTACCGGGGGCTGCTCACCGTGGTTCTGCGCCTGGTCTACCTGCTGTATGCCGAGGAACGCGACATGCTCCCCCAGGATGAGACCTTCCTCGGGTCCTACTCGGTATCAGGCCTGTACGAGCGGCTCCGCGCCGATGCCTCAGTACATCCCGACACCATGGACCAGCGCTTCGGCGCATACGCCCAACTCCTCGCTCTTTGGCGCATGGTCCATATGGGCGCACGTGGCGGTCAGATGCAGATGGCGGCGAAGTACGGCGATCTTTTCGATCCGGGTCGGTACTCGTTTCTCGAAGGCCGTGCGATCGAGGCATGGCAGACACTCGAACGGATCGACCCACCGCGGGTGGCAGACGGCACTATCCACCGGGTCCTGGAGAAGCTGATCGTCCTCGATGGTGAGCGCATCTCCTACCGTGCCCTCGACGTGGAGCACATCGGCTCCGTCTACGAAACCATGATGGGCTTCCGCCTCGAGAGAGCGACAGGCCGAAGCATCGCCATCAAGGCCGTCAAGAAGCACGGCGCTCCGACCACCGTGGACATCGAAGCCCTACTCGCCGAAGCACCCTCCAGCCGTGCCAAGTGGATCCGCGACCGCACCGACCGCAAGATCACGCCGAAGGTGAGCAAGGCGGTCCGCGCGTCCGACTCCATGGATGAGATGCACGCCGCCCTCGATTCCGTGATCGACCGCAACGCGACACCCGACCTCGTAACCGCCGAAGCCATGGTGCTCCAACCGAGCGAGGAGCGCCGCCGTTCGGGATCGCACTACACACCGCGCGAGCTCACCGAACCCATCGTGCGTGTAGCGCTCGAACCCATCCTGGCCCGCCTATCCGAAGAGTCGGGGGGTAGAGTCGGAGGGTCTGTCCATCCCGATCAGATACTTGACCTCAAGGTCTGCGATCCGGCAATGGGTTCGGGAGCCTTCCTCGTGGAGGCCTGCCGGCAACTCGCCGATGCCCTGATCGAAGCCTGGCGCGCCCACGGCGTCACCCCCGATATCCCCGCAGATGAGAACGCGGAGATATTCGCCCGCCGGATGGTGGCCCAGCGCTGCCTCTACGGGGTGGACCGCAACCCGAAGGCGGTTGACCTTGCCAAGCTGTCTCTCTGGCTGATCACCCTGGCCAAGGACCATCCCCTGACCTTCCTCGACCACGCCCTGCGACACGGCGATTCGCTGGTCGGGTTGTCGATCCCCCAGCTACGAGCATTCCACTGGAAAGGCAATGCGCCCAACTTCAGGCCTGGTTTCGAGGCGTTGCGAGGACAGGAGCACCTCGACCGGGCGGCGGAGCTACGCCAGCGTATCCGGGATGCGCCCGACGACGTGTCCGACTGGGAGCGGCGCGACTGGCTGCGAGAGGCGGAGGAAGAAACCAGCGCGGTGCGCCTACTCGGGGACCTCGTGCTCGCCGCCTTCTTCGACATGCCCAAGGCCAAGGAACGTGAGGCCAGACGAAAACAGTTCGCGGACGAGGTGCTTGGTGGCGAAGCCAAGCGGTACAGCGGATGGCTGTCCGAACTACGTAACTTGGATCTCCTAGTCCCCTTCCACTGGCCAATCGAGTTCCCGGAAGTCTACGACCGTAACAATCCCGGCTTCGATTCAATAATCGGTAATCCCCCATTTCTCGGTGGTAGGAACATCACACGGACACAGGGCGGTACCTACTCACAGTGGCTACGTACTCTCAACGTCGGGACAACCGGCGGCGCCGATCTCGTGGCCCACTTCTTCCGACGCGCCTTCGACTTGATCCGCTATGGTGGAACATTCGGACTAATCGCCACCAATACCATCGCCCAAGGGGATACAAGGGCTAGCGGTCTACGCTGGATCTGTGCTAAGGGCGGACAGATATACAGTGCCCGTAGACGCGTCATATGGCCAGGCTTAGCCGCGGTAGTTGTAAGCGTGATCCACATGAACAAAGGCCATCTCAGCAGTAGCCTCTTATTAGACGGTAAGGCTGTCCAAAAGATAACCGCCTTCCTTTTTCATCGCGGTGATGATGACGATCCAGTGCGCTTAACGCGAAACTCCAGTAAGAGCTACCAAGGTACTATCGTGCTCGGCATGGGCTTCACATTCGATGATACGGACAAGAAGGGTATCGCTTCATCACTAGCTGACATGGAACAGTTAGTGCTCAACAACTCGGACAATCTAGCCGCGATCTCACCTTACATCGGTGGAAGCGAGTTAAATACAAGTCCTACTAACTCGAACCATCGCTACGTGATCAACTTTCGTGAGTTCAGTCAGGAACGATGCAGTCAGAGATGGCCGGACCTGATGAGGATCGTTGAGGAGAGGGTTAAGCCAGAGCGTGTCACGAAGAATCCACATAAATACCCTCGTATGGTTCATGAGTGGTGGAAGTACTGGAATCCACGGTTTGAGTTGTACGAAGGTATAGCGCATCTTGATAGGGTTCTTGCTAACTCCCAGATCAGCAAGCATGTTCAGTTCGCGTTCCTGCCATCGGATATGGTTTATTAGCACGCTCTGAACGTCTATCCGCTCGACAGCTATGCTGCCTTCTGTGCACTGCAGGCAAGACCCCACGAAACCTGGGCACGCTTTTTTGGATCATCAATGAAGGACGATCTCCGCTACACACCTTCGGACTGCTTCGAGACCTTCCCTTTCCCCGAGAGTTGGGAGGCCCGTGCCGATCTCGAATCCTCCGGCAAAGAGTACTACGAGTTCAGGGCGGCGCTCATGGTGCACAACGACCAGGGCATGACCAAGACCTACAACCGTTTCCACGATCGCTACGAGAGTGACGCCGACATCGCCGAGCTCCGTAGGCTTCATGCGGCTATGGATCGGGCCGTGCTTGATGCCTACGGCTGGACCGACATCCCAACCGACTGCGAATTCCTGCTCGACTACGAGATCGACGAGGAGACCTGGGGCAGGAAGAAGAAGCCCTACCGCTACCGCTGGCCCGACGATGTACACGACGAGGTCCTAGCCCGCCTGCTAGAACTCAACGCCAAGCGCGCGGCCGAGGAAGCCCGCGCCGACCTTACGCGTTCTACGAGGAGTGCTGGCCAGGCGCGCCAGCCTCTGAGCGGCGGACGTCGCGCTACATCCACCGGGACGCCTCCGTCTGCCACGCTCTGGGACCAAACGCCCTAGAGTGCGTCGCCCTGCGAGAGCCGTGCCGGATCGACACTAAGCTTGAGCATCTTGAGTTGATCTGGGCGTCATCAACCGCATGTCGTTCGACTCGCACCGGCTCAAAGGTGGAGCGCCATCCTCGTATCAGTGCTCCCTGTCCTGGTCTCGCTCGTAGAAGACGGTAACTGGGCACTCGTCGGCTTGATCCCTACGCTGGTGTTCTGGGTGCGCATATCCGCCTACGGTTAATCGACTTCATCTATGTCATTGTGTATATACCGATAGAGGCTGAATTCTCGATAGCGAGTTGCTGAAAACTTGTGGCGGCGCAGGTCCATGCGATGCTGTGTCCCGTGAGCTACAGCGTGGTTCACAAGTTCCTCTACACAACTTCGCTTCCACACCAGCCCAAGGTCCGAGTCAGAGCGCAGTCTGCCGGAATAGACACCTACGAAGTAATTCATAGACCTCTTCGCCTGCCAATCCTGTCCCTTGTATTCGATTACGGTGCCTGCACGGAAGTGTGCGAACACGGGAGAACCGGACTGGCCGGGGCGTGACCTACAGTCGATGAGGAATACAGGCAAACCAGAAACGTCCACATCAGGCTCCGATGCGATAAAGCCCTTCGACCAGATTGGGAATGGTCCCCCTATCTGCCCGTATGGGTAGCCGATGACGTGCAGTTCACTACCTATGTCCCATCTATGCCAATCGTTTTCCAAGGAGACGCTATTGATCTCTCCTACAATATTTGTCATCTCCTTGACTGGCAGGGCGACAATGTCGGCCTGCGTGCCTAACGTCGGGTGTTCGGTCCAAGCAGTTGCTTCCGGATTCGCTTGGTCCATCAAGTCAATGTGATAGTGTACTTCGTGCGGACCATGCATCGTAACGACCGCATGGTCCGGTATACCACCTTTCTTGTGCAGCACCTCTCCGGTGATATTGTTGCGCCCGGTGAAGTTGTGGCGGTTTGTGACAAGCACAGGCCCATCTTCGGACATCACGAAGAAGCAGGTTCCGTGAGCTAGCAGTGTCTGACCGAAGTACATCCTTATGTATTGGGACACTCCAGAAAGGCTATCGTAGTAGCCAGCCACTGTGAGTTCGTCTTGGGTGTCTGTCAACTTGGCTCCTCGCTGAGATGGATGGGTCTGCGCGATTTCGTAAGCTTTGGGTGTTCTGGTGTCGGTGGTGGGCTCTCACGTTAGAAGGGCGCCGCGGGCCCATGAGTGGTCGGAGATGCAGCGTCTGACCCGATCACATATACATAGCGTACCGGTTAGACGCCGGATAGTCGTCTGGCACGTTCTTGAGGATCCTCGCCACCTTCTTGGATGCGGACAGCGTGATCGGGAATCGCCCGTCTAGCTGGCTCTGGTTCCAGTTCATTTTCGATAGAGTCAGTATCTCCCCAGCGAGTTCCTCGACGCTTCTTTCGGTCACTGCCGGACGTATTCCAAGCGGGGTTGGAATGTACATGCCCGGGTACACGCGGTATTGATCCACGCTGCCTCGGGTGTAGAGGATGTGACGTCGCGCTGCGATCGTCGCGAACGTTCCCCGTAGCACCGGGTGGTCGCCGTTGCGGAATAGACGGGTTCCCTCGCTCGCGCCCACGATCCAGAGGAGTTCGAGGTGATAGATGTGCCGCTGGTCAGCGGCTGCCTCGAAGCCTGATACTTCCTCATCATCGAAATCCGAGGTCTTGTGAATCACCACTCGCGCCGGAAAGTGAAGGTGCTCCCGCTTGTAGGCATCGAGTGCAGTGCCCAGCAGATCCTCGGCATCCGCTCGTCGCAGGTGGGGCTGGCGGTCTGACTTCTTGCGGGCTGCCGGCCCGCCGCGGACCACGACACCTTCCCCGCGCTCGTCGAAGACCTGAGCCACGGACGTGTGGACCTCGGCCCGATCCGTCGAGTGGAAGAATGACACTCCGACGTAGAGAGAGTCAAGGTCGGCGGACTGCCGCCGCATCCGCCATGGCACACCGCCAGCCTTGTAGTAGAGGGCAGTGTGGAGGTTCCATGCCCGCGTCGCCTCGTCTTGGAGCGAGGAGGACCGCCGTGACTGGCTCTTTGCTGTCTGACGGGTGGGATCCCAGGTAGTCGACCGCATCACCTGCAGCGGGATGCGCCAGACCAGAGAGTACGCCTTGAGCAGGTCGTGGAAATCGACATGGGTAGGCGAGAGCTCTGTGCTCGACTCGACCTTCGACGCTCCGGCTTGCTTCGTTCGGGGGATGTCGTCTTGTAGCTCATCCGGGCGGGCCACAATGATCACATCCACGACGTCCTTCTCCTTGAGATCGGCTATCTCGCGGTGATACAGGTCTACGCACTCGGCAGTGGCCAAATCGACAGGCTTAGTGAGGATTCGCCCGATCTTACGATTCGCAATAGCCCTCATCCATGTGTCGTCAAACACGAGTTCAGAGCGGAAGGTGCGGTCTGTGTCGAATCCGGGGAAACTCTGGAACAGGCGCGGGTGGCGGTTGTTGGGCTTCGCCTCGATCGGCGTGCGGCATCGTTCGAGCCAGGCACGGGCACCTGAGATCCCTTCGGCCGGGCCGACAAGACCGACGCGGATTCGTGTCGGCGCGCGCGGTGCTCCTAGGTCAACCGGTCCGTAGTCGGCGATACCTCGGCGGGGGTCCTCGTGCGAACCTCCGTGGCCGAAGTCGAGCTTCGGTTCGTCAAGGATCTTCGCCCTCATGACCACAACTCCTGTTGGCCGGCGTCTGAGACAACGCACCTCGAGCTGCCGGCAGTCGTTTGCCAATCCTTGTCATCGATTCCAATGTCCACGTCCATGGTGATCAGATTGCCGAACCACAGGGGCCGATAGCGATCTCCGAGTTCGGGAGGTCGGGCCAGATACTCGGCCCAGAACTGTACGAGACCACGCACCGCGGGGTTCTTCTCAATCTTCTTCATGCCCTTCACACGGTCTTCGCCCCAGGGAAGGTCCCGGTGCCCGTCGAAGGTGAAGTGGTAGGTAGGGTTGATCTCCGCGACCCAGCCCTCATCGGTCTGCACGAAGCGAATTGCTGCGGCGTAGTGACGGCAGTCCTTAGGTTCTGTACCTTCGGCGTCCTTGAAATAGCGCTGAAACACCGTGCGCCCAGGCTTGCCCGGCTTCACCTTGACCCTCATCGCATCACGGTCGTCTCGCGGGCCCCGGAACACCAAAAGACGCTTCTTGGCGTGAAACCGGAGGCTCTTGTGTTCCTGGTCCAGCAGCGCCTGGCGGAGTAGATCAGCGAACATAGACAGCGTGTCGATGTCTTTGCTCTCTGCCCACTCCACGGTGTGGATGGTCTCATATACGCCATCGAGAAAGTCCCCGAGCCCACCGCGCTCGGGCTGAGAAAAGCTGTGAACCACCCCACCGCGGACTATCCAGTCGCTACGGAAGTAGCCCAAGCTCCGAAGAGCCGGACCAAGTTCGCGAGCGCTGGGCTTCCACGTAGGTCCGAAGAATATCTCCGGCGGCATCTCCTTGATTCGAAGGAGATTGGTCTGAAGCGTCTCGGTCCGGCAGCGACGTCCAGAGATCACTCCTCCCGGCGTAGCCTCCGTGGCCCATGCCAGCAGACGACCGACGGAGTTCTCGTCTAGGCGGTCGGAGCGCTTGTCGAAGTCCAGACGCCACGCCTTGCGTCCCGGTGCCGGCGGTTCGGCTCGATCCACAGGCGCCCACCAGACTTCGCCGGTGCTTGGCCGTGAGCAAACGACGATCACCGGGTTGGACCCGCCGCGCCAATACGCCACATCAGCTGTATCAAGCAAGTAGTGAAACGAGTCCACGGTCTCGCCCGGGAAGCGTCCCTCTGTCGACTTGCTCTGGACCATCACATGAACATTCGACACAGATCGCGCGACCGGGTCCACCAGTTCGATCGCGCCGTCCACGCCGTGGTCCACACGCCGGTCATGCCAGATGTGGCCCAGTCGCGTTACCACCAGCGCGACCAGCCGCTGTCCCTCCTCGCCGATCTGGCTGCTACGGGAGTAGGTCTTCTGCGAGGCCATGGTCCTCCTCGGGTCGCGTAGACACGTACTAACCGGAAGGTATAGCGGGGCGGTGTGACAATTCTTGCGGGTCAATGCATCACCGCGGCTAGCGAGATTCGTCAGAGGCGGCATTGGGTCCCCCTCTACCTTGTCGGGTGGCTGTGAGCAAGAGTCCCACTCGCACGCTAGGCCAGGGCTATGACAGTCGTTGCGAAGCCAGCGCTTGGTCGGTCCGCCGTCCGACCAGAAGCAAGCGCCACCCTGCCTACAGTACGGCGGATGGCAGTTGACTTATCCTCCTCAAGCTCACTGTGGGGCAACTCGCCGGCTGTACGGGACTACCTGGTCGAGGCGCTGCGGCTGGACTTGGTAGGACCAGGCCCCGACTCCAATCTCTCCGATGAACTGCTGCGCGGGTGGGAAAGGCCATCGAACTGGTACCTGACGGGATTCCTGACCCCGTCGGATACACCTTTCGAGGAACGCAGTGATGATGATGAGGACGAGTCCCTCGACGAGACTCCCGAGGTAGCGGGGCTGGCTGAGGAGTCCGCCGAGGAGCGGCGGGCGGCGAAGAAGGGCTTCTTCCCGTCATCGATAGGTCTGAGCTTCCTCGTGTCGGGGGAGACCGAGGGGCTCGACGTCGCCGTCCGGTGGGGCGACTACGAGCCGCATGAGGTAGAAGGCACCGACGGCAAGCCGCTGGGCGTGTGGCAACGTACGGCGCAGGAGCGCACCGTCGTAGTCGACGTAACGGGGCGCCCCGACTACGCGGTTCCGGAGTCGAAGGGTCTCCGGCTGCATGTTGTGTCCCGGACGGTGGACGTCAGCCGGCTGGCGGGTCTTCCCGAGGGCGTCCGGTCGGTATCGGTATTCCTCGTCAACAACCGGCCATGCGTGGGCGGCCGTCCCGACGATCCGGACAGTTCCCGCTTGGCCGACCGGGGCTACGCCTTCCAGGCGGAACTGGAGGTCACCAGCCACCTCCCCTTCGTCCCCCGGCCTGACCCCCGGGGATCGCGAGCCGCGGAATGGGACGACCAGGTTGCGGACCTCCACTACTCCGACACCCCTGAGTACGCGGTGGGTCACGGCGTTTCGGCCGAGTGGGAGATGGTCGGCGGCGAGTGCCGACAGTTGCGCACGGCGTGGATACCCAGCGCGACCGTTCCCAAGACCGAGCCGGTGAAGAGGCCGGAGGTTGAGCTCACTATGGAGGTCCTCGGTGAGCTCCCCGATGGCGAGGCCGCCCGGGCAGCGCTTCAGCCCCTGGTGGAGAGCTACCGGGCCTGGATCGAGGTGCAACGGGACGGCCTGGCCGCACTCATGGGCGAGCGGCGCGAGACGGCCGAGGAACTACTGCGCCGCGCCGGGTTGGCGGCTGATCGCATCGAGCGCGGGATCGACCTGCTGACATCCGACGCCGACGCCCTCGACGCGTTCCGTGTGGCGAACTGGGCCGTGGCGCGAGCACTTCGACAGCGCCTGGGACCCGAAGAACCCGCGCCGGAGTGGAGGACTTTCCAGATCGCCTTCATCCTGCTCAACCTTCCCGGTCTGGCCGATCCGCGCGATCCCCAGCGCCGGATCGTCGACCTCCTCTTCTTCCCGACCGGCGGCGGCAAGACGGAGGCTTACCTCGGCCTCGCGGCGTTCGCCATCGTGTTGCGTCGCCTGCGCCGGCCCGGTGAGGAGGGTCGGCACGGGGCGGGTGTCTCGGTGATCATGCGTTACACGTTGCGTCTGCTCACCCTGGACCAGCTTGGTCGGGCGGCGGGACTTGTCTGCGCGCTCGAGCTGAAACGCTCCTCCAACCCGGATCACTACGGCGTCTGGCCGTTCGAGATCGGACTGTGGGTGGGCAAGGCGGCCACCCCGAACATCATGGGACGGAGAGGCGACAGCCGGTCGGACTCGGCCCGGTCCAAGACACGGCGGTTCAAGGCCGATCCGATCAGCAAGCCGGTGCCCATCCCGTTGGAGAATTGCCCATGGTGCGGCGCCCGTTTCGAGCCGGCCTCATTCACCCTTCTGCCCGACGATGACAAGCCCGCGGAACTACGGATCGTGTGCGCCGACTTCGAGTGCGACTTCAGCGGGGACCGGCCCCTCCCGATCGTGGCGGTGGACGAGCCGCTCTACCGCCGCCTTCCCGCCTTCCTGATAGCCACGGTGGACAAGTTCGCCTCGCTGCCATGGACAGCCCGGACCGGGGCGCTCCTCGGCGGGGCGGATCGCTACGACGCTGACGGCTTCTACGGGCCGGCTGATCCTCGAAGCGGCCGCCCGCTCGGTCGCCGCCTGGCAGGCCCCGATCTGGTGATCCAGGACGAGTTGCATCTGATCTCGGGACCGCTGGGGACGATGGCGGGGCTGTACGAGACGGTCATAGAGGCGTTGTGTCTGGGGACAGATGGCCAGGCGGACGAGCTTGCCGGGGACAGCGTCCCCACCGCCCTACGTCCCAAGATCGTGGCGTCCACCGCCACGGCCCGGCAGGCCCAGGATCAGATACAGGCCTTGTTCGCCAGACCGAGCACGCAGGTCTTCCCTCCCCGGGGTCCCAACCGGCGGGACTCGTTCTTCGCCGAGGTAGTGCCCGCAGATCAAGCGCCGGGCCGGCTCTATCTCGGCATCGCCTCTCCGGGGCGCAACCCGAAGACGATGATGCGGCGGGTTTGGCTGGCCCTGATGGGGGCGGCCGAGCGCGCCTACCGGGACGCCGGCGGGCACCGGAACGAGGACAATCCGGCCGATCCGTACATGACCGTGCTCGGCTATTTCAACAGCCTGCGCGAGTTGGGTGGAGCGCGGCGCATCCTGGAGGAGGAAGTCCGCAACACTGTCAAGGCCATTGGGGGGCGATTCCGGGCCGACCAGCAGCGCATTGAGGGGCTGTTCCGTGATCGCCGGACGTTCTCCGATGTCGTGGAACTGACGTCGCGGGTCCCGACCGGGAAGGTGGCCGAGGCCCGACGTCGCCTCGGGCGCAGCGCCCACCAGAGCGACCGCGTCGACAGCGCCATCGCCACCAACATGATCTCGGTGGGTCTCGACATTCCCCGGCTGGGGCTGATGGTGGTGCTGGGCCAGCCCAAGACCCACGCCGAGTACATCCAGGCCACCAGCCGGGTAGGCCGGGACGACAGGAGACCGGGCCTGGTGGTCACGTTGCTCAACGTCCACAAGCCGCGTGACCGGTCCCACTTCGAGCGATTCCGCCACTACCACGAGACCTTTTACCGGTCCGTGGAGGTGTCGAGCGTCACGCCGTTCTCGGCCCGCGCCCTCGACCGTGGTTTCGCCGGAGCGCTGGTCGGCTTGGCACGCCATTCCGAGCCTTCTCTGACCCCGCCGTCCGGCGTGGCGGCTCTCGACCGGGTGAGGGTGAACCTCGAGCGCCGGCTACGCGAGGTGTTCCTGGAGCGGGTGGACGAGCAGCCCTACGAGGACGAGGCGGAGTACGTGGAACGCCGACATAGCGTGGCTGCCCGAGTGGTGGACTTGCTCGACTCGTGGCTGGCCGTGGTTGAGGACTATTCCAACGTCAACGCCCACGTGAAGTACCAGAAGTACGAGGGGCGGGCCGGCGGGGGCCATCTGCTGCGCGAGATGCTGGAAGAGGATTTCGAGTCCGCCCATCACGCCAAGTTCCGGGCCAACCGGTCGCTGCGGGATGTGGAACCCGAGGTAAACCTGAGGATCCGACCCTTGACAGCTTCGCTAGCGGACGGTGACGGATGAGCCGTCGAGCACAGGGCCAGATCCGCCACAGCCAGGTGATAACCACCTACGGACCGGGCGCGCTCATCGACCTGCCCGAACACGCCGCCATCGTCGGCGGTCTGGAGACCTGGCCTGCCACACACGACCTGGACGAGATCGTCGATGCGCGGCTGACCGGTCTTCTCGGCCTCCTGACCGACGTTCCGACCCCCAGGCTGTACGCGCCCCCGCCCGCGCCTTCGGCGCCGTGGCTTCCGGGCCTGGGGATCGGCGCGTGGCAGTTTCCCGAATGGTTCGTCGTTCAGGAAACGAACCCCTTCCAGGCCACCAAGGCGATACCACGGTCCTCGGGAAAGCGCCCGACGCGGTCGCGGCGGCTCGTCCACCGGAAGGAGCTCGACGACAAGAACAGGTTCCAAGGAAAGCCGACGGTGCCCACCCGTTTTGTGCGTGCCTGCCCGCGGGGGCATGTGGACGATCTCGACTGGGCCGGCTTCGTGCATGGTCGAGGCGAGCGGTGCGGGCAACGGCTCTGGTTGGACGAGCGGGGAACCACCGGCGACCTGGCCGACCTCGTGGTGAGATGCAAGTGCGGCGAATCCCGGCAGCTCTACGAGGCCACCGATATCGGCCCCCGGCCACTCGGCGGGTGCCTGGGAAGGCGGCCCTGGCTGGGCCTGAACACCGCCGAGGAGTGCAACCTCCCTAGCAGGCTGCTCATCCGCACCGCATCCAACGCCTACTTCCCCCAAGTAGTGGCCGTGCTGTCACTGCCCGATCGGGGAACCGACATGGAACGGGTAGTAAGGGAGCTGTGGAACGACCTCGAAATCGTGGAAGACCTGAACGATCTCACCTTCATGAAGAAGAAGCCCAAGGTCGCCGAGAAGCTGAGTCCGTTCGCGGACACCGACGTGCTGCGTGTGATCGGACAGGTGCGGCGTGGCGTCAGGGAAGGTCGCCCGGTGAAGGAAGCCGAACTGCGCGAGTTGCTGGCGGCGCCCGAAGGCTTCGGTGACGACGTACCGGTGGATCCGAACTTCCATGCCCGCCGCTTGCCGGATGCCGTCTGGCGGGAACCGGAGTCGCGCTTCAGCGGCAGCGTCGAGGCGGTCATCCAGCTTCACCGGCTGCGCGAGGTCATGGCCCTGATCGGGTTCACCCGCTTCGAAGCGGCCGTCCGCGACATCCATGGCGACTACGAGTCCGACGTGGAACGAGCCGCCATCGCCCTCGAACCCAGCTGGTATCCGGCAGTCGAGAACCGGGGCGAGGGCGTGTTCTTTCACCTACGTCCTACGGCGGTTGCCGCCTGGCGGAAGCAGCCAGGGGTACGAGACCGGATCGACCAGCTCCGGCAGCAGTACGTGGAGTGGCGACGCAGCCGCGGGAAATCGCCGGACGGGTTTCCCGGCGGACCGTACATCCTGTTGCACACCCTCGCCCACCTCTTGATTCAGTCGCTGGCCATGCGCTGCGGCTACCCGGCCAGTTCCATTCGCGAGCGGGTCTATGTGACATCCGGCCGCTACGGGATACTTCTCTATACGGGAAGTCCCGACGCGGAGGGAACCCTCGGGGGCCTGGTACAGCAGGCCCGCCACTTCGAAGACCATCTGGCCCACGCTCTGGAGGCGGGGTCGCTGTGCTCAAACGATCCGATCTGCGCCCAGCACTCCGAGAGCGCAGGCCTGGAGGGACGCTGGCTGCTCGGCGCTGCCTGCCACGGCTGCGCTCTCGTCGCAGAGACATCGTGCGAGATGCGCAACGACTACCTCGACCGAGCGCTCGTCGTCCCCGTGCTCGGCCTCGAAGACGCCGCCTTCTTCCCCCTGCCCTGATGGCGATCGGCCGGTACATCCAGACCCTGCCCGTCCATCGACGGCGCCGGCTGGCCGAAGCCTTCGACACCGGCGCGCTACCCGACCGGCCGGAGCCCAAGACTCTCCGTTCGACGCTCAAACTGCACGGCAACGTAGACGGATTATTAGGGGACCTCGACGATCTCGCCCGAGTCGGCATCACAGGCCGGGCGGTTGCGGCCTGGGTTCGTGCTGTCGACAACGCATCGGCCGGGGTGCCCTCACCCGACCTCGTCTGGTCGGGTCCCGAGGTACCCGGACTCCCGGCGCGGGATACGCGGCGGGTCTACGAGGAACTCTTCGACGGCGCCAAGCGATCCGTCTGGGTGAGCACCTACGCCTACTTCGACGGTCCCCAAGCCTTCGCCCACCTGGCCCAACGCCTGGACGATGTGCCCGGCCTACAAGTCACGATCCTGCTGAACGTCCAGCGCGCTAAGGGCGATACCTCCGCCGCCGACCAACTGGTGCTCCGCTTCACCGACCGGTTCTGGGGAACCGACTGGCCCGGATCGTTGAAACCCGCCGTCTACTACGACCCCCGCTCGCTAGACCCGTCCGGTCCATCCGGCGTCCTCCACGCCAAGGCCGTGGTAGTGGACGACGAGGCCGTCTTCATCACCTCCGCCAACCTCACAGAAGCAGCCCTAGACCGCAACATCGAACTAGGCGTACTGATCCGCCACCGAGTACTAGCCACCAGCGTCGCCAACCACTTCCAAGCCCTCATCGACACCCACCTCCTCAGCCCCCTCCCAACATCCTGAACCTCAACCGGCCTCGCCCGCAGCGGGCTTGTTTCATCGAAGGGCCATGGACGCTAGTAGGAGAACGATAGCCTTGCCTCCATGGGGATCATGAAGAGCTTGATGCTGGAACAGCAGGAATACGGGTTCTCCAGGAGCGGCTTCTGGGATGAGGTGTGTCGGCACTGCATCGCCGATGACTGCCTCGCTGAGTACGTATCTCAAGGTGATCTGATCGAGCGGTGCCGATTCTGCGGGCGGTCTGATACAGCAGGTGTACTTGTAGATGAACTGTTCCGGCATATGGTTAGGTGCCTTCGCGCCGAATGGGACGATCCCATTCAGGGTGCAGCATGGGAAGGTGGCTATATCGGCGTCCAACTAGTCGACTCCGACGACCTTCTCTCGCATGTGGGCGAACCTCTAGGGAACGAAGACCTTCGGCAGGAGTTCGTCTCGGCCTTCTATCACGACTGGTGTTCGCTTCCGTTCTACGGCTTCGACGAAGCAGAGAAGCTGATCTATAGCTGGGAACGCTTCCGCCAACTCACTACCAACAACCAGTTTCAGGACCACACAGCTGTGGAGCCAGTTGGTGCTTTCGATGATTTCGGACGTACCCAGGAGCTACTCGAAGGGATAGGCCAGGCGATCAGTCAGGTTACTGATCGCCTGTTTGGCACTACGAACCACATACAGATCGTCCGGGGCCGAGCCGAGAACCCGGCAGAGAAGTTCAGCACGATCCGAGAGTTAGGTCCTCCACCTGCACAGATAGCTGGCCACAACCGTATGAGCCGGGCGGGCGTTTCGGTGTTCTATGGTGCCGAGTCGGTGGACACCACACTGAAGGAGATCAAGGACAGTGAGTGCCTCGCCGCGACCGTGGGGTGTTGGACGCCAGGCCGCGAACTGCGCTACCTGGACCTGTTAGCAGCTGAGCCCGTTCCGAGCATCTTCGACACTGACGCGGGACTCGACCGGCAGGTGCTGCGTTTCATGGCTTCGTTCGCCGAGGACCTAGCCCAGCGTGTCGACAAGCAAGAGACTGGACTCGACTATGTCCCTACTCAGATCGTCACCGAGTACATACGGGATCACCTGCTCGATGGCGCGATCGACGCGATCCGGTATCCGTCAGCCGAAGACAAACCTGATGGTGTGTGCTGGGTGGTGTTCACCGACAGTGACGAATGCCAAGGCCCAGACCCCCTCCTGATCCTCGACCCAGCCTCGGTACGCCGCTACGAACCGTGTGCCTGGTAACCCGCTCTGTCAGAGTGAGGCTACCTACCGGGCCCGGCGGAACGTCTATCACCCGCGTTCCTCCTCCTCCCGAAGTGCCTTCTTCTTGGACCTCTTGAGTCGGGCGATAGCCGTGCTGGCCCAGCGTTGGACTTCCATTGGTTCTTCTCGGTCTTGTCTCCACGAGTCGAGCCGATCGATCTGCCGTTGGAGGTGGCTAGACCTGTTTCCTTCCTGAAGCTCGCCGTCAAGTTTGAGGTCGAAGATTGATGTGATCTGCTCATCGTCGCCGAACGTTGCCAGAAGATAGCGGGCCATGGGCGTTGGCTCATCACTTCCCAGCCGAGCGACTCGGGCCACGAGCCGGGCTCGGTTAGCATCGTTCCCGATCCATGCCTGGATGGGGCTCGGCTCGACTCCCTCTAGCACGCACCAGTACTCCGCAATGTGCATGAGACGCGATGAGCCAGTTTCCAAGCGCTCCCCGATTCGTCTCCAGACCTTCTCTGTGCTCTGCCGCAGTGCCAATCTGAGCACTTCAGCCACCTCGGCGCTGCCGAGAGTGACGACACGTCCAGAGTTCTCGATCATGTCCAGGACCATTTCGGCTAGTGCTTCCTCGTGGCCGTCCAGGACGGCCTTGGCCAGATGCCCCCAATTCCACGCGTCTTGACCGAGCTTCGGGAAGTCACGGCGCAGCAACACAAGTTTCATGAGACGGTCCGTGATCGACTCAAGGCATGTTTCATCATTTAGCCACACGTCGGAGACTGTCCTGACGAGAGCGTTGTAGTCGTCCTGTGTCTCCAGTCGAACTAACCAACGCTCAAGCATCTTCGGATAGTCTCTGGCGGCCACTCGAACCCGCACAGCACTGTCGGCCACGGATAGCAAGTCCACAAGTTCGTCGATGACTTCGTGTATTCGTTCTGTCTGTGGGCCAACCTGAGCGATCTCGAGTTGCGCAACCTCAGACATACTTCCACCGAGGCCGTCGTCGAGAAAGGTCTCGACTGCGCACCGGTCGGTCTCAGCTTTGCGGTGCAGATAGCCCAGGAGGGCCCCGGCATTTTGTTCGTAGGCGTTTACGAGCGCTTCGGTTGGATCTAGCTGGAGGGGAAGCAATGCGAGTCCAACGCCGAACTCGCCTGCATTCGGCTGCTTTCTTGAGAGGAATTCGAAGAGACATGCTTCGTCGTGGTCACTGAGGAAGCCAGCCATCGCGTCAACAACCGTTCGCTCTATCCGATCAGGGTGATGCCATCGAGGTAGTTTTAGCGCAAGCTCTAAGGTATCGCGGCTGTCTTGGCTTGGGAGCCGTCCCTTAAGCGAATCGAGAGCTTCCATAGCTTGTTGACGTCGTTGCTTGCCCTCCTCAGACTCATCGATGCGGTCAGCCCTGTCGTAAAGGGGTTCGAGGCTCTGCAACCTGTGTCGTACCCTGCTATGCAAGCTCGGCGTCCGTATCAAGACATTCTCGAGGGCCTCCCATGTCACTCCCGATGCTGACAGAGGATCTATCGCATCGATCAGGCTGTCCTCTACAGAGGATCGAACCTGAGGACTCGGGTCGCCGACCAGACGACTGAGTTCATTTATCGCCGAGATCTGATAGGCCCACGCTTCGTCCCAGGTTTGCGGAGTTCCCCGAGGCTCGACCGAGGCACCACCCTGTGACTCTCCTGCCGCCATCACCCATTCGGAAACGGAGATAGCCTTTCGCAGTGCCATGACCGCGAGGGCACGTTCCCGAACATCTTCCGACCGTGTGACTTCCTTCAGGTACTGCATACGAGTTTCCGGCGTCGCTGCGGTTGCTGGAAGCATCGTCCCGAACAGGCTTATCCACCTCGATGTGGAGTGGCTCTCCGAGAAAACATGCATGAACTCCGAATCAGCATCAACGACGGTCGCGAATTCCGCGAGCGCTAAGCGGAGAAGCAACCCAGCAGCCAGGCGGAAGGTATCGGTGTGCCAAGCGAGCATTTCCAGGGTCCACGCCAACTCGTGACACACCGCTGGCTGGCATCGAAGTTCATCTTCCGGGGTGTCTTCCAGAAGTTCGTGAAGATAGAGAGCAACGTCGTTCGGTAGTATGATTGCGAGTTGGGTAAGTCGCGCCGCCCTACCGGAAGTCCGCAGCTTTTCTAGGGATCCGAATGGTCCGTCGGGGGTGAGGACTGGTACGAGAGCGGTTTGGGCCGGTTCGTACCTTCCAAGGTCCGCAAGACGCCGGAACATCGCAAACGCCATCTGATCGTCAAGATTGTCTAGCAGCTCGCTGACGATCCGGTCGCCGTCGCCCTCCCACTTGCGAGAAGCGAGGAAGACCGCGAGCCGGTGCGCAGCTATCGCCCGATAGCGACCCCGAACAGCCAACCAACCCGCTTCTTCGAGCTCCCAACCCGCGGACTGCAGGGCAGAGTCCGACATCCGGAGAAACCTGGCCAGGCGTTCGCGCTCTCCGGATACCTCGTCCTCCCAGCCGAGCTTCTCGAATAGAGCGACACCTCTTGCGACACGCAACCCCAAGCTGCCTGGGTGTCGGTCCGTGATGAACTGCCGGATTTCCGTCTCGGTGACCAGATCCGCTGCTTGCAAGGGAGTCGCGGAGTCGAGAACCCGCCGTGCGAATACCTCTGCTAACTGGGGATAGCCATCCGAGTTTTCCACAACGAACCTGCGATCCACGTTCGACAGCCCGGGAAAGTTCTTTGAAGCAAACTTGTCTATGGCCTCGCTCCGCATCGGCTCCACGACCACGACCGGGCTTCTGGTAACCGCGGAGCCGATAGGTCCGATCGTGATGAGCCTGATTCTCCCATCGGCTGGCAACTGATCAGCTATGGTTGCGTGTCGGTCAGCCGGGCATTCGTCGACAACTAACACCGCTGTCTTGCGGTGATCAGCAACAAGGTGCCTCAAGAGCCGATCCTGGCTCTTGGCTTCGTCAGCCACGTATGCAACGAGTGGGGCGATCTCCTGCTCCCGTAGCGCTTCAAGGACGAGGCGGGACTTGCCCACACCCGAGGCACCACCCACGCGGAGATCAAGACCCACTTCCTGGGACAGTGCGGATCGGATGGTCTGGATGGCTTCCTCACGGCCTTCATCGGGAACCCACTTCGTCCGGCCGAGGCGAGAGTCTGCCCACGTCGCGAAGTCAACCGCTGACGAGCCAGGACCCCCCATGACTCCTGAGACTGCTAACGATGGGTAGAGGGACATCCACCGGGCCAGAGCGTTCGCGTCCCGAACGTCTAGGTGGTCTCCACCGATATCAAGGCCGAGTTCCTCAGCCTTCTTCAGAATGGCAACTCGCCGCCTCTCCAGCAACTTAGGCGAGAGCGAGACGCCAAGCACCATCACGTAGGCGCTACCTGCCCGTACCTTCTGCTGTGCCCAAGTCGCCCTACCAAACTCCTCCGCACAATCCTTCGGGTACAGGTTCGAACGTTTGAACTGCCAAACCGAATCACCCTCAGGAATCCACTCACCACCGGCCGGGGCATCCGTGACTTCCGCATCCACCCCGCCATCGGGAATGGTCTCCACCCGATTCAGCACCAGCGAACTGCTAGCCATCCCTGCGGCAGCAGCCTCTGCTTGCAGGAGCCGATTGACGGCATCCGTGAATCCGCTACCCAATCGGGCGACATCCTCAGGAGCGATCTCGAATGGGCCCAGCATCAACTATGCGGTTGCGGAGTGAGGGGAGACATAAGGAAAGTCTACAAGTTACGACGACCGAGACCGATCTACCCCAAGAAGTCATCGACGACCACACACCCCGCCACCGAGAGGTCAGCCTACGACCGGTACCACCCCGAACAACCCCACCCCGGCGGATAAACCACCCGCCCCGACCGGCATACGCGATCGGGCTCCGGACCCTAGAAGAGCCCGGGGAGCGTGGGTGTCGTGGGCAATAGGTACGGGTCGTCTGCTCCACGCGGTGGTCGGGCTCGGCGGATTCCGTGCCATACCTCCCTGAGTGGAGTGGCGCCCTCGTAGTAGCGCCCTCGGCGTTCTCCGCGGGGATCCAGGAGGCCCGCACGTGTCATCGCGGTGAGGTCTCTCGTGGCCACGGCACTGCTTACCGTCTCGCCGTACGACATCTCGACGAGGCTCATGTATAGGGACCGCCGAAGCCTCCATCCTCGGGCGGAGTCGACCAGGGCCGCCACCGTCCTACCGGGTAGACGGTGCTGCGCGGCCAGCTGCTCGCACCTGTCCCAGAGTTCCTCCATTTCTCTTATTCGCCGGCGCACGGTCATGGCTTGGCGGTAGTGCGCGGTTATGCAGAACTCGATCCACGGACGAGCGCTGCGATCTGGTGACCACCTCCCTTCAGCCACATCGTTGAGCGCCGCGTAATAGGCGGGTGTGTTGCGGCCCAAATACTCCTCGATGCTGAAGAACTCCGGAGACAAGAGGCCATCGCTTCCGAGGACCAACGACTGCAGACAGCGGGCTACCCGTCCGTTTCCATCGCTGAACGGATGGACGAGCACCAGGTTCAAGTGCGCCATGGCCCCCGTCACTATGACGTGCTGATCGTTGGCGTTGATCTGATCCAACAGAGCGCTAACCAGGGGCTCGACCAGCGATCGCTCGGGCGCCTCGTAGACGGCACGGCCCTCGTGGTCGTTGACCCAGACCGGTCCCGGCCGCCACAGCCCGGGATTGTTCGACAGGTCGTGTCGCGTGATCATGAAGTGCAGCGCCCGGAGCGTGGAGGCGTCGATCGTGGGTGCTTCCCGTGCCTGCTGGATCACGTAGGTCATGGCGTCGCGGTACCCGGCAACCGCATCCCGAGTTGCGGGATCAAGCTTGCTCGGTTCCTCGTTCGCTATCAGGGCCGCCACATCCTCGACGGTTGCGTGATAACCCTCGATGGAGTTCGATCCTTGGACAGCTCGCGCAACGGTTGCCCTTCTCAGGGTTCCGTGCCATCGGCGCGGGTTCCTGACGTAGAGCCTCAAATCGTCCCTCAAGCTGTTGATGGCGTCCAGGGCTCGCTCATCCTTTGGGGACAGCAGCGGCGTTCGGTAGATCATGCGATCCATTTAAACACAAATAACTCCATACACGCGCCAATTTTATGAATCGCAGAGGTAGCGTTCGGGCAAACGCGCTGGTATCCGGCATGAATGTCACGGGCACGCGATAGCCTGGATTCATAGTGTTGAGAGACCTGTTTTCGCCCGCCACCGCCACCTGGTTCGAGGAGGCGTTCCCCGTCCCCACCGAGGCTCAGGCCAGTGGCTGGCCGGCCATCGCTGCCGGTCAGCACACGCTGATCCATGCTCCCACCGGATCGGGCAAGACGCTGGCGGCGTTCCTCTACACGCTCGACCAGCTTCTGACCGAACCGGTGCCGGCGAAGTCCCGGCGCTGCCGCGTCCTCTACATCTCCCCGATGAAGGCCTTGGCCCATGACGTGGAACGCAACCTCCGGGCGCCCCTGACCGGAATCGCCCACGCCGCCGACCGCCATAGCCTACGGCCCCCTCCCGAGGTCGTGGCCGCCATCCGCACGGGAGACACCCCGCCCGCCGACCGCCAGCGCATGCAGCGCCACCCCCCGGACATCCTCATCACCACCCCCGAGTCCCTGTTCTTGATCCTGACCAGCGCGGCCCGCAAGATGCTGGCGTCGGTCCGGTGGGTGATCCTCGACGAGGTCCACGCCGTGGCCGGGACCAAGCGGGGATCGCACTTGGCCCTGTCGCTGGAGAGGCTGGAGGAGGTGACCGCCGTCCGGCCCCTCCGCATCGGGCTCTCCGCCACCCAGCAGCCCCTCTCGACCATCGCCGAGTTCATGGGAGGCGGGACCATGGCGAACGGGGCCTGGACGCCTCGGCCGGTCACCATCGTGGATGTCCCCGGCGAGCGGGGCCTCGAGGTGGAGATCGTTGTCCCGGTCGAGGACATGGCGGCGCCGGCGCCCCCAGATCCGCTCACGTCCGACCCCGCCGACCCGGGCTACCGGTCCATCTGGCCCTCCGTGTACCCGGCCCTGCTGGATCTGGTCAGGTCCCACCGGTCCACCATCGTGTTCGCCAACTCCCGCAGGCTGGCCGAGCGACTCTGCGCCGAGCTGAACAACCTGGCAGGGGATGAGATCGCCCGCGCCCATCACGGGTCGGTGTCACGCGAGCAGAGGATCGTAATCGAGGACCTTCTCAAGCGCGGTGAGTTGCCAGCCGTGGTGGCGACCTCGACGCTGGAGCTGGGCATCGACATGGGGGCCGTCGACCTGGTGATCCACGTCGAGTCGCCCACCAGCGTGGCCTCCGGCCTGCAGCGGGTGGGAAGGGCCGGCCATCAGGTAGGAGCGACCAGCGTCGCCAAGGTCTTTCCCAAGTTCCGCGGGGATCTCCTCGAGGCGACCGTGGTGGCCGACCTCATGCTGGCACGGTCGGTGGAGCCCACCACCGTTCCCCAGAGCCCGCTCGACGTGCTGGCGCAGCAGGTGGTGGCGGCGGTGGCGATGGACGAGTGGAAGGCGGACGACCTCCTTTCCCTGGTCAGGCGAGCCGCCCCTTATCGCGAGCTGGTGAGAGGGCCATTCGAGGCGGTCCTCGACATGCTGGCGGGCCGCTACCCGTCCGAGCTGTTCGGGGAGCTGCGTCCCCGCCTGATCTGGGATCGGGTCACGCACACGCTGACCCCTCGGTCGGGAGCTCAGCGCCTGGCGGTCACCAACGCCGGAACCATTCCCGACCGCGGGCTGTATTCGGTCAACCTTCCTGACGGCAGCCGGGTGGGAGAGCTCGACGAGGAGATGGTCTACGAGTCCCGTCCGGGAGACGTGTTCGTCCTCGGCACGTCGGCGTGGAGGATCAGCGACATCACGGCCGACCGGGTGGAGGTGATCCCCGCCCCCGCTGAGTCGGGCCGGATGCCGTTCTGGAAGGGCGATCGGGTGGGCCGTCCGGTCGAGACCGGGCGGGCGATCGGCCGCTTCGTCCGCACCATCGGGGCGATGGAACCAGACCGGGCGGTTGACACGCTCCGGCACCGGTATCACCTGGACGAGTGGGCGGCCGGCAACCTCGTCGCATACCTCGGCGAGCAGCGTGACGCCACCGGAGTGCTCCCTACCGACCGGACGGTGGTGGTCGAACGTTTCCGCGACGAGATCGGGGACTGGCGGATCGCCATCCTCTCTCCCCTTGGCGGCCGGGTCCACGCGCCGTGGGCGATGGCCATCAACCAGCGGCTACGAAACCGCTACGGGCGCAATCTGGACGTCATCTGGAGCGATGACGGCATCTCCTTCCGCTTCATCGACACCGACGACCTGCCATCTCTCGACGACCTGCTCCTCGACCCGGACGAACTGGAGTCGATCCTGATCGAGGAACTGTCCGGCACTGCCATGTTCGCGGCCCGATTCCGGGAAGCCGCCGCCCGCGCCCTGCTGCTGCCCCGCCGCCGCCCCGGCGGTCGCACCCCCCTGTGGCTCCAGCGGCGCCGGGCCGCCGACCTGATGGCCATCGTCACCCGCTTCGGCTCGTTCCCGATCATCCTCGAGACCTACCGCGAGATCCTCCAAGATGTGTTCGACCTTCCCTCCGCCAGAGAACTCCTCGGGGACATCGCGGCACGGCGCGTGCGGGTGGTCGAGGTTGACACCACCTCGGCCGGACCGTTCGCCTCGTCGCTCCTGTTCGAGTTCGTGGCCTCCTACCTGTACGAGGGAGACGCCGCCCCTTCGGAACGGCGAGCCACGGCCCTCACGCTCGACCGGGAGCTACTCCGCGAGTTACTCGGCGAGGGCGAGCTCCGCGACCTGCTCGACGAGAATGTGATCGCCGCCGTCGAGCTGGAGCTCCAGTACCTGACCCCCGATCGCCGCGTCAAGGGGCTGGACGGAGTGCACGATCTTCTCCGGGCACTCGGGCCGCTCACCGGCCGGGCAGTAGCCGATCGGCTCGCCGACGGCTCCGCATCCGGCTTGCTTCGCGAGCTCGAGGAGGGTCGCCGGGCCATCCGGGTTCAGGTGCGCGGCGCGTCGACCTGGGCGGCCATCGAGGACGCCGGTCGGCTGCGGGACGCCTTGGGGGTCCAGCCACCGGCCGGGGTTCCTCATGCCTACCTGGAGACGGGTCCCGACCCGCTCGGGGAGGTGGTGCAACGCTACGCCCGCACCCACGCGCCGTTCACCGCCGAGGAGGCCGGATCATCCCTCGGCCTGCCCCCCGCTGCTATCGGCGCCGCCCTGGTGGTGCTCGAGCAGGCCGGAACGGTGGCCCGTGGCGCCTTCCGGCCGGGTGAGGCCGGCCAGGAGTGGGTGGACACGGGGGTACTGCGCCGGCTCAAGCGGCGCAGTCTGGCGGTGCTACGCCGTGAGATCGAGGCGGTAGAGGTCGCCGCCCTCGGACGCTTCCTGCCCGCCTGGCAGGGAGTGGGCCGCACGGGCCGGAACCACCTGTCAGCTCTGGTCGAGACGATCCGCACCCTCCAGGGCGTCGCGATCCCCGCCTCGATTCTCGAACGGGACGTCCTGGCGGCGCGGCTCGACTACACACCCACCATGGCGGACCAGCTCATGGCGTCGGGCGAGGTGGTATGGGTGGGCCGGGGCTCGATCGGGCCTCGTGACGGAAGGGTGGCCCTCTACCTGCGCGAGCAGCTACCGATCCTCCACCGACCCTCCGCTGACGACCTGCCCGACTCGGACCTCCACCACGCCATCCGGTCCCACCTGTCGCGAAGGGGCGCCAGCTTCTTCCGGGACATCCACCTCGCTGCCCGCTGCGAGCATCTCGAGGACACCCTCGAGGCGCTCTGGGACCTGGTGTGGTCGGGAGAGGTCACCAACGACACCCTCGCCCCGCTGCGAGCGTTACGGATCCGACGCCTGGCCCGGTCCCGCTCCGGCGGGCGATCCCGGCGCCGCCTGCCCTCCGCCATGCCGCCTTCATCGTCCGGGCGGTGGTCGCTGGTCGCCGACCTGTGCGCTACCGATGTGTCCAACGCGGAATGGGGCGCGGCCTGGACGGAGCTCATGCTGGAACGGCACGGCGTGGTGACCCGGGCCGGCGCGCGGGCAGAAAATGTCCCCGGAGGCCTGACCACCCTTTACCCCATCCTCAACCATCTGGAGGAGACGGGACGCATCCGCCGCGGCTATTTCGTCGAGGGCCTCGGTGGCCTTCAGTTCGCGCTGCCGGGGGCCCTGGACCGGCTCCGGACCGCACAGCAAGACGAGGGAACCGTGATCCTCGCCGCCGCCGATCCGGCCAACCCGTACGGCACCCTGCTGCCGTGGCCCGAGGAAGCCCAGGGCCGGGCTTCCCGCTCGGCCGGCGCCTACGTAATCCTCCACGATGGCCAGCCTCTACTGTTCCTGGAGCGGGGAGGGAAGACCGCCACCCTCCTCACCGAGGAGGAGGAACTTCATAGCTCGGCCGCTGATGCCCTGACCGAGATCGGGATCCGGCACCAGCGGCTGACCGTGGAGACCATCAACGGCTGCCCGGCAGGCGACCACGCGCTGGGCACCATCCTGCTGGAATGCGGTTTCGCAGTCAGCCTGAAGGGCCTCGCCTACCGGGGCCCCACCCGACGCCAACCCGCCCGGCGGTGAGGGGCGGTTCGGGACCCGGGTAGCCTACGTCGAGTGACCAGAACCGTCGACAGGCGCGGTGAAGCCCGGTACCCGCGCCGACGACAAACCCGCGGTCTCCTGGTGGTGTTCACCGTGCTGCTCATGATCGGGGGCTTGCAACCGATCCCGGCGCCGGCCTGGGAGCTCGGGGAGTCCGTCTCAGGAACCGGCGAGGATGCGAGCCTGCGGACCACCGACCGGTTCTCCGACATCGACGAGGCGGGTACGCACCGGGATAACGTGGAGAACCTGGCCGCGAGGGGGGTCTTCGAGGGAACGGAGTGCGCGCCACGCCGGTTCTGTCCTGATCTACCCATCCAGCGCTGGGTAATGGCGGTTTGGCTAATCCGGGCACTGGACGGCGCGGACCCTACTCCGACAGCGCGGCCTCGGTTCGCCGACGTCGACGGGGATGCGTGGTGGGCGGTCCATGTGGAACGCCTCGCAGATCTGGGAATCACCCGGGGATGCGAGGTGGAACCGGCCCGCTTCTGTCCCGACTCCCCGGTCACCCGCGCGCAGATGGCCACCTTCCTGACCCGCGCCTTCCGGCTGCCATCCGTGCCGGACGCAGGGTTCACCGACGTCGGGCAGAGCGCCACTCACCTGCCGGACATAAACTCCTTGGCCGCGGCCAGCATCACCTCCGGGTGCGCCGTCGATCCGGCCCGCTACTGCCCTGGACGGGCCACCACTCGTGCGCAGATGGCCACCTTCCTGACCCGCGCTCTCCGGTTCGCCGGCGCCATCCCGTCCGGGGACGCCGGCACCCTCATACCACCCGACGAGGGTGACTTCACCGCGGTAGCGGTCGGTTGGGATCACTCCTGCGGCATACGCAGAGATCGCACGGTGACCTGCTGGGGGGACAACGGGAAGGGCCAGGCCGCACCACCGGACGGGGAGTTCGTGGCGGTGGCCGCCGGTCGGAGCCACACCTGCGGCATCGACGCCCGCCAGGAGATCGTCTGCTGGGGTTGGGACGGCCGGGGAGCAGCCGGAGCGCCGGAGGGGAGGTTCATCGCCGTCACCGCGGGGGGCGATCATTCGTGCGCTATCCGAACCGACCGGACCGTCGCTTGCTGGGGCGCCGACCACGCAGGTCAGGCAAACCCGCCGCCTGGTGAGTTCGCCGCCGTCGCGGCCGGGGAATGGCACACGTGCGGGCTCCGACATACCGACCAGACCCTGACCTGCTGGGGCGCCGACAACGATGGCCAGGCCGACCCACCAACTGGACGGTTCCTCACCATCGCAGCCGGCAACTGGTACTCATGCGGCGTGCGCACCGATGGCGTCGGCGTGTGCTGGGGCGCCGACCACGCGGCACAAGCCAATGCCCCTGCCAAGCGCTTCCGCGCCATAGCGGCCGGCTGGCAACACTCTTGTGGAGTCATCACCGACAGTTCGGTGGTCTGCTGGGGTTACGACGAACACGGGCGGGCCGACCCTCCGGAAGGAACGTTCAGCGCCATCGCATTGGGAGACCGGCATTCGTGCGGGCTGCACGCAGGCGGCGCCATCACCTGCTGGGGTCAGAGCCCCGAGGACGGGCGTACCGCGCCCACCCAGGTAATAGAAACGCCCGTAGAGGTATACCAATACGTCAGCCCTGGCCAACCGGATCCGGATAGCTGCCGTCTGCCCGGTCCCGCCGGATTCCCGCTTCGAAGTCGAATACCGTCGACGGGCACAGTCCGGGTGGCGGTGTTGTTCCTGGACTTCCCGGATGCCCAGGCGCGCCACACCACACGACAAGAGGCGGAGTTGGGCCTGCCCTACATCGAGACATATCTCGAGACCGCCAGCTACGGCCTCCTCAAGACGGAGTTCACGCCACTGCACCGGTGGCTACGGGCCCCGCACGGCTATCGGAGTTATCTGGGAACTTCAACAACTCCGACACGACGGATCCTGCTTGACCCTGATGCGGAGGCGGTGCGGCTCGCGGACCCGGAGTTCGACTTCACCGACCACGACGCCGTGATGGTGGTGATGCCCAGCTCGCACTTCGGCAACGGGCTCGCCACGGGGAGCATCCGAACGGAGGAGGGGCCCCTCTCAAGGGTACGGATCAACTTCCTGTCCGTGCCCGAGCCGCGCCAACCCCTTGAATGGGGTTTGGTCGCCGCACATGAGCTGGCGCACATGCTCGGGCTGCTGGATCTGTATCCCTCGGACAGTTCCCTGCGCGATCACCCCGTGCCACCCCCGGGGAGAAGGTGGGTGGCCAACCAGATCGGCCTGATGGGTCTCTGGGCCAACTTTCTCGCTAGCGTCGGCGACCCACGCCTAGCCCATGAGATCCGTTTTCCGGACGGACGTCGCCACACCGCCCACGCATATGACCTGCAGGCCCGGGAAATGCTCGCGTGGAGCCGATGGCAACTCGGTTGGCTCCAGCCCGGCCAGGTCCGCTGCGTCACCGGTCTCGAGACCGGGAAGACCGTCACCGTCGCCCTTCAGCCAGTCGCCTCGCCCGGCTTCGGGACCGCCATGGTCGGCGTCCCGCTCTCGGACACGGAAATCGTCATCATCGAAAGCCGCCGCCGGATCGGTTTCGACGCAAGGCACGAATACAGGTACGGCGACGGCGCCACCACCACCCTCCCCACCCTCGCCGGCGGCGGCGTGCTCGTCTACGTCGTGGACGCCGCCCGCTCCGCCGGACAGATGCCCATCCGGGTGATCGGACACTCCGGCAACCCCTATCCCATCCTCCACTTCAAGGAGTATCCGTTGCTCACCGAGGGCGAGAGCATCTCGGTCGGCGGCTACACCATCACGGTTCGTTCCGCCGACGACCGCACGGACGTTTTCACGATCACCAGGGACAGCTAGCCCTTCCGTCGGCCACCCCTCCAGCGGTGTACCCGCGTCCGGTCAGCCGGCGCCCGTTACACGTAGGGGGAGGAGTGAGCGATCCCGCCGTCTACATCGAGGGTCACTCCGGTCACCCAGGACGCCTGATCGGAGCACAGGAACACCACCGCCGAAGCCACGTCGAGGGGCTCGCCGATGCGTCCCAGCGGGTGCATGGCCGCACCTCGTTCCTCATCCTCCCAGAGGACTCTCGACAGGCGGGTCCTAACCACTCCGGGCGCCACCCCTACCACGCGGACGGTGGGCGCCAACTCGTAGGCCAGGTGCCGGGTCATGTAGATGAGGCCGGCCTTGGAGATGTTGTAGGCGCCCATGCCTTGTCCCGGTAGCCGACCGCCCACGGAGGCGATGTTGCAGATCACCCCGCCGCGGTCGCGCATCCCGGCGGCCCAGGCGGCCCGTGCGTAGAGGAGCGGGCCCAGCAGGTTGATCTCCCAGGTCCGCTTCACGGCACCCAGGTCCACGTCCGTGAGCGGCCCGTAGGCGGGATTGGTCGCAGCGTTGTTGACCAGCACATCGCAGGACCCGAAGCGTTCGATGGCGGTGCCTACCGCCTTGGCAGCGCCATCCTCGGTATCAGATCGAGCCACCACTGCCGCCACTTGATCCGACTGACCCAGCCGGTCGGCCGCTCCCGCGATGTTCTCGGGCTTGCGGCTGGTGATCACCACGCCCCGAGCGCCCGCCGCCAGCATGGCAGCCGCAATAGCTTCTCCGATCCCCCGCGAGGCGCCGGTGATCACCGCCACCCGCCCGTCGAGGCGCGCCTCCATCCGTCAGCTACCCGGCCCTGGCCGGTCCATCAGTGGCCGCCCCGCTTCACACCCCCGTACTTCATGCGCGTGTCTCCCATCCAGGCAGCCCGCCCGGGCTGGTCCTTCACGCCCGCGTCCACTAACTCTCCGGCGAAGAGCGTATGGGTCCCGAAGTCGATCGCCCGCCTCACCTCGCACTCCATCCAGGCGATGGCATCCTCGAAGATCGGAACCCCGGTAACCCCCTCCCGGATCACCCGACCGTTGAGGGTCATCCCCTCCTTGGTAGCGGGCTTCGAGAACTTGACGAATACCCTCCGATCATCCGGTGACCACAGGTTGACACTGAAGGAACCCCCTTCGGAGATCAGCCGATGGGTAACGGCCTTGTTATCCACCCCGATCCCGATCACCACCGGCTCCATCGACAGCTGGGTGATCCAGGAGGTGGTCATCCCGTTCCATTCGTCCCCGGCCCTCGAGCCCACCAGAGCCAGAGCATTGGGGATCATCCACGTGACCCGGTTGATCAATGCCGCCTCTATTAGGTCCCTCCTAATCGACTCGGAGCCCACGTTACACCCGGCCGCCCAGTCCGGTCCGGTGTCGGTATGCTTCCGGAACCGGTTGACCGATCCGGACAAGGGTGGATGGCGGGCAGCGAACATACCGTTGGAGAAGGGTGATCCGCCCGGCGCGCCCGCCGGGCTCACCAGCATGAATTTCGACGGCTACGACCTCGACACGGACATCTACGACGAGCTGTTCCGGCCCGACGGGACTCCCCGTCCCCACGGCAGGGATCTCTACGAGACTCTCCTGGACGCTTCCGACGAGGACTTGAACGCGGTCGGCGAGTGGGTCACCCGGTCTTTCACCCATGAAGGCATCACCTTTACCGTCTACGGCGACGACGAGGCCGACGAGCGCATCATCCCGATCGACTGCATCCCGCGGGTGATGGCGGGTTCGGAGTGGCGAGGCCTAGCGAAGGGGCTCGAGCAGCGCCTGGCCGCGCTCAACGCCTTCCTCCGCGACATCTACAGTTCGGCCCGGATCATCTCCGATGGAGTCATCCCGCCGGACATGATCTTCGGTTGCCCCCAATACCGCATCGAGATGCAGGGCTTCGAGGCCCCCAGGGGAGTCTGGGTGGCCGTCTGCGGCACCGACCTGGTCCGGACGGTGGACGGTTTCCGGGTTCTAGAGGACAACCTGCGTGTTCCCTCAGGCGTCTCCTACATGATCGCCATCCGAAAGGCCACCAAGTCGGCCATGCGTCTCCTCTACCGGCGTTCCCGTGTGGGAGCCGTGGAGAACTACGGACTGGTCCTGCGCCAGACCCTCCGCGAGATGGCACCCGAAGGTTGTGACGACCCGACCATCGCCCTCCTCACCCCCGGGGTCTACAACTCGGCCTTCTACGAGCACATGTTCCTGGCCCGCCAGATCGGCGCCGAGTTGGTGGAGGGCCGGGACCTGGTGGTCGAAGACGGTCACGTGTACATGCGCACCACGACGGGTCTGCGGCGGGTGGACGTCATCTACCGCCGGATCGACGATGACTTCCTCGACCCGCTCGTATTCCGTCCGGACTCGCTACTCGGCTCTCCCGGCCTGCTACATGCCGCCCGGCTGGGCAACGTATCGGTCGTCAACGCCCCTGGCACGGGGGTGGCCGATGACAAGAGCGTGTATGCCTTCGTCCCCGACATGATCCGCTACTACCTGGCGGAGGAGCCGCTCATCGCCAATGTCGACACCTACCTGTGCCGCCGCCCCGAGGATCTCGAATACACCCTGGACAACCTGGAACATCTCGTGGTGAAGCGGGTGGGCGAGTCCGGCGGCTACGGGATGCTGGTCGGTCCCCATGCCGATGCCGAGGAACGTAACCGGTTCGCCTCTCTGCTGCGCCAGGATCCGGCCGGCTTCGTCGCCCAACCCACGCTGGCCCTGTCCCGGGCGCCCTGCCTGATCGATGGCCGGCTCGAACCTCGCCATGTGGACCTGCGGCCTTTCATCCTGTCGGGAAGCGAGACCCGCATCGTGCCGGGGGCGTTCTGCCGGATCGCCCTGCGTCGGGGGAGCCTGGTCGTCAACTCCAGCCAGGGGGGAGGCGCCAAGGACTTCTGGGTACTGGAGAAGGATTAGTGGTCTGCGTGCGAAACAACCCGACCGACGTTCCACAGACCGGTCACTAGCCATGCTGGCCCGCAGCGCCGAGAGCCTTTACTGGATCGGCCGGTACCTGGAGCGGGCCGGCCATCTGGCCCGGCTCATGCGCCAGCAGACCGAGTCACTGGTGGACAGCCCGGTTCGGGACATCTACTTCGGATGGCACCGGATCTATGGCGCGCTGGGAAGGCGACCGCATCCGGGACCCCTCGACACGGAAGCCGACGAGTACTACACCCTGGCCGATTCATTCACCCTGGCCGATGATCTCACCTTCGAACCCACCACACCCGACTCGATCAGGAACTGTTTCGCCCGGGCTCGAGAGAACGCCCGCCAGGTGCGACACCTCATCTCCGCGGAGATGTGGGCATCTCTCAACAGGTCGTACCTACGGCTCCGCGACCTGGAGATCCAGAACATCTGGGCGTCTACGCCCGAGCAGTTCTACGCGACCGTAGAGGTTGACATCGACGCGTTTCGAGGCGTCAGCTCATCCACCATGTACCGGGATCAGGGCTGGCACTTCATCCGGATGGGTAGCTTCCTGGAACGAGCCGAGTTAGTGGCCTCCTTGCTGGGCGCCCAGATCGCCGCGGTGCGCCTGTTCGAGGTTCCCGTGGATGCCTACTGGACCAGCCTGCTCCGCCTGTTTCATGCCTTCGAGGCGTATCAGAAGGGCGATGGCCTTGAGATCGATGCCGGCCGGGTGCTGGACCTACTCGTGTCCAACCCGCAACTCCCCGACTCGCTAAGCATGTCGGTCCTGGGACTGCATCGGGAATTGTCAGCCATCGGGCAGGGTCCCGACCGCACCGCCACCTCCCAGGCCCGATCCCAGGCAGACTTCATGTCAGACCTGCTTCGCTCCGCCTGGCCCAGGACGATCGACGCCGAAGGCCTGTTCGCCGAGTTCAGGAACGCCAGCCGACGGCTCCACGACCTGGTCACCGAGACCTACTTCGACTATCCGGTGGTTACCCGGCCGCCTCGCGTCGGCGGGTTCGACCAGTGAGCATTCCGGCTGGTCCGGACCCTGCGGCACGCTACCGCATCGAGCACCTCACCAGGTTCGGCTATGACTCGCCGGTGCGGAGATGCACCATGTCGCTCTGCCTCCGCCCCCTCGAGGGCGCCGGCCAACAGTTGCTGGGATTCGGGATCACCACTACCCCTCCGGGGCGGCTGACCACCGAGACCGATCCGTTCGGCAATACCCGCCACGTCCTCACCGTGAACCAGAAGCACGACAGCCTCGAAGTGGGATCGGTCTCCACCGTCGAGGTATCCCCCTCGCCACCTCTGCCGCAACGCCTCGAACCGGAGGCCTGGGAGGCGGTGCGATCGTGGACCACCGACCTCGCCCTTTGGCAATTCACCCAACCGAGTCCTGGCACCCGTCCCACGCCGGCTCTCAGCGAGTTCGTTTCCGAGGTGGGAGTCGAGCCGGGGTCCGACCCGCTGACCGATCTGGTCGAACTCGCCTCGACTCTGAACGACACCTTCGATTACGTGTCTGGCTCGACATCGGTGGACTCACCGATCGACGAAATCCTTACGACCCGGCGAGGGGTCTGCCAGGACTACGCCCATGTCATGATCGCGATCGCCCGTTCATGGGGTGTCCCCACGCGCTACGTGTCGGGCTACCTCCACACGGACGATCCTGCCGACGGTGCGAACGGACCGACCAGCACGGCAACCCATGCCTGGGTCGAATGCCGGCTCCCCGAACTCGGATGGGTGGAGTTCGACCCCACCAACCGCACCCTGGTCGACCACCGCTACGTGCGAACCGCGGTCGGCCGGGACTACCGGGATGTCCCCCCGACCCGCGGGGTGGTGGAAGGAGGCGCTAACACCGGCCTGGATGTGAGGGTCAGAGTGATCCGTCTGGCCGGCGCTGCGCCACCCTGAACCACTCGGGACCCGGGATCGTGCCGCGGTCGAGCGGGATGATGGTGTCATCGCGAGCACCCAGCCGACGCGGCCCGGTCGTCTACCTCAGTGGTCTGCCTGCGAGACAATCAGGCGTGCTCTGCTTGCCATCGGCGTCCCTCGCTGCGTTCCGCCTCCTCAACGGACCGCTGCGGGTACGCCCTCGTCAGCGGGCCTTTGCGGGGAACACCGCCGTGCTGGCGCACAACCCACCGCCGTTCCGCGGGCAGACCACTAGATTCACGGTATGGAGGTGCTGATCGCCACGGCCGGAGTGCTACCGCCGGGGCCGGTCGCCGACTTCGTGGAGTTGCTGGCTGGTCCCGGAGGCCGAGCCACCGTGATGAACGTGACCCAGGCTCCCGCCGAGTTCCTCGATGAGTTGGAGGACGGCGCGTGGCAGCCCTTCGACGCCCCTGCGGACCGGAGCGACCCCGAGCGCGCCGCCCGGGAGGCCGACCGGTACATACAGGAGCGAGGTTCGAAGATCGTGGCTCCGGTGGTGGCGGCGCTGAAACTTCGCGATGTGGCGACCGCGACGCTGTTCGTGGAGGCGGAGGACGTGGCACAGGCCATCCTTGATACCGCCGAGCGGGTCTCCGCCGACGCCATCGTCATGGGTGCGACCCGACGCCTGTTCAACGAAGTGGCCTGGACCAGCGTGTCCATGACGGTGACCGCCAAGTCCAGCCTACCGGTGCTGCTGATCCCCGAACCTTCCTAGTTCCTACTCTGTAGTTGCTAGGTTGTGTAGTCGGCGTTGATGCGCACGTAGCCATCCGTCAGATCACACCCGTACACCGTGAAGGAGCCCGTCTCCAGGGAGTGGGGACCGTCCCCAGGCACACCCAGGTTGACATGGATGAGCACCTCGGGAGAGGCCAGGTACCGCTCCAACTCCTCCAGTACCCGGGGCGTGATCGGCGCCGGATAGACCTCCGCCTCCCCAAAGCGGATGGTGATCCGCTCCGCCAGGATGTCGTCCTCGTAGCACTTACCCACCGCCATGGCGACCCGGCCCCAGTTGGGATCACGGCCGTGGACCGCCGTCTTAACCAGAGGTGAGTTGACGATCGACTTGGCCACCCTCCTGGCCTGGGCATCGTCCCGGGCGCCGTCCACCGTCACCACGATGAGGGTCTCGGCGCCCTCACCGTCGGCCGCCAGCTGCCTGGTCAGGTCCAGGCATACCTCGTCCAGAGCGGCCTCCAGTGCGTCCCGGTCCACGCGTCCGGCCCGGCCCGAGGCGAGCACGACCGCCATGTCGCTGGTGGAGGTGTCGGTGTCGATGCTGACGGCGTTGAACGTGCGGTCCACCACCCGCCGGAACATGGCATCCAGGGAGGCCGGATCGGTGGCAGCATCGGTGGTGATCACGGCCAGCATCGTCGCCATGTCGGGCTCGATCATCCCCACCCCCTTGGCGATACCCACCACCCGAGCCGGGCCTGCGCGCGCGGCCGCCACCTTGGCATGGGTGTCGGTGGTCATGATGGCGGTGGCCGCGGTTGTGGCCGAACCAGGCTCATCGAAGGCATCTTCTTCACCGGTCTCGAGGCGATGCATGTAGGCGCGGATCCGGTCCATCGGGTAGCGAACGCCGATCACGCCGGTGGAGGCGACGATCACTTCGGGGGTGTTACAGCCCACCACCTGAGCGGTCAGGTCGGCCACCTCAGCCGCGTTCGCGTCCCCCACCGGGCCGGTGGCCACGTTGGCGTTCTTCGAGATGATCACCACCGCCCGCGCCCGGCCATCGGCAACATGGGCTCGGCTCAGCGTGACGCTCGGCCCCGAGAACCGGCTCCTGGTGAAGACCCCTGCCGCGGTCGTTCCCGGCGGGGCGGAGAGGATCATCACGTCCTCGGTCCGGTCCTTGATCCCGATATTCCCGGTATGCAGCCCGAACCCGGGGGGAAACGCCACTTCCCTGACCACGATCCCCAGCGCGTTCCCACCGTGCGGGGTAGCCCGCATCGCGCCGGCCGCAGGAGTATCGGATGGAGAAATGCCCATGAGGAACAAGAATCCTAGACAGGGCCTGCCATGTCGAGACGCGACCTGTCACCAGGATGGGACGCGAGGCGGAAGGTGCTCCCCACCAACGGTCCTGCTACAGGTTGGAGAGCCGGGCCAGCTCTCCCACGAGGCGGTCGTATCCGCCGGTGACCACCGCGACGGGCAGTAGCGCCGCTGCCACCTGGAAGCCGATCCGGACCCGGCGGCGGGCCAGGAAGCTCCGGAACCCGGTGTCCTTCGCCGCCAGCAGGTAGATCAGGGCCGATGGAACCATCACCCCCGCCAGGTAGAGGGCCAGCGGGAGGACCGCGGTGGAAGGCTCCACCAGGCCTCTGGTCAGCACCGAACCCAGCTGAGGCCCGACGCACGGTAGCCAGGTGGCGCCGGCGAAGGCGCCCACCAGGGCGGCGCCGCCCGCGCCGGCCCGGAACCGGCTCGCGGTCAGGGCCAGACCGGCTCCCAGGACGGCCGCACCTCCCAGCCGGTGGTCGAGCATCAGGTTGACGCCTGCCAGCGGAAGCCAGGCCAGGAGCACGGTTCCCAGATAGAAGAGCCCCAGCACCTCCGCTCGTTCGCCCCGCTTCCGGAGGCCGAGGAGCACCAGGGCCATCAGCAGGATGGAGTAGGAACAGGGTAGGAGCGCGGAGCGGAGCGCCTCGACCAGGAGGCTCATGGGGCTTCGGCCAGAAGCGCCACCACGGTGTCCTCCAACGCCCCGTAGGCCCCCTCCCCGATGTGATCGAAGCGCACCCGGCCCGTGCGGTCCAGGACGTAGGTGCGGGGCCAGTAGGCGGGTGATCCCTGCCACTCCCGGAAGGTGCGGCGATCCGTGTCCAGCACCACGGGCCAGGTCACCCCGAGCCGGTCCATCGCCTCGACGATGGCGTCAACCTCCTTCTCGTAGGCGAACTCGGGGGAATGGATGCCGACGATCTCGAGACCCTGGTCCCGGTAGGCGGCGTAGATGTCCTGGGTGTACGGGAGGCGGTTGCGGCAGTTGTAACAACCGAAGGTCCAGAACTCGACGATCACCACCTTGCCGCGCAACTCCTCCAGGGAGGTCACGTCCGACTGCAGCCAGCCGTCAATGTCCCTGAGAGGTGGGTGTTCCTCCCTCAGCACGGGCGGCGGATCGATCGGCTCGGTGACCGCCGGCGCGGTCGTTGCCACGGGGGCTTCGGTGCTCGGCGGGACGGTGGTGGTCGCTGCCGCTGTCGTGGTGGTGCCGACCGAAGCCGACGCGACGCTAGGAGGGGACGTATCAGAGGAACCTCCGGCCACAATGGCTTCACGGTCTGCAGACACCAGCCGCGACACTCCGATCGCCACCACGAGTAACCCGAGCATGATTGCCACCGCGACGGCCGCGCGCCTGCGGGACGGCTTGGCGCCCTTCTCAACCATGCGAGCACGTTACCGGCTCCCTCCGGTTGTGCCGCAGCCCCTGCCCGCCCGAGCCGCGGTCGGGGATTAGGTAACGCGGAATCAGCGTGCCATTATCCGGCGCCATGCGACCAAATCCACTTCGTTCCAAATGGGCGGCGGGCCGGCCTGCGCTGGGTAGCTGGGTATCGATTCCCAGCCAGCTGGTGGCGGAGGCGGTAGCCGCCAACGACCTTGACTATGTAGTCATCGACTGCCAGCACGGATTCATCGGCTTCGACGACACGGTCCGCATGCTGGCGGCGCTGAACACGGGGAGTGTCACGCCGATCGTGCGGGTGCCGGAACTGTCAACGGCCAACATCTCCCGCGTGCTTGATGCCGGCGCGATGGGAGTCATCATCCCGATGGTCAACTCGGTCGAGGAGGCGGCCGCGGCGGTGTCTTACACCCGCTTCCCTCCGGTGGGCGTCCGGAGTATCGGCGCCGGCAGGGCACTGATCACGGAAGGGGCAGACTATTACGAACGCGCCAACGAAGAGGTGGCGTGCATGCCGATGATCGAGACCATGGAAGCCATCGGCGACCTGGACAACATTCTCTCGGTTCCGGGAATCGATGTGGCGTATGTCGGGCCCTCGGACCTGGCCGTGGCGATGGGATACCGGCCGGGGACTGCGGCCCAGCCATTCCTCGACATGCTCGATCACATCGTGGAAGCCTGTAACCGCCATGGCGTTCGGCCCGGTATCCAGGCCACGCCCGGCACGGCGGCGGACCGGGTGGCGCGCGGGTTCCAGATGGTCACGACGGTCGTGGACCTGCCCGCTCTCAGAGCCGCCCTGGCGCGGGGCATCGCCGACGCCGCCTTCACCGACGAGGAACGTCCCCACCCGGCCCTCTACTAGCGCCCCAAGCCTTCGACAGCAGACGAGAGTCACCCTCCGACCAACCGGCACGTGGGGATCCCTCAGGCTCAGGACATCAATTGCGGTGCGGTGTTCCTGAGGTTCAGGGCGTCATATATGACGCCCTCTGCCCAAAGTTCGAGAAGTCGCGAAAAACGGCGCTCCGCACCGGGCCCTCCCCCACCACCACCTGTCCTTGGCTTGGGGCGTGTTGGGCCATGCCCGGGTTGAGGCCGGGTGTCGGCGGGTTCGCCCCGTTGGAGCCTGTGAATGTTCCCTGCGGGCCAGGCCGCTCCGATCGGTGAGACGCTTGCGGCTGGTGTAGGTGCTTGGCAGCAGGCAACGTATATCGGAGGTGTGACACATTCGAGCCTTCCGTTCCCGACCTGCGCCAGCGATTCGCTGCTCCGGTGGAGACGCTGTTGCGGTGGCAGTGGCGGGGGTTGCCCTAGGCGTGGAATCGGGGAGGGCGAGACCTCGCGCAACTTGAACGGCCCCGGGATTCGGAACACTCGCCTCGCATCATGAATCGAGGCAGGAGGAGCGATCCCCGGATTAGGCAGGCGCCTCCAGCCCTAAAGCTCTCACCAGGAACGTGGCCATCTGGGCCCTGCTCACCGCCACATCCGGACAGAACAGACCACCATCGGAATCACAACCCGCGGTGATACCGGCCTCGGCAAGACGATTGATCGCATCCTCAAAAACAGAACCATCATCATCCACGAAGAAGTCACCCGTCGCCGGCGGCAACTCCAAACCCCGGCTCAAGAAAGCCGCCAACTGCGCCCTACTCACCGCCAAACCCGGACAGAACAAGGCGCCATCGGAATCACAGCCCCCGGTGATACCGGCCTCGGCAAGACGATTGATCGCATCCTCAAAAACAGAACCATCATCATCCACGAAGAAGTCACCCGTCGCCGGCGGCAACTCCAAACCCCGGCTCAAGAAAGCCGCCAACTGCGCCCTACTCACCGCCACATCCGGACAGAACAGGTCACCGCTTTCGGCTGTGCCGCATCCCTCCATGATCCCGCCGGCGACGATCCGTTCGATGTCGGACCGGTGCGCGCTCTCCCGGATGTCGATGAACACGTCAGACCGGGCCGGCGGGGCCGTGCCGTCCACTCTGTGGAGCGGATCGGCAGCCACCGCATCGTGGCCCAGCACGGCCTCCAGGCCGGCGACCAGCCCGATCTTGGCCCGGCCGGGTCGCAGCGCATCGGCGGGGATGCTGATCCCGTCCGGACCTGCATCGCTGCCGGTCACCGAGTACCCGAACACCAGCTCGGGCGTACCCGAGCCCGACTCGTAGAGGGCAACCCGGCGATCGTCTCCGACCCTGAGGTCCAGGGTAGGACTGCCACCGTTTTGGAACACGACCACCTGCGAGTCGAAGGTCACGGTGACCATCACCTTCTCTCCGGCCGCATATGCGGTCCCATCCAGGGGTTCCGACGTGATGGCCATCCCTGCGATGCGCGGGCGGATCGCCGAGATGGCGCGCCTCGCCACGTCGGCCGGTAGCATGCACGACGGTAGATTCATGGTCACGTCAGGCTCGATTCCCCCCGCAACGCTCCGAGAGTGCGGGGTGAACCACCTGAGGGTGGTGACCTGGAGGACGCCGACCAGACTGCCTCGGGGTTCAACGTGATAGGAGGTCTGGCCGGTGTCCTTGCCGAGGGTCCTCCGGCCGACCACGGTGACACGACCCTGGTCGCTAAGGGCGCCCGTCACCATCTCCGAGGCCGAGGCGCTGCCGTCGTCCACCGCGATCACCATCGGCAGGATGGTGGGATCGGACGAGATCGCCCTGCCTCGGGCCCCGACGGTCTCCAAGCTGTCCCTGCTCAATAGGTGAACGATCGTCGCCAGGTCCGGTAGGAAGGCGCCTGCGGTGCCCACCGCCGAGTCGATGTACCCGCCAGGGTTGCCGCGCAAGTCCAGCACGAGGCCGCTGATAGGCGGGTGGGTCAACTCGCGCAGCACCTCTGCCACCGCGCCGTCCGCCGTGGAACTGAAGACGTCGAGGCTGAGATAGCCGATGTTGCCGTCCACGACCATTCCCCTGGCCACCGGTATGGCCAGCCGCGCCGCCCTGATCGTCCCGCTCAGGATCACGTCCCGCCGGACCGTGATCGACACATCCTCACCCGCCGCGAACCGGTCAAGGCGGGACACGTCCGCGCAACCGAGTTCGGCCGGGAACCGATCCCCCAATTCCAGGAGTTCGTCGCCCACCATGAGACCGGCCCCTTCCGCCGGGCTTCCCGCATACACCTCGGCAACCACCGGTCGGCAGGTGGCCGTCACCGTCAGGCAGGGCCGGCCGTACTCCACCAGAGCGAACGCGACACCCAGACCGCTGGTGCCCCGGTTCTCGAGGTTCGTCCGGAACCGGTTGTACTGCGCGGCGGTCAGGTAGCGGGAGTTGCGGTCGAGCGACCCGGCCATCCCCCGGACCGCCTCCCCGACCGCCGCGGCGGTGTCCTGTGCCCGGTCGATCACCTGGCACAGCTCCTCGAACTCGGAAGAAGGCAACGGGCATGCCGGTGGCTCTCCATCGGTCCGTTCGGCGAGGCCGGCCTCTCTCACCCGTTCGGTGGCCGCCGAGGCGAGTTCCTGATCGTCTACCGCGTCCACATAGTTTGCGCTGATCAGGCGGTACACGATGCAAAGCACCTCGAAGACCGTCGGCGCCTCTTCGCAGGTCACCCGGCCTGCCGGGACTGCCTCGGCTCCGTGTGCGCCATCGGTCTGGGCGGTCCGCGACAGATGCCCCTCGGGCTCCACGGATGCTGCAAGTGGTGCGGGAACTAGCAGGGACAGAGCGATCACGGCGATGACGAGACGGGTCCCGGAGCGCTTCCAGGCAACTCCGGCTGGCTTCGTCACCGATGGGTACCGGGTCGACACACGCCGACGATAGTCCTCTCCGGGTGGTACCTCGGTACCGCCTCGAGCTGCAACTGTCTTGCCCACGGCAAGAAGTCGGGGCGGATTCGGCCCTCCCTGACGCCGTTAACCTCTCGCCGATGAAGTCGGACCTTCCGTCGGCCACGGTCGAGCGCCTGCCGCGCTACCTGCGATGCATAGAGCGGCTACCCCCATCGCAGTCGACCATCTCCTCCCGCGAGTTGGCCCGCCTGAGCAATCTGACCGCGGCCGGGGTCCGGCGGGACATTTCCTACCTCGGGACCTTCGGGATCCGCGGGGTCGGCTACCGGGTCAAGGAACTCAATGACCAGATCCGCCATGCCCTCGGGCTGACCGCGGATCGGCCGGTGGCGGTGGTGGGCATCGGCAACCTGGGTTCTGCGCTGGCCAACTACACCGGTTTCGGTAACCGGGGCTTTCGCATCGTCGGCCTCTACGACGCCGCTCCCACGAAGATCGGGACCCACCTGGGTGGGGTGGAGGTTCGCGACATCTCCCGGCTACCCGACGATGCCCGGACCACGCATATCTCAGTCGGGATCATCGCCACCCCGGCGGGGGCCGCTCAGCAGGTGGCGACCATGCTGGTCGAGGCCGGGGTGCCCTCCATCCTGAACTTCGCCCCCACTGTCCTCCAGGTACCCGATGACATCCATCTGAGACAGGTGGACCTTGCTACCGAACTCCAGATCCTCGGCTATTACATGACCTGAGGCGGGAACGCCCCTTCTATTCGCGCTCCTGGTCACGTTCGTAGCGGTGGAGCGCCACCATAAACATGGCGAAAAGGATGGCGGAGGCGGCTGCGAAGGCTCCGGGGATGATCCGTATCTCGAAGGCGTTAAGCCCTTCGAAGTCGACAGGGCGAGGCCCGCGGGGGGCGTAGAGGACGAACAGGATCGAATTGATCGTCGTCCAACCGAAGATCCCGGCGCCCGAGACCAGGATGGCGAGACGCTTGCCCAGGTTCGTGTACTGCAGGAGGTAGACGCTCCCGAAGAACACGAGCACCGCCGCGATGGTCAGCACGATCCCTGTGAACAGCAAGTTCTGTGAGAGCAGCGCTCTGAAGAGTTCGCGCATGTCAGCCGGCCTCCAGATACTCGGATCCGTCCAGGGTCGCCCCCCTCAGGTACCGGACGATGAGATCGAGGTCCTCCGCGGACAGCACCATGCCGAAACCGGGCATCCGGCCCGAGCCCACGCCGTTGACCCCGTAGCCCTGACCGGAGGTCGACCCTACCGCGATGAACTCGTACATGTCATCGGCGGTCAGGAACTGGGTGAGCGCGCGACCACCCCGCAGCGACGGTCCCAGCGCCCCGGAGCCCTGGGGCTGCTGGAAGGCGGGACCGGCCGAGTAGCCGGCCGTGTGGCAGCGGGCACAGTAAGCGTTGTAGAGGTTCACCGCGCGATCCGCCGCGTCGGCGTCCCCTCCGAAGGAGGCATCGGCCACCGCTTGGACACCCACCTCCCAGTGGGCCCGTCGGGCCGCGTCCTGGAGGAAGCCGAGGCCGAACCGGGCCTGCTCTCCCAGGACGTCCTGGTTCTGGAAGGTGATGGTCAGGGAGGTCGCGCCCGATTCGAGGTCGCCGACAGAGGTGGCCGCCGAGGTGGCGTCGCCGATCCCGATCAGTGTCTCGGCGTTGCGCGGGTCGAGCGTGACCGCCGTGGCCAGGTATCCGGCAGCGTGTGCCTCGGCGAAGATGGCGGTCAGGCCGGTCTCGGTGACGTCAGACAGGCCGTCGCCGTCGGTGTCGATACCGTCTGCCGCTCCGTCCAGCAAGTACCGGGCTCGCTCCGCTATATCGCCGAGGGCCGCCGAGGAGGTCCCGGAGGTGCGGATCGTCTCGATCAGCTGCTCCTGCTCGACGATCTGGGTGTCCACCACATCGGCGGCGCCTCCCCGCCTGCTCAAGGCGCCTGCCACCAGACCCTCAACCTTGAGCAGGGCCGCGGTCTGGTCGACCTGATGCGACTCGATGTAGTTGAGGAGATCCTCGATCTGCTGGCTGTTGAGCGGGCCGCCACCATCGAGACCCCAGGGCGGCATAGGCGTGTTGGCCCGGCCGTAGGTGATCCAGAACTCCGCCTCGTCCCTGTCATACCGGTAGAACAGGTCGTCCAGCGCAGGCGTCGCCCAGCCGGCCACGTTCACCTGGGAACGCTCCTCCAGGAAGGAAGCCACCCCGCCCGCCAGGTTGGCGCCGTGACAGTCGCCGCAGCCGAACTCCAGCCACACCTCGTGGCCACGGACCAGAGAAGCTTGGTAGAACTCGTCCACGAACCCCTCTTGGCGGTCCAGTTCGGTGAGGTAGTAGATGGGCATGGCGAGGGTGAGAAACCCGGCGGTCACCACTGCACCCACCAGGGCTCGATCGAGCCTCCTGGTCTCCAACTCATCGTCGGTCTGGGAAACGGACAGGTTGGCGGGCACCGGGTCCTGGCGGTCGCGGCGCGACCCTGATCCCACCAGGTAGGCGAACCAGGCGATCGCTCCCAGCGCAACTACCGTGACGACGAGGGTTGACACCTGCTATACCGCCGTGGGGGAGTTCAGGGCTATACAGGAAGGGCCCTGGGGGTATTGCACGGTCTTGGCGATCGCCCGGGCCGACTGGATGATGGTGCCGGTCTTCACGATGAGACGGCCGTTCTGGATCTCGACCGCGAACCGATCCAGGTTGCGGGGGGCGGGACCCGCCTCGTACTCCCCCACGTAGTTGTACTTCGAGCCATGGCAGGGGCACTCGAAACCCTGGGAGGCGTCGCACCAAGGCACGCGGCAACCGAGGTGCACGCAGCGCTGGAACAGGGCGGTCAATCCACCGGCCACCACCCCCGAACCCTCGAACTGGGAGCGGGAGATGTCCGACTCGGCAAAGGGCACTATGTAGGCGCGAGCCTCGGGCACGAACTTGGGCAAGATGGAGCCGTCGTTGAGAACCACCTCGGTCTGGAGGTCGGCAATGGCTCCCACGTCGATGTCGGACCCGAACCCACCCGACAGGCGAGGCCAGAGGAAGGCCAGGTATGAGATCCCGTTAAGACCCACGAAGGCGCCGAAGGTGGCCCCGAGTGCCCTGGTGAAGAACTGGCGCCGGTTGACGCCTGCCTCCTGGGGGGAAAGCTCCTCCACCCGCATCACTTCGACAGCCTGCATGGCCGCAACCGGTTCCTCGGACTCCTCCTCCATGCCCTCCTCCGGGGCCATCGCCGCCGTCGCCGCAACCTCCGCCGCCTCGTCGGCAAGGGTCTCGGCGGGCCGGACCACCACCGGAGCGGCCAGGGCCGACCGGTCGGCCTTGCGCGTCTCGCGCGACAGGCCGGATCTCCACGATCGGGCGGGCCGGCCGGGTGATTCGCTGCGGCGGTAGGCGATGACGAAAGCACCCAGGACACCCGCGAGGACGATGGCGGAGAGGGCGACGATCAGGATCTGGACGGTGGTCATTCGAAGTGCACCCAGTCCTTGAGGTCGTCGAACCAGATCCCGTCCGCCCATGGATAGGTGAAGTTGAAGCCGGGGCCCCTGAACAGGGTTCCCAGCAACGTCAAGGTGGCCGAGCCAGTGAGGAACAGGGTGAACAACATAATGGCGAACTTGCGGTCGGAGGGCTTGGTGGAGGGGTTGCGGTCCACATACGGAATCGCCATGAAGCCCAACAGACCGGTGATGGTCGGGATGATCACGCCGGCGACCTGGGGGTCGTAATAGGACAGCAGTTCCTGCAAGCCTAGGAAGTACCAGGGCGCCTTGGAGGGGTTGGGTGTGGCGTTGAAGTTGGCCAACTCCAGCAACGGCGCCTGGAGGATCACCGACAGGACGATCAGTACCGCCGTGATCACCATCAGAGCGGAGAACTCGGCGATCATCAGGTGGGGCCAGGTGTTGACCTTGTCAGTGGGCGTCGCCTTGACCTGCTGGATGGCCTTGGCTTTGACGACGGTGAGGAGACGCTGCGGCCGAACCCCTTCCGGAACCTCTTCGGGTGGCGCCACCGGCCGGAGCGTGACCTGCGTCGCTCCCCCGCCGTTGTCCGATACCGGTGGAGGAACGGTGGCTGGCGTCACCTCAGGAGTCTCCGCCGCGACCCCTATCGCTCCTTCGGATGGCGGTGGGGACACCGGGGCCTCGGGCGGAGCCGGGGGTGGCGGAACGGCGGCAGGGGCCGGAGGCGGCGGCGCGGGCGCCTGGGATGAAGGAGGAGGAGACGTGGGCGCTGGAGGGGGCGGCGTCTCGCCTCGCATCTCGGCCAGGACCTGCTCGACCGGGATGCCGAGCGCCTTGGCCTTCGCCTCGGCCGAGCGTCGGAGTAGATGATCTGGTATCTGAGCCATCGGCGCCTCAGCCTTCCTTCCCGAGCAGGCTCGCGGTAGGACTCATGGCCGGGATGGCGGTCAAGGAGACCCATGCAGGTCGGTGTTCGGCCGGGAATTGCCTGGACGGCGCGTGACGGGCCACACCAACAGTCATCGAACCATCCTTACAGCGGTCCCGATATGCCGCCGTCCTTGCGCACCCTCCAGAAGTGCACCGCCATGAAGATGACTATCACGAACGGTAGGAACAGGACGTGCAACACGTAGAAGCGCAGCAGCGTGTTGCCGGTAACTTCGATACCCCCCAACAGGGCGAACTTCACCTGGTTTCCGAACATGGGTGTGAAGCCCGCCATGTTGGTTCCCACCGTCACCGCCCACAGCGCCAACTGATCCCAGGGCAGCAGGTATCCGGTGAAGGAGAGCAGCAGGGTGAGGAGCAGCAGAACCACCCCAACGACCCAGTTGAACTCCCTGGGCGGCTTGTAGGCGCCGTGATAGAAGACCCGGGACATGTGGAGGAACACGGTCAGCACCATGAGGTGCGCGCCCCAACGGTGCAGGTTCCGCACTAGCGAGCCGAAGGCGACCGAGGTGGAGAGAGCCTCGACATCGATGTAGGCGGCCGGGGCGGTGGGCCGATAGTAGAACATCAGGAATATGCCGGTGATGGTCAGCAGGATGAAGAGGAAGAAGCTCAGCCCGCCCAGGCACAAGGTGTAGGAGAGCCGCACGGCATGGCGCTTCACCTTGACGGGATGCAGGTGGTAGAGAACGTTGTTCATGATCACGTAGGACCGGTTGCGGGGGCTGTCGCTGTAGCCCCGCTTGAAGGGCGATCCGGGACGGAACATCGACTCCCAGAAGGGGCTTGCCCGGAAGGCGTCGGCCGCCTCGCCGACCCGCTCCCTGACCTTCAAACCGCCGTTCAACATCCGCTCTTCCTCCGCTCTACCAACGCATTCCGTAGGTGTACCCGTTCTTGAAGTCGCGGGCGCCGGTGTCGAGGTCCCACGGGGCACGCTCGACCAGACCGGCGTTCATGGCCGTGTCCGACACCGAACCCTCGAACTTACCGAGGGAAATGACGTTGGTGGGACAGCGATCGATGCAGAGCGCGCAACGGGTGCACTCGTACTCGTCGACCACGAAGAAGCCCAGGTTGTCAGCGCTATCGGACGGGTGATCCACGTCGTAGGCCTCGTCGATAGCATCCAGCGAGAGGTAGTGGATGCACTTCCAGGGGCATATGTCGACGCATCCCTCGCAGAGGATGCACTCAGACTGGTTGATATGGAGAAACTGCTTGGGACGCACCTGCGCCTGGACGTAGTCCGTATCGACCATGACCAACTGGTAGTCGTCACGGAAGGGCGGGGTCTCGAACCAGACTTCAGACTTCGCCATCTACTCGGCTCCCTTTACCAGCGGGCGTCCGTAGGGTGAGACCGCTTCGGCGGTGCGCGCTTGCGGCATCGGCCCGCCGAAGCTCTGTATCCAGCGGGCGAACAGGATGATAAAGGTCAGCGCCCCCATGTTGTAGTTGATGGAGATGAAGTCCTTGATGGCGCCCCAGCTGATTCCGACGTTGTTCCCCAGCACGAGGGGCGCCCAGATGGTGAACGCGTCGTTCTGCTCGGTCCAGTTGAGAGGCCCCTGGGCCAGGTTGAGCCACTCGGATGCCACCGTACCCAGCAGGATCACCAACTCCATCATGGCTAGGAAGGCCGCCAGCGCAGCCAACGACCAGGTCATCCTACGTCCGAGGAGCACGGCAACGGCGATACCGAGCAACATCAGCTGGCTCCCGCCGAACGCCACCAGGTGGCCCAAAGCGAACCACGGAAGGCACCAGTCGCTCCCCGAGATCAAGCAATCCCGCGGTACCCACCCGAAGTAGTCCACCCGGACCTCGAGATCCACCGGGGTCTGCGGCAGGTCGGGGTTGATGACCGGGGTAGCGGCCACGGTACGCGCCTGGCGGTTGTACATGACCGAGTCACCGGCGCCCAGCCCCGCGGCGCTCTCTGTGGCGATGGTCACCGTCTCAACGGATGGGAAGTTGGCGTAATGGTTGAACCAAATGCCCAGCACCAGGGTGAAGAGACCCACGATGAACAGCCCCCAGCCGGCGAGTGCACGCTGCGTGCCGCTCATCTGCCGGAGCATCCGTTGCACCATCTCGGTAGTTCGCCTCCGTATCGTCTCGACCCGCGGCCGGCCCGACACCGCTCCCGCCACCTCTGATCCGCCGGATGGCGCGGCAGCGGGCTCTGCCGAATCGGGCCGCCCCCATTGTGGCAGAAAGGCCGGCTCTCCCTAAACCGCACGCCACAGCGGAACGGGCCTCGCGACGACACTACGAGGAGCCTTTGCGCATCGAACGAAGGGGCGACCAAGCCCCCTCCACGCAGCGTTTAACCTATGCCGGTCAGGCAGCGATGAGGTCGCGAGGGGTATCGGGTTGACACAGGACGATTCCACGACGGACCAGGGCTCGCTCGATCCCTTCCAGGCTGACCGCCAGGAGTGGGCGGCGTCCGGTCTCATGGCCGTAACCTGCCTGTTGCTGTTGGCCGGCGCCGGATTGCTGGTGCTGATGCTCATCAAGCTGGCGATCCCCACCCTATTCGCCGATAGCGAGTTCCTGGCATACGGGCGCCTCCGGCCCGCCGCCATGTTGATGCTGATCTACGGGTTCGGCGGAACCCTCACCCAGGCCATGGCCTACTTCCTGATCCCCCGCTTGGTCGGCGCCCGGATGCCCCGCCAGCCGACGGCGCTGCTCGGCGGCCTCGCTTATGCCGGTCTTGTGACGCTTGGCGTGCTGGCGGTGTTATTCCGGGGCCCGTCCGGACCCGAACTCGCCGAGTTCCCCCCACTTATCGATTGGCCGCTCGCCGCCCTGCTGCTCCTACCCCCCGTCCTGGTCACCTCCATGCTCCGCCACCGCACCGAGGATGGGGTCTTCGTTTCCACCCTCTATGTCCTCGGGGCGGTCTGGTGGTACCCGGCCTTGCATATCACGGGCAGCATCCCCGGCCTAGAAGGTGTCGGCCCGTTCCTGCAGACCGGCCTGGTGGCCAACGGGATGCTCTGGCTGGCCTTCCCGGCCGCCGCCCTCGGGAGCGCCTACTACGTGCTGGTCAAGGAGAGCGGCCGGCCGCTGTTCTCCGGACCCCTCGCCCGGGCCGGGTTCTGGACCCTGGCCGGCACAGCCCTGCTGTCCACGCCGACCAGGTTCCTCGGCGGTCCCGCCCCGGACTGGACGGAGACTGTGGCGGCGGCCGCGGCGATGGGGCTCATGATCGCCGCGCTGGCGGTTATGACCAACCTCGGCCAGACGCTGTCGGGGGACTGGGAAAACGCCCGCCGGAACGTGGTGATCCGGTACCTGATGGTCGGAGCGACGGCCTACACCCTGGTCACGATCCTCACTGGCATCTCCGGCTTCCGGTCGGTCGCCGCCGTGCTGGGTCTGACCACGTGGCACGAAGGCTTGATGATCGGCTCGACTCTGGTCGCCATACCCGCGCTCGGTGTGGCATTCATATTCCATGCCTTCCCACGGACCACGGGACGGGACCTCGCCAGCGAGGAGACGGCCGAGCGGGGGCTCCGTCTCCTGACCTGGGGCGGCGGCATCACGGCCGCGGCGTTCTTGATCGCAGGCCTGGTGTCGGGAATCACCTGGAACTGGGCTAACGCTTCGGGCTCGCGGCTCAATGCGGGGACGGGTTTCTCGGACACCCTCGCCGACGTGGACGTGATGTTCACGGTGGGAGCTCTGGCCTCGGTCGTCGCACTGGTCGGGATCGCCCTGATGGTATGGGCGGCCCTGGGAACCTACGTTTCGGGTAGTGCCCGTCCGGTCGAGATGTTGGTGCCGGTGGAGTCCCGAGACGATGAGTGACCAGCTCGCCGCCGCGGCGGCCGCGCTCGGGGCACCCGAACACCTGGTGGAGCGAGCAGCCCTGGCCCGCGCCGAGGCTGACGGGACCACCTACGAGGCAGTGCTGGCGGCATGGGGCGGGGGCGCTCCGCTCCCCGCGCCCACAGCAGCTCCCGAGCCCCGGACGCCGCCGGCCGCGTCCGGTACCCCAGAGGCCCCTCCGGCGGCGCTCGCACCCGAGCCGGCGCCCGCCGCCGTGGCAGTGGCTCCGGCCCCGGCATCCCCTTCACCGGCGCCCCCAGCTGCGCCACCGGCGCTCAGCAAGGCCACGCCCCGCCTAACGGGCGTGAAGCTACATCCGTTGCGGACGTGGATCATGATGGCGGGCTTGTTCGTGGTCGGGCTCGTCATCGCGCTGGTCGGCCCCTACAACACCGGAGGAGACTCCCGGCACGTGGTTCCAGACGCCCCCCTGTCCGCCCTCGGCCACCAGGGCCGGGCCGTCTACTCGAAACAGGGGTGCGGCTACTGCCACACCCAGTTGGTGAGACCGGTCCTCGCCGACGTCGGTCTCGGACCCGTGACCGAGAGCTGGGCCGATTCACTGGACACTGCCACCTTCGGTGTACAGCGAATCGGCCCCGACCTGGCCCATGTGGGTAACCGGACCGCCTACGGGGGCGACGCAGGGACGGTGACCGCAGACGATCTGATCATCCTGCTGTCAACCCCTGATAGCGTGCTCACGTCCGGGAACCATCCGTCGTACGCGCATCTTTCCGATCATGACCTCACTGCTCTCGCCACCTATCTGTCGGAGCTGAAGTAGCCATGGCGCCTCAGGCCGGCTTCCGGGATACCGCACAGTGAACGAGCTCATCGCCGCCGCGGCCGCCGCGATGGATGCCCCCGAGCATCTGGTGGAACGATCGGCCATCGCGCGTGCCGAGGCCGACGGCATAAGTCCGGAGGAGGTCCTGGCGGCGTGGGCAGGCGGAACGGCGCCTCCGTCCGGCGCCCCGGCGCCGGCTACCACCGCTCCGCCCAGCGAGGAACCGGCACCGGCTGCCACCCCGGCCCCCCCTGCCTCACCTGAAGCTCCCGAGCCGGTCAGCGCTCCAGTGGTACCCGCTCCTGAGATGGCGGCCACCGCGGTCGGAAGCCCTGCTGCGCCCGAGCAGGTGACCCTCGCCGAGGCCCATCGGTTCGAGGCGGTTGTCACCGGCGCCACCGCCGGCCTCACCGAGCGGGTTGCCGCCTCGCTGCCCCGCTGGCTGACCGTGCTGTTCTTCGCTGTCCCGCTCATCGGCCTCACGTATCTGATCGCCTTCGCGGGTGGCGCCAACTGCGGCGCGGGCGGCCAACTCTCCGTCGACCGCCTTACCGGCCTGGTCGAGAACTGCGACGGCTCCGTCTATAAGGCGGGCGGCGCAGCCGGAGGCGTGGATGTCCGCGCGCTGGTCGGCGAGGGCAGCGCCCTGTACGCGGCGCCCTCCAGCTGTAGCTCGTGCCACGGAGCAAGCGGCGAGGGCGGCTCCGGTCCAGCCCTGGCAGGCACGCTGCTGGACACCTTCTCGATGTGCACCGACCACATCGAGTGGGTCTCGCTCGGAACGGACGGCTTCCTCGGCGCGGGCCGGAACACCTACGGTGACGCCGGTACCACGGTGGGTTCGGGCGGGGTCATGCCCTCCTTCAATGACACCCTGACGCCCCAGGAGATCGCCACCGTGGTGTTCTACGAACGCGTGGTTCTGGGGGGACAGGACGTCGAGGAAGCGGTGTTCGACTGCGGATTCGCCGAACCCGAGGTACCGTGAGGTCCGGAACCGCCATCACGTTGCTGATCCTGCTGGCCTTGATCGGCGTGGCCGGGATCGTGTTCGCAGTCCAGTTGCTCGGCCTGTAGAAGAGAGCCAGGAGGGTTACGGTAATTACCGTTGCCAGCCAACTATGCGGCTATACGGGCTTCGAAGCTTGCCTCACGAGCAGATGCCACGCCATCACACCAGTTACAATCAGCACAGACATTCGGTACGTTGAACCGAGGTTAAGAAGCGTGATCTGATGAATCATCTCCGAGAAGTCGCCAACGAAGCCGGTACCGAGTTGGTCTTCCTCCGGGAAGGCAAACATGACGTATGGAGTCTGGGCGGCGAGAGGCTGTACATTCCTAGACACCGCAAGATCAGTGAAGGTGTGGCCGCGAGCATAATGAAGAGGGCTAGGAGCACTCTGCGATGACATCAGCCACCACGACCACCACTTCCGTGTCGAGGCTTTTCACGAGGGTGAGTGGTGGGTGGCCCGGGTAGCAGGGCTAGACGCCAACTACACCCAAGCCAGGACGTTCGAGGAAGTACGCGAGATGGCGCGAGACCTCATCGCCCTCGCGCTCGACATCGACGAGACCGAGGTAGGCGAGATCGTGGTTACCGAGAACGACTGGCGCTGACCTCGGACAGTTCGCAAGCGGACCGCCGGAGGCTCCGGCCGAGATCAAGCAGGTGTCCGAGAACGTCTTTGCCCAAGCACTCAGTTCGCCGAGGACGATCCGGATCTGTGGCAGTTCACACCGTTACCACACGGATCTCGCACTGCGGGCCAGGTGCGCCGGCCAGCGCTCTGTCGTTGGTGAGGAGTGGACACTCGAGTGCTTCCGCCAGCGCCACGTAGACGGCGTAGTAAGGCGTCAGATTGGCTCGCAACTCGAAGATCCGGGGAAGCAACGAGACCATGGAGTACTGCGCGAGCGGCAAATCGGCGAGTGCCTCCACGGCGTCCGCGAATCGCTCGAGTGTGAGGTCACCGGCCAGCCAGCGCTTCCTGAGGACTGAAACGACTTCGGCATAGGCCAGGTCCGGTATGGCGGCGTCGCCGGCGTGACGCAGTTCTCGCCGGGCGTCGGCGCCGTCGCTGCCGTCGTCACCGACCGCATTGGCGAGCACGGAGGCGTCGAGGACGATCAACGCTGCCAGCGGTCCTCGGCCAGATCCTCCACCGACTGTCTAGCGCCGACGCGACCACCCGCAAGGGTTTCCACCCTGTTGAGGACATCGTCGAGCGTGGGGCGCGCCGCGAGCCGCTTCAACTCGGACACGAGGTACTGCTGAAGCGATTTGCCCTCACGCTCGGCCCGATGCCGTAGCTCGGCATGCGTCTCTACGGGCAGATTCCGTATCAGGACGTGCACCATGCTTTCATTATGCTATCACAGATCGACCACAGCCTCGAGATGGAGTCTCCACCGGACTGGTTAGTGTAATCCAATCCAACTAGCAACTAGGAACCAATAACTAGCAACTAGAAATCACGACCGACGAGTCAACGGCAAGCGTGAAGTGGTCGTCGGCCCGCCCGCCCCGCACGGCCAGCGCCATCAGCCCGGCCGAATCGATGTGGAGAAGCGGCCTCCCTTCCCGAACATCGGCGAACGTTCCCACCCACGGCACGCGGTAGTTCATCAGGCCCACCCTCACGACCACCCGCTCGCCCGGCCTCATGCCCGCCTCCTCCAGGTCCTCGGGCGTGATGTTGGTCTGGACGTTGCCGTAGGTGTCCACCCACCACGCCCGACCCTCCACCCGTCCGTCCTCCGTCACCTCGGACAGGGGCAGCAATAACGGCTTCAGTACCTGCGGATCCAGTTGTGGCCCCATCTCGTCCGGCCGCGCCTCTCCGGCTGCGAGCATGGCCGCCGCTGGGGCGAACCGGTCCCTTCCTTCGAACGTCCGGCCTCGTGCCGGAAGCATCACGTCCGGGTTCTCGATCGCGTATGCCTCTGTTACTCCTCCGAGAAAGGCCGCGGCCGGGGAGAGAATTCCGTTGTCCGGACCCACGAGATAGCCCCAGCCGGTCTCTAGCACCAGAGCCCGGCGGTCACTGCCCACACCAGGATCCACCACCGCCAGCACCACGCCGGCCGGCATGTATTGGATGGCCCGCAACAGAGTCAGAGCGCCGGCCCGGACGTCGCCGGCCGGGATCCAGTGGTTCAGGTCGATCACGCGGCACCGGGGAGCCAGTGTGGCGATCACCCCGTGGACCACGCCGACAAACTCGTCCTTACGGCCGAAGTCGGACAGGAAGGTAATCGGAAGCGGGAAGCTCGGAACCACGTCAGCCAGAGCCTAGATGGTTGGTTCCAAGGGACTCTGGAAGGCGGCCGGTGGAGGGTGACCAGTGACCTCGGGGCGGGTCCGGGGCGCGGTTTAGCATTAGGACATGGGTGATCCGGCGCTCGGCGACACCGAACTGCTGTCCTCGGCCGAGGGGGTGGTGATGATCATCGGGGCGCCCGACTCGGGGAAGACGACCCTGGCTCGCACGCTGGTCGACAACGCCCTCCAGGCGGGAAGGACCGTCGCCTACATCGACAGCGACCTGGCTTGCACCACCGTGGGCCCGCCCACATGCGTCGGCCTGAAGTGGCTCCGCTCTCCCGCCGACGCTGACCACTTGGCCCAAGCCGACGATCTGCGGTTCGTGGGAAGCATCAGGCCGGATCGGTTCATCCTCCAGCAGGTGGCCGGGGTGGCTTCGCTGGTGGAAACCGCCCGGGCGGAGGCGGACCTGATCGTCATCGACACCAGCGGGACCGTCTCCGGGGTGGTGGGCCAGCGCCTCAAGTATCACAAGGCGGAGTTGGTTCGTCCCGACACTGTATGGGCCGTCCAGCGGGGTGGTGAGTTGGAACCCCTGGTGGGCCTCCTGCGGCGGTTCCTTTCTACCAACGTGATCACCGTACCTGCCAACCGGGGCAGCCTCCCGATGAGCCCCGAGGAGCGTATGGACATGCGCGCCGCTCGGTTCGCCGCAGCCTTCCCGGCACCCCTCCAGCGCTGGCGCGTGTTGCCCACCGTGTTCGCGCCCAGCCTCCCCGCCGGCTTCGACCTGGTCCGCCTCCACCGGATGATCGTCGGGGTCCACGACCGGCAAGGGCGGTGCTTGTGCCTGGGGATGCTCGAGTACGACGACGTACTGCGGGTCATCACCTCCGGGAACCAGGGCATGGCCGGACTACAGATCGGGTCGGTCCGTCTCGATCCCAAGACCTTCCGCACCGCCTCGGTCCGCCTCAACGAGTTGATGTTCGGCCTCGGGTAATCGACCCGGCCGGCCGACTCCGGACACAACGAAAGCCCGAGGAACCTTTACCGAATTCCACCGCACTTCCCCTGACGGATTCGCTCGGCGCCAGCACCTCGGGCCTTCTGAACAGAACCTTACGGCCTACCGTCTGGCGAATCAACCCATCTGTTGATTTATTATAACATCTCCACTACATCTTAAGCAATAGATGGAAGGGCCTCTATCCAGGCCTTATCCACACAATCCCCAGGGGTTGCTCACAGGGCATGTGAACAAGACCCTCCCCGAAAATTTTCGCGCTCTGCCGCTCCGGGCCATGACGCGCGGCGCCCCGCGTCAGCGCCCGAATCCCGTCCTTACCAGGAGGCGGAACGTGAGATCCACCAGTTCGTAGATCTCTGCGAAGACGTACTGGAGAACCTCCTCATCGGCGCGCTCGGCCTCGGTCCGGCCCCGCAGGTAGATCCCACCACCATGATCGACGGCGAAGTGGACCCGCCAGGCTCGATAGTTGCGCACCAACAGCAACCGGTAGACCTCTTCCAGCCGCCTGGGAGGCGAAGGGAGAACGTACGCCTCGAACCCGACCGTACGGTCGCCGGGCTCGACCCATACCGTGGTGAAGTCGCGAGTCTGCTGAGCCATCCGGACCGCCCATCGGCCCTCCACGAGTTCGGTGGCCACCACGTCCGATCCGGGATCCTCCACCCACGACCGGAAAACGGCGCCCAGCCGCTCGGTAAGTTCATCGCGACCCATTGGTGATCCCCGCATAGAGTTCCAGGAGCCGCTCCGTAGCCACTTCCCAGCCGAAGCGACGACCCGCCGCCAAGGCGCCCCGGATCAATTCGCGGCGGTAAGCCGACCCGTCGAGGACCCTCAACAGGGCCTTGGTGTAGTCGGGTGGATCCCATCCGTCGACCAGGAACCCCGACACCCCGTCCTCGACCACGTACCTCAGACCGCCCACGTCAGCGGCCACCACCGGCAGGCCCACCCCCTGCGCTTCCGCTGCCACCAACCCGAAGGACTCGCTCCTTGACGGCACGATGAGCACATCGGCGGCCCGGTAGTAGATCGGAAGGCGGCGATGCGGCTGGACCCCGCACCAGATCAGCTTCCCGTCCAGTCCGAGGCGGGCGGCGAGCTGCCGGATCTCGAGTTCCTCCTCGACACCGGAGGGACCGCTCGGCCCTCCCACCACCATCATCCGAGCATCCGGGAGGCGGTCGCGCAACATGCCGAAGGCCGCCACCGCCACGTCCAAGCCCTTCAGCGCCTGGATGCGCCCCACGAAGAGCACGGTCGGCACGTCATCGAGGCCCAGCCGCTTCCTAGCCTCCCGGCGATCACCGGGCCTGAACAAGTTCAGATCGATGCCCGGCGGGTTAACGCACACCCGGCTGGGATCGGCGCCGTAACGCTCGATCAACTCCAGCGACTCGTGCTCGGTGGAAGCGATAATGCAGTCGGACCCGGTGATCACCTCCCGCTCGGCAGCAATGCGGTACAAGGGCTCGCTCGGTTGGCCCGGTCGACGGGTGGCGTCCTTGACCCGGCCCAACGTATGGAACGAGTTGGCAAGCGGGAGGCCCGTAACCTGCTTGACGAAGAGCCCCGTCCATCCGGACAGCCAGTAATGGCTGTGGAGGATGTCGGTCTCCCGCCTGCCCTCGCCACCATCGAGGACGTCCTCGGTAACCTGCCGAGCGAACTCCCCCACCCAATCGCCGAGCTGGGGAATCGGTAGAGGCGCCATCGGCCCGGCCTCGACATGGATCACGTCGTACCCGGCCGGCGTGCCGATCACCCTCGCTCGGCTCGGATCGGTCCGCCGTGTGAACACCGTCACCTCGATACCCCGCCGGGCGAGCGAGGCAGCCAGTTCATCGACATAGACGTTCATGCCACCGGCGTCACCCACACCGGGACGATCCAAGGGGGAGGTGTGCATCGACAGGAATACCACCTTGCGGATCATGTGCCGCCCTCCACCACGAGCAGCGGGCGCGCCCGTGCCCCCATGCGGTACTTGTAGGACTCCGATCCCTTGAGGAAGTCGAACACCTCGCCGCCCCCCGCGATGGTGGCGCCGATCAACTCGGTGAGGAGCACCACGCCGGGAGACACGTGACGAAGATCGGGATCGTAGGCGGAGTTGTACAGGTAGTAGCCGTCGGCGTCCGAGTACGCGATCACCACTGCTGCGGGCAGGTTGTCATCTCCGTACAGGGCATCCAGACGCCAGCCGTCGGCACGGAGGAGGTCCGTGAACAGTTCCTCCATCGGTTCGGTCATGAACCGGCCCTTACGGCCCGCCGAGCGGCGATGGAGCCGGAAGAAGTCGTCCAGGACCGGGCCCGGCTCCTCGAAGGTCTCCAGGCTCAACCCGCCCATCTCCCCGACGAACCGGCGGCGCTTGCGGCGGGCCTCGTGACGTTGCTTCTTGCCGATGCCGATCAGGTACTCGTCGAACGTGGCCGGGAGGTCAACCACGGCGGCCTCGGCATGGGTGGCCACGCGATAGCCGAAACCCACCCGGTCCAGGGCTTCGGTGATGACGGCGGCGGCACCGGACGGAAGGGAATCGAACCGGAAGGAACGGCGCCGACCCAACGTTCCGAAGTGCTCGACCAGCAGGTCGACCGCGTCGCCGAGCGGGGATCGGTAGTCAACCAGGTCCTCATGGCCCAGAAGCCCGAGGTGATCACCCTCTTCGACCAGAGCCACCTCCCCACGCTCGTCCGACAGGATGAGAGGCACTTGACCGGGCGCGGCCGTATGCCGCCAGACGGTGGCGAGAAAGTCTCGCGTGGCGAACGGGCCCACCCGCTCCGCCGCCGTACGATGCCCGGAGGTGCTGGTATCGAACATCAACGGATACCCGGATCGAACTGGAGGACGCCGAACGGAATGGGGCAGATCATCACGCCGTAACAGCCGCGCCTCGCACCAGAGTGCCGAGGAAAGCGGGGCGGCACGCGATGCCTCGACCCGGAGGTTCGTTGGCAGTTCCGCGCCAACCGGACGTTCTTCCTCCCCCTCATAAACAGGCTCGCACCAGCGTCGGATAGGGATTGACCGGCGCCGAGGTCCGTCCATTGGGATGGAGCTGGAAATGCAGGTGTGGGGGCGTGGTGCGGGCGTTGCCGGTATTGCCGTTGTAGCCGACCACCTGGCCCTTGCTGACCCGGGTCCCCGAGGCGACCCCCGAGCCATAACCCTCGAGGTGTGCGTAGTAATAGTCGACCCCGTAGCCGGACGCCAGCCACAGCGCGATACCGCCCCGTCCTCCTTGTGTCAGCAGCACCGTGCCGTCGGCCACCGCATAGATGGGCTGACCCCTGGGGGCGAACAGATCGTTACCACGGTGGGTTCTCCCTCCCGACCGCGGGAACCCCCAGTCGTTGATGAACGAGGTGGCGGCCGGATCGAGCGGGCAGATGAAACCGGGTGTCAACCCGGGTCCTACCCCGGCCGCCGGGCCCGCCCGCCGAGCTGCCTCGAGGGCCCGGGCCCGCGCCAACTCGGCCTGGCGTTGCCGGTAGAGGCGGCTGCATTCTCCCTCCAGTTGCCGCGAGGCGTAAAGAGCCTCATCCGTCGCCGCAGCCAGTATCCCGGCCTGCTGTTCGGCCCTGATCTCCAATAGGAGCAGCTCGATCTCCTCCTCCACGAGTTGCTCCTCCATGACCTCCGTCTGCGCCAGTATCACCTGCCACCGGTCCACTGCCGCCACCCGCTCGGTCGTTATGGCGTTGATGAACTCCTGGCCGGTGACCAGCTTGTCCAGAGAACTCGTCCGGAGCACGATGCCGCTGATCTCGGTCTCGGCGGTCATGTAGGACTCGACCGCCCAATCCACCACAGCCGCGCGCAGCGTTTCGAGTTCCTCGTAGCGTTCGGCGATCTGGTCTTGGAGCCGGGCAACCCGGCCGGTTATGACGTCCCGGTCCGCATAGAGCCGCGCTACCAGGGCTTGCGCCTCGTTCCGTTCTGCGACGGCCGCGTCAAGGATGTCCACCGCATCCTGGTACTCGCCACAAGCCTCCTCCACTTCCGCCTGTGTCACGGCTACCGACGGGATAGGCGCGAGAACTGCGACAGCCAGTGCGGGCGCGACCAGGAACACGACGCGCCGGATGTGCTTGGACATGGCATTTGAGGCTAGTGGTCAGTGGTCAGTGATCGGTAGTCGGTAGATGTTGTAACGCGGGAAGACGGACAACCCAACCGCAGGGCTTAACGGAACTTGATCACCTCCGGGGCGCATGCTGGCCACTACTCACACGCCGCGTCAGCGACATCACGGAGTCGGTCAAGAACAGCCTGGCGTGCGCGGTATGCCGCCGACGTCCTCACCCGATCACGCTCATCATGGGCATGAATACCGCCACAGCCAGCATCGGACCGTCCAGCGCCGCCAGAAGACCGTCCGGTCTGGCCGTCAGGCGGATCGCGCCCGTACGGAAAGCGAGGCCGATACCACGGCCTGCGATCGTTGCGAAGGCCAGGACCAGCCCGATGAAGAACCAGGCCAGCAGGTCGAACCCGGAAAGGTAGGCCACCGCCACTGCCGCCACGATCATTAGGACCGGTCCGACCAGGTAGGGATCGAACATGCGTGACCGGCTTGCCTCGGTCCACCGCCCGACCAGAGCGCCCAGAGCGATCACGATCAACAACCCGGCGACCTGACGGTCCCCGCCGTCGGCGACCGACCGGGCCAACAGGAGTGACGCCACTGCCAGGGACGCTATTACCGCGCCGAGCGCCGAAGCGCCGATGGAGGTCAGGTCACGGGCCGAAGGCCTCACCACCGCCCATCCCATCACCAGGACCATCGAGACAGCCACCCCGATCCCGAGGCCGATCACTCCGAGCGTGTTGGCGATGGCCATGGACACGAGGATGGAGGCGAGGATGGGCTGGGGATGCAGACCGAAGTCGCTGTCGGATGAGGAGTTGACCAGGTCGACCACCCAGAGCGCCACCACGCCAACCCAGATCGCCACAACAATGGCCACCTCCAGGGTGTTGGCCACGATCAGCACCAGCATCAGACCGGCCAGCAACAACCCGTCCAGACCCCCGGCACCGGCTCCCGCTACGGCGCCGCCCGAAACCGGAGGAATGACCGCCAACTCATCGTCGTCCTTCACCGAGTCCTCGAAAGAGCCTTCGTTCCCGTTCTTCCACAGGCGGGCAGTCTGCAGGTGCCGCCGGAACTCCGGTCCGAACCGGTCCCCCAGGGCAGCCACTACCGCACCGACAGTGTCACCCTCGATGTCCACCTGCGAGCTACCAGCGATCTCGCGCAGGTTCGCGAACAGCCTTACCCGTGCCATCGATACTGAGGCTACTCGCAATCGGCGCCGCTCCCGCGCCAATCCAGCGGTCAATGGTCAGTGGCCAGTGGCCGCTGACCACTACAAGCCACCCGGCCACTCACTGGCCACTGATCACCACCCGTCGTGAAGCGGCTGACCCTCGGAATAGCCGGCCGAGGACTGGACCCCGATCACCGCCCGCCCGTGAAACTCGTCGATCGTTCGGGCGCCCGCGTAGGTGAAGGACGATCTCACCCCGGCGGTGATCCGATCGAGCAGGTCCTCCACGCCGGGGGCCTCGGAACTGAGATACATGCGGCCTTCGGAGATGCCCTCCTCGAACATGGTCTTGAGGCCCCGCTGGTAGGCGGTGTCCTTGGCCGTGCGCCGCTTCACGGCCTGGCGAGAAGCCATGCCGTAGTTCTCCTTGTAGACGTTGCCCTCCACGTCCAACAGGGTGGGGGCGGCGGACTCGTAGGTACCTGCGAACCACGAACCGACCATCACCGCCGACGCGCCGGCAGCCAGCGCCAGGGCCACGTCCCTCGGGTTACGCACCCCTCCGTCGGCCCACACTTGGCGTCCGCGGGACCGGGCCGCGGCGGCGCACTCCACGACCGCCGAGAACTGGGGACGCCCCACGCCGGTCATCATCCGCGTGGTGCACATGGCGCCCGGCCCCACCCCGACCTTGACGATGTCGGCGCCGGCGTCGATGAGGTCGGTGACGGCCCGGGCTGTGACCACGTTGCCGGCCACGATCGGACGGTCACCCACCAAGGCCCGGACTTCCTTCAACGCCTCGAGCATCCGGGCCTGGTGACCGTGGGCGGTGTCGACCACGACGACGTCCACTCCGATCTCCGACAATCCGGCGGCCTGGGCGCCGGCATCTCCGCTGATTCCGACCGCGGCAGCCACCAGCAGCCGACCCTGGTCGTCGGTCGCCGGCTCGTATACGGTGGCCCGCAAGGCGCCCGGACGGGTGATGACGCCGACCAGTATCCCCGACTCATCCACCACCGGCGCTAGGGGAACCCGGCGCTCGGCCAACTCCTCGAACATGGCTTCGGGATCCAGCCAGGCGGGAAGGACAATCGGCTCGTCCGACATCACCTCCGACAGGTGGGTGAACGGGTCGGCGCCCTCCTGGTCGCCCTCGGTGAAGATCCCCACCGGACGGCCCTGTCCATCCACCACGATGACCGCCCCATGGGACCGCTTGTTGATGAGGGCCCTCGCCGTGTTGACGTTGTCGTGAGGGGTAAGCGTGATGGCGGTGTCCAGCACGGGGTCCGCTCTCTTCACGGCGGACACCATGTCGGCAATGGCTTCTAGCTCCACGTCCTGGGGGAACACGGCCAGGCCCCCGCGACGGGCCACCGTCTCGGCCATCCGCCGGCCGGAGATCGCCGTCATGTTGGCCACCACCACCGGGATGTTGATACCGGCACCGTCCGGTGGCGTGAGGTCGACATCCATCCGGGACGAGATGTCTGAGAAGGAGGGCACGAGAAACACGTCCGAATAGGTGAACTCGCGGTCCACCACCAGCCCTTCTACGAACCTCATGGTCGGCCCCCGGTAACGGACCTCCGCATCATCACTTCACCGCCGCACGCCCGTCCGGCTGTTCGACACCCGGATCGGCCGGCCCCGCTCGGCTCCGCCGGGAGCGGACCATTACGACCAGGACGATCACGATGACCAGGGCCGCCGCCACCGGAACCCAGACGATCGCCCCGCCTGACGACTGAAGCCGCGACTCAGCCTCGAGCGTTCGGCCGGGGTCGGCGAGGGAGAGGTTCCAGACGAGGAGGTTCCCGGTGTGCAGGTCGGCATTGTGAGAAATGATCTCGCCGGGCAGCATCACGCTGATGCGAATGTCGAACACCTGGTCGAGCATGGCTATGTCCAGCGGCACGGGACTCTCCGCCAAGCCCTCGCCCAGCATTCCCTCGACGCCGGCCGGGATGGCCAGACTGAACCGGTAAGTGTCACCCTCCCGGGTGGGCAGGCCGGCGGCCAGGAAATCCAGCAACCCCAGATCGGTGGATTGTCCCCCCGTTGACATCAGGTCCGACAGGACTTCTCGCAAACCGGCCAACGACTCGAAGGAGGCGGTGGAGCGGATTCCTTCGTATCCGTCCTCGGATACGGCCGTGGTGCTCCATCCGTCCGGAACCAGCTCCTCTCCAAGCGCCAGACCGTCACCGAGTTCGGCACCCGCCAGGGAGGCCAGGGCATCGTCCATGGACAGCTCGACCGTGAACGTACCGCTTTCGTCCGCCTCGACCACCAGATCGGCGAAGATGCGGAGCTCGCACGCGGTCAGTAGCAGGGCGGCGACCATCGACAGCACCAGTAGCCGGAGCCTTCCCGAGCCGATCTTCACCAACGACCCTCCTCTGTTCAGCAGGCGATATGTTTGCTAAGAGGGTACTGAAAAACGTCCAGTTGGCCTGATCGTACGCAACGAAACCCCACGTAGAGGCATCGCTGGCCAACCCATCCCCGTCTCTTCAGCACCTTTCTGAATGCAGTTCCTACGGAGTACGTACCCCGAGAGGTTCGGAGATGATCACGGTAACACCGTCCGGGGCCTCGACTTCGAAGGCTCGGGGCGATCCGGCCGGCGCCGGACCGGTGGTGTGGCCGAGGCCTTCCACCCGATCCCGGTGGGCTTCCGCGTCATCCACCACGAAAACCAGCCGGCTGTGATGCCGGACCTGCCCGGGGCCGTCCTCGGGCACCAGCTCAAGCACGGAGTCAGCACCCACGTCCAGCAGGGCTCCCGAGCGGGCCTCCTCGTGTCCTCCGGATCCCGCCGTGTCGATGCGAGCGAAACCGAGTGTGCCCTGGTAGAAGTCGACGCTCCGGCCCAGGTCACTGCAGGGAAGCACGACCCGGAGCTGGAGCACGCGGGTGGGCGGTGCTCCGGGCCCGCCGAGAACCGCCTTGGCCTGGCCGACGGTGAACCGCCCTTCGGTGACCTCCCGGCCTACGACCACTCCGGCGAGGCTGCGCCCGTCGACCTCGATCGAGGTCAGCGCGCGGAGGTCGTCCAGGTTCCGCACACCGCCTGAGGCGACCACCGGCTCGTCGATGTACTCCAGAGCCGTCCGGAGGATGTCGAGATTGGGACGTTCCGAGAGGACATCGCGGCGGGCGTCGGTCACGAAAAAGCCGCTCACCCCGCACGAAGCCATCTCCAGCATCACCTCTTCCATGAACCGGCCGGAATCGGAGGTCCACCCCTCGGTGACCAACTCCTCGTTGCCGAGGACATCGAGCGACACCATCATCCGGCCGGGGAAGTCACGGCACAGGTCCCAGACCATGGTGGGCGTCTCGATGGCGGCCGTGCCCATCATCACCTTCCAGGCGCCCTGCTTGATAAGCCGGGCGGCCTCCCGCTCGGAGCGGATCCCGCCCGCCACCACGATCGGCACATCGAGGGTGCTCAGCATCCGGTCGATCAGGGGGCGATTCCGGTAGGAGCGGTAGGCGGCCGCGTCGAGATCGACCACCAGGAGGCAGTCCACACCCATGTCAGCCCAGCCCCTGGCCCGGTTGATCGGGTCGGCGTCGAGGGAGATAACGTCGTCGAGGCTGCCCCTACCGAGACGGACCGCCCGGCCTTCGAGAATGTTGACGCGGGCGTAGAGGTCCATGGCGCGGATTGTATCGGGTCGATGCCCCGAATGGACCGGCGTCCGAGGGCAGCAATCCAGCAAGCCGGGGCAAGCGGCGCTCGATAACCTCCAGGCATGGACACGCGCCTCGACGGACAGCGAGCCGTGGTGACCGCCGGCGCCGGCGGGCTCGGCCTCGCGATTGCCCGGGCGCTGGTCGGCGAGGGCGCCACCGTCTTCGTGTGCGACGTCGATGAACGGGCGATGGCCAACCTGCCGTCCGCAGTGGAGTGCGCCCCGGTGGACGTGACGGATCCGGACGCCGTGGCGGCCTGGCTGGATCCGATCACCGCCTCCGGGATCGACGTGCTGGTCAACAATGCGGGGATAGCCGGACCCACCAAGCCTCTCGAGGAAATCACCCCGGGTGAGTGGCGCCGGTGCCTGGCGGTGGGCCTTGACAGCCAGTTCAACTGCGCCCGGCAGGTCATCCCTGCCATGAAGCGGCAGCAATCGGGCGTCATCGTCAACATCTCGTCCACCGCAGGGTTTCTGGGCATGCCGTTCCGAGCGCCGTACGTGGCCGCCAAGTTCGGCGTGATCGGTCTGACCAAGACCCTGGCTATGGAACTCGGACGCCACGGCATCCGGGTGAACGCCGTCGCTCCCGGCGCCATCACGGGAGAACGCATGGATCGGGTGATCGCAGCCCACGCCGAGGCGGAGGGTCTGTCAAGGGAGGAGATACGTTCGCTCTATGCAGAGGGCACCTCGATGGGAACCTTCGTCGATCCGGAAGAGATAGCCGACATGGTGGTCTTTCTAGCCTCAGCACGAGGAAAGCGAATCAGCGGCCAGGTCATCTCGGTGGATGGCCATACCGAGACCCTCTACCCGCGAACCCACATCCAGAGCGAGAAAAAACGGATGGACGGGTAGACAGGCGGCGGCCCGTAGAGCCTGTATGGTGGAGCCGACTTCCCCGGCCGCGTGCCTCTCTTCCCCTCTTCCCCGTCGGTCCGGACCGTGCCACGATGCTCCGCGCTGCCTGGATCGCACTTCCCACCCACCGGCGCGATTTCATCGCGCGGGGCGCCGGCGAAGGAGAAAAGGTAAGCGAAAACGCATCACGGCTCGAGGTTTTTCTGGCCTCAGGGTCGGCGACGGCACAGAAACCAGTTGAATAATTACAGCCATGGTATTACACTGATATGCCCGGTCTCGGGCTTGACTGACCCGACCGCCATGATCGGGAGCCGGTTTACGAACCGGTAATCAGGCGTATCAGCGTGTGGCAAGCGAAGAGTGGGGGCTCCCGGCAGGCGCCCGTACTCTCATCGAAAAGGAGGGCGATGATGGCGGGACGGGGAGACGGGCTTCGGATGCAGCGTCTGTTCACAACCGAAGGCCGCGACCCGTACGATGACATCGCCTGGACCCACCGCGAGTCGCGGATCGTCAATCCGGACGGCTCGGTGGTCTTCGAGATGGCTGACGCCGAGGTTCCGACCTCCTGGTCGCAGGTAGCCACCGACATCATCGTCTCGAAGTACTTCCGAAAGGCCGGCGTGCCCCGGCTCGACGCCAATGGCGATCCGGTGCTGGATTCAGAAGGCAATCCCGTTCTCGGGACGGAGGGCTCCGCCAAGGATGTCTTCAACCGGCTCGCCGAGACTTGGAGACATTGGGGTGAGGGCTACGTCTACTTCGACAGCGGCGCCGACGCCCAGACCTTCGAGGACGAACTCAAGTACATGCTCGCCAACCAGATGGCCGCGCCCAACAGCCCGCAGTGGTTCAACACCGGCTTGAAGCACAAGTACGGCATCACCGGTACGCCGCAGGGGTTCTGGTACGTGGATGAGCAGACCGGCGAGGCACTCCCCTCCCCCGACGCCTATTCCAGGCCGGCGCCCCACGCCTGCTTCATCCAGTCGGTGGCCGACGACCTGGTCAACGATGGCGGGATCATGGACCTGTGGGTCCGGGAAGCCCGCCTCTTCAAGATGGGATCCGGCACCGGATCCAACTTCTCCAACCTCAGGGCCGAGGGCGAGCCACTGGCCGGTGGCGGAAAGAGCTCGGGACTCATGTCGTTCCTCAAGATCGGAGACCGGGCGGCGGGGGCGATCAAGTCCGGTGGCACCACCCGACGGGCCGCCAAGATGGTCATCCTCGACACCGATCACCCCGACATCGAGGAGTTCATCGCCTGGAAGCGAGACGAGGAGATGAAAGCCCGCCTGCTGATCGAGCACGGTGGGTTCCCGGCCGACTTCAACGGCGAGGCCTACATGACCGTGTCGGGCCAGAACTCCAACAACTCGGTGCGGGTTGACGACCGCTTCATCAAGGCGGTCGCCGAGGACGGCGACTGGGAACTGATCAATCGGGTGGAGGGCGACGTCAGCAAGACGGTCCGGGCAAGAGACCTGTGGGAACAGATCGCGGACGCCGCCTGGGCCTGTGCCGATCCGGGTATCCAGTACCACACCACCATCAACGAGTGGCACACCTGCCCGGCGGATGGCGAGATCCGGGCGTCCAATCCCTGTTCGGAGTACATGTTCCTGGACGACACGGCTTGCAACCTGGCCAGCATCAACCTCGGCGCCTTCCTGGACGACGCAACCGGCCGGTTCGACATCGACGGATACCTCCACGCGATCCGCCTGTGGACGATCGTCCTGGAGATCTCGGTGACCATGGCCCACTTCCCATCCAAGGCCATCGCCCAGGGCTCCTACGACTTCCGCACGCTCGGCCTCGGTTACGCCAACCTCGGCAGCCTCCTGATGCGCTCCGGAATCCCCTACGACTCGGACGAGGGCCGGGCGATCGCCGGCGCGCTGACCGCCATCCTCACCGGCGAGGCTTACGCCACCTCCGCCGACATGGCCAAGGCGCGGGGCCCCTTCCCCGGGTTCGAGAAGAACCGCGAACACATGTTGCGGGTGATGCGGAACCATCGTCGGGCGGCCTATGACGAGACCGGCTTCGAAGGTATCGGCACCACGGTCAGCACCATCGACCCGGCACACTGCCCGGCCGACCTGCTGGACGCGGCCCGCCAGGCCTGGGACCGGGCCCTGGAGTTGGGCGAGCAGCACGGCTACCGCAACGCCCAGGCAAGCGTGCTCGCGCCAACCGGAACCATCGGCTTGGTAATGGACTGCGACACCACCGGCGTGGAACCGGACTTCGCCCTCGTGAAGTTCAAGAAGCTGGCCGGCGGGGGGTACTTCAAGATCGCCAACCAGTCGATCGCCCCGTCGCTACGGCGTCTCGGTTATGACCGGCAACAGATACTCGACATCCTGGCCTATGTGGTGGGTACCTCATCGCTCGAGGGCGCTCCGCACGTCAACAGCCGCAGCCTGGCGGCGCGGGGCTTTACCTCCGAGGACCTGGCCAGGGTCGGGAAGGCCCTTCCCGGCGCCTTCGAACTGGAGAACGCCTTCAACGTCTTCACGCTGGGCGCCGACACCTTGGAACGGCTCGGCTTCACCGAGGAGGAGTACGGAACGTTCGAGTTCAGGTTGCTGCCGGCGCTCGGCTTCAGCAAGAAGCAGATCCGGGAGGCCAACGACTTCATCTGCGGCCGCCAGACCATCGAGGAAGCACCGCACCTGCGTGCCGAGCACCTGGCGGTGTTCGACTGCGCCAACCGCAACGGCAAGTACGGGGAGCGGTTCATCCACCACACGGGCCACATCAAGATGATGGCCGCCGCCCAGCCCTTCATCTCGGGCGCCATCTCCAAGACGATCAACATGCCCAACGAGGTAACCGTCGAGGATGTGGCCGATGCCTACATGATGTCCTGGGAGTTGGGCGTGAAGGCAGTGGCCCTCTACCGCGACGGCTCCAAGGCTTCGCAGCCGCTGTCCGCATCTTCGGACGACGGCGTGTCCGAGGAGGAGAGCGAGGAAGTCACCGAAGCACTCCAGGCCGAGTCCGCGATGGCGTGGGGAGTCTGGCCTGCCGGCACCTCACCCACCCAGGCCTACGCCCGGCAGCCACGTCCCCGCTTCCTGCTACCGGCCCGCCGGACAGGGTGGACCCAGGAGGCTCGGGTCGGCGGCCACAAGGTGTTCCTCCGCAGCGGGGAGTACGACGACGGAACGCTCGGCGAGATATTCATCGACCTGGCCAAGGAGGGCGCCACGCTCCGGGGCGTACTTGCCAGCTTCGCGATCGCGGTGAGCAAGGGACTCCAGTACGGCGTGCCGCTGGAGGAGTACGTGGACACCTTCGTGTACCAGACGTTCGAGCCCCGCGGCATCGTGGAGAAGCATCCGAACATCAAGATGGCCAACTCGATCGTTGACTACGTGTTCCGGGCGCTCGGCGTCGAATACCTGCATCGGGACGAGTTGGCCCAAGTGCCTCCCGATCGGTCGAGCAGCGACCTCCCGGAACCCCCGAAGGGACTCGCCGCCGAGGCCGGCCGCCAGATGGAGCTGTCCGAGGCGCTCAAGGAACAGGACATCGAGGCGCAAGCCGCCGCGGCCCGGTTCGTGGACTCCAAGCAGCCCGACCCCGTCCAGCCACTGCCCCTCAACCTGGTGCCGGTGGGGGCCGGCAACGGATCTGGCGCGGCAACCGCGAGCGCGGAGGAAGTCGCCCTTGCGAGTGCCGGCCAGATGATCGGAGGCCTGATGGGAGACGCCCCGGTGTGCTCCTCCTGCGGTCACATGACCGTCCGCAACGGCGCCTGCTACGTCTGCCTGACCTGCGGAGACACCACCGGCTGCAGCTAGCCCTGATTCTTCGCGTCACCGGAGGCCGGTACCTGCGGGAGCCCTCGGCCCTTGACCTGGACGCTACAGTTCGAAGAGCGAAGCCCGACATCGCATATCGGTTCGATGGTCGGCCAAGCCGTTGATCCATGTGACAGCCACTCCCGATACACGAGCACGGTCCGGCGAAGCCGCCGAGGACGGAAGGGACACGAAATGAGCGACACGATGCTTATCGATCTGGCACCGGCCGCAGCGGAGAAAGTGATCGCGTTGAGCGAGGGAGCGCCGGAAAGGGCCTACCTGCACGTATTTCCCGCCGGGCAGGGCGGCTGCCGGACCATGTACGGCTTGGCCTTCATGTCCGAAGCGGGGAGCGACTTCGAAGTGTTCGAGGCCCACGGGGTGAAGATGGCCGTGGCGAACGAGACCCGCGAAGCCGTGGCGGGCGTGGCGATCGACTACGTGCAGACACCCCAGGGCGAGGGCTTCACCGTCATGAAGGCAGACCCGTCAGACGACGGCGGCGGCTGCCCCTGTCGGAGTCAAGGAGCCCCCAACACTTGAAACTGCTCCCCGGAGTCGGCATTCACAAGCCGGTTGACGGGTAACCGGTGGCTCAGAGCCGAACGTTCGGCAACCTTCTCAGCTACCGGTTTAACGGATCTACCTCAAGACCCCTGCCGCCTCCAGCGTACGACGCGGCTACAGAGCGAAGCCAAAATCGCGGGCCGCGTCCATGAGCGCCAGCTTGTCGTCATGAGTGCCGGTCCGGCGACCGATGATCAACGCGCAGTTGACCTCGTAGGTCCCGCCGGGGAACTCGCGGCTCCGGCTCCCGGGGATGACGATCGCACCCGCCGGGACCTCTCCCTTATAGGTGACGGCGGGATCCTGGGTCGCATCAACGATGTGGGTCGAGGCGGTGATCGAGTTCTGGGCCGCCAGTACCGCGCCCTCCCGGACGATCACTCCCTCCACGACGATGCAGCGGGACCCGATGAAGGCGTCGTCTTCGACGATGACCGGGCGCGCTCCGGGGGGCTCCAGCACGCCGCCGATGCCCACCCCACCGGCCAGGTGCACCCGGCGGCCGATCTGGGCGCCGCTGCCGACGGTCGCCCAGGTGTCCACCATCGTGCCGGTGCCGACGTAGGCGCCGATGTTGACGAAGCTGGGCATCATCACCACTCCGGGCTCGAGGTGGCTCCCGTAACGGGCAATACCTCCGGCCACCACCCGGTTGCCCCGGCCCTGGTAGTCGTGCTTCAGGGGTATCTTGTCATAGAACTCGAGCGGCCCGGCATGCAGGGTTTCCATCTCCGGCACCCGGAAGTAGAGGTTGATGGCCTGCTGGATCCAGCCATGGACGATCCAGTCGCCGTCCACCTTCTCCGCCAGCCGGATCTCCCCCCTGTCCAGCAACTCAACGGTCTGCTCGACCGCTGACACCTCGTGGTCCTCCATCGCGCTCGGATGCTCCGCAGCCGCGGCGATGACCCTTTCGAGATCCGTGGTTGTCATGGTCATCGACACTCCTTCCGGTCAGCTCCATTCGGTGCCGGTACGGCTCCGGATGGTGGTGTGAAACTATGGTGCTGGTTTGCGTGAAGCTACAGCTTATGGGAACCATGAGCCTCATCGAGAAACGGCAGCCGATCAGGCCTCTGGACACTTCCGTGGAGGAAAGCTAGTAATGCGGTCCATTCGCCGGGATCTGGGAGAACCCGAAACCCCGAGCTACTGACCGGCCGCCATCGTGTTCTACGAATGGCTCGATCAGTCACTGGCAGCGGCGCGGCAGTGACCTCATGAACCGCGCACTGGGCCGGTCACTTTGAACCGGCGCAGCGGGTGACCCGACGCCTCCGGGCTAGCCGTTCGGGGCGTCCGGTGGGTGCTGCGGACGGGCCGGGGTCGAGTCCGCGGGGATCGACCGATCGGATCGGCGACTGCGTATCCAACGCCTGATCCACCAGTAGAGGGCGCCTATCGCAACCAGGACCGGGATGAAGGGCAGCAGCAGGCCGATGGTGGCCACGATGTAGCCAAGGACCCGGACCACTCCGCGGTAACCGGTCTGCACAGCCCCGATGAAGGAGGGCGGCCCCTCCTCCTCGTCCACCGCGACCCAGGTGAACGAGGCTCCGGTCACCGTGTCCAGCGGGACGCCGTCATCGGGAACCGGGGTGCCGGAGACCTCGAAAACGACCTCGATGCCGCCCCTGGTAGCAACCCGGCCGGCGATCCGGCCTTCGCGGATTTCCACGTGCAATACGGCGCTGAGCAACTCACCCGGCTCGATCCTGTCGAAGCTTCCCGTCACCAGCTGGAACGACCGCTGGTCCTGGGGACGTAGCCGGAGAGCGCCCGAGGACACCTCCACGTCGGTGAGGGCGACCTCTCCGGTGTTCTCCACCTGGACGCAGAAGTAGGCGTCGTCATCTGGGGAAGCTACGAGCGCCTCGCTGCCCAGGCAGGGGTCCTCGTCGGAGTCGGAAACCCACGCGTTCACGTCGATGCCGGTGTCGGGAACGGGTTCATGGAGTTGGAGGATGGCCATCTCGATGGTGGCCAGGCTGACCGCATCGGTCAGGGTTCGCAGGCGCCCGCGCAGGGTCTCCAGATCGGTCTCCCTCTGGACGAGCTCCCGCTCGACCAACGCCACGTTCTCGAGGTCGGGCGCCTCCTGCAACAGGTCCCTGAGGCGCAGCACGCTCGCCTCCGCGGTGGCTATCCGGCTCCTGAAATCGACGATCCGCTCGGTCACGTCGTCGGCTGTGATCTGCTTGGCGATGAGCTCGCCCACTCCGGACAGACTTTCAAGAACCGGCAAGAAGTCAGCAGGCATGACCTTGAAAGTCAGGTGGGACTCGGGCTCGGGGCTACTGCTGACCTGCTGCCCGAAGACGAATCCCCCCAGTCTTTGCACGATGCTGACGGCCTCACGTGCGGCCGCATCGACATCCGACGCCCGTACCGAGAGGGTTCCCCGATAGATGACATCACGCCCGAGGTCGGCCGGTGTGGTCGCAGGTAGTCCGGCGGTCACCGATGAATCGAGCGCTGACTCCCCATCCGCTGCTGCCTCTTCCGCCTCGGCGAGGTCCTCTACCGACCGTGACATCATCGCCGTGGTGGTGACCTCCACGGATGCGTCCGCAGCGGCGGCGGCCACGGTGGCCGCCGGGGCCGCCTCATCCTCTCCACCCAAGCTGCACGCAACTGCCAGCAGGATGACGAGGAGGATCAGGCAGTAGAGGAACCGGGACCGCACCCCGCCGCTACCAGCAGCCTTCCGGCGGTGACGATCCCGAACTGACATGAAAGGACTGTACCCGGCATCCGGCACTACCTTCGTGACCGTCACCCTCTGCAGCTTGAACCACACCGAGGCCGGGTACCATGCCGGAGGCAACCATCCATCCCTGACAATCCGCGCCGATCCCGATCGCGTTCCACCTCCGACCGCAGCCGGGCACGATTCCCCGGCACCATCTGAGAAGCGAGAACATGCTCATAACGGCACCTGTCCTGATGAAGGCCCGCACGCCCATGCAGATCCTCGAGTTGGATCTCGACGATCCCCGATCCGGTGAGGTACGGGTCAAGATGACCGCCAGCGGGGTGTGCCACAGTTGCCTGCTCACCGCAGACGGTACCCATTACGGTGCGCCCACCCCGATCGTGCTCGGTGACGAAGGCTCCGGCATCGTCGACGCGGTCGGTCCGGGATGTCGCACGCTGTCACCGGGGGACCACGTGGTCCTCTCCTGGGCGCCCAGCTGCCTGACCTGCCGACCGTGCCATCGGGGCTATCCCGCCCTCTGCCTGAACAAGGCGCAGTTCGGCCGGATGGCAGATGGAACAACCCGATTCCGATACCGGGGAACCGATGTCTACCACTACGGTCCGGCCACGTACGGCTCCTACACCGTAGTGCCCGAAGACGCGGCCGTGAGGATCCGGAAGGACTTCCCGCTCGACCTGGCAGCGCTGATCGGATGCTCGGTCACCACCGGCTTCGGAGCGGTGGTCAACACCGCCCGCGTCCGAGCAGGCCAGGGCGTGGCGATCCTGGGATGCGGTGGTATCGGCCTCAACGCTGTCCAGGCCGCCGCCCTTGCCGGCGCCGACCCGATCATCGGTGTCGACGTCATCGACTCCAAGCTGGACTATGCCCGGGAGTTCGGCGCGACCCACACCGTCAACTCCGCGAAGGAGGACCTTGTCGACCGGGTCATGGGGCTGACCGGTCACGGAGTGGACGCGTGCATCGTGGCGGTCGGAAGCACCGCGGCCATGGAGCAGGGTCTCGGCATCCTGGCACCGCGAGGAGTCGAGGTGGTGATCGGCCTTACCGGCGTTGACGAGGCCTTCGGCGTGAACCCCATGCAGCTCATCCAGGGAGAGCACCGGATCCTGGGCTCCAACTACGGCAGCAGCAATCCCGCTGTGGAGTTCCCGAGGATGGTCGAACTGGCGATGGCAGGCAGGTTGAGGATCGGAGATCTGATCACCCGGCGATACGACCTGGACCAGGCCGACGAAGCCTTCCGAGCCCTCGCAGCCGGAGAACAAGCCCGCGGGCTGATCGTCTTCTAGTGTCCTGAGCCCGCGGAAGAACGCGAAAATCGCGACCACGCGGGCTTCGCCCGCTGGGCCCTCCCCCTGCCGCCACCACCTTGGTGTCGAGCGCGTTCCGTCCTTCCCCGGGCGGGGCTGCTCGACGGTCTGACCGTCAAATGATCCGGCCGACGTCCGAACCGGTCATTGGTATTTGCGGTTATCTAACACCATAGAGCATGGGTGTGACACGTTCCTGGGACGCGACACGGCTGATCCAACGGGGCCCGGTTAGAAGCTGCCAGTTCCGTAGGGGATGCGGTACGGGGGAGTTCGAAGTCCCCGTGTGGAGCGGCTCACGGGTGGTCCGGATCAGAGGCCGACCTGCCCAATCGCCCTCATGACCGTGTCTTATCCGCGACCTGCCCAGCGGGGATCGTTGTGGTCGACCGGGTCGTCGACCATCTCGATGTGGAGCCCGTCGCCCTCGTAGCGGTGGGCGGCCAGGACATCCTCGTCAAGCTCCACTCCCAAGCCGGGAGCCGTCGGGACGACGGTGCATCCGTTCTCGAAGCGCAGCGGGGTCTTGAGAAGCTCGGCATGGAACCCGCCCCAGTCCTCGATAGCCTCCAGGATCAGGAAGTTGGGAGAGCAGGCGGCCAGCTGCAGGTTGGCAGCGCCCACGATCGGTCCTGAATAGCAATGAGGCGCGATCTGAGCGCCGTGAACCTCCGCCATGGCAGCGATCTTCTTGCCTTCCAGGAGCCCGCCGCAACGTCCCAGATCGGGCTGGACGATGTCGACCGCCGACGCCCCGAGGAGGCGGGCGAACTCCGCCTTGCCGGTGAGCCGCTCCCCGGCGGCTATGGGTATGGAGGTGTGCCGGCGTACCTTGGCCATCCCCTCGACATCGTCCGGCGGAACCGGCTCCTCGAACCACAGTGGATCGTAGGGCTCCAGCCTCACCGCCAACCGGATCGCCCCTCCGGGCGTGAACTGCCCGTGGGTGCCGAACAGGATGTCGGCGTCCGTCCCGACCGCCTCGCGGATGGCCGAGCAGAAACGCACAGAGAGCTCGATCCGCTCGAGGAGCGGCTGGTACCCGCCCATGGAGGAGTAGGGGCCGGCCGGATCGAACTTGAGAGCTGTGAAACCCTTCGCCACATACTCGGCCGCCCGGCGGGCCGCCAGCTCGGGATCGCGATACACAGCATCGCCCTCGACACCTGGTTCGTCGTATATGTACGTGTAGGAACGCACCGCATCCGTAACCCGGCCACCGAGCAACGCATGTACGGGCTTGTCTACGGCCTTGCCGATGATGTCCCAGCAGGCCATCTCCAGCGCGCTGATCGCGCCGCCCAGGGTGACGTCGGGTCGAGCAGTGAACCCCCGTCCGTAGGCGCTCCGGCAGAAACGCTCGATCAGGAACGGGTCCCGACCGATCAGCAGCGCCCCGGCAAGGTCCTCCAGCATGGCCTCCACCACGGGCGGCGGGAAGGTAGCCCCGTAGTGCTCGCCGTACCCGACAATCCCGTCATCACTGGTGAGCTTCACGAAAACAAAGTAGGGGCCGCCGAGATCCGGTCGCGGGTTGGCCACCGCGAAGGTCTCGACGTCGACGATCCTCATGCGACCAGGCTCTCCTCCATGATGATGACGCTACGCAGGGCGTCGCCCCTGCGAGCCGACTCGAGGGCCTCCTCGATCTCCGCGAGCGTGTAGCGGGCCGTGATGAGGCCATCCAACTCCAGGCGGCCCTCCCCGTAGAGGTCGACCAGCGCAGGAATATCCCGGGCCGGTCGGCCGGACCCCATCTTCGAGCCGAGTATCCGCTGGCCTGCACTGGCCACCGTCACGGGGTCCAGGCTAACCCTGGCCCCGCTTGGAGGCATACCCACCAGGACCAGCGTTCCCATCCTCGCCAGCAGGTCGAATCCCGTCTCGATTGCCGATACCGCCGACGTGGCCACGAACACGTAGTCCGCCATTTCGCCGTTCGTCACCGCCCGGACCTCATCCCGTACCTCTTCACCGGCTGCGACCGTGGCGCTAGCGCCAAGCCGGAGGGCCGCAGCAAGCCGGCGCGGATCCGGATCGACGGCGATTACCTCGGCCGCACCGGCCAGCCGGGCGCCTTGCACCACATTGAGCCCGACCCCGCCGGCGCCGAGTACCACGACGAACGATTCCGGATCGACCCGAGCGGTGTTGCGGACCGCTCCGACCCCCGTCAGCACTCCGCAGGAGAGCAGCGCCGCCACGTCGAGGTCGATAGCGGGACCGACCCGGACCACCTGGGATCGGTGAACGGTTGCCGCCTCGGCGAACGCCGCCACCCCCAGGCCCTGCCAGATCTCGGACCCGCGTGCGCTGCGCAACGGGCTGGAACCGTCCAGCGCGAACCGGCCCGAGCAGCCCACCGGCGCCCCTGCGACGCAACGACGGCATGATCCGCAACTCCTGATCAACGTCACGACCACGCGATCACCCACCGCCAGATCCGTCACTCCGGGACCGAGCCGTTCGACTATTCCCGCCGCCTCATGACCCAGGACCGCAGGACTCGGAGCCTCCCAATGGCCGTCCATGTAGGCGAGGTCGCTCCCGCAGACCGCTGCGGCCGCGACCCTGACGCCCACCTCGCCGGATGCCGGATCGGCCAACCACACATCTTCGATGCTGACCGGTGATCGGGGGGCCTTCCACACCGCAGCCCTCACCGTGGTGCCGGAGGTCCGGGCTCTGCTACTCACGTACGTCATCGACCTCGGTCCTGATCCGCGCCCGCAATTGTCGCATCTATAGGGCAGCTTGATACGCTACGGCGCGGCCACATCTGCGACAGCCTGGTGGGGAGGTACGATCTCATGGTGACGGTGGACTGCCACCTCCATCTGACCGAGTCCGAGGAGCAGGCGCCGATCTGGTGGATGGAGGAGCTCTACCGGCCGTACGGCGGTGGGTACATCTGGACGGACGGGGCGGCGATCGTCGGCATCCTCGACCGAGCCGGGGTCGATCTGGGGATGGTGCAGGGCTCCGACATACGCCGTACCACCTACCATCCCGACTTCCCCGACCAGCGCAACCTGTACGTACCCAACGACTACACGGCAGAACAGGTGGCCCTCTTCCCCGACCGGCTGATCGGCGTGGCCAACATCGATCCGCTGCGGGACGTGCGGGCCGGGGTAGTCGAGCAACGGCGCTGCGCGGAGGAACTCGGTTTCAAGTCCTCGAAGTTCCTACCCACCTACCAGAACTACTACATCGACGATCCGGCTGTGGCGCCCATGCTGGAGAGCTGCCTGGAACTCGACATCGTCGCCCACGTGAACACCGGTTACTCGCCGACCATCACCGCTGCGCTCAGGTACGGAAACCCAGAACGGCTGGACGCGATCGGCATCCGGTACCGCGACCTCCGCGTGCTGGTCGTTGTCAACTTCCCCTACGTGGACGAGGGCATCGCGGTGGTGGCCCGCCACCCCAACTTCCACGCCGACATCGCCTACTTCATGGGCGCCGGGCCGGGGCCACTCTTTGATGCCCTCGACAAACTCCGGGGTCTGGGCGCGCTCGACCGGGTCCTGTACGGCTCTGACAACAACGACAAGGACCGGACCGGCGGCGGCCAGCAGATCGGGACCCACCTTCTGGGCGCACTCAACGAGGTGGCCGAGCGCACCGGCCGGGAACCCTTCTCCGCCGCGAACATCGAGGGCATCGTGGGAGGAAACGCCCGCCGCCTGTACAAGCTGGACTGAGCCCATGCCCACGGTCGACGTGCTGCTGTACCTCACCGAGACACCCAGCCACGCTCCCGTCTGGTGGATGGAGGAACTGTACAGGCCCTACGGGGCGGAGTACCAGTGGACCGACGGGGCGGCTCTGGTGGACCTTCTGGACCGGGCCGGAATCGATGTTGGGCTGGCGCACGGATCGGACCTGCGCCGTACCACCTTCCATCCGAGCTTTCCGAACGAGCACGAGGTGCACGTGCCCAACGACTACACCGCCGCCCAGTGCGCCGCCCATCCGGGACGCCTGTACGGCGTGGCGTGCGTGGACCCGCTCCGCGACGTGCGGGAGGCCACCGAGGAGATCGAGCGGTGCGTCACCGAGTATGGGTTCCGCATGATGAAGCTGCTGCCCACCTACCACCATCACGACCCCGCCGACCCCCGACTGGCGCCGGTGTACGAGAAGTGCATTGAGCTAGACCTTCCGATCCACACCCACACCGGCTTCACCCCGATCATCAACGCTCCGATGCCCCACGCCCGTCCGGTCCTCCTCGACGAGCTCGGGATCCGCTACCGGGAACTCAAGGTGGTCGTCTACCTGGCCTTTCCCTATGTGGACGAGGGCATCGCGGTGGTGGCCCGGCACCCAAACTTCTACGCCGACCTGGCCTACTACGCGGGAGGAGACCCCCGCGATCTGTACCGGGTACTGAACAAACTCAGGGGCCTCGGCGCGCTGGACCGGGCGCTCTACGGGTCCGACAACAACGACAAGCAGAAGTCAGGTCCCGGCGGGGTGGCATCCGACATCTTCCGCGCCGTCAACCGGGTGGCCGCCGAGGTCGGCGGTCCCGATCTGGCGGAGGAGGAGATGGAAGCCATCATGGGCGGCACCGCCTCCCGACTCCTGAAGATCCCGGACCGCTCAGCCGAATAAGGGGAGGTTTCGTCAGATGAACGACACAAGCCGAGAGTGCGACCTCCTTCTGACCGGAGGGTCGGTCGTGACCGTCGATGACGAGCGCCGGGTGATCGAGCCGGGAGCGGTGGCGGTGTCGGGCAACCGGATCGTGGCCGTCGGCACAGATGATGATCTGGCCGGCTACCGGGCAGGACGCACCATCGATTGCTCCGGGCATGCCGTCATGCCGGGTTTGATCGACACTCACAACCACCTGTTCCAGGGTCTCGCCCGCGGGCTGGGCGAGGGGATGCCGCTGTGGACCTGGCTGACCGACTTCATGTGGCCGTTCTCGATCTCCATCAACCTGGAGGAGGGCCGGATCGGCGCCAAGCTGGGAGCGGTGGAAGCCCTCAAGGCCGGCACCACCACGGTGGTCGACAACCACTACGCGCCGTCCGATCTCGACAGCACCCTGGCGGTGGCCGGCGCCATACACGAGGTGGGGTTGCGAGGTGCGGTGGCCCGCGGGATCACCGGCGAGGCCACCGACATAGCTCGACGATTCAACCTGGCCGGCGAGCTGTTCTCCTACTCCAACGACGAGGAGATCGAGATCACCGCCACCGCGATGGAGCGGTATCCGGCCGGTGGGCGGGTGGAGGTCTGGCCGGCGCCCCTCAACATCATCTACAACGACCAGGACCTAGTGCGGCGGAGCGTGGCTCTGGCTCGGGAGGCCGGCGTCGGCTGGCATACCCATTGCTCGGAACGCCTAGAGGACCCGCCCACCTACCTGGAGGAGTACGGGATCCGACCGGTCGAGTGGCTGTACCAGGAGGGACTGCTCGGGCCGGAGGCGACCATCGCACACGGGATCTACCTCGACGACGCCGAGATCGACCATGTGGGGGAAACCGATACGGGTATCGCCTACTGCCCGATCTCCCACCAGTACATCGCGCTGGGTGTGATGCGGCTCCGGGAGCTGCGTGATTCCGGTGCGCCGATCGCCCTCGGAACCGACGGACCCTGCTGCAACCACCGCCAGGACATGTTCGAGGTCATGAAACAGGCCATCCTCCTCCAGCGGGTCCACACCCTGGAGCCGACCATCAGCAACGGCGAGGAGGCGCTGGAAATGGCGACGAGGGAGGGCGCCCGCTACGCCAACATCGATGCGGGTGTGATAGCCCCCGGAAGGCTGGCCGACATCATCGTCGTGAACATGAAGAGCCCCCACCTCACTCCCTGGCACCGGACCGTCTCCGCCCTCACCTACTGCGCCCGGGGTTCGGACGTGGTCCACTCCATCATCGACGGCAACCTGGCCCTGGAGAACGGCCGCTGCACGATGGTCGACGAGGAAAAGGTAATGAGGGAGGCGCAGGCGCGCGCCGAGGACCTGATAGACCGGGCGGACCTCCACGGTCTCCTAACCCCGTGGCGTCAATAGCGGCCGGGCGAGGGACCTGAGAGCACTCACCTCAGGTTGACAGGCTCCGCTGTGGAACTTTTAGGCCCTTCGCACACCACGCCGTTGAAAACAGTCGAGACGTGACGGCTACCTATTCATTTTGCGTTGCTTCGGTACAAGTTCGGACGTGCGCCAGGGACCCGACGGTCCCATCGGAGGTGCTTTCCGGAGTTCGGACGGCCGCCGGCTAAGAGGGGAGGGCCTCCAACTTCGACACCAGTTCCTCGACCTGAGTGAGGTAGTTCTCGACGACCTCGCGGGGTAACCAGCCTTCGTAGAAGTTGGTGTGGAGCGCTCCTGCCAGCCCGAAGGCGGTCTGCATTTCCTGATCTCCGGTCTCCTCGACCAGACGGGTGACCGCGCTCCACAACTGGCGGTGCCCTTCGTGGGACCATCCACGGGCATCGGCGACGCACTTGACCATCTGGGCGGCGGCGCCCCAGCCCTTCTCGGATGCTTGCAGCAGGTCGTCCTCCGCCAGGTAGCGCTGGGCCTTGGCCAGGTAGTCTCGTCCGGTAGAGTTGTAATATCGTGTCTTAGTAGTCATGAGGACACCACACCGTCATCCTGTGACAATGGAATAGGCAGTGCCCAACCTAACGCCTGAGCGAGCCTGCCGGAGCGCTTCCTGCCCGGAACGAGCTTCCCCTGCACCAGTTCCCCGCATCGCGCGGCACGGGTTGGGAGGTCAGGGGATGCCCCTGTTCATCGGAGACGGGTGACGCAGCCACGCCACGATCAATCCCTGCAGACGGCTACCCACTTGATGATCTCGTCCACATCGGCTGAAAGCTCCATCAGACCTACGTGCTCGTCGTACAGATCGCCGTCCATCTGCTCCTTTATCTCCGGCTCCAGTACGTGATATACGGGAAGTCCCAACGGGACTCCGGCCAATGGACCCGCCCAGGTCGGATCGCCTCGGGTCACCGTCTCGGCGAAGAGACCGGCGCTGTTGGCGTCCGGTTGCCCCAGCAGCACGACCATGTCGTCGGTGCCGGAGGTCTCGGCCAGGCGATTTACGTTCGCCTGGTCCTCCAGGTCCATCGCGCCCCCAGCCGTTCAGACGAAGCACTGAGTGACGCTGAACACCACGTCGGCCCCGGCCGACTCGGCCAGGAGCTTGAGGCTGGGCCCGGTGACGCCTTCCCGCTCACCGATGGCCACCACCCTCCTGCCCTTCAGATCCATGCGCGCTCCTCTCGTCTATTCCTACGGTCATACCACCGGGGGGTCACGCACTCGCTGACGACGTGATCGCGGCGGGTCCTCGAGAGTCTATCGCCCTACCCATCCACCTCTAGGAGGGGCGGCTTCCCGGCCGCTCGACGACGAAGGAAACCCCGTCGACCAACTGCGTCATCCTTCCCAGGAACAGGCTCCCCTTGGCGACGATCATGGCCCGGTCGAGGCTGCCGTGTCGCATCGCTTCCAAGGCGTGTCCGAGGTAGGGAACCCCGGCCGGAATGTGCCCCTGGGTCGGAGCGAACCCGGGCATGCCCCGTTCGGCCACGAAGCGGTCCATGTCACCTCTCTCGATCTCGCGCCGTAGCACCGCCATCGCAGCCAGAGTCCGGTAGTTCGTTTTCGGCACATCTCCGCTCCCGCCGGGTTCGGTGATCTCCGGATTGTGCATCTCCACCGCATACCTGTCGATGTCGGTCATGCGGAGCCCAGCCCTCACCAGCGGCTCCACCACCAGCGCCTCGTAAACCGCCTTCGGGGAGGAGCCGGCCCCGATCGGATGCTTCCCGGCCAAGTCGAGCCGCAGCCCCATGCCATCGCCGTCAGCGCCGGTGGGACCGACCAGGAAGGCCATGGAAGCCAGGCAGTCCTCCATGACCGGCACCCCGCTGCGCAGGTGAGCGCCGAACTTCATGCCGAGCTTGGCCTGCGAACCCCCGCCCAGCACCACCACGTACCTGTGGACACCCGCCGCCACCATCGCGCCGGCCGCGATCAGCGCGTGCACCGGCGCCGAGCAGAACGCCTTGACGTCCGATCCGGTGGCGTTCACGCAACCGACCACCTCGCCGACCGCTTTCGACAGGCTGCCCCCGCCCCGCTGGTACCGGTCCCCCACCGCCTCCTCGCCGCAGTTGAGCAGGTAGTCGATCTCACCTGCGGCGAGGCGAGCGCGCCTGAGGAGGTCGGAGACGGCCAGGACGGCTGTCGCCTTGCAGACCAGGTTCTCGAGCAGCACCGAGGCGGACAGCGACTCGTCCTGATCGTGAACGGTGCGGATGAAACCGGCCCGCCGCCCGTCCTGGTGGAGATCAAGGCCGTTGCTCGCCTCCGCCATGGCCCTCAACTCGGCCGGATCGACTCCCGTGATGCGACCTCGCCGATGATCGAAGTCCGCCAGGTCGGCGCCGGCCTGATCGGCCAGTTCCCCGTCGATGGCCAATAGATCGAAGTCATCGCATAGCTTCATGAGCCCGTAGAGCGCAGGCTGGGTGACCATGCGGCCGAACGGGCCTTCAGAACCTGCCGGGTCGATCCTGTTCTCGTACCAGGGACGAGGGATGGACGCCAGGTCATCCGGTACGAGATTGCCGATGAACACCTGGTTGGGCGGGTAGGCGACCACTTCGTCCCAGGGACGAAGGGACCCCGTCACCTGGGGCAGCAGCGACGGGTCCCTGCCGATCTCGCGCACCGGCTTCGACCCGTACCGGACCAGATCGGGAGCATGGGCAAGGACGTAGGAGGCGTGGAGGATGGCGGGTGTCGGGCCCAACGGGTTCACTCGGATCCCAACCCCAGATGGCGGTCGTGCCAGGCGAGGATGTGCTCGAAACGCTCCACGCGGTGGCGGGGTGCTCCGCTGCGGCTCAACTCGTGTCCCTCGTCGGGGAAGCGGATCATCTCCACCTCGACTCCCTTCCGGAGCAGGGCCGTGAAGAACTGCTCGGCCTGACCGATCGGACAACGCAGGTCGTCCTCCGAGTGGATGATGAGGGTGGGAGTCTCAACCCGACCGGCTGTGGCAAGCGGGCCGGCTTCCCACAGGGCGTCGTGATCCTCGGCGGTAGCGGGGTGCAGGTAAAGCCCGGCGAAGTCACGGTTGATGTCGGACGTGCCGCCGAACGACTCCCAGTCGATCAGGGCACGCTCGACCACCGCTGAGCGGTACCGGTGGTCGCGAGCGATGGTCCACGCCGTGAGGAAGCCTCCGTATGAGCCCCCCATGATCCCGACACGGTTGCGATCGAGCCGGGCCTCACTGGCCAGGGCATGGTCGACGACGGCCGTGATGTCCTCCACGTCCACCCTGCCCCAGCCGTCGCCCGTGACCGCCCGGAGCCAGTCATGACCGCGTCCTTCCGAACCGCGCGGGTTGCAGGCCACCACCGCGTAGCCGGCCGAGACATAGACCTGGAACTCGTCGAAGAAATAGAACCCGTACTCTGACGCCGGGCCTCCGTGGATGTTGAGTAGCACCGGGAACGGACCGTCGCCATCGGGCATGAATAACCAGGCGTCCACTTCGACCCCCGGAGCGCTCTCGACCTGGAAGGACTCCGGTCGGACCAGCGCCCCCGAGCCACGGATCTCCTGGTTGAAGTCGGTCAGGCGCCGTTCCTCGCCGTCGGCGGTCAACTCGTAGAGTTCGCCCGGGCAGGTGGGGTCGGTGGCGGTGAAGGCCAACCTCCCGGATGCCGCCCTCGAGAGTCCGGTGATGAACCTGTCGCCGCCCAGCACCGTCCGCACGTCTCCGACCGGGTCGAAAGCGATCACGGAAGCTCGCCCTCGGTCCGACATCCCGGCCATGAAACCACTCTCCAGCCAGATGGGCTTCTCCAGAGCGCCGGACGTCAGCAGGTCGTTGAGGCTCCGGTCGAGATGTCCGGTGATGTCGGTGGGAGCCTCGTCGAGTCGCCACAGGGAACAGACGTAGGGGTAGGCCGGGGATGGGTCGCCGATCCCGTACAGATTGCCCGCCGGGTCGTAGTCGACCGAGAAGTAGCCGGAACGCCGGGCCCGCAATGTCTCGCGACCGCCGTCCAATTCGACCTCGATCACCTCCGCGCCACGCTCGAGAGACCTCGGGTTGTCCCGGCTGGTCACCATGGCCACCCTGGCGCCGTCCGGGGACCAAGCGGGCTCGGACTCGTGCTCGTCGGAACAGCCCACGCGTCGAGGAGGAGTCTCGCCGCGAGGGTCCACCAGGTAGGCATATGTGCGGCGGTCGTGGCGCCAACCCTGGTCATCCACCCGCACATCGAAACCGGTGATCCGCCGGGGCTTCCGTGACCGCTCGTCCTCATCGAGTCCGGCCCACTCGCCGTGCCATTCGGTGGCCACGACAAGGATCGAGCCGCCGTCGGGCGACCACGCCGGCGCCCGAGCGCCGAGCTCGAACTCGGTGATCACCCGGGCTTCCCCCCCGTCGGCGGGCATGATCGCCAGCTGGGTCGGGTCCTTCTCTTCCCCACCCTTCCTGACGAAGGCCAGGGTCCCGCCGTCGGGCGACCATCTCGGCGAGGAGTCGGAGGACCCGTAGGTCAGCTGCCGAGCCTCCCCGTCCCATAGCCATATGGACGACCTGTACAGGTCCTCTTTGAGATCCGTCGAGGTTACGACGAAGGCGATCCGTTCACCGTCGGGGTGAAACTGCGGGTCGGACACCGAAGTGATGAGTGCGAGGTCGGCAGGTTGCAAGACCAAGCAGGGTAGCCCACCCCTGCGTGCTCCGAGTCTCCGACTGCAGGTCGGGGACGCGGCGCCGAGCCAGCCTCGCCGGGATGGCCGGCCAGACTCCAGGCTTCGTGGTTCGGGTGTGGTTTGGGAGCATGCGGCCCGGGGTAGCCTCGGATCGAACGGGAAGGTTGGCGAAGGTGGCGGTCATGTCGAGTGCGCTTACTGATACTGATGGGACAGCGGAGCGTTAAGAAGCGTTTCTGAAGGAGTATCCGACTGGTCGGCTGACGGTGGCGGTTGGTTTCGCGAGTGTGCGAGGGCTGGCCTGGCTGGCTAGGCGGACGAGAGAGCGGCCGGTGCGGTTGGTGATCGGGAACTGTCAACGGCAAAGGTTCGCCCAGGCATCTGATGAGGATCGGCGGGTGGCGGCTGCGTTCCTGGATCGGTGGGATGTGGAGGTTAAGAACTGGTACCGGAAGAATCCGGTCGCTCGCGAAGCGCATCTGAAGGTGTGGATGATCGAAACCGAAGGGGGGCCGGTTGCTCTGGTCGGGTCGGCGAACCTGACGGGTGCAGGTCTGTTTCATAACTGGGAGGCGGTTGTGGAAGCTCGGGGAGCGGATCGGGAGTGGAGAGTTTCGGAGGTCGGGGCGTTGTGGCGCGAGGCGTGGCCCTATACCGACAGGGTGCGGGAGTATGTGGCGGGTGAGCCGAAGCCGGTTGAGTCGGTGAAGCAGCCGAATGCAGTCGGGCCGGGACGAAAAGAGGTGAAGCCGGAGCCTGCGGGGCCGGCGAAGCGGGAACGGCGGGTGCCGTTGGGCTGTTGGTACGTGGTGGTGGCGGTCTGTGGGTTGGTGGTCTGGTGGCTCGTAACGGTTGTGGCTGACTACTGGAGGTGGTGGTGTGAGACGACGTCTCTTTGTTGATTGTGTACGAACTCGGGATGCTTTCGGGTAAACGGAATCATCAGGTGATGGAGGGCACAACCTCGTAACCGGGCTGTTCGGGCTCGGTGTCGACTATTTCCTCGGGAAAGCCAGGGGCTCTCAGGTCGACGCCGCAGGCGTCCTCCAGGAACCGGACTATTCCGGATGACCATGCTCGGGACCCGTAGACCTGCTCGCCCCGGCGGAAGATGTCCAGCACCAGAGGGGATATCTCCAGCGGGGTGCCCTGCCCGTCGGCCAACTGCTGGAACAGCGACATGTCCTTCACGACCAGGTCCATCGTGAAGTTGATGTTGTAACTCCCGTTGAGGATGACCTGGGATTCGGTCTCGTGGACGAACGAGTTGCCCGAACTTATCCGGATCGCCTCGTAGGTGGTGTTCAGATCCATTCCAGACCGGCGGGCCACCATCAACGCCTCGCCCAGAGCCACCAGGTGCACAGAGGCAAGGTAGTTGGTCACCACCTTGAGGACCGAGGCCGACCCGAGTCCCCCGACGTGGAGTATCCGGCGGCCCATGGTGGTGAGCACCGGCAGGGCCCGCTCGAAGTCCTCCCGGTCGGCGCCCACGAAGATGGAGATGTTGCCGGTGGCCGCCCGGTGGCATCCGCCCGACACCGGCCCGTCCATCGGACGGGCGCCCCTGCCCACTACTAGCTCCCCGAGACGCCGTACCTCGGCCTCGTCGGTAGTGCTCATCTCGAGCCACATCTTGCCGTCGCCCAGACCCTCCAACACCCCGTCAGGGCCTTCCATAACCGACCGCACCGCGGCGGGAGAGGGCAGGCAGGTGATGACAAGGTCGCAGGCTTCCGCCAGCTCCCGAGCGGTGTCCGCCCACCCGGCCCCGGCGTCGATCAAAGGCTGTGCTGCTTCCCGATCCAGGTCCCGGACCACCATCTCGAACCCGTTTCTCAGCAGGCTCTTCGACAGCTTGGAACCTGCGTTGCCCAGACCGATGAAACCGACCTTCATGATGCAACCTCCTGCGGGTTCCAGAGCGCCGGCGGCAGAAAGACCTCACGCGTCCCGAGTGGGCGAAAGAACGCGAAAATCGCGGCAAGCGTGCTCCGCTCGCCGGGCCCTCCCCCACCACCACCTGTCCTGGTTCGGAGCGTGGTCAGCCATACCGGCCGGTTGCCGGGAGATCGGCTGGTCGCTCCACGAAGCCTTGAATGTTCCCATCCGCCGGCCGAACCGATCGGTCGAAGCCACGGCCGGCATTGGTGCTTGGCGACCTTCAACATATGGTGGGGGTGTGACAAGTTCAACCCTTCCGTCCGGTCCGCTGAACGAAGCACCTAGAAAGCCGTGTACCCGCCGTCCACCACATGTGCGGCGCCCGTCATGAACGAGGACTCATCCCCGGCCAGGTAGAGCACGGCGCGGGCAATCTCTTCGGGCCGGCCGAGCCTACGCATCATGTGCATGCCCTCCAGCCTGGTACGGCGCTCCTCGGTCAGCGGGCTCAGCAGCGGCGTGTCGATGGCGCCCGGGCACACGGCGTTGACCCGGATGCCCGCCGCGGCGTGGTCGTAGGCCATGCACCGCACCAGGCCGATCACCCCGTGCTTAGAAGTGTTGTAGGCCACCTGGCCCATCTCCCCCGTCATGCCCGCCACCGAGGCGATGCAGACGATGGAACCGCCCCCGGCCCGCTCCATGTGCGGAACGGCGTGGCGGGATGCGAGGAAGATCGACTTGAGGTTCACGGCCATCACCCGGTCCCAGAACTCCTCGGTAACCTCCGTCACCGTCCCCTTCCCGGCGATGCCGGCGTTGTTGACCAGGATGTCCAGGGTGCCGTAGCCTTCAATCGCCGTGTCGATCATCCGCTTGCAGTCGGCGTCGGACGTGACATCCGCCTGCACGAACACGGCCTCCCCGCCGCCGGACGTGATCTCGTCCACCACCCCGGTCGCGGGACCGCTTCTCATGTCCGCCAGCACCAGCCTGGCCCCCTCGGCGGCGAAGAGGCGGGCGATGGCCGCCCCGATCCCCTGGCCTGCGCCGGTGACGACCGCCGCTTTGCCCTCAAGCCTCATGCCCGCCTCGCGGCCGTTTCTTCGCAACACATGGCAAGTCCTCCGTTAGTCGCGATCGCCTTCCTGCTCTGACCGGAGGAGCGGCTAGGAGTCCTCCCGCCTCGCAAGTCACCTTATCTGCCTGACGCGACCTTCGACGCCCCATGCAAGATCCGCGGTAATGACTTGGGCATCCAGTCGTTCCCCTAGGGCCAGGCAAAGCCGATCAGCCAGGGACAGCCCCTCACCCCTGATCCAGCGGCGGGCAGCCCACTCAGCATCTTCGACCACGACCGGTTCGATCCGCATCCCGTAGCCGTGTAACAGGGTCGCCCGTACCGGCTCCCAGTAGGCTCGATCCAGGGAGGACACCTTCTGCGCAACCTCAGACCAGTTGGCGGCCCCGCATCTCGTGTCTCCTTCCAGGGCTGCCTCGACCACGTGGGCGCCCGGTTCCTTTAGTAGCAAAGCGAGGATCGCCGAGGCATCCAGGACTGTCGTCACCCGTCGTCCTCGATGGCGGCTTGCCGCCTGCGGTCGGTCAGAAGCTCGTCGACCAGGTTGCTGCCCTTGAGCTCAGACTGGATCTGTGCCAACAGAGCCTCCCGCTTCGTCAGCACCAAGCCCCACGGCGACTCCGTGAAGACCAGGACCGTACCGCGGTCGAACCCGTGGCGGGCCCGAACCTCCGCTGGTACCACCAATCTACCCCGATCTCCCATCGTAACTGCGTGTGTCCCATCCATATGTAGATCGTACCATGACTTCGGTAACGTGGGAGATAACGGCCACGAACCCGCGGGCGCGGGACCCAGCCACGGGGGTGGATCAGGAGGCCAGGAAGTCGACGATGACTTCGACCGACCGTTCGATCTCCTCGACGTAGTGGCCGTGGCCGCTGTGCTCGAATATCTCCAAGCGCCCGTTCGGGAGGTTCTCCGCCACCCATCGGGCCCCGGCGCCTCCCGGCCCGGCGTCCAGAGGCGTCAGGATGTCATGGCGACCGCACATCACCAGGGCGGGCGCGGTCACGTTGGGAACCACGTCCCGGACGTCGGTGTCGATCATGGCCTGGCACGCGTCGATGAACACGTCCGTGTCGGTATTGCGCTCCAGCACCTCCAGGGTCGCCACCAGGATTTCGTCGCCCATCTCGTCCAGAAGTCTCCTCCCGAAGGCCTTGGTGAGCAGCTCCCTGGCCAGTTGTTCGGACACGGCGCCGTAGGCGGAGGCGACGTCCTGCCATACGCGGAACATATGGATGCCCATGGCGTCACACTTGGCAACCGCACCGGCTCCCATCAACAGCTTGTCGGTCTTCTCCGGATACCGGACGGCGAAGTCCAGGGCGATGAAGCTCCCCATCGATCCGCCGTGGATATGGGCCTTCTCGATCTCCAGGGCGTCCATCAGGGCAGCCAGGTCTGCACTCCACGTCTCGAGCGTGTAGCGCTGCTTGGGCCGGCTGCTGAGGCCGTAGCCGCGATGGTCGTAGTCCAGCACCCGGTAATGCTCCGAGACGCCGGGGGTGATGGTGGCGTACCCCTCGTGGCCGCTCACCGCTCCGCCGATCTGGACCACCGTCTCGCCCTCGCCCGAGAACTCGTACCAGAGATCGACCCCGTTGACCCTTACCGTCGCCATCCGACCACCTCCGTGGAACGCCGTGCCTGCCAGCTAACTCTAAGCCGGCGAAACCGGGCCCGCCGCTCCTAGCAGGCTGCCTCGACCGGGTTTGAAAGGCGTCCGATGCCCTCGACCTCCAGGGTGACCTCATCACCGGGACGCAGGTACTCGGGAGGCTTGCGAGCCATGCCCACCCCGCTGGGCGTGCCGGTCGAGATGACTGCCCCCACCCCGAGCGTGAGGTGCTGGGACATGTGGGAAACCAGCTGAGGCACGTTGAAGATCAGATCGGACGTCTCACCGTCCTGCTTGATCTCTTCGTTCACCCACAGCTTGACATCAAGATCGCCGGCGGCGCCCAGCTCGTCGGTCGTGACGATCCAGGGACCCATCGGCTTGAAGGTGTCAAACGACTTGGCCCGGCTCCACTGCCCTTCGCTGAGCTGGATGTCGCGGGCGGACACGTCGTTGACGATGGTGTAGCCGGCAATGTGGTCGACCGCGTCCTCCTCGGGTACGCAGCACGCTTCCTTCCCGATCACCACCGCCAGCTCCACCTCCCAGTCCACCTTGTCCGTGAACGGAGGCAACCGGATGGCGGCGCCCGGGTTGATGATCGAGGAGTTGAAGAACGGGAAGGAGATCGGTGACTCGGGGATGGCGGCGCCCGTTTCCGCGGCATGGAGCCGGTAGTTGAGGCCTATGCCCAGAAACTGGGGCGGGTTGGGAACCGGCGCCAGAAGTTGCACTTCCGAGACCGAGTGCTCCGGAGTCGCCGCCTCGCACAGGGCCGCCAGCGCCTCCTGGTCTCCCAGCACGTCCATCAGGTCGGTGCCGTCCGTCACCGGGCAGACCCGCTCGCCGCAGACGAACCCCCATCCTTCCGAACCGCCGGCGTTGAATCGAGCTATCCGCATTCACTCCCTTCCCGGTAGCGTCGGGCGGCATTGTATATGATCTCACGAGCCGGGAAGGAGATCTCTCATGAGCATCGAAGCTGTTGACGTAGAAGCGCGGAGCGATCCTCCGGAGCCCTACTCCCACGCCATCCGCGCCGGCAACACCATCTACCTGGCCGGTCAGGTTGCCTTCGACCGGGACGGCAAGATCGTGGGCGACACCGTGGAACAGCAGGCCCGGCAGGTGTGGCGGAACATCGCGGACATACTGGAGGCGGCCGGCAGTTCCGTCGCCGACGTGGTCAAGGTCACCTACATCATGCAGGACATCCGGGAGATTGCCGAGGAGTTCCCGGTCCGCGAGGAAATGTTCGCCGGGAGGCCCTTTCCAGCGGTGACCGCCATGCAGGCCGCGGCCCTCGGGCTGCCCGGCCTCAAGATGGAAGTGGACGTGATCGCGGTGGTGTCCGATGACTGACCCGACCCCCCAGGCCGTCGCCGAAGCCCTATCCAGGCTGGGTCTGACAGGACCGGCGTTCGACGTGGCGGCGCTCGCCGAAGCGCTGGCCAGATGGGACGAAGCGGGGCAGGACCTGGACCGGTTGCTGTCGAGGCACGAGATGGACGCTCCCGCCGCCAATCCGACCTCCTTCTCCCCGAAGTGGTGACAGGACCCGTGAAACGCCGTTCCATCGCCTCGATCTCGCAGCAACTCCGGGAGGGCGCTGCCACCTCCGTGGAGGTCACCCGGCAAGCGCTCGATGCAATCGATCGGCTCAATAGCCGGCTCAACGCGTTCGTGATCGTGGACCGGGACGGAGCGCTACGGGCCGCCGAGCACGCCGACCGGGTCCTGAGCTCGGGAAACGGCGCCGGGCCCCTGACGGGCGTCCCCGTCGCCATCAAGGACATCATCCACATGGACGGCCATCCCACCCGGTGCGGATCACCCGCCTATCCCGCCGAGCCCAGCGACCGGGACGCCGCGGTGGTCGCCAGGCTGCGGGAGGCGGGGGCCGTGATGGTGGGCAAGACGACCACTCATGAGTTGGCCTGCGGCGTATTCAGCCCTCCGGCCGCCAATCCCTGGGACACCGCTCGCATGCCGGGAGGGTCGAGCGGGGGATCCGGCGCGGCCGTGGCCGCCGGAGTGGTGCCGATGGCGCTGGGGAGCGACACCGGCGGATCGATCCGGATTCCCGCCTCGGTCTGCGGGATCGCCGGCCTGAAGCCGACGTTCGGGAGGGTGTCCCGGGCCGGCGTCGAAACCCTGGCCTGGTCGCTGGACCACATCGGACCGCTGGCCGCCACCGTGGAGGACTGCGCGGCCTCCCTCCAGGTGCTGGCGGGCCACGATCCGGCCGATCCACCCACCGAGCCCTCTCCCCCACCCGACTATTCCGAGAAGCTGGGCCGCGGCGTGGACGGACTGAGGCTCGGTGTCATGGCGACGCCGCCCTTCTCCCCGATGCAGGAGGACGTGGAGCAAGCCTTCCGTAATGCGGTCGAGCACCTCGAAGGACTCGGGGCCGGCTTGGTTCCCATAGACATCCCGGAGTTGACCTTCACGATGGCGGCCGAGTTCGCCATCGTCGCTTGCGAGGCAGCCGCCTACCACCGTCGCCTGCTCCGCGAGTCGCCGGAGCTGATCTCGCCGCGCATCCGTGAGCTGTTCACCATCGGCGCGATCGTGCCCACGGCGCATTACCTGAAAGCCCTCGGCGCGCGGCGGATCATCCGCGCAGCCTTGGGGCAGGCGTTCAACCGGGACCGCCTGGACGCGGTGGTCACCCCCACGCTGCCTGCTACGGCCGCTTTCGCCGACCAGGAGATGTTCGACTACGCGGGGATGGAGGAGGACGTGACCTCCTCCTACGTGCGTACGACCGCCCCCTTCAACCTAAGCGGCCAGCCGGCGCTCACGGTCCCGTGCGGGTTCGATCGAGATGGGCTCCCGATCGGCCTCCAGATCGCAGGGCGGCCTTTCGACGAGGTGACCGTCCTCCGGATCGGCGCCGCGTACGAGGCGACCACGACCTGGTCGGAGCAACGGCCGCCGGTCCGCATGGAGACCCAGTGACCGGCGACATGCGGGTGCTGGTGTTCGACGGCCCCCACCAGTTCCACATCGAGCGCCGACCTCGCCCGCGTCCCGGACCCGGCGAGGTCCGGCTGCGGATGGCCTACGTGGGTATCTGCGGATCCGACCTGCACGGCTACACGGGCGAATCGGGACGGCGGCTTCCCGGCATGATCATGGGTCACGAGGCGAGCGGATGGGTCGAAGCCACCGGCCCGGAGGTCAAAGGGCTAGGGATCGGCACCCCGGTCACATTCAACCCCAGCCTGCCGTGCGACGGAGCTTGCGGACACAGGTTCGAGAACCATTGCCCGGTCCTGAGGGTGATCGGCGTCGCACCCGACATCCAGGGCGCTTTCGCCGACGCCATCGTGGTTCCGGCGACCCGGGTGGTGAAGCTGGGTGACCTGGGCATGCTCTGGGGCGCGGGCGTGGAGCCCATGGCCGTTGCGCTCCAGGCCGCCCGCCGGGCCCGTGTCCAGCCCGGCCAGGACGTTCTCGTGGTGGGAGGAGGGATGATCGGCCAGTCCATCGCCCAGACCTGCCGCCTGGAAGGAGCCGCCTCGGTCAGCGTGTCCGACCCCATACCCGCCCGCCGGACGCTCGCCCGGGCCGGTGGCTTCAAGGCCCTAGAGCCCGACCAGGTCGAGGAGGCCGGCCCCTTCGATGTCTCGTTCGACGCGGTGGGGATCACCGCCACCGCCTACGCCACCATCCAGGCCATCCCGAAGGGGGCAGTGGCCTGCTTCGTGGGGCTGGGGCAGCCCGAGGTGAGCATCCCGCTTTTCGACGTGGTGGTGAGCGAGCGGATGATCGTGGGAAGCTTCTGCTATCCGGACGCCGTGTTCGAAGAGGTCCGCGACCATCTGGCCTCGGGGCGGCTCGACCTCGACCCGCTGATCGGGAGCGTGGAGAGCTTCGAGGACACGGCCCAGGCTTTCGAGGACCTGGCCTCGGGGGCCCGCACCGATGCCAAGATCATGATGTCCACGGGCCTCGGCGCACCCACCGACGCCTGATCCATCCCCGGCCGAGAAGGAGCCCAATCCAGTGCCGTTCGCATCCCTACCGACCGGAATCGACATGTACTACGAGGTGGAGGGCACCGGCGAACCGCTACTGCTGATAATGGGCACCGCCGCCGACCACTCCACCTGGGCAGGGCAGGTGGCCGCATACCGGGACGACTACACGGTGATCACCTATGACGCCCGCGGAACCGGCCAGACCACCCGCCCGTCGGATCCCACCACATACTCGATGCGGGTGCTGGGCGATGACGCCGCCGCCCTGCTCGACCATCTCGATGTCGAGCGGGCCCATGTATCCGGTCTCTCGCTGGGGAGCGCCACCGCCCAGGAGCTGACCATCAACCATCCGTCAAAAGTGTCCTCGGTCCAGCTCCACTGCACATGGGCCTACTCGGACGAGTGGTTCATCAGGATGATCGACACCAACGAGCTTCCCGTGCTCCACGAGGACTACGCCATGTACATCCGGACGGCGTTGCTCTGGGTGGCCAGCCCCCACTTCATCAACGAACGGCCCGACGATGTGGCCGCCTTCGAGCAGGGATTCATCTTCGAGAACCCCCATCCGCCCAGCCGCGACGGGATGCTGGGGCATTTCCACGCCGACAAGACCCATGACACGCTCGACAGGCTGCACCGTATCCGGGTGCCCACCCTGATCACGTCGGGTGAGGTGGACTGGCAGGTGCCCACCCGTTACGGACTAGAAGTCCAGAAGCGGATCCCCGGCTCGACCATGCACGTGTTCACGGGCCCCGCGTCCAGCCACATCGCCTTCTACGAGATGGCCGACGAGTGGAACGACTTCACGCTCGGATGGTTGAAGCGCCTCGGTTGAACCGGCCTGCCAACAACCCGTCCGGGCGCGCCCGGCAGGTGAAACCCTGAGGAGGAGAGGTCGGGTGCGGGGTTACCTGCCGTGGGCCTCGTTGTAGCTGGCGCCGCCGGTGCCCTCGACCCAGTAGCGGCGGGCCCAGCCCACTCCCTGCCAGCTCATGACCTCGGAGGGCACCACTTTGATCAGCCAGCGGGGCTGGTTGATGGTGCCGGTCAGGTATTCCGGACCGTTGGGCCCCAGGTACCGGTAGGACATCTCCTTGGCGACGTCCACCCATTGGCCGCCCACGTTGGGCTCCTCGACGATCTCGGCCATGCCCTGCATGATCACCTTGGGAATCTCGACGCTCCGGCCCATCTCGTCCGGCTCGCTGTGGGGCGCGTCCACCACCAGCGAGACCCTCGGGTCGGCCTTCATGTACTCGCACCACACTGCACGCTGGCGACCCACGAACCACATCGCATTGCCGTCCCACTGGTACCAGAGGGGAATGACGTACGGGGCGCCATCGGGCGTCAGGCAGGCCACCCGGGCCAGGTAGCTACCGGCCAGAAAGGCATCGAACTCCTCGCCTTCCAATCCCCCTAGTTTTCCCCGAAAATCCTCGGCCATCCCGTGTCGCCTTTCTGCTCGCCGGCGGTCGGTGGCATCAATCCCACCGTCCATGCCTCTCCATACTATCCGCGTGGGCGGACCCGGCACGGTTAGCACGTTCCTCGGGCGCTCCGGTGGCGCGACATATAGAATGGTCGCGATGCCTTCCGTGTCCTCCTCCGCCGCCAACTGCAGCCAAGACGTAGCTCTCTCGGTCCGGGATCTGGTGAAGACCTTTCTGGTGGGAGGCGGGGTCTTCGGAGGCGAGAAGGGAGAGGTGTCGGCGGTGGCCGGCGTCTCCTTCGAGATCGGCGCCGGGCGCACCCTGGGACTGGTCGGTGAATCCGGATGCGGCAAGTCCACCACCGCCCGGAGCATCCTGCGCCTCATCGAGCCCACATCTGGCGAAGTCGTGCTCACCCGCCCGCTCGACGGCGGAGGCAGCGAGCGGATCGATGTCATCGCGGCGGATCGCCGCCAGCTGCGGGAACTGCGCCGCCACATGCAGATCGTCTTCCAGGACCCCTTCGCCTCGCTCAATCCCCGCATGTCGGTGGGGACTGCGATCGGCGAGTTGCTCCATGTCCACACCAACCTCACCAGGAAGGAGCGGAGCGACCGGGTGGGCGAGTTGCTCTCGCTCGTGGGGATGAACCCCAACGTTGCCGACCGGTATCCCCACGAGTTCTCGGGCGGGCAGCGCCAGCGGATCGGCGTGGCCAGGGCCTTGGCGCTCAATCCGGGATTCCTCATCCTGGACGAACCGGTGTCGGCCTTGGACGTATCCATCCAGGCCCAGGTTCTCAACCTCTTGGAGGAACTCCAGGACCGGCTGGGGCTGACCTACCTGTTCATCGCCCACGACCTGGCCGTGGTGCGTCACATCTGCGATGACACCGCGGTCATGTACCTGGGCAAGATCGTGGAGCAGGCCAGCACCGACCGCCTGTTCACCGCGCCCATGCATCCCTACACCCAGGCGCTCCTGTCGGCAGTGCCCACGCCCAACCCGAAGATCCAGCGGGAACGCTCCCGGATCCTGCTCGAGGGCGACGTGCCGAGCCCTCTCAACCCACCGTCCGGGTGCCGGTTCCACACCCGATGCCCGATCGGGAGGGACAAGGAGATCTGCCGGGCGGAGGAGCCGCTCTTGAAGGAGGAGGCACCCGGTCACCAGGTCGCCTGCCACTTCGCCGAAGCGAAGGCCATCATCTGAGGGGTCCTGATGCGGCAGGACTTCGGCGCGCCGATCTCCGGCGGCTAGCCCGTGATCGCATCCATTTCGAGTTCGATGCCTCGCTGGCGCCGGCCATCACGGTGGCGCCGGGCGAATCGATCCTGGTCGAGACCGAGGACGCCCACAGCGGAACCATCACCGGACCCGAGGTGGTCTACGAAACGCTCGACGACGTGATGGACCGCATCGGCGGCGCCAACCCGGTGACCGGACCTATCGCCATAGAGGGCGTGCGAGCGGGAGACTGCGTCGAGGTACATATCGAACACGTGGTCGGGGCCCCCGTCACGGGCTTCGGGTACATGACCACCACTCCCACCCTCCACCCGTCCCTCGCCGCGGAGACCGTCATCTGCCACCGCAGGGACAACCTGGTGGAGATCCCGACCGCTCGCGGACCGGTGCCGGTTCCATACCGACCCTTCGTGGGCACGCTGGGGGTGGCGCCCGCCGGTGGCCCGGTGCTGTCGTTCCTGCATGGCGTGGAGTTCCTGGGCAATGTCGACCTGCCCGAGGTGACGACGGGCGCCACCGTGGTCCTCACGGCAGGGGTGGATGGCGGCATGGTGTCCCTGGGGGACGCCCATCTCGCCCAGGGAGATGCAGAGATCCATCGCTCGGCTATCGAATGCCAGGCCGACGTGACGCTGCGCTTCGGTCGGAGCGACCCGGCCGACGCGGGCTTCTGCGGCCTCCCCCAGGTGAACACGCCCACCGAATGGGGCAGCGTGGCTCCGGGGCCCGGCCACCTGGAGGACCTGGTCCGGGCAGCCTACGATGATCTGGCCCGCCGGATGCGTCACACGGGCCGCTACTCACTGGCCGAGGCCTACCGGCTGCTGGGCGCGGCCGGTAGCGTTCGGGTGGGCCAAGTGGTACCACCGGTCTACTCTGCGCTGGCAAAGATCGAACGCCGCTACGTCGAGGAGGATGCCCCATGGCCAAGCCGTCCCTAGCCGTGGAGTCGATGCGCCGGTCAGGAATCCGGGAGATCATGGAGTTGGCCTGGACGGTCGAGGATGTCATCCACCTGGAGGTCGGTGAGCCCAATTTCGCCACCCCCGACCACGTCGTCGAGGCCGCCCATCGAGCCGCCATGGAAGGATTCACCCGGTACACGCCCAACGCCGGCATCCCGGAGTTGAGAGAGGTGCTAGCCGGGAAGGTACAAGACCGTAACGGCATCGAAGCTTCGGCCGACCAGATCGTGGTGACGCCGGGGGCGGTGGTCGGTCTGTACAGCACCCTCGCCGCGGTGACCGACCCCGGTTCCGAAGTGCTGCTGAGCGATCCCAGCTGGCCCAACTACCACCTGATGATGGCTTTGCAAGGGATCACCCCCCGACTGTTCCCGCTGTCGGCGGAGGACGGCTTCATCCCGAACGCCGCCCGGATTGAGCCCCACATCACCGACCGCACCAAGGTGTTGGTGCTGAACTCCCCGGGTAACCCGTCCGGCGCCACCACGACGCGGGAAGCGCTGGTGGAGTTGCTGGAGCTGGCCCGGGCATACGACCTGTGGGTGCTGTCGGACGAGGTGTACGACGAGATCTGGTTCGACGACCCCCATGTGTCCGCCGGCCCCCTCGACCCGGACGGCCGGGTGGTGACCTTCTTCAGCTTCTCCAAAACCTACGCGATGACCGGCTGGCGAGTCGGCTACCTGGTCGCCCCGCCGTCCCTGACCGAGAGCGTGATCAAGACCCAGGAACCGATCTCATCCTGCGTCAACGCCCCGGCCCAGAAGGCGGCGGTGGCCGCCATCACCGGCCCCCAGGGAATGGTCGCCGAGATGCGAGACGCCTACCGGCGGCGCCGTGACCAGGTCGTGGAGCGGCTCGGGCAGGAAGGAATCCCCCACGTCCGGCCCACCGGCGCCTTCTACCTCATGGCAGATGTCAGCGGCAGCGGCATGAGCGGTCTGGAATTCGCCCGCCGTCTAGTGCTGGAACGGGGCGTGGCGGTAGTCCCCGGCGACACGTTCGGCCCTGGAAGCACCGCCTACGTACGCCTGTCACTGGCCACCGCCACCGAACCCCTCCTGGAAGGTGTTACCCGCCTGGCTACGGCTATCAAGGAGTGGGGCACCTGACTCCGGAGTCCTTCGGATCGAACCCGACGACCTCGGCCTCGAGAACATACGGGGTCCTCACCGTAAGGACCCGCTGAACACGGGAGAATCCGCTACCGGCGAACTGGCAGGGGCTATCGTCAATCACGACATCGCTGGGGGAAGGATTTCGATCGGGAATTATAGACTTGACTTGACATAGTGTTTCTGACCTGGTAGATTGCAGAGCGAGACGTTGGCAAAGGGTAGAAGATGACACAGAAGGCACCGGGCAAAGCTCACCGCAAGGGCATCACCCTCATGGAACTGTCGGAGCGGTTCCCCACAGAGGAATCCGCCGTAGAGTGGTTCGAGGCCGTGGTCTGGGGCGATCAGCGGACGTGCGGTCACTGCGACAGCACCAACACCTACGAGATCAAGTCAGGCAAGCCGATGCCGTATCGGTGTCGGGAATGCAAGCGTTACTTCTCGGTCAAGACCGGAACCGTGATGGCCGGATCACCGCTCCCTGTCCGTAAATGGGTCTACGCGATCTACCTGGATGTGACTAGCCTCAAGGGCGTGTCCTCCATGAAGCTCCATAGGGACATCGGTGTGTGTCAGAAGACTGCATGGTTCATGCAGCAGAGGCTCCGGGAAGCGTTTTCCGGTCTGGTTCCCGAAGGTGAGATGGCCGGTCCTATCGAGGTTGATGAGACCTATATCGGCGGTAAGGAACGGAACAAGCACGCTTCCAAGCGGCAGAACCTCGGGAGAGGTCCGGTCGGTAAAGCCGCCATCGTAGGAGCACGTGACCGTGAGACGGGTCAGGTAGTAGCCCGAGTTGTCCCGAATACACAGGCAGCGACCCTCCAGGGGTTCGTGGAGGAACGGCGGGTACCGAACGCTCCCGTCTACACCGACGGAGCTACAGCTTACGACGGGCTTGCGAATCGGGAAGCAGTGTCCCACTCGGTCGGTGAGTACGTGCGGGGCGAGGCTCACACGAACGGGATGGAATCGTTCTGGGCAATGCTCAAGAGGGGCTATCACGGCACATATCACCGGATGAGCTTCAAGCACCTCCAACGGTACGTTGCGGAGTTCGCGGGACGACACAACATCCGGGAGATGGACACCATCGACCAGATGATCCACGTAGCCGCCGCGATGGTCGGACGCAGGCTCATGTACCAGGACCTGGTGGCAGGTGAACGCGGAGTCGCCACTTGAGCGGGCCGCTTGTGCTCGGCCATGTCCCTGCGGATAACGCCCTCTACTACGGAGACTGCTTGGAGTGGATGAGTAAATGGGCATCCGAATCCGTTGACCTCATCTACCTGGACCCGCCGTTCAACTCCAAGCAGGACTACAACATGCTCTACTCGGCAGAGGTAGCCGGAGACGCCCAATATCGAGCATTTGCTGACACGTGGGTATGGGACGATGCCGCAGCAGACCGTTACGAGCGCTTCGATGGACAGGTGGGCGACACAGCACGAGCTATTCGAGGATTGAGGCGAATACTCGGAGAATCGGGGATGCTGGCCTATCTGACATACATGACCGAACGGCTAGCCGAGTGCCACCGGTTGCTCAAACCTACAGGCAGTTTGTGGCTGCACTGCGACCCGACAGCCTCTCATCCACTCAAGATGGTCCTGGACGTGATATTCGGACCAGGCCGGTTCCGTAACGAAATCATCTGGTGCTACCCGCCCAAAGGCAGAGGCCCGGCCAAGGGGTTCCACCGTAAACACGATGTGCTGCTGTACTACAGCAAATCCGGCCACAAGACGGCGGGTACCTTCCACCGGCCGTACACACCCCTGACCGCCAGCGCTCGCGCTAAGTTCTCGATGACGGACCAAGACGGCAGGAAATACAAGGAGTTCAAAGGGCGCCGGACCTATCTAGACGAGTCTAAGGGCAGGCCGGTTCCTAGCTGGTGGACGGACATAGCGCCCGCTGGCCAGTCACGGATCGAATACCTGGGCTATGAGACCCAGAAGCCGGTCAAGCTGTTAAGCCGCATCATTGAGACCTGCACCAATCGGGGCGATCTCGTCCTCGACCCGTTTTGCGGATGCGGCACCACCGTCAGCGCTGCCCGGTCCTTAGGCCGTAGGTGGGTCGGGATCGACATCTCCTCCTTTGCTGTCGACGTGATCCGAGAACGTCTTGAGGACCGCACCATTCCCGTTTATGGGATCCCCTACGATCTTCTTTCGGCTCGGCGAATGGCCGTCGACGATCCGTTCGGGTTCGAAACGTGGGCCGTGAACAGGTTGCGCGGTTTCGTGCCCAACACAAGGCAAGTAGCAGACGGTGGCATAGACGGGCGCGGTCGATTGGCCGACCAGCCTGACGACTGGCACACCCGACTGGCGCTAGCGCAGGTGAAGGGGAGTAAGCACCCGCCCATTGACGGGCTGCGGGCGTTCAGTTCTGTTGTCGATCACCGCAAGGCGGCGCTTGGTTGCTACGTCACCGTAGACCCGTTCGATACCGAAAGCGCACGTCGCGTGCGCGCTCAACCAGCACGAATCCACGTTGGCGGTTACCCATACCGGCGACTCAACAGATGGTCGATAGCGGACTACTTCGATAACCGCCCCCCTCCTCTACCGCCCATGAACAACCCATATACCGGCAGGAAGATGGCACAAGACAGCTTGTTCTAGGAAGGAGACCACATGACCGATATCAAGAAACCGAAGAAGCGCCGCAAGTATCGCAAAGGTTTGAAAGCGGATTATCGGGACGCGACGCCGGAGCAGGTCGCGAAAGCCCTCCACAGCTATCGCTCACCGCGCTACGCTTCGAGGCAACCGGCTCTGGCGGAGGTGGTTGATCAGGCCGACCTCCGCCAGGCTCCCACCCTTACGCCCGACAGCGCATCAGCGCCGCGTTAGCTCGGCTCATTGCACTCACCTCCTTCCATGTTGGGCATATACCGGGGGTGAGTGTAGTGGCCGTTTCAAGTCAAGTCTATAATTCCCTTTCGATCATGTTCGAATGGCTCGGTATCGGCCACCTCGTCGAGCTTTCCGGGACCGAGGCTATCTGGGGATTCCTGACCCCGCTGGCGGCCTTCGCCGGGTTCTTCGTGTTGCAGCTAGTGGTGCCGGGACGTTGGGTCCCCGGCTACGTAGTCAATCCGGAGACCGGCGAACCTCGGCGCTACCGGCTGAACGGTCTCTTGGTCTTCATAGTCGTGGTGATCCTGTGGTACTTCGAGCTGACCGGGATGCCGCGCGACTGGTTCTACCGGTCCACCCTCTATGCCGTGGCCGGCGGAACGGTAGTCACCCTGATCCTCGCCATCATCGCGGTGTACAGCCAGCCACCGGGCGAGGAAAAGAACCCGTTACTGGCCTTGTGGATCGGACGGGCTCAGGAGCTGTCCTTCTTCAACCAGCGCATCGACATCAAGATGTACTTCTATGTGGTGGGCGGGACGATGTTGGTGCTCAACGGCTGGTCAGCTGTGGCCTACCACTACGACCGCTTCGGCGACAACTCCAATCCCGGTGTTGTCCTGTATACCGCGTTTTTCACGTGGTACATCGTGGATTACTTCGTATTCGAGCGTGTCCAGCTGTATACCTACGATCTCATCCATGAGAGGATGGGATTCAAGATGTTCTGGGGCGGGCTCCTGATCTACGGGTGGATGTTCACCATTCCGCTGTGGGGGATGGCTGTTCACCCGGACCCCGGATTCTCGGGACCGGGCAGGTATGTCTGGCTGATCGGAGCGTCGGTGAGCTTCCTCTTCGGGTGGAGCATGTCCCGTGGCGCCGCCATGCAGAAGTACACGTTCAAGCGATGGCCCGACCGCAAGTTCCTCGGCCTCATCGAGCCCGAGTACATCGAGGCCGGCGACCGCAAACTCCTGGTCAGCGGTTTCTGGGGCTTGGCCCGGCACATGAACTACGGGGGTGAGGGGTTCATCTCGCTGGGGATGGCCCTGGCGTTCGGCCACTTCACCAACCTGTGGGCATGGACCTACTTCATCTTCGTCGTCATCATGTTCACCACCCGTGAACGCTACGACAACAAGTTCTGCGAAGAGAAGTACGGCCCGGAGAAGTGGGCGGAATACAAGGCACGGGTGAAGTACCGGATCTACCCCTGGATCTACTGAGAAACCCGTCGCCCCTCAGGTAGCGAGCTCGACCACGTCGAACGACAACAACTCGGAAGTGACACCGACCGGCCGGCTGTCCGAGCCCGCGTTCGATGCCTTGTGGCCCCGCCGGAACTCCCGGCTGCTGACCCACCGCTGGAAATCCTCCTCCGACCTCCACCTCGTGTAGACGAAGTAGCGGGTCTCGCCATCCACCGGCCTCAGCAACTCGAACCCTTCGAAGCCCTCCACCCCGTCCACCGCACGAGCCCGCGCCGCGAACCGCGCCTCCAGGTCCGCACCCTTTCCATCCGGCACGGTGATCGCGTTGATCTTGACGACACTCACAGCCAATCCTCCCGATGGACCCTCTACCACTGCTGGCCGGCTAGAGCTGGCGGTATCGCTCATCGGTGACTCTTGTGGTTAATCCAACCCAAGGTTTTCCTATTACAGCAGGGCGATAAGATGAGAGAAGGCGGTTCCGCTGGTTGCCACCTGTGGCAAAGCCCTTCGACCGGGCCAGCGGGCCGCCTTCCTCTTGACGACATATCGACTCGCCGCCGAACGCGTCAGGGCCATGTTACACATGCCGCGGCACGTACGACGGGGTGCTCAGAGCCATGGTTGGGAAGGTTCCGGCTGGGGTGCCGGGGTGGGAGTCAAGGGCTCGTGGAGGCGGTGCAGGTAGACGGCGGCTTCTGACCTCGTGACGACTTGGTCGGGGTGGAACGGATCCGGCGGCGACCACCAGACGATCCCTTGGGCGGCCGCCCAGTCCACGGCCTTCCCGTACCAGGCGCCGTCCGCTACGTCGGGGAACGGCGGCCGTTCCGTGGTCAACTCCCTTTCGGGATAGAGATCTCCGGTGGTCGGTTCCTCTCGGGACGCTGTGTTCGTGACTGCGGCCAGTCGATGCAGGAAGGCAATGACCTCCGCACGGGTGACGTGTTTGGCAGGTTCGAGGTCCTGCGCCGCCGGTCCGGGCACCACCTCCTCAAGGGCCATCCAGTCCATGGCCTTCTCATAGTCCGTGCGCGGGTACGCCTGGTCGAGCGGGCTCGAAGGCCCGGTGGTCGGACCGGTCGCGTAGAACCACAGCAACGTCGCGAAGTCCTCCCACCGGATGGGCTCGTCCGGCCCGAACAGGTCGTCCGTCACACCGGAGGCGATCCCCCGGTCGCTCATCCACCGCACCGCCCCGGCGTAGAAGGCGTTGGGGGGCACGTCGTTGAACCAGTCGTGGAGGCAGGGCCGGTCGTGGTGACGGGTCGCTTCGCTGGTCAGCGCCGGCCAGCGACGGCAGGTGGGATCCCACTGCCAGGGCGGCACGCAGGTGACGACCCGGCAGCGGATCGGGCCGACGCAGGTGTGCTGGTTGCACTGGCCATACCGGAACTGGACACAGTCGACTTTTCTCGTGTCACAGCCGTCCGGGCACCGGCACCAGGCCGCGGTCTCCGACCTTCGGCAGAGCCCTCCGGGCCGGCACCGGCGGGCGGTCACGCACGCGACGTTGCAGTCGATGTAGTAGCGGGGCTGCGGCTTGTCGTAGGAGCAGAACGAAGAATTGTTGACCTTCCACCAGCCGCCCACCACCGTGCCCGGCGGGCATGTGTTCTCCCCCGTCAGCCTGCAGCAGAACTCCGTCCATCCGTCGCAGCACGCCGACCAGTGGGAACACCGCAGCCCCAGGCAGGTGATGATGGCGGCCTCCGCTGCGATGGGCCGGACGAGGTAGGCGGGGGCGAAGGCGATGGCTGTCGCGGACATCACCAACGATCGCAGGAAACCGCGCCGCGACGTGTGGCGATCGACCAGGCTCGACACCCTCATCACGAGTTTGCGACTCACTGCGGTTGCCCGGGGCCGGTGGACTACCGCCGGAGCCCGGCGGCTTCGACCCGGAACGTCTCCGGACTCCTTCCTACGGAGCGGGCCTGGAGCCACTCCGGTACCGCTGTGAAGCTGACGAAGACCAGCCCGGCCAGCACGCAGACGGCGAGCACCAGCGCGACGCGGCCGACTGGCTGATCCACGGCGGTTCCGAGCCAGACCCGTGGCGAGTCGCCTGCTCCGGCGGCCATCACGAATACGGCGGCGAAGAAGAGGTTGCCGACCACATGTATCCGTGAGGGTGGCGAATCCACCTGCCCGAAGCATCCGCAGGAGGAGAGACCCCGACTGAGCGCCAGCAGCACGACCAGTGCGAACAGGAAGTACACGCCGGCTGACGCCATGGCGGGCGCCGGCCCGCGGACCGCCAGCGCGGTCACTCCGAGCGCCAACTCCGCGCCGCCGGCGACACGAGCGAACCACACCCCGGCGGGGAAACCGAGGGCGCCCATGAGGTCGGCCGCCGGCCGGGGGAACGCCAGCTTCGCTGCCCTCGCGAAGACAAGCAGCAACGAGCCGGCCGCGTAGAACGCCATGGTGATGTCTACGAAGCTCATGTAGCGCCCAAGGCTACCCCTGGCACTCCCCCGGCCCGCCGGATCCCGGGTGTCCCTCGGGCTCGGCGATAAACCCGATCTGCGCACCGCGACATGGCAGACTTGACAGCAAGTTTTTCCCTTGACGAGGTCGCTGTGAGCGGTGCATGGATGGATCTGCGGCGCCGGGGACCGGACCCGCTGGTGGCCGCGGCGCTCTCCGCGATCTGGCCCGGCCTGGGCCATTTCGGCCACAGGACCCGCCGTGCCCTGCTGTTCGCCAACGGGACCCTGATGGCCTACGTCTTCGCGCTCGGCTACGTCGTGGCGCGCGGCACGAGAACCCTGCTCCTCTGGACCGTGGACGTCTCCTCGCTCCGGATCCTGATGGTGGGCAGCCTGCTTCTTCTGGCCTTCCGCTCCGCGGTGGCGGTGGACGCGTACAGGACCGCGGACCGCCGCTACTGGCGGTGGCGCCACAAGCCGCGGCGGCGGGTGGGGACAGCCGTCACTCTCACCCTGGTGGCCGCCCTCATCGCCGCTCCCCACGTGGTGGTCATCCGCCTCGCCTCGGTGCAGCTGGCCCTGCTGTCGGACGTGTTCGTCGCCACCAACACGGTGACCGCCGCTCATATACACATATCCGAGCCCACG
>VXMM01000026.1 GCA_009841105.1 Acidimicrobiia bacterium | reverse complement strand
GGGGGTGGGGGCCGGTCCGATCGGGGAGCGGCGGGTCTGGGAACACGTCATGATGATGGTGATCGGCTTTACGGTTGGCATCATGGCCGCCACGCGGTCCCGCCTGGGACGCTTCCATGGAGTGGTGCTTCTAGGGCTGTTCGGGCTGTTCATCGTGGTGGTCGCGACCAACGCCACGGTGTGATCCGGCTGCCTCGCGGCGCGCCTCGGCTCCCCTGCGGGTAGTGTTCTACCCAGTGGCGTACCAAGGGCCAACGGCCTCCGAAGTGACGGTCTAGCGTGGTCGCGATCGGTGCCTTTCTGGACGCGATCGCCCGGACCGTGGTGATGGTCGCCGACGCCGTCACCGAAGGTTGCGGATGGATCGCGCGGGTGCTGGTGGCGATCCTCATCCCGGTGGGATTCCTCAATGTCTTCCTGCGCTACGTCGGGCGCTATACCGAAACCCAGTTGGTTAACAACACCTGGATCGAGGCGCAGTGGTACATATACGGAGTCATCTTCCTGCTGATGTTCCCCGTCCTGCTACGCCACGACGGGAACGTCCGGGTCGACTTCTGGTATGCCGAACGTTCCGAGAAGACGAAGACCAGGATCGACCTGGTGGGCCATCTGGTCGCCCTGGCCCCCTTCGTCACCCTGGCCGTATGGGTGTCATACAGGCCGGTCCTGGACTCATGGCGCCACTGGGAACTCTCGCCTGATCCGGGCGGCCTGCCGCGGGCGCCGCTCAAGGCGATGATCCTGGCGGCCTTCCTCTTGCTGGGCCTGCAGACGATCGCCACCCTGATCCGGCTCGGGGCGCGCCTGACGGGCCGGGAGATCGGCATACGCGAGCGACGCTCCGACGCGCCACTGAGGATCGAGTAATGGGCGCGGAATGGCTCGCCATGATCATGTTCGCCATCTTCCTGGTGTTGTTGCTGGTGGGCTACCCTGTCGCCTTCTCGTTCGCCGGTACGGCGGTCATCTTCGGAGCAATCGGACTCCTCATGGGAGAGTTCGACCTGAACCGCCTGATCATCCTGTTCAGCCGCTGGTTCAAGGCGGTGGACAACTTCACGCTGCTGGCAGTGCCCTTCTTCGTGTTCATGGGGGCGATCCTCGAGAAATCGGGGCTGGCGGAGCGCATGCTCACCACCATCGGGATCGCGCTGGGCCGGCTCAAGGGAGGGTTGGGGCTGACCGTGGTGCTGGTCGGAGCCATGCTGGCAGCGGCCACCGGCGTGGTGGCGGCCACCGTGATCGTCATGGGCCTGCTGTCCCTTCCCACCATGGTGCGCTACGGGTACGACCACCGGCTCGCCACCGGCCTTATCACCGCATCGGGCACCCTGGCCCAGCTGCTCCCACCCTCGCTGGTCCTGATCCTGCTGGCCCAGGTGGTGGGCGTCTCGGTGGGCGACCTCTTCCTGGGGGCGATGGTCCCCGGGTTGATGCTGGCCACCATCTACGGCCTCTGGGTGATCTTCAAGGCCTACACCAAGGAGGGGGTAGCGCCGGCCCTTCCCGAGGAGGCGCGCACCATCCGGGGCTTGGCCCTGGTGGGCGAGTTGCTGATCGCGGTGGTGCCCATCCTCCTCCTGATCCTGGCCGTGCTCGGGTCAATCTTCACCGGAATCGCCACGCCGACCGAGGCCGGGGCGGTGGGGGCTACCGCCGCAGTCGCCCTGGCCGCCCTGAACCGGAACCTGAAGATGCCGGTCCTGGCCGGCGCCACCCGTTCCACCGCTCACATCACCGGTCTGGTGCTGATGATCCTGTTCTGCTCGACCTTCTTCCAGCTGGTCTTCGACCAGCTCGGAGGCCAGCGGCTGGCCCAGGAGATACTCACCGGCCTGCCGGGCGGCTTCTGGGGATTCATCATCATCGCCAACATCGCGGTCTTCCTGCTCGGCATCAACCTGGAGTTCATCGAGATCACCTTCATCGTGATGCCGATCTTCGTGCCGGCGATCCGGGTACTTCACGACTTGGGAGAGACGCCCTTCGAGACCCTTCCCTCCCTGATGATCTGGTTCACGGTCATGATCGCCATCAACCTCAACATGGCCTTCATCTCGCCTCCGGTGGGGTTCTCGCTGTTCTACCTCCAGAGCGTGGCGCCACCCGAGGTCAAAACGCTCGACATCCACCGGGGCGCCCTTCCGTTCATGGTCCTCCAGGGCGTGGCGCTGATCCTGGTGATGGTTTTCCCCGCCACCGTCCTCTGGCTGCCATCGGTGGTGGGCTGATCAGAAGCTGATTTGTTCTGTTCCCTTATTTTGCGCGCAACTCAACAATCTCAACTCTCTACGGTCTGAGCGGAGGGCCAGGGTCCGCCAGCAGTGGCTGGTCACGACCATCGGTACACTCCACCGGCTGATGGACTATGACATCGTCTTCCTCGACCGGGTGGAGTTGACACCCGTCTCGCGCCAGGCACTGGAAGGGACCGGCACGGTTAGAACGGTTCCGGTTACGGCTCAAGAGGACCTCCTGGCGGCAGTGCGCCATGCCGACGCCATCGTCTACCAGCTGTTCCCCGGCCATCTGACGCGAGACGTCCTGGAGCGTTGCCGGCAGCTCAAGGTCATAGGCCGGATCGGCATCGGCATGGACCAGGTGGACCTGCAGGCGGCTGCTGGCTGCGGTGTCACCGTCGTCAACGCAGCCGAGGCCCAGGCTGCCGCAGTCGCCGACCACGCCATGGCCATGATGCTCTGCCTGGCTCGCAAGGTGGTCGCGTCCCATACAGCCCTCGCGGCAGGAGACCGCAGCCCTCCTTGGCAGTTCATGGGAATCGAACTGGAGGGCAAGTCCCTGGGCATCATCGGCTTCGGCGCCATCGGGCGGCGTCTCGCCCAGCGCGCCTACGGGTTCGGGATGACGGTCCAGGCATACGATCCCTACGTGCCATCCGACGCGATCGAGGAGGCCGGAGCAACACCCGTCGGTCTGGCCGAATTACTCGCCTGCAGCGACTTCGTCTCCGTCCATGTCCCCCTCACGGACGAGACCTGGCATCTCATCGGAGCGAAGGAACTGGCCACGATGCGGCCCGGTGGTTACCTGGTCAATACCGCGCGGGGTCCCATCCTCGACGAGGAGGCGCTGGTAGCCGCTCTGCGCGGCGGAGTGATCGCCGGCGCCGGGCTCGACGTATACGAGGAGGAGCCGCTGGCGCCGGGCAGCCCGTTGCTGGCGCTCAATAACGTGGTCCTCACGCCGCACATCGCGGGATGGGCCATAGAGGCTCAGGTCCGCACCCAGGAGAGCGTGGTGAAGGACGTGGCACGCGTCCTCCGGGGCGAGATTCCGGTAAGCCCGGTCTCGAGTGCCGGTGGTTCCGGAGTCCCGTCCTCACCTTCCCCGGCCGGTGCGCGGCGCCGGCCCGACTTACCCGCCTCGGCCTCCCAGCCGATGCTTCCGTACTCGGAGTGGGACGAGACCGGGCTGCCTCACTCCAGTTCGACCCATCCGTTCGGCGCCGTCCCCGGGCTGCGGAAGATCATCGAAACGGAAGGGCCGGTCACGACCGAACGGGCCTACAAGGTCTACATAAGGGGATCGGGCTCCACGCGGGTCACCAAGCTCGCCAGGTCCAGGCTCACCCAGGCCGTCAACCGTCTCCTCGACCAGAAGCAGGTGCAGATCGACGAGTTGGGCAACCCCGGAGACAGCGGACACCAGCGCGTTCTCCGCGTCCCCGGGAGCACCCCGGTAGTGGTACGCGAGATCGGAAGCCGCGACCTCTACGAAGTGCCGCTGAACGAGGTGGTCGCCCTGATGGAGCGCCGCCTCGAGATGCATCCCCGCGCCACCCACGAGGAGTTGATGCGCTACGTCCTCGACACCTACGGCTGGAAGCGTCTCACCGACAAGGCCCGCGCCTATCTGACCGCCGCCATCCGGTTGATGTACGAGGACTAGGGCGTGTTCACGCTATGAGCGTTCGTTATCGCGGGTCCCCGTGGTCGGGGGCCCGTGGTCGGTCTACTCGAGGACAAGGGTGTGCACGAGTTCCCAGGAGGCCGAGACCCGGTCGCCGGTCTGGAAGGCGGACTCGTCCTCGTGGGACATGCGCTGGCTGACGAGCTGGCCCAGGCCCGGCACGTCGACGTGGAAGAGGCTCATCGCCCCGAGGTAGATGACCTCCTCCACCGTTCCTATGACCACGGACCCGTCGGGATGGGCAGGAGCGCCGGCCGGACCGAGGGCGATGCGCTCGGGTCGGACCGCCGCCCGCAGCGTGGCGCCGACCGCCACATCCGCATCCACCCGAGCAATCACCCAGCCTTCACCGACCGTCATCCCGCCAGAACCGTCCTGTCGCTGCTGGATCTTCAAGTCCATGGCGTTAAGGGATCCGATGAACCCGGCCACGAAGGAGGAATCGGGACGCTCGTAGATCTCGCGCGGAGTGCCGATCTGCTCCACCCGGCCCAGGTTCATGACCGCGATGCGGTCGGACATGGTGAGGGCTTCCTCCTGGTCGTGGGTGACGTACACGAAGGTGGTGCCCAGATCGTGCTGGATGGCCTTCAGTTCCAGCTGCATCTCCCGCCGCAGCTTCACGTCCAAGGCGCCCAGCGGCTCGTCGAGCAGCAGGGCAGACGGCCGGTTGACCAGGGCGCGGGCCAGGGCCACCCGCTGCTGCTGACCCCCGGAGAGCTGGAAGGGCTTGCGCTTCTGGAACCCGGGCAGCCGGACGATCTCGAGTATCTCGGCCACCCGCTGCACGCGCTCCTTCTTCCTCACGCCGGAGACCCGCAGGCCGAACATCACGTTGTCCTCCACGTTCATGTGGGGGAACAGGGCGTAGTGCTGGAAGACCATGTTGACGTTGCGCTTGCTGGGCAGGTCCCCGCTCACGTCCTTGTCGCGCAGGAGAACCCGCCCGGCGTCCGGTACCTCGAAGCCGGCGATCATCCGCAGGCTGGTGGTCTTGCCGCATCCGCTCGGTCCCAGCAACGAGAAGAACTCCCCCTCACGGATAACGATGTCGACGTCGTCGACCGCCACCACCTCGCCGAAGGTCTTGGTTATGCCCTCGAGGTGGATCCCGACCTCGGATGTCACGGATGAGCTAGCCGTCATGATCCATCTCCTTGGTGCAGGGTGAAGGTTACCGATGACTCGCGGCCCGGCTCGTGGCATATGCCGTGCATGGCCGCTATCCCTTCCCACGCAGGGGTCATCGCGGGCGGAGCACCGGTCTGTGGGTTCACATCGAAGGCCGGGAAGGCCCCGCTGGTCACGTGGAGGCGCAGCTGATCACCGGGGCGGATCAGGGCGGCGGTGGACTGCATGTGGATCTCGACCTCCGCCGCACCGTCCTCATCTCGAGCCTCGGCGAGATCCTGGGCCGTCATCCGTCTGATCCCGTCGCTGATGTTGAGCGACGTGCCGTCGTGGACCAGGCATAGGCGGGTGACGTAGTCGGCGGAGTCCGCCTCCGTGGCTGTCCACAGCCGGACGGTGACCGGGCCGGCCAGGGTGAACTCCTCGGTGAAGGGCTCCGTCGAGTACACAAGGATCTCGGGTAATCGCTCCAGGAAGTGCTGGCTGCGGGGACCGGCGGGCATGGCGCTCTCGTCGCAGCAGGTATGCCCTCCGGCTGCGGCCACCGGGATGCGGGGAACGAAGTGGTACAGGTCGGCCGGCTCCGGCTCGGCGGGAGGCGCCTCGTCGAGACAGCCGTCGCCACCCACCGTGTTGGCCGTTCCATCCGAGCGCAAGTAGAGGGTGGTCTCCGTCCCCGGGGGCGGCCACGACGGGATGTCGCGCCAGCGGTTCTCGAACAGCACGTAGTAGCGGACCCGGTTCTCGCCGGCCTGCGGGGCCTCTCCGGAGAGATGCCGATGGAAGAAGTCGACCTGAACCTGGTCGAGATTCACCGTCCCTCTTGCCTGCGGCCCCAGGCTCAGGTCTCCGATCCGCTCCCCACCCGGGAGGTGTCCCCACGGACCGAGGATCAGCCATTGCTCGGGGCCGTCCGGTCGAGCCGCCAATTCCCGGTAGGCGACCAGGGCGCCTTCGAGGAACGTGTCGAACCAGGCGCCTATGTGCAACACGGCACAGTCCACGGAATCCATCCTGTGAAGGGCGCTCCGTTCCTTCCAGAAGGCGTCGTTGGTGGGGTGTTCCAGCCACTCCCGGTAGAAGTCGGCGTACTCCAGCGGCTCCAGGTCGGCCGGCGCCGCCGAGCCCAGCCAGGCACCCGCCTGCGCAGGCACGGACCGGATCGCCTTGCCGCGCGCCGTCAGCTCCGGGTCACCCCGCCGCATGCCGACCTCCATCAGCAGAGCGGCGGTCCAGTGGGGAACGAACAGGCGTAGGGCTCCGCCCTCGTAGGTCCAGTGGCTGTAGAGGTCGGCGGCAGCCACCGTGGGAGAGATCGCTCCGAGGCTCGGGGGACTCTCCACGGCCGCAAGGTATTGAACCATTCCGGGATAGCTGGCCCCGTACATTCCGACCCGTCCGTTGGAACCCTCCAGCCCGGCCGCCCATTCCACCGTGTCGTAGCCGTCCTCCAGTTCATTCAGGTAGGGCACGAACTCCCCGTCCGAACCGAACCTGCCCCTGACGTCTTGGACGACCACCACGAAACCGTGCCGCACATACCAACCGGGGTGCAGGTAGTGGCCATCGTGGACGAAGTCCTTGCCGTAGGGGGTGCGGTGCATCAGGACCGGCCAGGGTCCGTCGCCGAGCGGACGGTAGATGTCGCTCCGCAGGGTGACGCCGTCCCTGGTCTGCATCTCGACGTTGCGTTCGAGATCCACCCCGGCCCAGGAGTGGGTCCGCCGCGAGTAGGGCTGCCTCAACGATGCTTGGTCCGACATCACAGCTCCAGTCCTGACCCGGCGGTCATCTCACTCCGTATCCGCGTCGGCCACGCCGAGCAGGCCGGCGGTCTGGCTGAGCACCTGGTAGCGCCGCTCGAAGACCCGGCGCATCACTTCGGCGCCTACCACAACCAGGAGCGAGAGCGTCACGACGACCACCGAGATAGCGATGATCTGCGGTACTCGCACGGGGACCTGCAGCTCGGCCAGAACGAAGATCGGGAACGTGGTGACGGGACCGCTCACGAACACCGCCACCGCGTACTCGTTGAACGAGATGATGAAAGAGATCACGTAGGCAGCCGCAAGGGCCGGAGCTATGAGCGGCAAGATGATGGTCCGGAAGGTCCGCCACCCGCTGGCTCCCAGGTCCTGGGCAGCCTCCTCGAGGTGGGCGTCGATACGTTGCAGGCGAGGTATCAGGATCAGGACGATCAACGGCATCAGAACGACGACATGCCCGATCGCCACTGCCGGCAACGACAGAGGGAACTCGAGGAATCCGTTCGTGAGCACATCAACGCTCCGGAAGGTGATCAGCAACGCCACGCCGAACACCAGATGGGGCACCACCAGCGGACTCAGTACGAGGGCCATGATCGGCGTCTTGGCCTTGAACTTGCGCCGGGCCAGGGGTATGGCCATCAGCAGGCCCACCACGATGGAGGCGGTGCTCGACATAAGGGCGATGGTGGCGCTGGTACGGATCGAGAGCAGGAGGCCGCGGTTGGTGAAGGCCGTCTCGTACCAGTCGAGACTGAACCCGACGAAGGGGAACCCGACGACGCTGCCCTCGTTGAACGAGAAGATGTAGAGCAAGGTGACGGGGGCGTAGAGGAAGATGATCTCGAAGACGAATATCCCGATCAGGACCCACTTGGCCCACTTGGAAGTGGCGATGTCGATCATGACTCGGCCAGCCTCCCGAAGCGCACCAAGCGCATGAACAGCAGCGCAAGGACGAACACCGCCATCACCAGCCACAGGGAGAGCACGGATCCGGTCCTCCAGTCGAGACCCATACCGAACAGGTCGTCGATGGCGCTTCCGAACATGTAACCCTTGGTTCCACCCACCAGCTTGGGCACCACGAACTCCCCGATGGTCGGGATGAAGACGAAGAAGAACGAGGCCACCACTCCCGGGAGGCTGAGCGGGAATGTCACCTTCCAGAAGGCCCGCCAGCGGCTTGCTCCCAAATCGGCGGCAGCCTCCAGCAGCCGGCGGTCCATGCTGATCATCGCCGCGAACATGGGCAGCATGACGAACGGGATCCACACGTATCCCAGCACGATCATGACAGGAATCTCTCCGAAGGCGAGGCCCTCGATGGGATTTCCCTCGTCTCTCAGGCCCGACCAGATCAAGAAGGAGTTGAGCACCCCCTGCCTGCCCAGCAGCACCTTCCAGGCCATCACCCGCATGAAGAAGTTGGTCATGAAGGGGGCGATCATCAGGAGCAACAGCGAGTACTTGTACTTGTCGGCGATCATCGCCAGGAAGTAGGCGATCGGGTAGGCGAGGATCACCACCACCACCGCCACGATCAGCGCCATCCGGAACGACTTGATGAAGAGCAGCATGTAGACGTTCTCGCCGGTGAGGAAGATCCGCCAAGTTTCTAGGCTGACCCCCTCCTCCTTGGTGAAGGTCTCCAGTATCCCGACGCTGTAGGCGACGACCAGCGACACTGGGATCACGAAGAACAGCAGCAGCCACCCGAGCGGCAACGCCAGCAGGGAGCGCGTCACCCTATGGCGGCGGCGCGCCAGGCTGGCTACGCGACCCTTCTTCTCAGAAGTGTCGCTCTTCTCAGAGGTGTCGTTCTCTGAAACCATGGCGCTCAAGGGTAGGGGTCGGCAGGTCTCACAGCCCGCCGACCCGGGAGGATGCCGGACAGCGACAGGTTCTCACCGGCCACCGGCAGCCCGGCACCCTCCTGGATCGTTGATTCGATTTGGGATCAGACTCCGGCCGCGGCCTTGACCTCGATCCACGCGTCGTTCAGCCTGTCGATGTTCTGCATCTTGTCGAGCAGCGATACCCCGTCCAGTGCGGCGGGGTCACCGAGTCCCATCACGTCCACCAGCAACGGGTTGTCGACGGCGGTCGCCTTCAGGTTGGAGTTCCCGAAGTTGAACTTGTTCGAGATGGTCAGGGCCGCCTCGACGCTGACCGCCGCGTTGACCCACTCGTGGGCGTGGTAGTACTGATCGGCATCGGCCATCAGGAAGTAACCGCACGAGAACCCGATGAAGCCCTCGTCCGGGGTGATGAAGGCGATATCGACGCCCTGCTTGGTCAGTTCGATCCACTGGGTGGGCGCGACGTAGGACGCCACGATGTTGCCGGTGGCCAGATCGGTCTGGTTGGTGGCCAGATCGCTGTACAGAGCAGCCGGCACGATCCTGATCTTCCGCTTCATGAACTCGACCAGACGGTCCAGTTCTTCCTCGGTCGGATCGAGGGGGTTGGCCACGTTGTTCTCGGGCAGCTTCCCAGCTACCACGAACCACTCGGCCGAGTCCGTCCAGGTGACCTTCCCTGCCAGGTCCTCATCGAAGAGGATGGAGTAGGAGTTCTCCTTGGGCGTGTACAGGTCGGCCCGGTAGATCGGGATCGCCAGCCCGTACAGCAACGGAATGGCATACTGATTGCCGTCGCGCGATGTGGCTGCCGTGAGGTTGGGGTTCAGATCCGCGAAGTTGGGGATCAGACTCGTATCCCACGGCTGCACCAGACCCTCGCTCACCGCGGTGTCGAACACGGCGAAGCACGGGTTCCAGATGTCCGGCTCGATGGCGCCCAGCTGCAACTCACCGAGCGAAGCGAAGCTTCCGGCAGTGGCGGCGAACTGCGGCTGCGGGAACCTGCCCAGATAACCAGGCCACTGGGTCGGGACTTCCCGTCCGGGCGGGGCGTAGATGAGAAGGTCGGCGCCGTTCTCCGCCGCCAGTCCCGCGTCACGCGGGCTGAGAGTGGTGGTCGGGGCCTCACCCGCGACCTCGACAATCTTCTCCTCGATGACCGTCTCGGTCTCGGTGACGATTCTCTCCTCGATGACGGTCTCGGTCACCACGACCGTCTCGGGTGGAGCATCCTCGCCGCAGGCGGCCAGAGCAGCCGGCATGGCGCCCGCGACGAGGGCCCCCTTGCCCGCTAACTTGACGAAATCCCTCCTGCTGATCGGATCGCGGCCATCTGCCATGAGCACCCTCCTCCTCGGGTCGCTCCGCCGATTATGGCCCCAGTGCAGGAGACACGCAACTGGTTTTGGGGGGTTGATGCGGGGTCCGGCGAACTGGTCGACCGGGCGATGAGGGTTTCGCACGCTAAGTATCCTGAACATGACTCGGTATCGGCGCTCGCGATCCGGTCGCCGTTCACACCGATGTCGGCGTTGCGGCCGGGAACTCCCGTTCCGTCCACGACGAAGCCGCCGCTCACCGTGGAACGAGTCGCACCTCATCTTCGGACGAGACCACTGGGTCTCGGACCAGGAGCGGGTAGAGACGCTCGCCCGGTTGTGCGCAGACGGCTACAGCAAGCAGGTCATGATTGCGCACGACCACTGTCTCAAGGTGCACTTCGCCGAGCACGGCGGCAAGGGATGGGTTTACACTCTGACCGAGGTGGTTCCGATGCTGCGCGAGGCCGGGGTCACCGAAGATCAGTTGAACGATGTCCGGGTGGAGAACCCGAAGCGGATCTTCGCCGTCTGAGGGTTGAGATGATGAAGATCGGCGCGGTCATGCTCTACGTCGACGATTTCGACACGGCACTCGAGTTCTATCGCGACACCGTAGGCCTGGATGTTGCCGAGATAGACCCCGGAGCCGGTTACCAGCCGTTGGTCGACTTCGCACTCCTGACGTCGGACCGAGCAGCACTCGAGAAATTCGTTCGCGCCACCCACAGCTTCAGCATCACGGACGATGAGGCAGGGCGGGTGCACATCGGGCTGGAAGTGGCCGATCTGGCAACGGAAAGGGACCGCCTCGACGCGATGGGCGCTACCGAGATCCGCGACTGGGGGACGTACTTCGTCCTGTCCGACCCCGAAGGCAACCGGCTACAGGTCTGCCAGTTCGCAGGATGATCGACCTCACCGACGCCGGCGTAGTCGATTTCCATGCCCACATGTCGCTCCAGATCGGTTTGGGCGAGCTGATCCGGCGCGACGTGACCGCGCAACTGAACCTCTTCCACGGCACGCCGGGCAAGTCATATCGCTGGGACGATCTTCAACCGGCCCCCGACTACGAGCGCGGCATGGCGCAATGGGCCCACCCGCTCAACTCGCAGTACCGCATGCTGATCAGGTACGTGGCCGGGGCCCTGGGATGCGAGCCCGATGTCGTGGAGATCGACGAAAGCCTCTCTGCCACGATGGAGCAGGGCTTCAGCATGTATCTGGAATCGGTGCTCGACCGGGAGCGTATCGACCTCGTCGTGCTCGACCTGCTCGGCGAGTTGCGTGACGGGGCCGCCGGATTCCCGGACGACCGTTATGTGTGGATCTACGGAATCACCCCGTTGCTCTCTCCACTTGCCGTGATCGAGAGCGGCATCACTTCGCTCGACGACGCCATCAGGTGGGTCGACGAGTCGATCGACATTGCCGTGGCGCAAGGGTGCGTCGGGTTCAAGAACCTGATGGGCTACTACCGCGCGCTCGACGTCTCGAGGCCCACCGCCGATGAAGCCGCTTCCGGGCTGCGCCAGGTCGCGGCGACGCCCCCGGCCGACGTGAAAGAGTCGTTCCTGTTCGGGCGTCTCGGGATCTACGACGAGGCGACCAGGCGCGCGGCGCGGGCATACGAGGACTTCGTGATCCGCCACATCGTCGCCCGCGCCGGCGATCTCGGCCTGCTGCAGCTGATTCACACCGGGGCCCAGTACTCGCCCAACCAGAACCTGCACGCCGCGGATCCGGCACACTTGTTCTCCCTTTTCTCGGACCCGGCTTCGAACGGAACGACGTTCGTCATGCTCCATGCCGGGGCGCCGTACCACGAGAACGCCGCCTACATGGCCTGGCAGTTTCCCAACGTGTACGTCGACCTGTCCCACACGATGCGGATACCAGGGCGCCTCAATTCGATTCTGAGCACCATTCTGTCCATAGCTCCTGCGCACAAGGTGCTCTACGGCAGCGATGCCTACGCGTCGGCCGAATGGCTCGGCTACAGCGCACACCGGATGCGGAAGCATCTGGCACTCGTGCTGAGCGATCTCTCTGCCGACCTGGAGTGGACCGAGGCAGAGGCCGAACAAGCCGGCCGGATGGTGCTCGGAGACAACGCCAGGGCCATACTGCCCGGTGTCGCTCGGTGAGCGACCAGGCCCATTTCCAGGCATGTCAACGGATATGACTCACTACTAAGGTCGGAGCCGAGCATCAGGGGGCTATTGCTTCGCTGATTCCGGTGTCATGGCTTTGCCCGACCGACCGGGCCGGTCGGGACGCCGGTTCGCATCGCCGTGCCGTTCGGGTCGTAGGGTGAGGGGGCGATTATTCGGACTGGGCGTTCGACACCGACGATGTGGGTTGTGAGTTCGGTTCCTTCTGCGGTGTGTTCCCGGTCGATAAGGGCCATGGCGAGGCTCTTGTCGGTGGTGTGGCCGTAGTCGCCCGAGGTGATGTAGCCGACTCTTCGGTGGCCGTTCCACACCGGCTCGTACCCGGTGGCGTCCGCGTCGGTGGCTTCCACCTCGAGGGTGACCAGCCTCCTGGTAGCGCTGTCGTCGTCCCGCTCCTTGCGGGCCGCCCCGGCGCCGATGAAGTCGTCCTTGGACCAGTCGATCCATCGGTCCAGCCCGGTCATGGCCGGGGTGTACTCCTGGCGGAACTCAGTCGACCAGACGCCGAAGCTCTTCTCGATCCGGAGCGACATCAGAGCGTTGTAGCCGTACTCGATCGCATCGAGACCGTCGGCGGCCTCTAGAAGCAGGCGGCGCAGGGCTATGTGCTCGGCGGCCGGGCAATGGATCTCGTACCCGAGCTCTCCGGTGACCGAGATGCGGCCCACCCGGGCGCGGATCATGCCGACGTCGAGCTGGCGACACGCCATGAAACGCATGCCGTCCGCTGAGACGTCATCCGACGCGACCCGTTGCAACAGCTCGCAAGAACCCGGCCCGGAGAGCGAGAAGCCGACAACCGCATCGGAGATGTCACGCACCGTCACCCCGTCACCGAGGTGGTCGTTGAACCAGCGCATGTGCCAGGCCCGCAGGTAGTACGAGCCCACGATCCACCAGGTGCCGTCCCCCCAGTTGAACAGCGTCAGGTCTCCTTTGAGCCGGCCGTCGTGGCCCAGCATCGGGGCAAGCTTGATCCGCCCCGGTGCGGGCAGGGCGCTGGCGAAGAGCCGATCGAGCCATGCGGCTGCGCCGGGACCGGTGACCTCGTAGCGGGAGAACCCGGCGATGTCGAGGATCCCGACGGTGGAACGCACCCGGCGGCACTCCTCGCCGACCATGTCGAACGCATTGGAGCGGCGCAACGTCGGCGCCTCCACGAAGCCCTTGGGCGCGAAGTAAATCGGGACCTCGAGACCGTACGAGGACCCCCACTGCGCCCCGGCCTCGGTCATCGCATCGTACGCCGGGGCCATCCGCAGCGGCCGGCCCGCCCACAGCTGCTCGTTCGGGTAGGTGATCACGAACCGGCGCGAGTAGAACTGCCCGGTCATCTGGCGGATGTACTCACGGTTCTCCGCGAAGGACCCGAAGCGGGCCACGTCCATCGCGAAGATGTCCTCCTCCGGCTCCCCCTCGATCATCCACTCGGCCAGCGACTTGCCCACGCCGCCACCCTGGAGGAAACCGGCCATCACCGCACACGCCGACCAGTAGTTGCGCAACCCGGGCACCGGACCCACCAGGGGGTTGCCGTCCGGCGAGAACGTGAACGCGCCGTTCACCCAGCGGCTGATACCGGTGCGCTCGAGGACCGGGTAGCGGGACATCGCGAACGACAGCTCTCGCGAGATCCGGTCCACGTCCGGCGGAATCAGCTCCAGGCCGTAGTCCCATGGCGCACCGTCCATGTTCCAGTGCCGGTAATCGCGCTCGTAGACCCCGATCAAGACGCCCTGGATCTCCTGACGCATGTAGGTGTACCCCTCCAGGTCGATCATGATCGGCACCTCGAAGTCGAGCGCCGCGATCTCGGGGATCGTCTCGGTAACCAGATAGTGATGCTGCATCGGCGTGACGGGAAGCTCCACGCCCGCCATCCGTCCCGCCTGCTTGGCCCACAGCCCGGCGGCGTTCACGACGTGTTCAGCGACGATGGTTCCCAGCTCGGTAACCACCTCCCACGACCCGTCACGGCGCGGGTGCAACTCGATTACCCGGTTGTGCTCGATCACCTCGCCACCCCGCATCCGGGCGGCCTTGGCGTAGGCGTGGACCACCGCTGACGGATCGATGTAGCCTTCCCGATCCGCCCACAGACCCCCGAGCACATCAGCGACGTTCATGATCGGGCACCGCTGCTGGATCTCATCCGGGCCGATCAGCCGCACGTCCTCGATACCCATCGTCTGGAACACCCGGTACGCCGCCTGCAACCACTCCCACCGCTCCGGTGCCGAAGCCACCGAAATGCCGCCGGTCATATGCATCCCCACGTCGAGGCCCGACTCGTTCCCGATCTCCGATAGCAGATCGATGGTGTACGCCTGCAGAGCCGCGATATTCGGGTCGGCGTTGAGGGCATGCACAGCGCCGGCGGCGTGCCAGCTCGACCCGGCCGTCAGCACCTCACGCTCGACGATCGCCACGTCGCTCCAACCCAGCTTGGCCAGGTGATACAGCACGCTGGCGCCGACCACGCCGCCCCCGATCACCACCACCCGGTACTGCGACTTCATGATCCCTCCCGTCCTGGCTTCACGGCGAGAACGGCACCTGGAGATCCCTGGACAACGTTGAGCCCGCCGCCATGTGCATCAGCCGAGCGGCAAACGTGTGTAACGGTCCGGGTTCCCCGGATGATGGAAGTGGCTCATCGGCCCGTACTCCACAAAGTGCTTGTGCCAGCGCGCCATCGACCCGGGATCGAGCGTGACGCCGAGGCCGGGGCCTTCGGGAACGCGGATGGTGTTGTCGGTCTGGCGGAAGGGTCCGCCTTCGACCACGTCCCCGATCTGCCAGCGGAACAACGACTGCGACGGCTCGGTGATCCACTGCGTCGCGGCCGTCAGATGCAGGTAGGCCGCGGTCATGATGCCGAGGTCATTCGAGTAGCACCAGAAGTCCTTGCCCATCGCCTCGCAAGCGGCGACGAATTTGAGCGTCGCCGCGATACCGCCGAGAGCCGCGAAGTTACAGACGAAGGCATCGGGCGTCCCCAGTGCGACGGCGCGGCGTAGATCCGGCACATGGGTGGAGAAGGGGATCATCGTATGGCGGCGCAACTCCGCCATCTCCTCGAACGTTGCGACCGGGTCCTCGTAGTTGCGGATGTTGAACACCTCGACCTCCCTCAACACCCAGCGGGCGGTGGTCAGCGGCCACTGCATGTTCGAGTCGAGACGGATCATGGCGTCCGCGCCGAGCGCCTCGCGCAACATGGCGACAGTCCGTATCTCCAGCTCGGGGTCGCCCAGGATCAGCTTGCCCTCGAAGTAGGTCGAGCCATGTTCCTCGCGCATCCTGAGGCAGTACTCGACGATGGCCTCGGCCGACATCTCGCCGCCCGCGCCCTCATGCTCGGGCCGGAACGAGAAATACTCGGTGAAGGGAATCTCCTTGCGCACGGCTCCGCCCAGCAGCCTGTAGAGGGGCATGTCGAGGGCCTTGCCCATGATGTCCCAGAGTGCCAGTTCGACGGCGCCGAAAGCGACCATCGAAGCGGTCTCGCCGGTGTTGGCGGTGATCTGATAGGCAGGCACGCAACGCGCCTCGCAGTCGGCGAGATCGAACGGGTCGGCACCGATCAGGGCGGGCGCGATCTCTCGCTCGATCACCTCGCCGAAATGCCACCACGGCGCCTCTCCAAGGCCAACGATGCCCTCGTCGGTCTCCACCTCGACGATCGACTTCGACGCACCCGGATAGAGACCGGCGGTCCACCAGAAAGGCGCATCAAAGGGGACGTTCACATGCGTCACACGGATGCTGGTGATCTTCATGCGCCCACCCTCGTCAGTGCCAAACGCCCCGTATCGCTTCCTTTTCCATGCAAGAAACGCCTTCGGTGCATCGTTGATGGCAGGTCGTGATTGTATCGTGGGGATCAAGTCCATGCTCGGCGCCGGAGTGGCCCGCTGAGCACGCGCGAACGCTTGGAGGAGTGTCCATGATCATCGACACCCACGTCTGGCTATCGGAGCCGAACAGTTGGGGCGACTTAACCATTATGGACGACGCGATGATCGCTGCAGGCTGGACCGAGATCGGTGAGAAAACGGGCCTTAACCAGGGCATGAGCGGCTAACAGACACTTCAAGGTCCTCGACAAGTGTCTCTGGGGCACCGACAACTACAACTGCCGCGAAGACGTCCCCTACATCAAGTCCTACCCCCGCCTCGCCAGGGAGCTCCCATTCCGTCCACGACGAAGCCGCCGCTCACGACGATGTCAAACGTCGGTCTTCCCCTCACCACGCATCGGCGTAGAAGTTGCGAGGCCACGAGTGGTCCCGCAATTTCTCGAGCACCTCGGACTCCAGCAGCTGCCCGTCTGAGACGGCGCAATTCTGGCCCACATGAGCCGGCGAGCGCATCCCCGGGATAACGGTGGACACCGCGTCCTCGCTGAGGCAGAAGCGAAGGGCGCCTTCGGCGAGGCTCGAAGCGTGCTCGGCGAGGATCTCCGCTACTGCTCCGGCCCGGGCTACGGTTTCGGCCAGGCGGCCGCCTTTGAAGTAGCCGCGGCGCCAGTCACCGGCCGCGAACACGGTGTCGGAGCGGAGGGCACCGGTGAGGCCGCCCTCGTCGAATGGAGAACGGGCGATGACGCCGATGTCGAGTTCCTCGCATCGGGGCAGCAGGCGCTCGTGTGCCGACTGGTCGAAGAGGTTGTAGATCACCTGCACGGTGTCCACCAGTCCCGACTCCAACAGGCGCAGCACCGAGTCGGGCTCATGATCGTTGGTGGACACCCCGAAGAACCGGATCTTGCCCTCGTTCTTGAGCGCCGACACCGCGTCCGCCCACTGGCCCTGGTCGGTCCAGGAGTCGGCCCAGAAATGGAATTGCTGGAGATCGATGTGGTCGGAGCCGAGACGGCGCAGGCTCTCCTCGGTGCACGATCGGATCCACCCCGGTGAATAGCAGTCCTCGACCGCCATGTCGTCGGTAGCGGGCCAGACACGTGTCTCGAGCGGGACCTTGGTGGCGACGATGGGTGTGACATCGGGTCGGCTTACGAGGACCTCGCCTATGAGCTCCTCCGACCGGCCTTCGCCGTATCCGTACGCCGTGTCGATGAAGTTGACGCCCAGGTCCAGAGCGTGATTGAGGGCTTGCTTGGACCGCTCATCGTCCCGCTCGCCCCAATCCAACCCACCGATACCCCACGTCCCGATGCCGACTTCCGACACTTCCAGCCCGGTACGCCCGAGCCTTCGGTAGAGCATCTCAACCTTCCGGGGGGAGCGGATTCCACTCTTCGTAGGTCATCCCGACGGCTTGTCGAGGCTCCTTGGTGCGGACGTGGTTGTAGATGTGCAGGTACGGCCGGTAGACATGGAGCAGGGAGCGAAGCTCGCCGACGGCGTCGGACGCGTGGAAGTCGATGCGCAGATCGATGTCGGGAAACGTATCCCTCTCGGCCACCACCAGCGTGGCCGAGCGCTCGTAGTAGTCCTCGACCTGGCCTCCGGCATCGCGACCGGCCTCCAGGCCGGCCACCAAGCGGTCCTCCACAGGCTTACCCGCCGCCGACTCGAACGCATCGGCCATCGCTTCGACCACCCCTTCGCCCTCGAGGGAGTTCCCCGTGGCGATGTAGCCGTCGCCGATGATGTGGCCGGACCAGTGGCCTGTCCTGTCCCCGGTGTGCGCAGCGGCGACCCCGTCCGGGGTCAGCACTGCGGTCTGGCGAAAGGCGTAGTCGGGATCAACATCGGCCAACCCGGTGACGACTTCCGCAGGAGAGAGGCCGCGCTCCAGCATGCCGGTTGCCACGGGGAGCAGCCTGGGGTCGGCGTACGCCTGGCTGGCGATCGCGCCGATGCCAGACCGGACCACCTGGCAGTACCCGCCGGCGGCGATCGAGTGGGTGGCGATGCCGATGCCAACGCGGCCCGTCGCAGAGTCACATCCGAGGATCGTGTAGGTCATGTCGCCGTTCCGCCTTTGTTGGTCATTGCTGGTCCGGACCGAGCCAGCCGAGCCGCTAACCCCGGTGGCGCTCTATGCGTAGCTCCACTCCCTGGTTCTTCCATACGAAGTCGCCGGCCCTGCGGAAGGCGTCCATATCATCGGCCGCCACCCGGGCGAAGATGTTGGTCAACCCGACGCCTCCGGTGTCGCCGTAGAACATGGCGATGATCATGCGGTCGGGCCAGTAGGCGATGTTGCCGGCGCGCTGGGCCTTCGACTGGTTCTCGGGGCCCAGGTAGGTCCGGATCGGGAACATGAGCTCATCACCGGCCAGGCGAGCATGGTTGACGGTGCCGGAGAGGGGGAGCAGTTCGCGGATGGAAGATGCGGTCACCGGTGCCTCGTCGAGGAGGAGCGTGGCCCGGATCTCCTCGCCGGCCACCTTGATCACTATGTCCGCATCGCGGTCTGCGGGTCCTTCGATGATGCGGATCCCGGCCAGGCCGGCTTCCTCTCGCGCCGCGGCGGTTATCACGGTGGGCGGCTCGACCACCAGTTCGGTCTTGCCGCGGCGGGCGGCGGCCCTGATGTCCTCGGTGGTCAGTATCCGGCGCATCGGATCATCCTTCTCCAAGAGCCTCGAGCGCAGTGCGGTGCCCGATCTCCACCTCCGCCTCGCTCCCCGCGAGGATAAGCCGCCCGGTGGCGCCATGGAGTCTCACCAGCACCATGCGGAGCGAGGTCTGCTTCTCCACCTCGTTGGCCGCCAGCGCCACGTACGCGGCCGGCTCGGTCTCCACGACCAACATGGCGTCGCCTTCCCGGAGCCGGTCGCGGACGCCCATCCGGTTCACCAGCCCGGCCTCGGCCCCGGTCACGTTGTTTATGACACGCGTGGTCACCAGAGAGGGCGCTATACCCGGCGCCGAAGAGCTGCCGATCATCGCCAGCATGATCGTTCCGGCTTGGCGCACGGCGTCAGGGTTGGCCGAATGGAGCTCGAGCGTCCCGTACCTCCGCTCGGCGACCAGCATTGCGGAGGAGTTCTCGGTGTTCTTGAGCGCGGCGTTGGCCAGCGAGAAAACCAGGGTGGCCGGCGCCACCTCCACGTACAGCTGCGACATCCCCTCCAATGCCGGGCCGTCCTGGTCGTCCCTTCCTACATAGGCCGCCCAGGCGGGCTGCATCTTGTCGACATACACGTAGGCGCGCAGGGAGTTGCCGCCCCCGCCACCTGATTGCCCCGGACTCGTCACCTCATCCTCCCGGGTCGTGGCTTGCTTCGTCGACGATGCCGACGATTGTCGCGTCGGTCGGTGCCGACGCGGTGGCTTCCGGAATCCTCGCCGCGGTTCCCTGGGCTACGAGCACCAGGTCTCCCGACCCGGCGCCCACGGCGTCCATCGCTACGAACGAAGAGGCGGGGCCGCCGCCCTCCGGTCGCACTACCAGCAGCTTGGCTCCTCCCATCCCGCCGGCCCGCACCGTCGTGACGGTGCTTCCCGTAACACGGCACAACAACATCTAAGTACCCTCGCTTTCGCTCCGCCTGCGATTCCCGGCTGTCCCGCCTCTCGGACGGACAGACGCGGGATCAGCCGTCGAGCAGAGCGCTCACCTTCCCCAAGTCCTCGTGCGGCTTGGGAATCAGATGGGCTGCAACGAGTTCCCCGACCTTCTTGGCCGCGGAGGCGCCTACATCCACCGCCGACTTCACCGCACCGACCTCGCCCTGCACCATGACCGTGACGTACCCGCCTCCGATCACGTCGCGCCCGACGATCTCGACACGAGCTGCCTTGGCCATCGCGTCGGTCGCCTCGATGGCGCCGACCAGCCCGCGAGTCTCGATCAACCCTAGAGCACCTTCCATGATCCGAACCTCCTCAGTTGCCTTCGTACCAATCGTTGAATCCGCGCCCGATATTGACGTGCACGTTCTTGGTCTCCATATACTCGTGGAGCGACTCCAGACCCAAATCGTGGCCTGTGCCGCTCTCCTTGTAGCCGCCGAAGGGCGCCTCGCTCGGATACACGCCGAAGTGGTTGACCCAGATCGAACCCGCTTCCAAGTCCCGTGCCACTCTATGCGCCTTGCCAACATCGGTGGTCCAGATCCCGGCGGCCAATCCGTAGCGGACGTCGTTGGCCAGCCGGACCGCCTCCTCTTCGCCACTGAACGGCATCACGACCGCCACCGGACCGAATATCTCCTCCTGAGCGATCCTGAACCCGGGCTCGACGTTGACGAAGCAAGTCGGTCTGATGAAGTTGCCCCGGGCCAGGTCAGGATTGTCAGGCGGGGCGCCGCCCCCTATGACGGTTGCTCCTTCGGCCCTGCCGATGTCCACGTACTCGTAGACCCGCTCCATCTGTCGCTCGTTCACCAGCGGACCCAGTTGTGTCTCCCACCGCCACGGCAGCCCGATCCGGATGGATGCTGCCCTGGCCGCGAAGCGCTCCACGAACTCGTCGTAGACAGGCCGTTCCACGAGAATCCTGGAGCCGGCGGAACAGACCTGGCCCTGGGCGAGGTAGATACCGAACAGGGCGCCGCTCACCGCCCGGTCCAGGTCGGCGTCGGCGAACACGATCGAAGGCGACTTGCCACCCAGTTCCAGTGACACCCGCTTGATCGTCCCCGCCGATCCGCGCATCACAGAGCGGCCGACGACCGTCGAGCCGGTGAAGGCGATCTTGTCGACCCCGCGGTGCTCGACCAGTGCGGTACCGGCCACCTCCCCGGCCCCCGGCACTACGTTGAACACGCCGGGCGGGAGGCCGGCCTCCAGGCAAATCCGTCCGAGCTCCAGGCACGACAGGGGCGCCAACTCCGGCGGCTTCAGCACCACGGTGTTGCCTGCCGCCAGCGCCGCGGCTGCCTTCCGGCATGCGATATGGAGAGGGAAGTTCCACGGGATGATCATCCCCACCACCCCCATCGGCTCCTTGCGCACGTAATCGAGGGAGTCCTGCGGGAGCGCCAGTACCCGGCCGTCGATGGCTCGCACCAGACCCTGGAAGAACCGGAAGGGATCCCAGGATGCTGGAAGGTCGATCAGGGTCGTCTCCCTGATGGGCCGGCCCACGTCCTGGCTCTCCACCTTGGCCAGGAACTCGTGCTCCTGTTCGATGCGCTCGGCGACCTTGAGCAGGAGATCGGCTCGCTCGGCGGGATCGAGGACGCTCCACCGGCGGTAGGCCCGCCGGGCGGCCCGAACCGCCAGCTCAACGTCATCGGTGTTGGCGGACGCCACCTCTACGATGGTCTCGTTGGTCGCCGGGTCGACCGAACGGTTGGTGGCTCCTCCGGTGGCTTCCCGGAACTCACCGTCGATCAGGAGCTTCGGGTGCATGCGGGCGGGATCCGGCAATCCCTCGAAGCGAGGCCCGGCGCTCGCGGTCGTCCTCGGCGACGTCGGCGCAGCATCTCCCGTCGTGACCGCCGATGAGTGGATGGGAGGCGGCGCCGGAGTAGGCGGGGCGGCGCGGGATCCATCGGCCACAGGAGGTCGGGACGTCGCCAACCGGGAGCCCTCCACCAACCGCACTCCTAGGCGGTGCGCCTCATCGAGAGCCGCGTCGGTGAGGACCGTCCCGTCGCGCATCATCAACTCGAACTCGCCTATCTCGGCCAATTCACGGATGTCCTCGGTCGTTACGAAGCGCCTCATGACAGCCCCATTTCAGACCAGCTCATCGACTATCCCCCTCGCCTCGGACAGGGTCAGCACCTCGTACGGATCCCTGGCCACGCGCTCGCGGAAGTGGGCAACCGTCCACGGGTCACCCCCGTAAATCCGGTCCTCTTCGGTGAGCTCTTTGGGTTCGATCAGCGCGCCGGGCTTGTGGATGCAGGCCACCTCCAGGGATGTCATCCCGTCCGGCGCCAGCCCGATCCACATCAGCCCCAGGTCGGAGCGGTCCAGGAAGAAGGGGGGAACCTTGAGATCGAAGCCGTGCTCCGCCAGGCTGTTGATCAGGAATGGGGCCAGATCGTGGGGATGCAGGTCGGTATGGAGGTAGGTGTGGAAGTGCTCCGTCTCGTCATCGGCGAACCACGCCAAGACCTGCTGCCAATGGTCGGACGCAATGTAGGAGAGGATGCCCTCCCGATCCGCATCGGTGACCCTTCTCGGACCTACATCGGCCAGGTAGCTGCGCTCCCCCTCGTCAGTCCAGACGGCCAGGAACTCCTCGGGGTCGTCAGCGATCACCACCGACTCGTCGTAGCTCCAGACCACGTTGAGCACCGGCCGGACCTCCGGGTAGATCTTGATCCATCCCCACTCGCCGACGAACGCGTGGCCAACGTTGCGCACCCGGCGGCCGGTCCGGTTCAGGTACTCGACGAAGAGGAACTCGAGCGAGAGCGGATGGACCGAAGTGGTCACCTTGGCCTCGAAGAAGCTCACTCCCGGATCGTCCAGCAGGGCCTGGGCGTCCGCCCACTCGGACGAGCGGAAGAAGTCGAGCAGCCCGTCCCGTAGCGTCGTCGGCATCCGACCTGCCGCGTCTAGCCCGGCCGACCGGGTGGGGTTGGGTCAGTGGGGGCCATCACAGGTGGATGACTTGCTGTGTCTCGGCCGACTCGTAGGCGGCGAACACCACTTCCATCGTCTTGGCGTTGTCAGACGCCACGGTGACCGGAGGGATGCCGTTGTCCAGGTAGTCGAGGAAAGCCACGTAGCACCCCACGGTGCCTTCCCGGAGCTCGTCGGCCGGCCAAGGCGCCGAGTAACCGACGGTGTGCCCGCCCGGGGGCTTGGTATCCGTCGGGGGATAGTGCCAGCCCTCAAGGCCCGGCTTGTCGGTGTACAGCCTGTAAGGGTGGTCGGGTTGGTTGATGAAGATCGAGCCGAGGGTGCCGTCTATTCGCATGCGCATCACGTACTGGTCGCCGCGGGCCGACACCCAGCACTCGTCGATGCGCGCGATGACCCCGTTGTCGAACTCCATCGTGATCATCGCGAAGTTCTCGCCGGCCAACTGCTGGGTGGCGATCTGGCGGGTCATGGCGTGCACCCTCACCACGTCGGCCTCGACCAGATGCCGGATCACGTCGATGTAGTGGACATCCTGCTCGTACATGAGGAAACGTTCCTGGTCACGCCTGTACGTGGGATCGATGTCGTTGATGAACTCCTCGACCCGCACATGGAAGAGGTCGCCGATCATCCCGGCGTCGATCCGCTGCTTGGCATCGACCAGGTCGGGGTACCACCAGAAGTTCTCGGCGATCATGAACTTGATCCCGCTGTCCTCCACCACCTGGAGGAGTTCCGCTACCTCCTCCGGTGAGGCGGCCATCGGCTTCTCGCAGATGACATGCACGCCGGCTGCGGCGGCCGCCTTGGTGACCGCCAGGTGGAGGAAGGGCGGCACGCAGACGGAGACGATGTCCAGGTCGGCCTGGCTGATCATGTCCTCGAAGGGGCCGTAGACCTCTGGTATCCCGAACTCGTCCGCCCTCTGGCGGGCCAGGTCGAGGTCGAGGTCGGCGATCGCCACCGTCTCCACGCCCTCGACGCGTTGCTGGACGGGCAGGTGGTAGACCGAGGCGGCGAAACCCGCCCCCACGCATCCGACCCTGTAGTTACCGTTGCGTTCGGCCACCGGCTCCTCCTCGATACCCGCTAGTCGGTCATTTCCTCGTACTTGGCGCTGATGTCATCCCACGGGACCAGGGTGTCGGCCCACCAGTGGAGGCGGCCCAGGTAGACGCCCAGCTCGTGGGTGTAGGCCAGGTACTCCTCGCGTGTCTCCATGTGGTCCAGCGCGTCGAGAGAACTACGCACCAGCGCGACGCTGTCGTCGAGTCCGTACCAGTTGTGGAGTATGCCCAACTGGGCGTCGCAGAACATCCGCACCACCTGCTTGAGCGTCTCCAGATCGAGCGATTGATCCCGGCCGGCATTGCGTAGCACGGCCATGTCGTCGGCGAAGGCCCTGGTGTTCTCCTCCGCGCAGATGATCATCGGCCATCCGTACCCCTTGGTCCCCCGCCGGGTCGTGAGCCTCCTGACCTCCTCGGGCATCTCGTACCAGATGGCGTTGGTGGCGCGGTTCAGCACTTCGATGGTGTTGGCAACCCTGTAGTCCATGAGTCATCCCATCCTATCGGTCTCAGTCGCGGCGGCGCCAGCCCCCGATCTGGTCAGACGGCCTTCATGCCGAGCGTGAGAACGCGTGCCGGGTTGTCGATGACGACTCCGTATACAGTGTCGGCCGGCATGCCCCGCTCCCTGAGCGAGGGGAGGATCACGTTCATGACGTGGTCCCAGCCCGGACCCCCGAAGCTGGAGAGGCGGGCCTTCAGGCCGATGTCGTGCGAGAAGAGCAGCTTGTCGCCCAGACCGTCCTCCACCATCCACTCGACCGTGGACATCCGATCCTCGTCGGACACGTATACCCCGTCCGTCGGGCAGGGGTGGCCCCAGTCGTCCAACTCGAGGAAGGTGTCGTAGGCGGCGACCTCCTCCAGATAGGGCCGGTCGTCGGTGCACAGGTCCAGGTGGCCGGCGATGACCCGGCTGGAGTGCACTCCGTGGTCCTCGATCAGGAACTCGAGAATCGCCGGCATCAGGCGCTGCTCGTGGAGGGCATGGATCTGAATGGCGGCACCGGTGGCGTGGTGGGTGATGGCCGCCGCCTCCAGGACCTTCCATTCGTTGTGCGTCACCGGGTCGGAGGTACCGATCTCCCCGATGATCCCGCAGCGGATGTCGGTCCCGTCGGCTCCGGTGGTGATGTCACCGATCATTCCCTCGGCCAACTCCTCGGCGGTCATCGAATCGACGTACCAGGGATGGGCATGGTCGACGTAGTACCCGGTGCCCGAGATGATGTTGATCCCGACATCGTCGGCGATCTTGCGCAATCCCCACACGTCCCTCCCGAGACCGAGGTTCGACGAGTCGACCACGCTGCGGCCCAGGGCCATCTTGAACCGCCTGATCTCCTGCGCGCTGAGCCGCCAGTCGGTGTTGATCAGGTTGTCGCGGCTGCGGTACGGGAACTCCCGGAGCAGCGCTGCGTTATGGGGCGTGACAGGGACGTACGAATCGGAACCTAAACCCCGGTGGTTTCCCTCTAGGAACCACATCAGGCATGTGAACAGCAGATGCTCGTGCATCATGGTCACGCCGAGTTGGTGAGGTTCGATGGGACCGTTGACCGTGATGATCTTGCCTGCCTCTTGCATGGTTACTCCGTCGCCTCGTCCTGTGACGCTAGGAGGGTACCCAGAAATGTCCGGCTGGCCCGAGAGTCGGCAACAAAACCCCACGTAAGAGCATCCGGGTTGAGTGGCGGGCCGGCTTCAGAACAGGCCGGAGACCTTGACGTTGACGTCCGCCGCGTCGGACTCGACGATGACCGTAATGTTCTCCACCCCGGGGTTGTACACCCAGATGGCCCGTTCTACACCTTCCTCCGTCCTCACATCGAGAGGCGGCTCGAGCACATCCGTGAAGAAGTCGATGAGCTCCTCGAAACCGGCGGTGACCTCGAAGAAGACATCGTCACCCGCCCCCGTGGGTTCCCAGTAGGCCGAGGTCACGCCTGGCGGGACCAGCTCGGGCGGGAACCTCTCCGGGAGTCCTTCAGTGGGCGCTAACACCGTCGTCGGCGGCAGCGTGGTCGATGCCGGCCCGGTGGTGGCGGGAGCGGACGTCGTGGCGATAGTGGTCGGGCTGGCGTCACCGCCGCATGCGGCGAAGAGCAGGAGGGCGATCGCCGGAACTACTAGGCGTTTCATCAACCCTCCCGGTGATCCGAAATCGATCAGTCTGTGGTTGATCCTAACTCCCGGTCGATAGTGCAGTCGGTGGTGACAGGTGACGGATCGCAGGGCAGTGGGTAGCATCCGCGACGCGTCTGTAGAGGAACCGGATGGCCCGAGGTAGTCGTCGGCGAGGTGTCTTGCCTCCGGCGCGACCTCCGAAGCAGTCGTTGCTGGTCGCCCAGGCCACCTTCGTCCCCGTGATCCTGGCGATCGTCTGGCTTTTGGTCACCAGGGAGACCCGGCTGGACCCTATGAGCCTGCCCTCTTCGTTACGCCTGTTCTTCACGACCGGCAGTTCGGGCCTTACCCGCATCGACCCCGTGTACCTGCCCCCGCCCGAAGCCGTCTACAACAGCGCGATCGAACTCTCCGACATTCTCCCCGGCGCCCTCTGGATCTCGATGCGGATCGTGCTGCTAGGCCTCGCGATCGGGGGTGCAGCCGGCATTGCCACCGGCCTGATCCTCGGCTACAGCCCGACGATCAGGCGGTACTTCGAGGCCACGCTCGACAACCTGGTACGCCCGGTCCCGTTCATCGCGTTCATCTACTTGTTCATCCTCTGGTTCAGGGTCGAGGCGGTACGGCTCGTCGTGCTGGTGGCCATCGGGATATTCCTGCTTCTGAGCCTGACCACTCTCGAGGCGGTACGGAACGTCCCCCAGATCTACGTCAAGGCGGCCCTGACCGCCGGGGCCGAACGGTTCCGCATCTACCGAACCGTCGTCATACCGGCCATCACGCCGCACCTGATCGCATCCGTACGGTTGGGCGCCGCCTACGCCTGGGGGTTGCTCGTCGCGGCCGAGCTAGCCGGTAGCCAGCAGGGTCTCGGCTACATCCTGATCAGCCGCGTCAACTTCTACCTGGACACAGCTTCCGCGGTGCTCATCGTGTTCATCTTCTGCTCCCTGGCGGTGGTCTTCGACCAATCGGTGCGGTACGCCGCCGGTCGACTGACCAGGTGGAGCCCTCGGGCGAGGAGGGGAATGGTCGGCCACATGCTGGGGAATTGACGCGAAATGCGGCGGCTAGGCCTTCTACGGCCCAGAACGGAGAGGAGGGAGGTTCAACTCCAGATCCAACCGGTGACCGCCGGACCGGCGCGCCGGCTGGCCGAGGCGTCGGTGGTACCGCTCGTCCTGTTAGCGGTCTGGTATGCGCTGACGCGGAACATCCTCGATCCCGGAATTTACCCCGGCCCGGACAAGGTTCTTGCGTCCCTGGTGGAGATCATCGATCTCATCCCCTCCGCAACCTGGGTGTCGCTGCGCATGGTGTTGCTGGGAATGGCGGTGGGTAGCGTCGCCGGGTTGGCCACGGGCATCATCTTCGGTTACAGCGCGTTCATCCGTCGGTTCTTCGAGGCGACCCTCGACAACCTGGTACGTCCCGTTCCGTTGTTCGCGCTGATCCCGTTCTTCATCCTCTGGTTCGGAGTCGGGTACGCGCCCCAGGTGTCTCTGGTCGCACTGGCCATGTTCCTCCTGTGGACGCTTGTTACCTTGGAGGCCATACGCAACGTCCCACATATCTATATGCAGGCCGCACTTACCACGGGAGCGAGCCGCTTTCACATATACCGGACGGTGGTCGTGCCGGCCATCATCCCGCACCTGGTGGGCTCCCTCCGCCTGGCCGCAGCCTCTGCCTGGGGCCTTGATGCGGCCGTGGAACTCATAGGCGGTTCCCGGACCGGACTGGGATTCATCCTGCTGGTCCGTAACCAGTACCTCGATCCGGCCGGGATGATGATGATCGTGTTCATCTTCTGCACGTTGGCGATCATCTTCGACCAGGCGGTTCGCCTTATTTCGGCGAGAATAATTCGCTGGAGCCCACGCAGCGACCGCGGCCTCGTAGGTAGCATGCTCGGCAACTAAGTGGGAAGCAGGCTGCCGGCGCGGCCTAATGCGGCCTAATTGATGCACCGGCAGGAGAGTACGCACTCCCACGCGATGGGAGGCAAAATGCGACGCTCACCCAGGAAATGGCTCTTCATCCCGATCATGATGGTCCTAGCCCTGATGGCGACGGCTTGCGGGAGCGAGGAACCTGCGGCAACTACGGCCGCGCCCACCACCACAGCCGCACCCACCACCACGGCCGCACCCACCACCACAGCCGCACCCGCGCCCACCACCACCGCTCCCCCGACGACGGTGATCCGGGAGGTGGTCGAGGTGGTCGAGGTGGTCCGCGAGGTGGTTGTGGAGCCGGAGGAAGAGGAGATGGGTCCGATGATCCCGAACGCCCCGCTGGTGACGGTGCGGATCAACGGCGGACCTTTCTATCCGTTCAACCTCTGGGCCGCCTCCAAGGAGTTGGGCATCGCCGACGAACTCAACATCGAGTTGGACATTTCTAGCCAGGGGTTCTTCCCGACCGCCGCGCTGAAGCGGGGCGAGTTCGACGTGATCGCCTCGTGCCCGGCCTGCGCGTTCGGCGTGTACGAGAGCATTCCGGAGTTCCGCAACTGGATCACGTCCTACCAGTGGAGGGGATTCCAGCTGATCGGCCGCGCCGATCCCGAGACCGGTGCCGCGGTACACAAGCCTTGGATCGACTTCTTCGTCGACGCTGGCGGCGACCTGGAGCAAGCCAACCGGGAGTTCGCGGCATCGCTCGCCGGACGGAGCTTCGCGATCTGGGATCCCGGCGGCATCGCGACGCTCAAGGCCCTGATCGAGCAGGGCGGGTTGACCCTCGACGATATCGAGATCATCGGCTTCGCCGACATCAACGTGGCCTCGACTTCGTTCATCGCCGGCGAGGGTGACTACCACTCCGGTGACAGCATCCAGATGCACCGGATGCTGACCGCACCCGACCTCAGAGACAAGTTCGTATCGGCTGCCCCGTTCCAAGCCTACGGCTCGACCGGGTTGTGGTACAGCACCTTCGCGTCCACCCAGGACTGGCTCGACGCCAACGAGGAAACGGCGCTGCGAATGCTGGCGATCTGGTACCGGACCACCCGGTACCTGCACAACCGTACCGCCGACGTGCTCCCGCCCATGCACGAGGCGGTGCGCCGGGCCGGGGGAGTCCTAGTGGACGACGAGACGCTCAAGGCCGAGTTGTTCAACATCGAGGACTTCGTGCGGTACCAGGATGCGTGGGATCACTACTTCGCCGACGGTTCGCCCACCAACATGGACCTGTCCATCGCGCTTTCGCACAAGAACGCGGTGGAGGCAGGGACCGTGGCGGCCGACTCGGACTGGCGGGTCTTCGAGGTCGAGAAGGATTGGTTCCAGAAACTCATGGCCAGACAGGACCTGGTCAACTGGATCATGAAACCGCTGTAGGACAGCCAGGCGAGAGCAGGCCCCGGCTCCGGTCCGGGGCCTGTTCCGCGCACCGGGCCGCTCAAAGGAGAGAGAAGCAAGTGACCGACATCAGCGGGAGGGTGGCAACCGGTTTCGAGCCGGTGGTGGAGGCCTTCGAGGAGAACTTCGCCGTCCGGGGCGAGGTGGGAGCCGAGTTCTGTGCCTACGTGGGAGGCGAGCCGGTGGTCGACATCTGGGCCGGGACGGCCGCCCCGGGGAGACCGTGGCTCGAGGACACGTTGGTGCCCGTGTTCTCGGTAACCAAGGGTCCGGCCGCCCTGGTGGCCCAGATGCTGGTTGACCGCGGCCTCATGGACCTGGACACCCCGGTTTGCGAATACTGGCCGGAGTTCGCGGCCCGGGGCAAGGGTAATGCGCGGGTGCGGCAGGTTCTCGGCCACACACTGGGACTTCCTTCCTTCCCCGACTACTGGAACCTGGTGAGCTTCGACGCTGCGGCCGGATGGCACCGGTATGGGGAGATCTCGTCGAGGCTGGCCGCCGCTCCACTCGCCTGGGAACCGGGAACCCGGGTGGGTTACCACTCCATCACCTACGGCTGGCTGGTGGCGGAACTGGTGCGGCGGATCGACGGCCGGACGCTGGGCGCCTTCTTCGCCGAGGAGGTGGCCGCCCCCCTGGGACTCGACTTCTGGATCGGGCTACCGGCCGAACATCACGATCGGGTCGCCCGGCTACGGCACGATCCCGACCCCGCGTTCGACCTCGTCGAGGCCCTTGGAGGACCCGAGAAGGCTGCCGGCGCGGCCCTGTTCATCGGTCCGGAGCGCCGATCTCCGATCGACCTCGCCAACGACCCCGACTTCTGGTCGGCCGAGATGCCGGCTGTGAACGGCGTCGGCGCCGCCCGCAGCGTGGCGCGGATGTACGCCATGCTGGCCGCGGGCGGCGAGTTGGACGGCGTGCGCCTGGTGTCCGAGGAGTCGGTGGCCACTCACGCTGTCGAGCAGGCCAGGGGTACCGACGCCATCTTCGGGGGCGAGACCCGCGTGGCGCTCGGGTACGGGCGTTCGACGCCCGGAGGGTTGTCGTTCGGACCTAACGATGAGGCGTTCGGGATGCAGGGGATCGGAGGATCGGTCGCTTACGCGGATCCGGTCGCCGAGGTCGGTTTCGGCTACGCCATGAACCAGACCCACATGGAGGTCGGCACGGACCGCCGACCCAGGGCTCTCTCGGCCGCCCTCTACCGCGCCATCGCCAGCCAGGGCGGTTGATAGCGAACCACGCCGGACTCAGACCGGGTTGTCCTTGCCCTCCGGGCCCATGGCCGTGTACCCGCCGTCCACCTTCAGATCGATGCCGGTGATGAACGAAGCGTCGTCGCTGCAGAGAAACAGGATGGCCCTGGCCACATCCATCGTCTCGCCACAGCGATCGAGCATCAGGCGAGGGACGATGTAGTCCTCGAAGGCCTGGCGCTCCATGACGTTGGCAGTGGCTTCGGTCCAGGTCCATCCCGGGCTGACCGTGTTGGCCCGGATGCCGTGAGCGCCCAGGTCGAGGGCCATGCACATCGTCATCGCCACCAGCGCCCCCTTGGTGCTGTGATAGGTCCAGGCGCCCGGCTTGGCGACACCCGCCACCACGCTAGCCACGTTCACGATGACGCCGTTGCCCGCCTGCTTCAGCGGTTCGAAGGCGGCCCGGACCATGTTGGTAGCGCCCAGAACGTTGGTGGACCAGCTGGCCTCCCACTCCTCCCTGGTGACGTCCAATCCTGCGACCACGAAGCTGGCTGCATTGTTGACCAGGCAGTCGACCCGGCCGAACGTGTCGACCGCAGCCGCCACCGCCCGGCGGCAGTCTTCCGTCTGCGCCACGCTGCCGCGCACCGACCGCAGTGCGTCGGGCGAGCAGTCGAGGCCTCCAACGAGGATGTCGTGGTTCACCGGCTGCTGGTCGAGCACCACCACCCGGGCGCCCTCCCGGAGGAACTCCCTGGCGGTTGTCCGGCCGATCCCGGACGCCCCCCCGGTGACCAGCGCCACCCGATTCTCGAAACGCATCATGACGGCCTCCCATCTCCCAGGAGCGATTGCCTGCGCCCCGTGTTGAGGGGTGCCACGCACGCCTATCTGCAAGCGTATGGCGGGCCCGGTATGGGCGTCAACACTGTTGCATTCCCACCGGCGCCACGCCGGCTAGACAGTTGTATCCCGCCCGATGGTCTGCCAGCGGCGGCAGCCGCCCGCGTGGAACCAGCGCTCTTGTCGGGCTCCCTCTGTGTTGCTCATCATGAAGCCGCGGTCCACATCCCGCTCCTCGGCACCGGTCAGATAGTCGGGAGGGTCGGGGACCTCGCCGTACACCCACTCCTCGACCGGGCGGGAACCGCAGTGCGGGCAGTCGAGACGCAGGACCATCAGTGGGTCGTCCCCGTCGAACCGGGGTCGAACAACAGCCTGTCCTCCTTGAAGCGGTTCAGGGAGAACGGGGCGATCAACTCGGGCGTGCGATCCGTGGCTATGAGTTCCGCCATCTGCTCGCCGCCGGCGGGTATTCCCTTGAAACCCCACGTTCCCCAGCCCGTCGTGACCAGGAAGCCGTCCACCCCGGTGTATCCCATGATCGGGGACATGTCGACCGACATGTCACAGACACCGGCCCACTGGCGCAGGATCGTCAGGTTCCGCAGAAACGGTAGAAGTGTCACCGCGGGAAGCGAACAGTAGGACAGGAACTCGTAGCTCGAACGGTACGAGTAGCTCGGCTGACGGTCGATAGCGGAACCCAGGAGCATCTCTCCCCTAGGCGTCTGGCTGACGTAGAAACCCATGCCTGCCGAGGCGACGATGGGACGGAAGGATCGAGCGTAGTGGTTGGTGACGAACGCCTGGAGAGGATGGGTCCGGATCGGTAGCCGCACCCCGGCCATGGCCGCCAGGGTCGACACATGACCTCCCACCGCGCTCACGACCACGCCTGCCGCCACCGGTCCCCGGTCGGTCAGGACACCCGTGACCCGGTCTCCTGACTTGAGCAGGCCGGTCACGGCGGCTCGCTGGTGGACGTGGACCCCCCGCTTCATAGCGCCCTCCGCCAGCGCCCACACCACCCGATCATGGCGCGCCGTGGCGGCGTGGGGACTGTACGAGCCCCCCGTCACCCGGAACTCACCTCCCCCTGCGTTCAGGTCCACATCCGGACAGATCTGCCGCACCTCCTCCGGGGTCACGTAGACCGTGTCGGCTCCGAAGGCCTGGTTGACGATGGATCGGGCCCGCTCGTGGCGGGTACCGGGAGTCCCGTGGACCAACCACAGGAGACCCTTGCGGTCGTGCATGATCCAGCGCCCGGTCTCCTCCTCCAACCTGGAGTAGAGGTCGACGCTCCGCTGGTAGAAGCGAACCGCCTCGGGGATGCCGTAGTTCGCCCGGATGATGGTGGTGTTGCGACCGGAGTTGCCGGATCCGATGTAGCCGCGTTCCAGGACCGCCACGTTGGTTATGCCGTGGCGGGTCGCCAGGTGATAGGCGGTCGACAGGCCATGCCCGCCTCCGCCTACGATCACCACGTCGTAGGACGACCGCAGATCCTCCCAACCGAAGGACACCTGGGCTTCGATGAACTCGTTCACTCCGCCCGCTCTCCCAGACCGAGACGCTCCTCCAGATGGTGCGCCAGCACAGCCGGGACCAGGACGAGGACTCCGCCCTCGTCGAAGAGCATCTTGACCGGTACGCCGGCAAGATGCCCCTGTGCGAACTCCGGACACCGCACGGGGAACTCCCAGCCCGACACGGCTTGCAGGCGGGCCAGTTCGGAACGATCGAACCACGCTGCCGAGAATCCGGCCTCGGGCTCGATGATGGCGTACGGGTCGGCCACCTCGACCCGCTCAGGGGGCGGCAGCACGAGCAGGTCGTCAGGCGCGAGGCGCAACAGGCGCCCGCCGTCCGGCGAATCGATTTCGTCGAGCGCCCCGGGTGCGGCCACGATCCTGGTGGCCTCCAGCCGCTCGAAGCGTTCAGGCGCGGACACGTCAACCCTCCGGATCGTAGAAGGGAAGCGCCACCCTCCGAGCCGGGCGTCCATCGATCATGATGTCGCCACCAAACCCTCCGTCTCTCGCCTGGAGCCAGGCCAGCATCACCGAGCGGCCCAGCACGCGGGACCAGGTGCTGGAAGTTACGAACCCGGCGTAGTCGCCCTTCACACGCAGGATGGCGCCCTGGAGTGGCGGATCCCCGTCCACCTCCAAGCCCACGAGCACCTTGTCCAGTTCCATCCGGGAGGTCCGGGCCACCGCGAGGCGACCCAGGAAGTCCGCCTTGTCCATCCGGACCGCCCAGCCATGGCCTAACCGGCGGGGCGTGGAGTCGGGCAGGCTGTCCACCCCCACCAGAATGTGGCCCTTCTCGAGACGCAACTCCTCCAGCACCTCCAGCCCGTGCGGCCAGACATACAGGTCCGCGCCGGAGTCCATCAAGGCACGCCAGAGATCACGCGACCGGCTCGCCTGGTGGTGGAGTTCGTAGGAGATCTCGCCCGTGAAGCTCAGCCTCATGACCCGGCACGCGACACCCGCCACCTCCATGTCCGTGTGACCCATGAAAGGCGGTAGCCGATCAGCGGCGCCGAGCCGGGAAAGGAGCTCGCCGGATAAGGGCCCGGTCACATTTATGGCACCCCAGGACCCGGTTCGGTCCAGGATCCTCACGTCCATCCCCCAAGCCTCCGCCCAGTCCCGCAGCCACATCTCGAAGTGACCGGCGCCGGCCGATGTGGCAGTGAGCAGGAACCGGTTCGCGCCCTCGCGGCACACCAGCCCGTCATCGAACACGTATCCGCGCTCGTCGAGAGCCAGGACATACTTCGCCCGGCCCGGGCGGAGCGGCGTGATGGTGGTCGGGTAGATGCGCTCGAGGAACGCGTCCGCGTCGGGACCCGATACCAGGAACTTGCCCAGGGTGCTCACGTCGCAGATCGACACACCGGTCCGGACCGCCCAGTACTCGCGGTCCGCATCTTCGTAGGTCCAGGGTCTGAGCCAACCCCCGGATCGCTCCATCCTGGCCCCCAGAGCAAGATGCTCGTCATGGAGGGCTGTCCGCCGGTCTGGATGGTGGTACCAACCCGCTGCGGCCTCGCCCATCGTGATCTGGGTAACCACCGGGCGAGCGGTGAACGACGGAGGCAGTTCCTGGCCGCCGGCGGCCACGAAGCTACGCACATGCGGCATGCAGACGGCCCCCTGGCAGGCGCCCGTACCCGCCAATGTCGACCGCTTGATCAACTCCAACTCGCGAAATCCACGGTTCCACACCGACCGCAGGTCGTCCGCCGTCACTTCGGAACACGGGCACACGACGCCCTCCTCGGGCACGGGCGGCCGGTCAAGACATCCGGCGGCACTGCCCACCGAGCTCGCTCCCGGCAAGCCGTGGGCCATCCGGGCGAGCGTGTCCCTCGGACCCGATCCGAGGCCGACCACGGCCGTATCGCAGGAGTAAGTGCGTTCGGCGCCGGTACCGTCGTCGACGGTCACCACCCGTTCCACGGTTCCTTCCCCCTCGAAGCGGACCAGCCTGCCCCGGGCGGGCTGGCAATCCACTCCCTCCGGTGGCCGGCCCACCGACACCGCCCTTCCCAGATCGACTCCCGAAGCCGCCAGCCGCTCGGCGGCGCGCCTGGTCAGGATGCCGGTCAGTTGGTTACCGGGACAGACGGGCTGCAGCTCGACCGACCCCGTCGCGACCACGACCTCCGCGCTGAAGATCCTCGCCATGCCATCCCGTGTCCGGGCCACCACCTCGGGCCCGGGGTAGACACCGACCGCTTCCCTGCCGGCCCGCGCCTCGAGGGTGACCACCCGGCGGCCCCTTTCCCTGGCCTCGGCGGCCGCCTTCCTCCCCGAGCGGCCCTGGCCGATCACCACGGTGTCGCAATGGACCATCTCGAAGCCGACCGCACTCTCACCGGTGGGCGGTGGAGTGGACGATGGAAGGGCCGGGTACCCGCCGGATGGATGCGGAGCAACCTTCAGGCCCTCGACGGCCGGCGTCCGGCAGGCGCGGACGTACGAGACTCCCTCGAGGGTGACCAGGCAGTAGGGGCAGTCCCCCTCGGAACAGAGGCATCCGCCCCACGGCCACAGACCGGCTCTGAGGACAGCTGTAAGGACCGTGTCACCCTCTTCGAAGGGGACCTGCGTCCCCTCGAAGTCGATCACCTGAGCCGGTGCGTCATCGCAGCCCGAGAGGGTAGCCGGAAAGGAGCTCGGCCCCGCGATCGGTAACCACCACCTGCTGCTCCAGCTTGACGCCCTCCCCCCGGCCCCACCGACCCACGAAGGACTCGACGCACATCACCATTCCGGCCTCGACCACGCCATCCCAGCCGGACTGGTCCCAGGTGTCGGGATAGACGATCATCGGCCACTCGTCCGCCATTCCGACCCCGTGGAACTGGGTGGTGTAGTGGCGGAACTGCTCCACATCCGGCACGTAGGTATCGAAGGTCAGTTCGCGGAACGTGATGCCGGGACGGAGCATCGCCATGTTGTGGTGGATCATCTCCTCTGCCCGCCCGAACACATCGAGTTGGTGGGCATTCGGCGGTCTGTCCCCGGCGATCCACGTTCTCGAGATGTCCACGCACATCCCGAACGGGCCGATCAGGTCGGTGTCGAAAGCCACAAGGTCACCGTCCTCGATCACGCGGGCGGACGCCTCCTGGAACCACGGGTTGGTGCGGGGGCCGGAGGACAGCAGCCGGGTCTCGAGCCACTCGCCACCGCGGCGGACATTCTCCGAGTGGAGCACGGCCCATAGCTCAATTTCGCTGATGCCCGGTTCGAGCGCCGCCCGCATCGCGTCGAGGGAGCGATCGGTTACGACGGTCGCCGCCTTCAGCAGCGTGATCTCCTCGGCGCTCTTGACGGATCGGGCCACCTCCATGACCTCCCCGCCGTTGCGGAGTTCGAGTCCCCGCCCCTCCAGGGCGTGAATGGCGTCGGGACTCGCCCGATCGATCGCCACCCGACGGTTCCCCCCACCGTATTCCGCCACGACGGAGGCCAGTTCAGCGGACCATCGGCGCAGGTTCCGGTCCATCTCGATTCCCGACAGCTCGTACATCCACTGGGTGGCCGGCCGTACCTCTTCGACCAATGGTGCGTGTCCCGCCAGGAAGGCCGCATCGCCGTAGTCGAAGAGGATCATGGGACCCTCGGCGCCCACCCACAGGTACCGGCACGGGTTGTGAGCGGTCCAGAGAGACATGTTGGTGGTGTCGGACGCGTAGCGGATGTGAACCGGGTCGTAGAGGACGATCCCCGCGTAGTCCAGTTGCCGCAACCGAGCCCGCACCCGGTCAAGCCGGTAGCGGCGTACCACGTCGAGGTCGGGAAGAACGATCCCGGCAGCTTCGATCTCCGAGAGCGCATCCGGGGGCAGGCCGATGGAGTGCCAGTTGCCGGCCACGGCCCGCCGGTATTCCGCGCCGCCGACTCCGCGGGGGCCGATCCGGCTACCGACACGCGGTCCGAATGGGTCCCGGCCGGTTGTCATCTCCGGTGGCAGGCGTTCGATCTAACCACCGAAAGAAGGCTCGCGCCGGCCACCCTTCGGCTGCCCGACCCCTGCTCCCCCGCCAGCGCAGCCAACTCCGAGGACAGGCCCTTCCAGCCGGGGCCGATCCGGCCGCCAACAAGCGGGCCTCCCAAACGACGGGTCAGATCAACCCATGGCCCACCGGCGGGATCGAGAACGGTCACCCTGGATGCCTCCCCGATAGCCCGCTTCCCGCGGCCGGGCAACCGCTCAGACCAACCCACACGTCCAACTGAAGTCACCACCTGACACCCTAACGATTCGCGCCAGGTGACAGCCTTCCTCACCGGCCGGGCGCGTTCACGCTATGCGCGTTCGTTTGTTGTCGCGGGTCCCGTGGTTGGTCTGTGGGGCGGCGGTGGGATATGGCGCCGCCAGCGGCGTCTGTGGCAAGGACTGCGGACGCAGGCGTACCCGCAGGGTACGTTGAGGAGGCAGGACGCAGCCAGAGGCGTCGATGGTGGTCCAGAGCACGCCGACCGCCTCACAGACCGACCACGATCAATAAATCGCGTGGCTGAGAGGGGCCTGGAAGACCCGTCTCGTTATGGTGATCACACCAGCGTGACGCCTCGCGGCAGGGTTCAGGAGAGGCCGCACGAAAGGGGAGGACCATGATCATCGACAGCCATGTATGGCTCTCAAAACCGGAGCACTGGGGCGGGAAGGGCGTGATGGACGACGCCATGTACACCGCGGGGTGGGCTGCTCGCGGGCTTGGCACGAAGACAGGCCTCCTGAAGGGCATGAGCGCCGAGCAGATGATCGAGCGCATGGACGAGGCGGGCGTGGACATGGCCGTCTGTCATGCCAGCAAGGTGCCCCACCTGAACTCGGAGGTGCCTCCCTCGTTCGTGGCGGCGGCGGTTGACAAGTATCCCGACCGGTACATCGGCCTGGGCAGTGTCGACCTGTTCGGGGGCCTCCCTGCGTTGCGGGAGATGGAGGAGATCGTAGACATGGGCCTGGTGGGAATGAAGATCTCGCCGGCCACCAGCTTCGACATGCCTCTCAACGACCCCTCGATCATGCCGATCTACGAGAAGGCCGAGGAACTGGGGATGGTCATCTTCGTCCACACGGGCTGGTCCGGGTACTTCCTGCTCAAGAACCAGCACCCGATCCTGCTCGACGAAGTGGCGGTTCGTTTCCCCGACCTGAAGCTGGTGGTGGTCCACGCCGGGGAGAACTACTACGAGGAAGTCGTGATGATGATGCTGAAGAACCCCAACATGTACGCCAACACGGGTTGGTGGGGCTTCCTCCAGCCTCTGGAGACCAATATCCGCTTCCTCAAGTACGCCAAGCACTTCATGGTGCTCGACAAGTGCCTGTGGGGCACGGACAACTACGACTGCCGGGAGGACGTCCCGTTCGTCAGGTCCTTTCCCGCGCAGGCCGCCGAGCACAACATCGCTCCCGGCCTACCGGAACTCACCGACGACGACATCGCCGACTACATGGGGAACAACTCGGCCCGCCTCTTCGGCGTGGACACCGGCTGACCCCACCGGAGCCCGCCTAACCTCCGGGTATGCGGGCCGCCGTAATGCACTCGCCCGGTTCGCCGCTCGTGATCGAGGAACGGCCGCGACCGAGCCCCACGTCCGGTTTCGTGGTGGATGTCATCGCGTGCGGGGTCTGCCACACCGACCTCGACCTGATCGACAGCGAGGCCACCCGTACTCCGCACGTTCTGGGCCACGAAGTGGTGGTGGCCGGCCCGAGCGGGGAACCGTGCCTCGTGTACGCCAGCTGGGGGTGTAGACGATGCGGGCACTGCCGGTCGGGGGATGAGGCGATGTGCCCGGACGCAGTCATCGTGGGGGTGCATGCGGACGGCGGTTACGCGGAGGCTCTGGTGGTCCCCGATGAGAGCTACTTGTACCCGATCGGCGACCTCGACCCGGCCGACGCCGCGCCGCTCGCGGACGCGGGCGCTACCGCGTACCGGGCGGTCCGCAGAGCCATGCCGGCCTCCCGGGCGGTAGTGATCGGGGTCGGCGGTCTCGGCCAGTTCGCCATCCAATGGCTGAAACTGGTGGCGGACTGCTCGGTCACGGCGGTGGACACGGCTCCGGCGAAGCTCCGCCGAGCCCTCCAACTCGGCGCCGACGAGGCTTACCTACCCATGGCCGAGATGGAACCCGCACCGGTCGTGCTGGACTTCGTCGGTACCGCGGAGTCTTTGCAGCTGGCCAGGTCGCTGGTCCAGCGGCAGGGAAGGATGGTGATCGTGGGAGGCGGCGGAGGGACGATTGATGTGGGCATGGAGTCGATCCCCTATGAGGCGTGGGTGACAACCTCCATCATGGGCTCCCGCTCAGATGTGACCACCGTGCTGGACCATGCGCAGCGAGGGAACGTCGAGTGCCACGTCGAGGAGCTCCCGCTGGAGGATGCCGGCACGGCCTTGGACCGCCTGCAGGAGGGCAAGGTCACCGGCCGGTTGGTACTGAAGCCCTAGCGCGATCATCTGGTCATGGTGCCCGGATACGAAGTGGCGATCATCGGGGGCGGCATCGTCGGCTTGGCGACGGCGATGGCACTGACCGAACGGGTCCCGGGCCCCAAAGTCACCGTGCTGGAGAAGGAGCCGCGGGTTGCCGCTCACCAGTCGGGGCGCAACAGCGGGGTAATCCACTCCGGCCTCTACTACCGTCCCGGCTCGCTTAGGGCGACCCTGTGCCGGGAGGGAGTCGCCCGGCTGGTCAGGTTCTGTGACGACCGAGGCGTCGCCTACACCCGCGACGGGAAGGTCGTCGTCGCCACCAGCGAAGCGCAACTGCCGGCGCTGGCCGAACTCGAACGGCTTGGCCGTGCCAACGGTCTCCGGGGGGTGCGGCGCATCGGCCCGGGCCGGCTCCGGGAGATCGAGCCGCACGCCGTGTGTGTCGAGGCTCTGCACGTCCCGGAGACCGGCGCGGTGGACTTCGCCGACGTGTGCCGCGCATTGGTCGGGGTTCTCCTGGAACGGGGCGCGACGATCTCGACCTCGTTCCGCGTCGAGAATATGGACATCGCGCGATCGCACGTCACGGTCGAGGGATCGGACCGGTCCGTCACGGCACGTGTAGTCGTCAACTGCGGGGGGCTCCACAGCGACCGTCTGGCCAGGGCCGCGGGCTTCAACCCGGCCGTCCGGATCGTCGCCTTCCGGGGCGAGTACTACGACATCACAGGTCCCAGCGCCGACCTGGTCCGGTCGTCGATCTATCCCGTTCCCGACCCGAAGCTGCCCTTCCTCGGCCTTCACCTCACCCGGTCAGCGGACGGCTCGATGCATGCCGGCCCCAACGCGGTGCCGGCCCTGGCCCGCGAGGGATACGGGTGGGGAACGGTGCGGCCCGCCGAGCTACTGCAATCGCTTGCCTACCCCGGCTTCCTCAGGCTGGCAGGCAGGCATTGGCGGTCCGGCATCGCCGAGATCATCCGGTCGGCAAGCCGCCGCCTGTTCGTGCGCTCGGCGCGAGAACTCGTACCGGAACTCGATCCGGAAGACTTCAGCCGGGGAAGGTCCGGGGTCCGGGCGCTGGCCCTCACCCGCTCCGGACAACTCCACGACGACTTCCTGATCGAGGTCGGCCCCAGGTCGGTCCATGTGCTGAACGCGCCGTCGCCGGCTGCGACCTCGTCACTTGCCATCGGAGCACACGTCGCCGAACGGGTGCTACAGGTAATCGACCCCGGCTAAGCCCAGCCTCGCGGAAGTCCCGGGGGTGGCGGCTCGCGAGACCGGCAGCCGCGATCTCTACGAGGTGCCGCTGAACGAGATCGTGGCCCGATGCGGCTACGGCTTCGAAAGGGGGAACGGGCAACCCGACCCCGATCTGAACTATAGATTCTATACGTTTTTTATACATGTTTTATAGTTGAGTGCCCGAAGCCGGCAGGCTCGGGAACCAGCGTTGCCCACCACCCGTCGTCGGCGCGTCCGCGCCACCAACTAGGAGTGGTACTCCACGTAGGGGGCTTCAACGCTCGGTACCTTGACTTGAACGACGGCGGGTACTCCTGACCCGAGGGCACGGGTGAGGGCATCACCGAGGTCTGCCTCGTCATCTACGTATTCCCCGTGGCCGCCCATCACCTCCACCATCTTCCACCACGCCCGGCGGGGCAGGTCGAGTTCGACCTCGGTTCCGTAGGCACGCTCCTGGGGGAGGGCGATGGCGCCCCACTTCTCGTCGTCGTACACCACCACCACGATCGGCGCCCCGTAGCGGAGGGCGGTCTCCAGCTCCAGCCCGTGGAAGGCGAACCCTCCGTCACCGACGACCACGACCACGGTGCTGGCCGGGGAGGCCAGCTTCGCCGCCACGCCGAAGGGGATCTCGGCGCCGAGGGCGCCCGACTGGCCCGCCCGCAGGTAACGGGCGGGAGGGGTGATCCTCAGCACAGGGTCGGCCCAGAAGTCGATGTTGCCGTGCGAGGTCACGAAGGTGGTTCCGGGCGGCATCGCATCCTCGAGCAGCGCCGAGAGCCGGGCCGGGTGTACACCTGTACCTTCGACCGGGGGTATTGCGGCCGCGCCGTCCCGCCAGGCGCGCCAATCCTGGCTGACCCGCTCGCACCAGGCGCGGTCGAACCCGGCGGGATCGGACCTCGCCAGGGCATCGAGCACCACGTCGGAGCCGGCGACCAGCCCGAGGTCGGGCCTCAGGAACTTGCCGACCACCACCGGGTCCGGGTGGGACTGGATCACCACGGCATCGTCGGATATGAGCTCCCCGTAACCGAGGTCCGCTTCGAACTCGTGACCTATGACCAGCACCAGGTCGGCCTCGGCGATAGCCTTCCGTAGGGGTGGGTTGGATCCCAGGTAGCCCACTCCGGCGCAGGACGGATGGCGCTCGTCGACCAGACCCCGACCGAGCCGGAGGGTGGCGAACGGCACCCCGAGGTGATCGACGGCATCGGCCAGCGCTTCGTCGGCAGCCGACCACAGTATGTCGTCCCCCGCCACCAGCAGCGGGCGGCGGGCGCCCGAGATCAGATGCCGGAGCCGCTCGGCCTGCTCGGCCACCAGGCCCGGCCCGTACCGGGCGCCCTTGGCGCGCTTCGCCGACGGTGGAGGCGCCGATCCGGCCAGTACATCCACCGGGATCTCCAGGAAGGCCGGACCGGGACGCCCGGAGGTCATGGCCACCCAGGCGGCGTCCAGGTACTCCTCGATTCGGGCGGGGTCCACCACCCTGGCCGCGTACTTGGTCACCGGCCCCATCACCGGCAAGGGGTCGAACGACATGACCGACTCCTTGTCCAGCACGCTCACCGGGGCCTGGCCGCCCAGGATCAGGAACGGCACGCCCGCCCGGATGGCGGTCAATGCGGGCGTGACCGTGTTGGTGACACCCGGACCGAGGGTGACCGCGCACACCCCGGGGGATCGGGTGACCCGGGCGGTACCCTCCGCCATGAAGGCGGCGGCCGCCTCGTGGCGGGTGTGGACAATCCGCACCGGAGCGCGCAGCGTGGCTTGGTAGATGGGATTCAGCGGTCCGCCCGAGACCGAGAAGACGTGCTCGATGCCACGGGCGGCGAGCAGGTCTACTACCAGGTCGCCGCCGGGATAGTCAGGCGCCACAGGTGGTCAGGGTCATTGGATCTCGGCGATCACGGCGCCTACGTCCACGACGTCGTCCTCCGCAACGTACACCCGGGTGAGGATGCCCGAGGCCGGGGACTCCAGCTCGACCTCGACCTTGTCGGTCTCGAACTCGGCGAGGGGCTCACCCTCGACGACCGGGGCGCCCACTGCCTTCAACCACCGGATCAGCACCGCGTCCTGCATCGACACACCCCACTTGGGAAGTATCACCTGCACACCGACCTGCCTCCCCTCATGCCGAACCGGCCGCCACCCGGTCACCCAGGGTGGCGCGGATGGCCTCTTCCACATCGCCGGCGCTCACGTCGAGCCTCCCCTCGAGCACGGGGCTGAACGGAACGGGTATGTCCGGCCAGGTGACCCGCTGCGGCTGGGACCGCAAGGAGTCCCAGGCCCGCTCCGACACGCCGGCGATGATCTCCGCCGCCAGACCGCACAAGCGGCGCGCCGGGTCGGCCACCACCAACCGCCCGGTCTTGCGGACCGAGGTGACGATCGTGTCCCAGTCGAGCGGGACAAGGCTGCGCGGATCCACCACCTCGACAGAGATTCCCTCGGCCTCCAGCCTGTCCGCCACGTCGACGGCCGTGTGGACCAGCGAAGCCAACGCCACGACCGTCACGTCCTCGCCCTGCCGTTTGATGTCAGCCATCCCGAGCGGTATCTCGTAGGGGTCCGCCGGGATGGCCTCGCGGCGACGGGAGAGGCGCAGATCGGCCAGGTAGACCACCGGGTTGGGATCCCGTATGGAGGCGATCATCAGGCCCTTGGCGTCGTAGGGGGTGCTTGGCATGACCACCTTGAGGCCGGCCGTGTGCATCAGGATCGAGTGCGGGTTCTCCGAGTGCTGGGCGGCGGCCGAACCGGACGGTCCGGTCCCGGCGAAGTACACGATGGGAAGCTCCACCTGGCCCCCGGACATGTAGCGGAGGCGGGCGGCCTGGTTGGCCACTTGATCCATGGCCACGTAGAAGAAGCTGGAGAACATCACGTGGGCGAACGGCCTCAGACCGGCCGCCGCTGCTCCCACCGCACCGCCGACGAACGTCGCCTCCGAAATGGGCGTCTTGCGGATCCGGTTGGCGCCGAAGACATCGATCAGACCCCGTGTCACGCCGAAGACGCCCTGGTCCACGTCCTCGCCCATCACGATCACCGTCTCATCCTCCTCCATGGCGGCGCGCAGCGCGTGGTTCATGGCCGCCATGAAGTACGCCCTCGCCATCGTCATCCTCCTGCGGGGGCGAATACGTGATCGAGCGCCTCGTCAGGCGACGGGAGGGGGCTGGCCTCGGCAAAGTCCACGGCCTTGCGGACCGCCTCCTGCTCTTCGGCGTCGATGGAGTCGAGTTCAGCGGCCGTTACCCCGGCTTCGGCCTGGAGCAGATCCCTGAAGCAGGTCACCGGGTCGCGGGCCTTCCAGCTCTCCACCTCCTCCTCGGTGCGGTAGGCGGACACGAAGGCGCTCTCGCCCTCGCTGTGGCCCGAGAAGCGGTAGGTGATCGCCTCGATCAGGGTGGGCCCGTCCCCGCGCCGGGCCCGGTCGACCGCCTCGCCGACCACCCGGCGGACCTCCAGGACGTCGTTGCCGTCCACCTCCATGCTGGCGACCCCGAAGGGCTCGCCGCGGCGGTAGATCCTCCCGGCGGTGAGATCGGTGGTGGGGGTGAACTCCATGTACTGGTTGGACTCGCACAGGTACACGACCGGGAGCTTCCAGATCGCGGCCAGGTTCAGGGCCTCGAGCAGGACACCCTGGTTGGCGGCGCCGTCCCCGAAGAAGCAGACCGTCACCCCGTCCCTGCCAAGCACCGAGTCGGCGAGGCCCGAGCCGGTGGCCATCGGGATGCCGCCGCCCACGATGCCGTTGGCGCCGAGGATCCCCAGACTGGTGTCGATTATGTGCATCGAGCCGCCCTTGCCCCGGCAGTAGCCGTCGGCCCGCCCGAACAGCTCGGCCATCATCGGGGCGACATCGGCCCCCTTGGCTATGCAGTGTCCGTGACCCCTATGGGTGCTGGTGATGTGATCGGTGTCGCGAAGCACGCTGCAGGCGCCCACCGCCACCGCCTCCTCGCCCACGTACACATGGACGAAGCCGGGCAACCTGCCCAGCCTGTGCAGTTCCTGGACCTTCTCCTCGAAGACCCGGATGCGCACCATCCGCCGGTAGAGTTGGAGGAGTAGGTCGGTGTTGGTGTCGGGCGACATGTCGAGCCGATCCTAACGGTGCTCGTTCCAGCCTTCCGAGCGGCCCCGAGAACGCGAAAATCGCGGCAAGCCGACTCCGCCCGCCGGGCCCTCCCCCACC
>VXMM01000059.1 GCA_009841105.1 Acidimicrobiia bacterium | reverse complement strand
ACGGCGGATGTCGTCACGGTGGGCGTCCGACGCGTCCCCGAGGTCCGTGAAGGGCGTCTCGACCACCGGCGCGTCGCCGGTCGGAGCCGGTCTGCCCGCGGTGGCACTCCGCCCGAGTTGCAAACCGACGATCACCGGATCGTGGTCCGACGACCGGAAGGCGTCGGTCTCGTAGATAGGCGGCGCCGCCGACTTCCGCTGGTACGTCGCCTCACCCGCGTCAAGGACATCGTCGTTGTAGTCGAGCAGCGGCGGCTCGTCGGCGTTGATACACCACCCGGCCGCCCCGGTGACCTGGCGGAGCAGCGACGGGCTGGCCAGGGCGTAGTCGAGGTATCCGAGCTGGCCGTCGAACACGTAGCTGTAGGCGTCGGCGCCCGCGAACCGCCTGATCAGGTCGGTGTAGCCGGCTACCTCCAGCGCCCTGATCGGGTCTTCCCGGGCGTAGGCGTTCAGATCGCCGATGATCAGGATGTCGGGGTCTCCGCCAGCCGTCGGGTCGGTGGCGAGGTACCGGGCCAGAGCTTCGGCGGCCGCCGTCCGGGTGCCGTTGCAGTTGGCCTGGCCGTCTCGGAGTTCCGGGTCTCCCAGCTCGTCGCAGCTTGATCCCTTTGACTTGAAATGGTTGACGGCGACCGTGAAGCGCTCACCGGTCGCCACCTCCTCGAACGTCTGGATCAGGCCGGGCCGGTTCTTCGTGTCTACGAACGCCGCATCTACGGACGAGTCGATCACGGCGTGCGGCCCTACAGGCGTCACCTACTCGGGCTGGTAGATCAGCCCGACCTTTATGACATCGCCTCCGATGGCCCCGGTGTCCACGTAGGCGTAGCTGCCGGCGCCCGCCGCGGCGTTGAGGCCGGCGACCAGGTCGGCGAGCGAAGCCGAGTCGTTGTTCTCGATCTCCACCACACCGAGTACATGGGCATCGATCGCGATCATCGCGGCCACGATCTTGTCCCGCTGGCGGCCCAGTTCCGCCTCCGAGTCGGCGCCCCGGCAGCCGAGGCCGCCGTCCGGTCCGCATCGCGGCGTCCCGTCATCGATCGTGGTGAAGTAGTTCAGGACGTTGAAGCCGGCCACCCTGAGGCGGCCGCCCACCTCGGGGGGAGCCGTGGGCCGCGGGTTGTCCGCCGTGAAGGTGTAGTCGAACCTCTCGGGCACGGGCTGGATCCGCCATGCGTCGAAGGCCCAATGCATGACGCCACCCAAGCCGGTGATCGAGTCGCCGCCCCGGAAGGGATTGGCGCTGCTCAGCCCGCCCCCCGGGAACGGGTAGGCCTCGTCCTCCCCCTGCGGCGGGTTGATGGCATCGTTCTGGTCGCTGTTGCCGTCGTCGAGGATGATCCGCCTGGTGGCCAGATCGGCCAGGAACGCGGCGTATCCGGTCACGCTCGGCGTGTGTCGATGGGTGAACTGATACGGCCGCGAACCGGCGGTGAGTACCAGCTCACCGTATCGGGCGAGCCAGTAGTACGCGCTGACCACCATCTTCTCGGGGAACGTGACGACCATGCTTTCGACGTTCTCGAAGGTTCCCTTCGCCCGGGTACTGCCGGAGGCGGGCAGCGACAGCGTGGTCGCGGTCGGGAGATCGTTAGCCGACGAGCGGATCGTCACGCTGCCGGTCGATGCGTTGATCTGGCTGGCGCCACCGAACTCCCCCGCCACACCGACCACCGCCACACCGTCGCCCACCGCCAGGTCCGTAGGGCAGGCGGTCGAGCAGTAGACGAAGATGCCTTCGGAGGTCGCCGGGTCGCCGTCGCTGTCGGCGTCCTCCTCCTGGAGGAAGAAGCCACTCAGAAGGTCATCGCGTTCGAACAGGGAGGTGACTATCGCCTCGACCGCGACAGGTCCTGCGATCGCAACGGTGGCTCCGCTGCCTTGTACTTCGGAGATACGCAGCAACTCGGGCGTGGCGGTCGCGGTGGCCGGTGAGCCGGCGGCCGCCGCCGGCCCGGCGCCAACCACCATCGCCCAAGCGACAATCAAGACCAGGACGGCCCGAAGGCTGGAGGTGCGGCGGGTCAAACCAGGTCTCCCCCAAGGCTGGCGCAAGCGTGGCTTCGATCGTAGGAGTGGTGGGAGCTGGGCGGCCCTCACGATCTACCGGCATAGGATAAGACCATGCGGATCCGGTACGGCGTCATCGGTAGCGGGATGATGGGTATCGAACACATCGAGAACATCCGGGCCATTCCCGGTGCCAAGGTGACGGCGGTGGCGGATCCCTTCCCTCCTTCCCGGCAAGCGGCCCGTGAGGCGCTACCGGGCCAGGAATTGGTGGTCTTCGACAACCACCGGGACCTCATCGATTCCGGCCTGTGCGATGCCGTGGTGCTGGCCACCCCCAACATGACCCATATCGAGCTACTGCGGGACCTCATGCAGACCGATCTGCACCTGCTGGTCGAGAAGCCCCTCTGCACGAGGGTCGAGGACTGCCGCTGGGTCGTGGAGGCACAGCGGGGGCGGAAACAGATTCTCTGGGTAGGAATGGAGTACCGCTACATGCCTGCCACCGCCCGGCTGATCGCCGAAGTCCGGCGGGGCACGGTCGGCGACCTGAGGATGCTCGCCATCCGGGAGCACCGCTTTCCGTTCCTGCCGAAGGTGAACGACTGGAACCGGTTCAACGCCAACTCCGGAGGAACCCTGGTGGAGAAGTGCTGCCACCACTTCGACCTGATGAACCACATCATCGGCAACCCCCCGGTGCGGGTCTACGCCTCTGGAAGCCAGGCGGTCAACCATCTGGACGAACGCTACGGCGGGCTCCGGCCCGACATCCTCGACAACGCCTACGTGATCGTGGACTACCGGGACGGACAGCGGGCCATGCTCGACCTTTGCATGTTCGCGGAAGGCGGCGAGAACCAGGAGGAACTGGTGGCGGTCGGCGACCGCGGCAAGGTGGAGGCCCGCACACCGTCCGGCCTGGTGTTCACCGGCCTCAGAGATGGGGAATGGTTCTCCCCGACGGTCGAGACCGCAACCGACAGCCGGATCGCCCACACCGGCGGCCACCACGGCGCGTCATATCTGGAGCACCTGGAGTTCCAGAGCGCCATCCGCAACGGCACCCCGCCCCAGGTCAGCGCGTACGACGGGTACCTGGCGGTCGCCATGGGCGTGGCCGCCCAGCGCTCGATAAAGGAACACCGCACCGTCGAGATGATCGAGGTGCTGTTCTAGCCTGCTCAGCCCTTCACGGAGCCGGCGAGGATGCCGGTGACGAAGAAACGCTGGAGGGCGAAGAAGACGATGATCGGTAATAGCGTCGACAGGAAGGCGCCGGCGGTCAGGAGGTGCTCGGCCTGGCCGAATTCGCCGGCCAGGGCAGCGATCCGCGCCGTGGCCGGGAAGTTCTGCCCCGCGCCGCCGAGCATGGTGACCGCGATCAGGTAGTCGTTGTAGGTCCACAGGAACTGGAAGATGGCGAACGCCGCCAGCACCGGGACCGACAGCGGGATGACCAGCCGCCAGAAGATCTTGAAGTGGTCGGCCCCGTCGATGACCGCCGACTCGAAGATGTCCTTGGGCAACCCGCTGATGTAGTTGTGCAGGAGGAAGATGGCGAACGGCAGCGCGAAGCCGGTGTGGGTGAGCCAGACCGATACGTGCCGTCCCGCTAGGTCGAGATCGGGGAACAGGGTCAGGGTCTTGTCGAGGAGCGGGAGAGTCAGATGCCCTCCGCCGCTGTAGAGCTGGAGCAGCGGGATCAGCGACATCTGGGCCGGGATGGCGAGCAGCGACACGGTGGCGATGAACAGCCACTCCCGTCCCTTGAAGTCGATCCAGGCGAACGCGTAAGCGGCGAAGGCGGCGAAGGCGATCGGTATCACGGTGGCGGGCAGGGCTATGGCCAGCGAGTTGAGCAGAGCCCGCCACAGGCCCCCCTGGGCGCCTGCGGCGAGTATGTCCGCGTAGTTGGCGAGGGTCAGGGTCTCCGACCAGTTCTCGACGACCACCGCCCACCACCCGCTGGACCGCTGGGCGTTGCGGGTCCGGAAGGAATTGACCAGCAGTCCCAGCGATGGAATGGTCCAGAGCACCACCAGGATCCACAGCACCCCGGTGGGAATCGACCTCAGAAATCCGTAGGTGCGCTTGCCGAGGCCCGGGCCGCCCGCTCTGCTCAGGTTGGCCATCAGCTCGCCGCCTTCTGCATCCGCCGGATGTTCACGTAGAGGATCGGCAACACGGCGATGAACAGCACCACGGCCAGCGCCGACCCGAGCCCGAAGTTCAACTCCGTGAAGGCCCGTTGCCACATCTCGTTGGCGATCACCTGGGTTCCGAAGTTCCCGTTGGTCATCACCTTCACGATGTCGAACACCTTCATGACCAGCACGATCAAGGTGGTGATCACCACCCCGATGGTCGGGGCGATCTGGGGAATGATCACCCGCCAGAAGGCCTGCGCCTCGGAGGCGCCGTCCACCCGGGCCGCCTCGATTAGGTCGGACGGCACGGCCTTGATGGCCGCCGAGAAGATCACCATCGTGAAGCCGGTCTGGATCCAGATCAGCACCAGCATCAGCCACACGTTGTTGAAGGGCGCCTGCTGGGCGAACTGGATGGTTGAGGCCACCACATCGCCGTTGTCCCGGAACTCGAAACCGCCTACCCCGCGCCACAGCGCGTAGGCGAACCAGACCAGGGGCAGCGCGCAGACGGCGGCGCCGGCCCCGACTCCTCCCTCCCCCGCCCGCC
>VXMM01000044.1 GCA_009841105.1 Acidimicrobiia bacterium | reverse complement strand
TTGAACCAGGGACCTCATCCTTATCAGGGATGCGCTCTAACCAACCTGAGCTATGGGCCCGTGAGGCCGCCATGCTACACGATGCCAGGTCACACCATCGTAGGATGGCCGCATGCCTGTTGACCTCGAGGCTGCCCTCGGCGCGGCCGACCGGTTGCGCAGCTACGAGCGGGAGATGCTCGGCTCGCTGGTGGCGCGGCGGAGCGTGCGTGGCGAGCCTTCGGACATCCATGAGTCATGCGCCGAGCAACTCGACCGGCTCGGGATGGAGGTGGAGTTGCTCACGCCCCGGGTAGCGGAGCTGGAGAGCAACCCCGAGTGGTGCCTGCCCGAGCAGGATGTCGCGGAGCCGGAGGGGCTGGTGAGCGTGCTGGCGTCCCGCGGCGAAGGACCGGGCATCCTCCTATTCGCCCATGTCGACACCGAGCCGCCCGGTCCGCGGGAAGCATGGGACACCGATCCGTACCGGGCCACCGAGATCGGCGGGCGGATTCACGGCCTGGGCGCCGCCGACGGCAAGGCCGGGGTGGTGTCGGTGCTGGCTGCGTCCCGGGCGCTGGTACCTCACCTGGATGGGGTGAGGCTGGTGATCGGTCTGGTTCACGGGAAGCTGGGAGGTGGGCTGGGAACCCTCCCCGCTATGGAGAGGGCCGGCGATTTGGAGGCGTCCGTCTACTGCCATCCGGCCGAGACCGGCAGGGGGATGGCCCACTTCAAGATAGCCACCCGCGGGTTCTTCAACTTCCGTATCGAGACAGGTGGCCGGCGGCCGCCGCCGGTGGAGATCCGCACTCCCATCTCGGAGGACCCTCGCGAGGGGATCAATGCCTTCGAACGCCTGCTGGGCGTTCTTAGCGCGGTGGACAGGTGGGCGGACCAGGAGGATCTGGTGTGTTCCGTGAACCGCGTCTCGGCGGGTGTGAACCCGACTGTTCTGCCGGAACGGGCCGTGGCGGAGGGCGCCGTCTGGTTCCGCCGCGGCACCTTCGCCGAGGTCTACGACCGCCTGGCGGGTGTGGCTAGGGAGGCCGGCGCCCGGTCGACCGCCCTGTTCGGTGTGCGGTCCAACCCCGCCGAGGTTCCCTCCGGCCATCCCCTTACGGACCTCACCGTGCGGGCCGTCCGCTCCGAGACCGGCGCCGCTCCTCAGGTCTACCCGGCCCACGTGGCCTCGGACATCCGCTTTCCGATCCGCTGCCTCGGAGCGGCCTCGGTCGGCTTCGGCGCCCTGGCCGGAAACTTCTACGGCCCTGATGAGTGGGTGGATACGGAGGACATGCACCGCGCCACCCGGGTGATTTGCCGCATCGTCTCGGCCTGGGCCGAACACGTCACCGACGGAAGACCCTGGCCCCGGATCGACGTCTGACCCGCGTCCGGGCCCGCCCCCCGCCTTTTATGGCCTCAGATGGCTTCACTCCGGTGGTCCGTGGACCCGTACCGGGACACGACATCGGGGATGGCCACCATCACCATGGGGATGGCGACGTGCCTTATCACGTGCGAGATGTCGTATCCGAAGAACGGTCGCCTGCTGAGCGGCCGGTTCGTGGCACCCATCACGAGCAGGTCCAGGCTCCCCGTGTTGGCGGCTTCGACCAGCGCGCCTGCCGGTCGGGTGACGGGCTTGACCTCGGCGTTCACTCTTGCCCCCAGCCGTTCGCCGAACGACACCGATTCCTCTACCAACGCCAGCCCCGCCCTGTGGTTCTGGCTGCTGCTCGACGGATCGAGATAGAAAGCCGCGTCGCGGGTCTCCGCGATCAGGTGCAAGGCGAGGACGGATCCGTCGTTATGGGCCGCCAGCGAGTATGCCACCTCCTCGGCGGCGCGGGAGGCCCGGTTGGACTCGACCGACAGCAGCACCGTCCGCACGGTGAGGGATTCGGGGTCCGGCAGGGCGCCCTGGTCGCCCGGACCGGGATAGCGGAAGATGAGGGTGGGTAACTCGAGCCTGGCGAGCACCCGGTCGATCACCGTGGAGAAGACCTGGCTGGCGTCGGTGGTCTCGGTAGCTCCCAGCACCACCATGTCGTAACCCAGCGCGGCCTCCCTGAGGATCGCCTCGGCCGGGTCGGTGCGGCGCCGGATCAGCCGGCACCGATCGGGCCCCAGCGTCCTGATCACCTCTCCCGGGCCTGCGTCCTCCTCGACCGAGTCGCCCAGCAGCCGCTTCCGCCAACCGGAGGGCCGGTCGGCCACCGTCAGCACTGTCACTTCGGCGTCCGGGAACAGGACCTTCAGCTGGTGGGCGGCGTAGACGCTGTTGGCCCCTCCACGGGTGGGAAGGAGAAGCCGCTTCGACCCCAGGATCTGTGCCTGCGACCGGATGGCCTCCGACTCCAACCGGGCCTGCTCCTCCTCCCCGGCTTCCATTCCTCGCACCGCCACCCTCAGCATGATTGGAGCGATCAGCGAGGTGACGATGGCCGCCACCACGATCACGGTGTACCCGGTGTCGCTCAGGACGCCGAGGCTGAGGCCGACCAGCGCCACCACGATTCCCATCGCGCCGAGCGCCGACAGCCCGGAGCCCAGCGCCAGGCCTTCTCCGGAGCTGAGGCCCGACCGGCGCGCACCCACATAGGCGCCGGTCACCTTGGCGGTCACCGCTATCACGATGAGCACGACGGTCCAGATGATGGCGCTGGGGCTGGCCAGGAGGGCGATGTCGACCCGTAGCCCGCTGAACGCGAAGAAGATGGGAGCGAAGAACGAGTCCGTGACCGTCTCGAGGACGTGCCTCACCGCGCCGACCTGGTAACGCAGCGTGGCGAGGATGATCCCCACGATGAAGGCTCCCAGGATGGCCTCGAGGCCCAAGGCCTGGGTGACCGCGCCGCCTCCGATGGCCGCCACCAGGCTCACCGTGAGCGCGGCCGGCAGGTTCCGCCCGCGACGTAGCGCCAGGCGCATCGCCTGGTCGAGCAACCACCTCCCGACAGTGGCCGCTAGCACCAGGAACAGGACCAGACCTCCGAGGGAGGCGAGCAGATCGGAGACCCGGAAGCCGTCCCGGGCTATTCCGGCCAGCCCGGCGAGGATGAGCCACCCCACGGAGTCCATCGTCATGCTCACGGCCAGGGTCACCTGGCCGAAGTTGCGCCGCAGCATCCCCAGATCCGCCAGGATCTTGGCCACCACGGGCAGGGCCGCCACCGAGAGAGCCAGCGCCATGAAGGCGGCGTACAGGCCCCGGCCGGCATCCCCTATGAAGGATGACGGCGTCAGGAGGGCCACCACCCCTACCACGGCCAGCGGCACGAGCAGGCCGCCCGCGGAGACGTTGACGGCGGCCCGGCGGAAACGCAGGATGATTCCCAGGTCGGTCTCGTACCCGATGACCACCAGCAGCATGATCACCGCCAGCCACGCCACCCCGTACACGACCGATCCGGCGGTCGAGTCGGAGAAGAGCCAATCGAAGACGTCCGGGTAGAGGTTGCCCAGGACGCTCGGGCCGATCAGCACTCCCGCCAGGATCTGGCCCACCACGGGCGGCTGCCGGAGCTTGTTGACGATCCCTCCGAGCAAGCGGGCAGCGCCCACCAGCAGGGCGAGCTGCATCAGGAAGACGAGTACCTGGTGTTCGTCCAGGGTGCCCGACCCGGCGGCCGCCAGCACGACAACCATCACTAAGGCAACGGTGGCCCGTACGAGTTCGCCACAGGGAGGTCGACCGCGTTAGGCATGGACGGCCCGCGTCCGGGTCAGTCGCGGTCGGGCAGGACCCTGGCCCACCATTCCTTCGCCGCGGAGATTCCCCCCACGCCGAAGGCGATCACCAGGATCGCGCCCACGGTGCCGACTACGGCAATGAAGAGGGTGTTGACTATCTCCTCACCGATGTTGAGGGTGTTGAGAGCGACGAATATCCCGAGGGCGATCACCGCCCACCGTGCCGTGGCGGGGAGCCACCGGATGTGACGTTCCTGCGACCACGGGGTGGACAGCTCGGCTAGGAATGCGCCCAACGCGGCGGCGACGATGACGATGACTATGGCCGCCACCACCAGTGGCAGGTACCCGATCAGGCCGGTCAGGATGTCGCTGAGGTACTCGACGTCTAGAGCTTCGGCCGTGAGGAGGAACACCACCAGCAGCGCGATCCAGTAGATCGCCCGCGCTGCCAGGTCTGTGGCGGTGTAACCGGCTGCGTTCAGCCGGTCCGCCAATCCGGCCCGTTCCAGCAGTGCGTCGAGGCCCACCGCCTTGAAGAGGCGTTGGAACACCCTGTGCACCAGCCGGGCCACCAGCCAGCCGACAACCAGGATTATCAGAGCCCCGATCAGCCTCGGCAGGAACGAGAGGATAGTCTCGCCCGCGTTCTCTAGACCGCTCGAAAGACCGTCAATAAGGTCTGACATCGATTACCTCCGTGGGTTGGTTCGGTTGTTGCGTAGCGACTCGTCGGCGTGCGGTCGGCGGTCCGGCCGTGCGGGGCTGTCGTTCTCCGGCCGTGCGATCCGGGGACGGGTCCGGTGAGATGTCCCCCACCATGGGCGCGGAATGCCCTGCACCTCCACGGGTGTGTCGAGAACGGGGACCCCCACCAGCGCCTCCACGGTCACGGGAAACGGCCTTCGTGTGACTGCCCGGATTCTACTCCCGGGTGACCTTCATCCCTGGTAATGGCTCCCGTCCCGACACAACGAGAACGCGAAAAACGCCAGGCCACGCCCCTCCCCAGCGGGCCCGTCCTGTCTGTTATAGCCATCTTACGCTGCC
>VXMM01000017.1 GCA_009841105.1 Acidimicrobiia bacterium | reverse complement strand
ACACCACCCCCCCCCCCGCGGGGGGGCGGGGGGGCGCGGCCCGGGGCCACCGCCGCTGGCGGCGGCGTTTTTTTCCCCCCTAGTCTGAGTGCGGGGGAAGGGGCCAGGCCACGCGGGGCCGGCGTCCATCGTGACGCGGGCCGGCCGGCACCGGGCTGCGGTAACAACTTGACACCCTCGTCCGGTCGGTCAGCCGACCAGCGACGGGTCTGCCTGGAGACGGGCTCGAACCCGGTCGGGCTCGTCCATGAGCAGGTCGGCCGGGACCGACCCGAGCGCCGAGCGGCCCGGCCAGGGATCGTGAGCCAACTCGTCCAGCCATTGCTCCCTCACCTCGGCGAGTCCTGCCGGGACGCCGCCGAGCCGGGCATAGCCTTCGTGCAGCCCTACCAGCGACAGCGCCACCTCCACGTCCTGGCGAGTGGGTCCGCGGCGGGCCTGGGATGCTCGAGCGCCCACCAGAGCGGATAGGAGGCTCTCCAGATCTCTGTGCCTCCGGCCCCGGTCGAACGAGGCCGCCCTGATCATCTGTAGTCCCCAGCCGGTGTCGGGGCCCGGCCGGCCGAACGACCCTCCTGAGGGAGTCTCGGCGGGAGAAGTGATCTCGCCGGGACGGGTCGGGGTCCAGCGCCGCTCCGGGGCCCGCTCGAGCTCTTCAACAGGACGCTCGGCAGCGCGCAGGCGGATGTTCGGTTGCCTACCCATCAGTGGTCTGTCTGTGGAATGGCGGTGTGGTATGGCGTCGGCAGCGGTGTTCCTCGCAAGGCTCGCTGACGAAGGCGTGCCCGCAACGGCACGTTGAGGAAGCGGAACGCCGCGACGGGACGCCGATGACCGCCAGAACACGCCAGGCTATTTCGCAGGCAGGCCACTAGATGTAGTCGAGCCAATCGGTATAGTCATCCAGCTTCCCGGTGTAGGCGTCGGCGTAGATCTCCTGTGCCCGCCTGGTCACCGGGCCCGGGCGGCCCGAACCCACCGGACGGTTGTCGACCTCCCGGACCGGCGTCACCTCGGCCGCGGTCCCGGTCATGAACAGCTCGTCGCAGTAGTAGAGGTCGGAGCGGTGGATCACCTTCTCCACCACCTCGTACCCGTCGTCCCGGAGCAGCGTCATCACCGAGTTGCGGGTGATGCCGTCGAGGCACCCGGCCGAGAGCGGCGGCGTGTAGATGACGTCGTCGCGGATCACGAACAGGTTCTCGCCCGATCCTTCGGAGATGGAACCCTCCGAGTTGAGCATCAAGGCCTCGTCGTAGCCGTCGGTCACCGCCTCCCGCTTGGCGAGGATCGAGTTGATGTAGGTCCCGGTCGCCTTGGCGTTCGGGAAGGCCTCATGGGAAAAGCGACGCCACGAGGACACCTTGACCCGTATGCCGTTGAGGACGCCCTCCTCGCCGAGGTAGGCGCCCCACTGCCAGGTGATGATCGCCATCTGAACCTTGGCGTTACGGGGATCGAGACCGAGGGCGCCGAGGCCGAGAAAGACGATCGGGCGGATGTAGGCGGATGAGAACTCGTTGGCCCGGACTACCTCCTTGGCAGCCTCGACCATCTCGTCCACCGAGTACCCGATATCCATACGGTACGACTTGGCGGACCGGGCCAGGCGCTTCATGTGGTCGGTGAGCCGGAACCCGGCAGTACCGCCGACTGCCTCGTAGGCCCGGATGCCCTCGAAGACACCCGTGCCGTAGTGCAATGCGTGGGTCAGGACATGGACGGTGGCGTCTTCGAAGTCAACAATCCGACCATCCATCCAGATGTATCTAGCCGTATCCATGACCACCATCATAGAACCCCCGCAGGCCAAGGAACCCGGACCGCCCGAATGCCCCGGGTGGCGGAGCCGGATCGGCCGGAGCCGGAACGCTGCCTGCGCGGGTATCCTGCTGGCTGGTTCTGGTGCGTAACGTTCTTGAGTAGCCTGCTCTCGCCCGATATCTGGGTGTCCCTCGTGGCCCTTACGGCCCTCGAGATAGTGCTGGGTGTGGACAACCTGGTGTTCATCTCCCTTATGGCCAACAAGCTGCCTCCTGCGTCCCGAGACCGGGTGTGGAAGCTCGGGCTCGCCATGGCCGCTGCCATGCGGGTGCTGCTCCTATTCGCCATCAACTGGGTCATCGGCCTCACCGCCCCGCTGTTCTCTATCCTCAACCACACCGTCTCCGGGCGGGACCTCATCCTCCTCGGCGGTGGATTGTTCCTGCTAGGCAAGGCCGTGATCGAGATCCACGAGCAGCTCTATCCCGGATCACGTCACGACGGTAGGGCCAACCGGACCGCCGCCACGTTCGCAGGGGTGCTGGGCCAGATCGCGTTGCTGGACGTCGTCTTCAGCCTGGACTCGGTGATAACCGCCGTCGGCATGGCCGACCGGATCGGTGTCATGGTCGCGGCCGTGCTCATCGCGGTCGGCGTGATGATGTGGATGTCGAGCCCGGTCATGCGCATCGTCAACGAGCATCCGACCATCCGGATGCTGGCGCTGGCCTTCCTCCTGCTGATCGCGGTCTCTCTCGTCGCCGAGGGCGGAGGCGCCCACCTCCCCAAGGGCTACATCTACTCGGCGATGGGGTTCGCCGTGCTGGTCGAGATGCTGAACATGCGGATGCGACGCAACCAGCCGACCGGCTCCTGACACCGCCGTCCGGTCATCAGGGCAGGACAGGGAGTTCCCACCGCTAGCCTGCCGCCCCATGGACGGATCGGTGCCGGCCAGGGTCGTCGCTTCATGGTTCGGGTGTGGGTTTGTCCCGCGCCGGCTCCGGGGCTCCGATGAGGGCGCCGGAACGGTGGGCGCTGTGGTCGCCCTAGTGCCGGCGCTCCTCCTCGCGCGGGCGGGCTGGGCGGCCCAGCTCGCGGCAGCCCTGGTGGTAGTCGGTCTCTCGGTCTGGGCGAGCGGATACTTCGCCGATGAGGGGGATCCGGCTTGGGTGGTGGTGGACGAGGCGGCCGGCACGTTCATCGCCACCATCGGGGTGTCGCTCGGGCCTGCCCTGGTCGGCTTCGTAGTGTTCCGGGTCGCGGACATCAGCAAACGGTTCCCGCTCGTGCGGCGGGCCGAGGCATGTCCGGGCGGGCTGGGGATCACCGCGGACGATGTGGTGGCGGGTCTCTGGGGACTCGGCGCGGCCTGGATCGTTCAGGGCCTCATGGGTTGACGGCCGGCCGTGTCGTGACCGCAGGTCAGGAGTAACCCGGTGCGACCGTGTCCGGATCCCTCCGCTCCTGGCGGTTGCGTTCAGAACCCGGCTCGTTCGGTGATAAGGCTTCCGGCCAGCTTCGGGTCGGCCTTCCCTCGGGTGTGGCGCATCACCTGACCCACGAAGAACCCGACCAGCTTGCGTTCGCCGTCCTTGAGGCGGGCGAACTCGTCAGGATTCGCCGCGATCAACTCGTCGACCACCGACTCGAGCAAGCCGGTGTCCGATATCTGCAACAGATCACGGCTGGCAGCCACTTCCGCCGGAGAACCCTCCCCCGCGATGACTCCCGCCAGCACCTCCCGGGCGGCCGTGCCGGACAGAGCTCCTTGCCGGATCATGCCCAGCAGTTCGGCGAGCGACGGCCCGGCCAGCGACGACTCGCCCACCGATGGGACGCCGGCTTTCCGGAGGGTGGCCACAACCTCGCCGGTTGCCCAGTTGGCGGCCTGAGCGGGGTCGGCCCCCGCTTGTGTGGCATCCTCGAACAGCTGCGCCAGGCCGGCCTCCGCTCCCACCAGCACGGCCGCCTGGGCCGCGTCGACGCCCATCTCCTCGTACCGGGCCCGCCGGACGCTCGGCAACTCCGGCAACAGGGCCGCCATCCTGGCTTCCCAGTCATGGTCTAGTTCCATCGGCACCAAGTCGGGATCGGGGAAGTAGCGGTAGTCCGAGCTGCCCTCTTTGATCCGCCCACCCCTGGTGACGCCGGCCTCCTCATCCCAGTGGCGGGTCTCCATGACGATCCCCTGCCCCGTCGACAGACGGGCGGTCTGGCGTTCGATCTCGTAGGAGACGGCCCGCTCCAGCGACCGGAACGAGTTCATGTTCTTGATCTCCACCTTTGTGCCGAGTGGCGCCTCGGGTCCGGGACGCACCGAGACGTTGGCGTCGAAGCGGATCGACCCCTCCTCCAGCCGGGCGTCGGAGACCCTGAGGGCCTCCACCAGCAGCCTGAGCTCCTGCGCGTACGCCCTGGCCTGGGCGGCCGACCGGATGTCCGGGCGGGTCACGATCTCGACCAGCGGCACGCCCGAACGGTTGAAGTCGAGCAACGAGTACTCGGCTGCGCTGATCCTCCCGTCGCCGCCCCGGTGGGTGCTCTTGCCGGTGTCCTCCTCCTGGTGGACCCGCTCGATCCCGATCCGTACGGGATCGTCCCCGCCCACCTCGAGGTAGCCGTCGACGCATACCGGCAGGTCGAACTGGGAGATCTGGTAGTTCTTGGGTAGGTCGGCGTAGAAGTAGTTCTTGCGGTGGAATACCGGCCGGCGGGTCACCGAACAGTTCAGCGCCAGACCGATCTGCATGATCCGGTTGATCGCCCCCCGGTTGGGCACCGGCAACGCACCCGGCAGTCCTAGGCAGACCGGGCAAATGTTGGTGTTGGGCTCGGCGTCGAACCGGGCCGGGCAACCGCAGAACATCTTCGATTCCGTGGACAACTCGACATGGGTCTCCAGGCCGATCACCGCTTCCCAGGTCACCGGACGCCGCCTCTCAGCCCGCATGCGGGGTCGAACGGAACGGTGGTGTCGAAGCCGGCGAGGGACTCCACGCCAGCCGCCACTTGGAACATGACGGCCTCTTCCAATGCCGGGGCCATCACCTGGAATCCGATGGGCAGGTCGTGGCGGTCCAGGCCGATCGGGACGCTGATAGCCGGGTGCCCGGCCAGATTCGACGGGATGGTGAACACGTCGCTCACGTACATCGACAGCGGATCCTCGGTCCGGTCCCCCAGCGGGAAGGCGGTAGTGGCGCTGGTGGGAGAGACCAGTACGTCGCACTGCCGGTAGGCGCGGGCAAAGTCCTCACGGATCAGCGTGCGAACCTTCTGGGCCTGGCCGTAGAAGGCCTCGTGATAGCCGGCCGAGAGGGCGAAAGTGCCCAGCAGCACCCGGCGGGTGACCTCGGGGCCGAACCCGTCGGCGCGGGAGCGGGACATCATCTGCTCGGTGGTGGCACCGTCGACCCGCAACCCGTACCGGACCCCGTCGAAGCGGGCCAGATTGGCGGAGCACTCGGCCGGAGCGATCAGGTAGTAAGCAGAGAGGCCCTGCTCCGTGGAAGTGAGATCCACGTCCAGGGTGACGGCGCCGGCCCTCTCCATGGCCGCCAGCGTGCGGTCGAAGGCCGCCTCCACATCGGGCTCCACGGCATCGGCACCACCCAGCCGGCGGGCAACCCCCACTCGGATCCCGTCCAGGCCTCCATCCAGCCGGGCCCCGGAGGGCTCGATCTCGCCCGGATACGAGGTGGAATCGAGGGGATCATGACCACCGATGGCGTCGAGTAGGAGCGCCGCATCCTCAACGCGGTGAGCAATGGGACCGATCTGGTCGAGCGAGGAGGCGAAGGCGATCAGCCCGTAGCGGCTGACCGCTCCGTAGGTGGGCTTGGCCCCGACCACCCCGCACAACGAGGCGGGCTGGCGGATCGAACCACCCGTATCGGAACCCAGGCCGCCCAGAGCCATCCCGGCCGCGACTGCCGCCGCGCTCCCCCCTGACGAACCGCCCGGCACCCGGTCCGTGTTCCAGGGGTTGCGGGTGGGCCCGAAGGCGGAGTTCTCCGTGGAGGACCCCATGGCGAACTCGTCGAGGTTGGTCTTGCCCGCGATGAGCGCGCCGGCATCCCGCAGGCGTTCGACCGCCGTGGCGTCGTACGGGGGGACGTAGCCGGACAGGATCCTCGAGCCGGCGGTGGTCTCCATGCCCCGGGTGGTCATGTTGTCCTTGACCGCGATCGGGATACCGTGGAGCGGGCCAAGATCCTTCCCGGCCGCCAGGTCCTCGTCGGCCCGGGCGGCGGCTGCCATCAGACCGTCCGTATCGAGGGTCAGGTAGGCATGGAGTTGGGCCTCGACCATTGAGGTGCGCTCCAGAACCTGTTCGGCCAGCCCGACCGAGGTGACCCGCCCGTCCCGGAGGGCGCGGGCCGCCCCCGCGATCGTATTGAAGGCCACCTCAGTCCTCCTCGATGGCCGGCGGCACCCGGAAGAAAGGGCCTTCGGTGTCCGGGGCCTGGGCCAGCACCTCCTCGTGGCCCAGCACGGTCTCGGGGGTGACCCGATCCTCGCGGAAGCGGTTGGTCATCGGGAAGGGATGGGAGGTGGGCTCCACACCCTCGGTATCCACGGCCTGGATGCGAGCCACGTGCTCGAGCAGCTCCCGGCACTGGCGGCCGTAGGTATCCAGTTGCCGCTCGGACAGTTCGAGGCGCGCCAGGCGCGCCACATGGGAAATGTCGATCTCTATGGCCACGGACGGGAGGTTAACCGGCAGCGGACGGTGGTCAGCGTGGCGCAGCTGCGATCGCGCTAACCGAGTGTCAAGGCCGCGGCCAGCCCGTCGGGATCGTCTGTACCGACCAGGAACCCTCGATCGGCCAGGGAGACCAGCACGGCGTCCCGTCCCCACACGTTCCACATCCAACCCTTGGGCGTCCGCCGGATACCCCACCCGTACCACCAGGGAATCCGGTCCGGAACGGCCGAGACAATCCTGCCGCGGTCGATCCGCCGACGAGGCCACCCGAAGGTGTAAGCCAGAAGGACCTCATCATGGTCGACCGTCACGGTCAGCCGGAGAAAACCCACGTAGATCAGCGTGAGCACCGGAAACAACCCGAGCAGGTACGGGGCTCTCCCGGGATCGTTCGCTACCGAGAGGAGAGCGACCGGAATCCACCAGCAGCACACCAGTATCCACATCGCAGGGGGGCCGGCTTGGGAGTGCCGGTACAGAACCGTTCGATCCATCAGCCGGCCGACGCGTCGGTCAGGAAAGCGAGTAGTGCCTCGTACGCCGGCGCCAGGTTGGCGATCGGCACGCTCTCCGTGGCCTGGTGGCACTGGGCGACCTCACCCGGCCCGTAGTTGACCGCCGGGATCCCGTAGCGCGCCAGGCGGGCGACATCGGTCCAGGCCTGCTTGGGAGTGATCCGGGCGCTTGTGGCTCGAGCGAGCCGGTCGAGGTGCGGATTGCCTTCGGGGACCGGGGCGCCGGGAACGATCTCGTGGACCTCGATCGCGTCGGCAGGAGCAGCGATCTCAGCGAGACGTTCGTTCGCTTCACCGGTGGTGACGTCGGGTGGGAACCGGTAGTTGAGATGGAGGTCGAAGCGTCCGGGGATCACGTTGCGCGCCAATCCTGCGGAGGCCTGGGTTACTGAGAACACCTCGTAGAAGGAGAGACCCGCCACCACGTGTTCCTTCGGCGCCCGCTCGTGGAGACCGGCCAGCCATGCGCCTCCCTTGGTGATGGCGTTCTCACCCAGCCAGGGCCGGGCGCTGTGGGCGGTCTTGCCCTCGAAACGGACGGTTGCGTTGGCGGTGCCCTGGCAACCGAGTTGGAGTTCGAGGTCCGTAGGCTCGAGCACCACCGCGAACTCCGCTTCGGACAACCATGACATCTCCTGCAGGACCGGCTCGAGGCCGTTCCCCGCGTCGGGCCCTTCCTCGGCGTCGTAGAACACGCCGACCACGTCGAAGGGGCCCCTGCGGACCACCTCCTCCTCGAGCAGGTGGACCATGACCGCGACGCCCGACTTCATGTCCGACGTACCGAGACCGAACATCCGCCCCCCCTCGACCCGCGCCGGGCCCTGGCCCTGGGAGGGGACCGTGTCGATGTGGCCCACCAGCAGGATGAGAGGGCGCCCGGTGCGGGCGCCGACCACCAAGCTCTTGCCGATGCACCGGATGTGATCCGTCGGATAGGTCGAGCCGAGCCGGCGCGCCAGGGCTTCGCAGAGCCGACCCTCCTGCCCGGTGGGCGACGGAATGTCCACGAGCCAGGCCAGGGTGTCGATCGGTGTCATGCTTCACCCAGGCAGCTTCTGACCACGTCCATCGCCTGCTCGCACTCGTCCAGGTTAGGTACGAGCGCCAGGCGGATGTGCCCTTCGCCGCCGGGTCCGAACACGCGACCGGGAGATACCACCACCCCGCGTTCCAGCAGCCGCTCGGTGATGGCCACGTCATCCTTTACCTTCAACCAGATGTACAAGCCTGCCTCGGAGCCGATCGTGCGGTAGCCGAGCGTCGCGAACCCGCGAGTGATGATCGCCCGCTTGCGTTGGAACAGGCTCCGCCGTTGCTCGACGTGGGCGTCGTCGTTCCAGGCGGCGATCGCAGCAGCCTGGGTAAACTCGGGAGGGGCCGTGCCGGTTCCGGTGCGAAGGGACTTGAGAACGGCGATGGCCCGTTCGTCGCCCACGATCGCTCCGCTCCGGTAGCCGGTCATTCCGCTCCGCTTCGAGAGGCTCAGATAGATGAGTACCCCCTCCGTGCCGCCCGTCTCGAGAAGGGACGCAGGCGGATCGTGGTCATAGAGATCCACGTAGCACTCGTCGGAGCACAGCAGAACCTCGTGGCGTTGCGCCCGTTCCCTGAACCGGGCCAGTTCGTCGAGTGGACTGACCACGCCGGCCGGATTGTGAGGGCTGTTCAGCCATAACATGCGCGCCCGTTCCCAGGATCGGTCCGGGACATCCGTGGCGCGAAACAGGAAGTCGTCCGGCAAGCGGACGGGGAGCGGTGACGCCCCGGCCAGGCGGGCCCCCCGCTCGTAGATGGGATAGCCGGGAGTGGGCCACACCACCCCATCGCCCGCGTCGCGATCCACGAACGCCAGCGCGGTGGAGAAAATGGATTCCTTGGAGCCGGTGGTGGGCAACACCTGGGTGCCAGGATCGACCTCCACGCCGAAGCGCCGACCGACGTAGGCGGCGATAGCCTCGCGCAAGGCGGGTAAGCCCATGACCGTGGGGTACTGCGACACCCTCGGAACGGCTCTCTTGAGCGCCTCCGGGATGAAGGCAGGGGTCGGTTCACGCGGATCGCCGATCGAGAAGTCGACCAGCGGCTTACCGGCCTCGCGGAGGTGGCGGGCCCGGTCCTGTATGGCCGTAATGGCGTGGGAACCGATCTGGTTCAGCACCGGATTCACACGCACGGGGTCAGGGTAGCGTCATGGCCATGACAACCCACTCCGGCCGGCGAGCTCCACGGTCGAACCACCCCATAGAATCCCCTCCCGTGGAGACCCGGACGTGACCGATCGGCGCTATCTAGCGGTCTTCCTGTTGCTCGGCCTAGCAGCGGTGCTGGTGGTTGTAATGGGGTTCGTGTTCGGGTCACCGGACACGGGTCACGAGCCCTTGCCTCGCGTACTTGAGGAGATCTCGCCCCAGCCCGGCAGCCAGGTGCCGCTCCAGACACCCATCGAAGTGGACGTCCCGGTCGGCTACCGGGTCGACATCTACATCGACGGGTTCCGCGTGCCCGATTCGGAGGTGCGTTTCGTGGAGGGAACCGGCGTGCATTCATGGGCGCCGACCCGCTCCTCGACCATCGTATGGACACCGGGCCCGCACACCGTTCTGGTGAGTTGGCGGAAGCTGAGCGGACTTCCCGACGAGGGCCAATACAGCTGGGAATTCCGAGTTTTCTAGTTGTTAGCTGGAGTTACTGATATCTTGGTCGAGTGCGCCTGTGCCGTGCTCGAGCCTGCGCAGGAACTCGGCTTCGTCGATGACCTCCACTCCGAACGACTTCGCCTTGGCCAGCTTCGAGCCCGGAGACGCTCCCGCCACCAGCGCGTACGTCTTCTTCGACACCGACGACACCAGCTTGCCGCCCCGTTCCTCCACGGCGGTCCTGGCCGCGGCCCGGGTCATCGACTCCAGCGAACCGGTCAGGACGATCCGCTCCCCCTGAAGGGTCTTCTCGGGGCCTTTCTCCCTGTCGGGATCGGATAGCCGGACTCCGCCCTTCCCCAACCGGCTCACCAGCGTCCGGTTGTCCTCGTCCTCAAACCACTCGGCCACTGACTTAGCGATAATCGGGCCAATGCCCTCGACGGCCGACAAGGTCTCCTCATTCGCCTGCTGGAGCGCCTCCATGCTGCCGAACTCGCGAGCCAGGAGGCGCGCAACGGTCCCGCCGACATGGCGGATTCCAAGGCCCACCAGCAACCTTCCGAGCGGTTGGTCGCGAGCTGCGCCAATGGCTTTGTTCAGGTTCGTGACCGAGGTCTCGCCCCAGCCGTCGAGTCCGAGCAGCTTCTCGGCGTCGAAGGTGAAGATGTCCGCCGGACCTTCGATAAGGCCTTTCGACAACAGGAGGTCGATGGTCTTGTAACCCATCCCCTCGATGTCCATCCCGCCCCGGCCGGCGAAGTGGAAAAGCCACTCACGGAGCCGCCTCGGGCAGGTCAGTCCCCGTGTACATCTCGCCACCTTCTCGTCGTCGGGCCGGACGATGGGCGCCTCGCAGAAGGGACAGTTGGACGGCATCGACCACTTCTTCTCCTCGCCGGTCCGGCGGGACGCCACCGGGCCGACCACTTCGGGGATCACGTCGCCGGCTCGCCGGACGACAACCTGGTCGCCCACCCTCACATCCTTGCGGTGAACCTCATCCTCGTTGTGGAGCGTGGCCCGCTCGACGTTCGCGCCTCCCACGAACACCGGCTCCAGCACTGCAAACGGTGTCGCCGCACCGGTACGTCCGATGTTGATCTCGATGCCGCGCAGCCGGGTGGTCCGCTCCTCGGCGGGGAACTTGTAGGCGATCGCCCAGCGAGGCGCCCGGGCGGTGGATCCGAGTTCGGCTTGCTCCGCGAGCCCGTTCACCTTGATGACCACCCCGTCGGTCTGGTACGGGAAGTCGTTGCGCCCGGCCCGGACCCGCTCCACGTATCCGGTCACCGCCGCCACATCGGTCACGGTCTCGGTCCCCGGATGCACCCGCAGTCCCAACCCGCGAAGCCACTCCATCGTCTCGAAATGGGTGGCCAATGCCGGCCCGCCCTCCAGGTAGCCCACCTGGTAGATCCAGACGGCCAGGTTCCGGGAAGCGGTGACCGCCGGATCCTTCTGGCGCACCGAGCCGGCCGCGGCGTTGCGTGCGTTGGCATACAGCCGGTCACCCGCCTCGGCTTGGCGGGCGTTGAGACGATCGAACTCGTCCAGCGGCAGGTACACCTCGCCCCTCACCTCCATGTAGGCCGGAGGGTCTCCCAGGAGCCGGAGCGGGACGGATGCGATGGTCCGGACGTTGGCGGTGATGTCCTCACCGGTCTCCCCATCCCCGCGGGTGGCGGCACGGGTGAGAACCCCATGCTCGTAGGTCAGCGATACGGCCACGCCGTCGATCTTCAACTCGCATACCAGGCTTCCCACAAGCCGGTCCAGGTGGCGTTCGGCGCGGGCCAGCCACTCCGCGACTTCGGCGGGACTCTCGGCGTTGTCGAGGGAGAACAGGCGCTCGCGATGGGTGACCGGGGCGAATAGGTCCGACGGCGGCGCCCCGACGCGCCGGCTGGGCGAGTCGGCCGTTACCAGGTCGGGATGAGCCTCTTCGAGCGCCAGCAGCCGGCGGCGCAGATCGTCGTAGTCGGCATCGGGAAGTTCCGGATCGTCCAGCACGTAGTAGCGGTGATCGTGGTAGCGGATGTCCGCGATCAGGTCCGCGATCTGGATGGCCGGATCCCTCCTGTTCATGGCGCCGGAGGCTAGGGCGTGTTCACGCTATGCGCGTTCGTTTGCTATCGCGGGCTCCCGTGGTCGCCCTGTGGAACTGCGCCGGTCAGGCGGTGGTCCTGATGATTCCCCCGCCGACCACCTCTTCGTTCAGGTAAAGGGCCAGGGTCTGTCCTCTCGCCAGCGCCTCCTGCGGCTCGCCGAAGCGCACGATCGTCAGTTCCTCCTCCAGCGATATCTCGGCCGGTACGGCCCGACCGTGAGCCCGGTATTGGGCCAGCAGGGCGCCCGCAACAGGCCGGTCCACCCAACTCATGTTCTCGACCGTTACCTCGTCAACCTCCAGGTCCTTCCGGTCACCCACGGTCACGACTCCGGAACCCGAATCGATGTCGGTCACGTACAGGGCCTCGCCAACGGCCACACCGAGACCACGGCGCTGGCCGATCGTGTAGTTGGTGATGCCGTGGTGTATACCGAGCAGCCGGCCGTCGCGGTGGACAATCGGGCCCTGGATCGACACGACTCCCTGGCTGGCGAGGAACTCGCGGTAGCTCCTCTGCCCGACGAAGCAAATGTCCTGGCTGTCCGGCTTGTATGCGGTGCGGATACCGAGACTGGCCGCGATACGCCGGGTCTGGTCCTTGGTCAGGTCACCAACCGGGAAATGGAGGTGGGCCAGCTGGTCCTGGCCCAACATCGAGAGCACGTACGACTGGTCCTTGCCGGTATCGACCCCCCGCCACAGGCGGTAACGCCCGCCGTCGGAAGTGACGCGGGCGTAGTGCCCGGTTACCACCACGTCGTAGTCGAGAGCGTCGGCATGAGCTAGGAGACGGGAGAACTTGATCGTTCGATTGCACTCCACACACGGATTGGGAGTGCGGCCCGTGAGGTAATCGTCGACGAAGCCGTCGACCACGCCGGACATGAACTCCTCCGTGTAGTCCCAGACGTAGTAGGGAATGTCAAGGCGGGCGGCCACACGCCTGGCGTCTTCGGCATCAGAGACAGTGCAACACCCGGCTGTGGGCGCCTCACCGGCCGGACCCTGCCAGAGCTTCATGGTCACACCCATGACCTCCCAGCCCTGTTCCTTCATCAGGGCAGCGGCAACGGAGGAATCAACCCCGCCCGACATGGCCACCAACGCTCTCATCGCAGGGCGCCTGCTTCGTCGGCGACCAATCGGGCCGCCCGTGCACCTTCACCCTCCGCGGTCGACCAACCGAACGAGAACCGGAGGCACTCCCTTGCCAGAGCCGGGGTCATGCCCATGGCCTCGAGGACATGGGAAACCGTGGCCGCACCCGATTGGCATGCGGAGGCCGCGGACGCGGCCAGCCCGGCCCGGTCGAGCCGGACCAGCAGCATCTCGTTGCGAATGGCGGGCAGACGAACGTGGCTGGTCTGAACCATGCGAGGCGCGCCGGCGCCGGTGACAACCAGATCCGGAACCAACCCGGCCAGCCTGGCTTCGAAGGCGTCTCGTTCGCCCATGACCCGGGCGCGGAATCCGGCCCGGTCCTCCTCGAGAGCGGCCATAGCCGCCGCCATCCCGACTATGGCCATCACGTTGTGGGTGCCGGAGCGCCGACCCAGTTCCTGCCCGCCTCCATGGACTAAGGGAGCAAGACGGGTCCCCGACCGGACGTAGAGAAGGCCTACGCCCTTGGGACCCCCGAACTTGTGTGCCGCCAGGGACAGCAGGTCGACACCCAGGACGTCCACATCCACCCGTTCCGACACGTACCCCTGGACGGCATCGGTGTGGACGATGGCCGCCGGGTTGGCAGCCTTCACCGCTGCCGCCACCTCCTCGACGGGCAACCGCACGCCGGTTTCGTTGTTGCCCATCATGATCGAGACCACGGCGGTATCCGCGGTCACGTGGGAGGCCACCTCGGCCGGGTCGACGAGGCCGTCCACGGTTACCTTCGCAAACGCGACCGCGGACCCGAAGGATCCGCAGTACTCAGCGCTGCCGAGGACGGCGTCGTGCTCGGTGGGCGACGTGACGATGGCGCCGCGGCGCCCGCCCGAGAACGCCCGGCCCTTGATGGCCTGGTTGTCCGACTCCGATCCACCCCCCGTGAACACGATCTCCCTCGGGTCGGCGTTGATAAGAGAGGCGATCAGGTCACGCGCATCCTCGATGGCGTTCTTGGCTTGACGGGAGACAGCGTGGCTTCCGGACGGATTGCCGTAGACATCATTCCGGAAGGGTTCGATGGCGGCCCACACCTCAGGTCGCAGAGGTGAGGAGGCGGCGTGGTCGAGGTAGAGCATGGTGGGATTGTGCCACGACCGGAACCGAACACGGCATCTCCCCCGAGACGCGCCGGAAGTCGAACCACGAGGCAGCGTGCTCCTACGAGCTGAGCGCTGCCATCAGCTTGGCGATCCGACCCGTGCAGGTCTCGGCTTCGGCCGGAGGGACTAGCCCGACCAGCTTCCCGGCCACATCCATGAAAACCCGGGCAGCAGGGCCATCGGGTCCGGCGACCACCACCGGTTCCCCCCGGTCGGCGCCGGAGCCCAGGGCCGGGTCCAGAGGAATCGCCCCTATGAGCGGAATGTTCAGCGAATCCGCCAGCGCCTCTCCACCTCCCCGACCGAACAGCTCGAACCGCTGTCCGTCCGGCGTTTCGAAGAAGGACATGTTCTCGATGACCGCCACCACCGGCATGGCGGAGCGGCGCGCCATATCGGCCACCCTGATCGCCACCTTCTGCGCAGTCAGGGACGGGGTCGTGACCACGATCATCTCCGACTGGGGAAGGAGCCGGGAGAGAGCCATCTGGATGTCCCCGGTGCCGGGAGGCAGATCGATCACCAGGTAGTCGAGCTTGCCCCAGGCGACCTGCTGGAGGAACTGTTCCAGGGCTTTGGAGAGCATCAGGCCCCGCCACATGAGGGCAGTCTCCTCCGTCTCGACGATAAGGCCCGTGGACACCACCTCGATGCCGTAGGCCTCGACCGGCTGCATGAGCTTGGTAGCCGGGTCGGCCTCGATCCGGGCATCGGTCCCCAGCATCCTGGGGATCGAGAAGCCCCAGATGTCGGCATCAAGCAAGCCGACCCGGTAACCCATCCGGCCGAGTGCCAGGGCCAGGTTGACCGAAACCGAACTCTTGCCGACTCCGCCCTTGCCGCTTCCCACGGCGATCGTCCGGGTGGTGGGCGGAACGCGGGTGGGGGCAGCGTTCTCCCGGGCACGGCGGCGAGCCACCTCCATCAACTCCGAACGCTGTTTCCTGGTCATAGCCCGGGTCTCGACCACTGCCCTTTCCACCCCGGGGATAGCCTCGATCCTGCGGACGGTGTCGTTCTCGATCTGACCCCGCATGGGACACTCGGCGATAGTCAGAGCCAGCCCGATGGTCACGACGCCGTCATCGAGCACGACCTCGCGCACCATCCCAAGATCGACCACATCCGAACCTAGTTCAGGGTCCATCACCCCTCGAAGGGCCTCCATGATCCGGTCTTCGGTGAGGGTCTGTGGCATGGTCTTCTCCGCGCATCCGTCGGATCGACCCACCTTATCGGGAAGGACGGCGTTCTCGACGCGGTTGCTCCCCACAACCCTCCTCGACTGGCCGGATCACGGGCGCAACAGCCGCGCGGCACGGACACGCCGCCCTCCTTTTGCCTCGTCTCACGGTTGGATGGTGGCCTCTTGTATAATGCCCGCGTCGGGTTGACCCCTCGGGACAGCCCGGACGGTCTATCGGGAGTACGCGGATGGAACAACTCGTCAACATCGCCACGCGCCGACCGATGAGGGCGGTCACGCTGACTGACGGAGCGGTTGCCAAGGTGCGTGAGTTGCTGCTCTCCGAGGGCGATACGACCCTGGCCCTGCGCATGGCCGTCCGGTCCGGAGGGTGCTCCGGATTCTCGTATGAGATGTTCTTCGATTCCGACCGGTCCGACGCCGACGTCGTAGAGGAGTTCGAAGGCGTCGACGTGCTCGTCGACCGCCAGAGCGTGGACCTGCTGCGCGGTTCGACCCTCGACTACCAGGACGGCCTCATGGGGGCGGGTTTCGCCATCAACAACCCAAACGTCAGCAGGTCGTGCGGTTGCGGCAATAGCTTCAGTTAGGCCGGTTAGCTCTCGGCCTACAGCGAGTCACCACAGCCGAGCGTCGGAGATCATCAAACCACGCGTTAGCCTCTGATCCCTAGGCTACGGAGGCATCGCAATGGTGAAGAGAGTCCTACCCATTCCCAGCGCGCCGGGCGCTCTGGGCCCGTATTCGGGAGCTGTACAGGCCGCCGGTCTGGTTTTCCTGTCGGGCCAGGTGGCGCTCAAACCGGGCGGCGGGCGAGAGGATGGCGACACCGCTGCGCAGACCCGCCAGGTGATGGACAACATCGGCGCCATGCTGGGTGATAACGGGCTCGGCTACGCCGACATCGTCAAGACCACCATCTTCATGGTTGACATCAAGGACTACACAGACGTCAACCGGGTCTACGCCGAGTACTTCGAGGCCGATCCGCCGGCCCGGTCGGCAGTGCAGGTGTCCGCCCTGCCGGGCGGGTTCCGGGTCGAGATCGAGATCGTGGCTGCCCGACGCGACGGCTGATGGCCGGAACCAGCCGTCCCGCTGACCCTGCCGAAGCGAGAGGGCATGTGCGGCCCGCCTCCTATCACGAAAGCGGCACGGTGGAGGCATGGGACGAGCGATATTCGACCCGAGGCATGGTTTGGGGAACCGAGCCCAACCAGTTCCTGGCCGATTACGCGGCCGGTCTCACCCCCCGCCGGGTCCTCGACCTCGGGTGCGGGCAGGGACGCAACGCGGTGTGGCTGGCCACCCAAGGCCATCGGGTTACCGGGATCGACCAATCCCCGGTTGGCATCGAACAGGCCCGCAGGTTGGCGGCCGACCACAAGGTGGAGGTGCTCTTCCACGTGGCGAACGTGGTGGAGGACTGGACGCCGCCGTCGGGTGCCTTCGACCTGGTGATACTCTCCTACCTGCAGCTCCCGCCACATGACCGCCCGGTGGCCCACGCCAAGGCCACGGAAGCCGTCGCTCCCGGGGGGACGGTCTGGCTGATCGCCCATCACTCCGACAACATCGCGGACGGGGTCGGCGGTCCTCCCTATCCGGAGGTGCTGTTCGACGAGAGCGCGCTAGCCGACGATTTCAGCGACCTCGACGTCTTGCAAAACGAGAAGGTCTACCGCAATGTGGAGGGCAAGGACGGCTTGGTGCGGGCGGCACATGACATCCTGCTGGTGGCCACCAAACCGGACGGATGAACCGGGTCGAAGCAGATCCGGCACCATCCCATAACAGGGCCGCCGCCCTGACCGATCAGAAAGGACCGGAACGCGCATGCGTTTCCGATTCATGCTCGGGCGGACTAGCCTTGCCACGCCACGCCCCGATAGACGCGCCCCCACAGATGCCCGGGTGTGATCATCGCAAAGCTGCGGTGATCGCATAGGGGTTGAGGCGGCCACTGCGCCAAGCGGTCTCCTCCCGCGGCATGGGGAACTCCCTTGATGAGAGGATGTTTTGTATGGCATACAGAGCAATGTACATCTGGTCGGACGGGACCGAGCCGACCCCGCTTCTGCGGTCGAAGACCAACGTGCTCAAGGACGGAGAAGAACCCGGCATCTGGGGCTTCGACGGATCGAGCACGAACCAGGCGCCCGGAGGTGACTCGGATGTGGTGCTCAGGCCGGTGAAGTCCGTACCCGACCCGATCAGGGGCGGAGACGACATACTGGTGCTGTCCGAGTGTTTGACGCCCGACTTCGAACCACACCCCACCAACACCCGGGCGGCCTGTGTGGAGGCCTACGCCAAGTATGCCGACTTCAACCCGATCTTCGGATTGGAGCAGGAATACACCTTCATCACGATGATGGACCCGACGGCCAGCCAGTTCTACGGCCCCCCGCCGGGATTCCCTCTTGGTGGTTATCCGGCCCCGCAGGGCCCGTACTACTGCTCGGTGGGCGCCAATCGCGCCTTCGGGAGAGTTGTGGCGGACGCCCACAGCCAGGCCTGCATCGACGCCGGCCTGTCTATCGAGGGCACCAACGCCGAGGTGATGCCCGGGCAGTGGGAATACCAGATTGGGCCGCTGCCGCCGGTAGAGGTGTCCGACCAGATCCTGATCGCCCGCTGGCTGATCGAGCGGATCGGAGAGGACTACGGCCTCGAAGTGACCTTGCATCCGAAGCCGGTAACGGGTGACTGGAACGGCGCCGGATGCCACACCAACGTCTCGACCCGCCAGATGATGGAGAGCTACGACGCCGTGATCGCCGCCTGCGAGGCTCTGGGCGCCAACGCGGAACACCACATCAAGAACTACGGCGCTGACATCGAGATGCGGCTGACCGGGGCCCACGAGACCCAGCGCTACGACCAGTTCAGCTACGCGGTGTCCGACCGGGGCGCATCGGTGAGGATCCCCTGGACCACCTACAAGAACCAGAAGGGCTACATCGAGGATCGCCGTCCTAATTCGAACTGCGATCCCTACGTGGTCACCCGCCTGATCATGGAGACCATCTGCGGAGCGGCCTCCTCCTGAACCAACCCGACCCTGTGGTCTGTCTGTGGGATGGCGGTGTGGTATGGCGTCGGCAGCGGTGTTCCTCGCAAGGCCCGCTGACGAAGGCATACCCGCAGCGGTACGTTGAGGAAGCGGAACGCAGCTAGGGGCGCCGATGACCGCCAGAACACACCAAGTTATTTCACAGACCGACCACTAGGGCCCGGTGCGTGCCGCGAGTGCGCATCGGGCCTTTGTCGTTTCGGTGGCGCCCCCGACCACCATCCGTAAAGGCGTACTCGCGGGAGCCGACCTTCTCTCGCCTCTTGCCCGGTGTCCCCATCAAGACACCGGTCAGCAGACCGACTTCCCTCACCAACTGGACTATCAGAGCGCCCTGCCTCTCTAGGCGCTCACCCTGTCGGTCGAACCGCTCATCCTGTCGGTCGAAGCGTTCGTTGGTGAGGGTCTTGAACTCCTTAAGGCTTCTCTCGATGCCCCGAGTCAGCACGAAGACCACCCGCCACACGACTGCGGTCGAGATGCCAAACAATCCGATCATCACGGCATAGTCCATATATCGCTATCCGATCATGGTTTCAAGGGGGTCGTTAGTCGGCCCGCTCCCATAAGACGAAGGGCGAAGAGGCGGCCCGCCTATGGATCCGCCTGAGCTGTGTATTGAGGGAATGGAAGACCCGGGGCTCAGGCGGCCCCGAAGCCTTGCAGAACGATCTCGCTGATCTGGTCGACCTGCTGCTCGAAGCTGGCCGCCGCGGCACGGAACTCCACCACGGCCGCGCGGCGGAGTTCGCCCGTGTCAGGAGCTCTCAATCCTGCCAGGGCATTGGCGGCTGCTTCGGCTACCGCGGCCGCCGACTCGTAGACCCGCTGGTGAGCGTCGGTCAACCCCGCCACGTCCTCGGGTGGCCGGTGGAGCTCCACCGCCTCGCTGAAGACCACGGCCCGCTCGGCGGCAGCAACCATGGCGGCCTCCGTGTCGGAGAAGTTAACGCCCGTCTGGTCCCGGTTCTCCCAGTCGTCGTTGACGGTGTTCAGCTCCTCGACCAGCGCAGCCAGCGTGGCCTTGTCCTCCCCCAGGTTGGTTAGGTACACCTCGATCTCTGGCGGCAGGAGGGTCGTAGGGGTGGTGTCCTCGGGGGTCTCGGTCTCGTCGCCGTCGGCGGTGGTGTCCTCAGCGGCCGCCGAGGTCGCGGTCGTGGACGGAGCAGTACCCGAAATCGCGGCCGTACCCTCAACGGTGGGCGGTTCCAGCCGGTTGACCCAAACCCAGGTGAACAGGATCATTCCCAGGACTACCAAGGGCAATACCCAGCGGCCGGGCCTGGGATCGGGGTTGGACACCATAGAGGACAACGTTAGTCCGCACGCGGCCGGTTTCCCGGTCATCCATGTCCGACGCAGCATCCGGCCGCGCTGGAAATGTCGTGATCTTCCGGGTATGTTGCCGGCAGGCGCGATGTTCGTCGGCACCGGGAGGAACGAAAGGGTCCGCCCCGTGCCAAACCTTCCACCTTCAACCGACGACCAGGTGAGCGAGCACCTCCCGTGGGAGCAGCTCACCATCCCTCCCCAACCCGACCGCAAGACTCTGATCTACGGCGTCGCGGCCGGCCTGATCGTGGTGGTGCTGGGCATGGTCGTCTTCCGGCAGATCAACCGGCCTTCAGGGCCGGATCTAGTGCCTGTCACCCCGGTTTCCGTCGCGTCCGAGCCGCTGGCTACGACCACCCTTCCGCCGGTGGCTGACCGGGAAGCACCGGTACCGGCCACCGTGTCCCTGGCCGAGCCCGAGGTGACCTCCCGGCTTTCGGAGGCCGACCTCATGGCGGTCGACCGGGAAGGTACGGAGCGCACGGTGGCGGGTACGGCCGAGTGGCTGGTGCTCGAGTTCTTCACCATCGACCCATCCGAGGTGTGGACCGATCGAGTGCAGGCCGCTTCGGGCCTACGACTGCCCGACGGAGTGGCGCCTGAACCCTCCAGTGCCGAGACCGTGTCCTATGTCGAGTGGACCCGGACCCGAGCAGTCACCCAGACCGGACCGGACACCTACCGAGCCCTCGTCATGATCCGCCGACTGGTGGCACCAGACGGGGCCGCATTCCGGAGGCTTCCCGTGGAACGAGTAGAGGTCGACCTGCGGTTGGAGCCGGATGGGGCGGTACGGGCCCTCTCGCTACCCGAGATCGCCACACCGACCGAGACGGAGTTGGTTCCAATGCCGGAGACCGAAATGGTGTGGGTGGTGGACTCGGCCGGCATCGGCTGGCCGATGACGCGCTGACCAGGCATCCGCGCGCATACCGGCTAGGCGTCCGGGAAGCGCCTCTCGAGGATGGCAGTGACCGCGGAGTCGATGTCGGACCAGTCGGCGTCGGGTTTCTTGGTGACGGTGACGAAGTCGGCGGTCATGAAGACGCTCATCACCCCCTCGATCCCGAACAGATCTCGGGCCACGGGGTCGTCTGCAGCGTTGGACGACACGTAACTACGAGGACCGCCCACCTCCACCCCGACGCCGAACTTCAGCGCGTTGGGATTGGGGGTGTATTGGGGAACGATCGGCACCGGACCTCCTTGGCCGGAGATGTTAATCCCGTCCTGCCTGACAGTCCGCAACCACTACTATCACATGGTCGTGCGATCTCTTGAACTCGAACTCCGTCGCCGACTCGGTGACGAGCAGGTGGCCTCCGACCCGCTCGACCTGTACGTGTTCGGCAAGGATGCCGGACTGGTACGCGGCGAGCCCGGCCTGGTGGTCTTCCCCCGTAGTACCGATGAGGTGGCCACGATCATGCGCCTCGCTGGTCGTCACGGCGTACCGGTGGTACCGCGCGGGTCTGGGACCGGCCTGGCTGGTGGGGCAGTGACCACCGGACCACATGTTCTCCTAGTCACCACCAACATGAACCGGATCGGCCGCCTCGATGTTGAGAACCGGTGCGTCTGGGTACAACCCGGGGTCATCAACCTGGACCTCAGCGTCCACACCACGCCGTTCGGGCTCCACTACGCGCCCGATCCATCCTCCCAGTCGGTGTGCACGATCGGAGGCAACGTGGCCAACAACTCGGGGGGGCCGCACTGCCTGGCCGAGGGCACCACTGTCAATCACGTGCTAGCGATGGAGATAGTGACGCCGGATGGCGACATCGTGGTGGTGGGCGGTCCGGCGCCGGACCCGATCGGGCTCGATGTACGCGGGTTGATGGTCGGCTCCGAGGGAACGCTGGGCATTGTCACCGACGTCCTGGTGAACCTGCTGCCCAACCCGCCTGCGTCCCGCACGATCCTCCTGGCCTTTCCCGAGGTGGAACAAGCGGCCGCCACCGTATCGGGGATCATCGCCAACGGGCTTGTCCCGGCGGCGCTCGAGATGATGGACCAGCCGATGACCATCGCGGTGGAACGCTTCGCCAACGCCGGCTTCCCCACCGAGGCGGCGGCGGTGCTGATCGCCGAGGTGACAGGGCATCCGTCAGCGGTGGACGCCGAGGCCGAGGTGGTACGCCGGCTTGCCGCCTCCCATCAGGCCACCGTCATCCGTATCGCCTCCGACGAGGCCGAACGTGAGCGGATCTGGTTGGGTCGCAAGTCGGCCTTCGGCGCCATCGCCCAGATGAACCCGGACTACTACCTGCACGACACGGTGGTGCCACGGACCCGGCTGGTCGAAGCCATAAAGCAGACCTACGCCATCTCGAAGCGTCATGGCATCCCGATGCTGAACGTCTTCCACGCGGGCGACGGCAACCTGCATCCGCTCATGTCGTTCGATGCTTCCGTCCCAGGGGTCATGGAGCGGGTGGAGGCGGCCGGGAAAGACCTCATCGAGCTGTGCGTAGCCATCGGCGGTTCGCTGTCCGGTGAGCACGGCATCGGCTTGGAGAAGCGGGATTACATGCATCTGGTCTTCGATGAGATGGATCTCGATGCCCAGGCCCGCGTCCGCGAGGCCCTCGATCCCGACGGGAAGCTGAACCCCGGCAAGATCGTTCCACAAGGTTCACGATGCTTCGACTTCGGCCAGCCGCCGCCGGAGGGCGCTTGGGTGTGAACCTCTCCGCCTCCTCCCAAGGAGACTCGGGCCCATCGACCGCCACACCGGAGACCATCGACGAGGCGGCCGGAATGATGGCCAACCTGCCCGCCGGAGGTGACCGCATCCGCATCCAGGGCGGTGGCTCGCACCGGGGCATCGGATACCCGGTGACCTCCGACATGATCCTGTCCACGTCCCGGCTGGATCGCGTGGTGGCGTGGGAGCCGGACGACCTGACGGTGGTGGTCGAAGCGGGGGTCCTGGTCGAAGAACTCGAGGAGATGCTCGCGTCGAAGGGCCAAACCGCCCTGCTGACCGAGCACGCGGGAACGGGAACGGTGGGCGGAGCGATCGCCACCGCCCGGTCCGGATGGCGGCGTTACCGGTACGGGCCGATCCGGGACCGGGTGCTGCAGATCACCCTGGTGTCCAGCGACGGCCGGGTAGTCACCGCCGGCGGTCGCGTGGTCAAGAACGTGACCGGGTACGACATTCCTCGCCTAGCCACCGGCTCACTCGGAGCCATGGGCCTGATCGCCCGGGTCTGCCTCAAGTTGTGGCCGGTTCCCCAGGCGGCCGCAACCGTGCCCGTGGAGTCCGCCGAAGAGGCGCTCGACATTGCCTATCGCCCTCTGGCCGTGCTGGAGACCCCGGATGGCGCTGCCGTGTTTCTCGGAGGCACCCCTGAAGAGGTGGCAGGCCAGGCGGCCGCGCTGGGCGCCGAACCCGCCGCCGGCCTGAACTGGCCCAGCCATCCGTCCGGAGCGGTTCGCTTCTCGGTACGGACCCCGGCATCGTCCTTGCGGGGGATCGTCGATCGGCTCGACCCGGCCTGGAACTACGTGGCCCAGTTCGGAGTCGGAGAGGTGATGGTCGCCACCGACGAGGTCGCCCTCGAGGAACTCGAAGAAATGAGGCGCCGGGCCGAGTCCCTCGGAGGGGCTCTGGTGATGCTGGACGCACCCGCACCGATGGTGCGGGCATTCGACCCGTGGGGAACGCCGCCCCCCTCGATGGAGATCCAGCGGCGCATCGTCAACCTGTTCGATCCCGGCCGCAGGATCAATCGGGGCATCCTGCCGGGCCGTATCTGACATGGGTTGGGTAACCGATCACGCGCCCACAGAGGACGAGCTCTCCTCATGCATCCAGTGCGGGCTATGCCTGCCGAGCTGCCCGACCTTCCGGCTGACCGGACTCGAGACCGCCTCACCGAGGGGGCGCCTGACCGCGATGTCGGCGGTCGCCGCCGGGCGGCCTGTAGACCGGCGCTTCGAGGAGATCATGGGTGCGTGCCTGCAATGCCGCGCATGCGAGGTCGTTTGCCCATCGTTCGTGCCCTTTGGCCGGGCCATGGAGGGCGCGAGGGCTGAGATAGCCGCCCAGACGTCGGGGGTTGACCGACGGCTCCGGCGGCTGGTGACCGCCCGCCTGCTGCGTAGCCGGATAGCGGTTCGATTGGGGACGCTGGCCGTTTCGATCGCCCAATTAGCCAGGCTCGACAGATTGGCCCCGCGCCGCATCCGGCGCAGCCTGGCAGGGCTGCGATCGCTGCGAGGGAGACCTCCCTCGATCGTGGGAAGGACTCGGACCGCTCAAGGGGAGAGACGGGGGGTGGCCGCCGTCCTGGCCGGTTGCGTCATGGACGCCTGGTTCGGAGACGTACACACCGCCACCGTCGAGTTGCTAACCGCAGCCGGATGGGAAGTGGTGTCACCCCGGGGTCAGACCTGTTGCGGAGCGCTCGCCGCGCATGACGGCTGGGCGGACGACACCCGGAAGATGGCCTCCACGAACATGGCGGCCTTCCGAGGTGTGGACCTGGTAGTCGTCAACTCGGCCGGGTGCGGGGCCCACATGAAGGAGTACGACCATTGGGTTGACGGCGGGGAGGAACTTGCCACCAGGGTGGTAGATGTGAACGAGGTGGTGGCGGAGGCGATCGCAGACGGAACGCTCCCCCGATTGAGCGCTGACGGCGGCACGGTGGCGGTGCAGGACCCCTGCCATCTCCGGCATGTTCAGCGGATCACCGAGCAGCCGCGAGCAATCCTGGCCGCGGCCGGGCTTACCGTTGTCGAGATCGACCCGGAGGGTCGATGTTGTGGCGCGGCGGGGATCTACAGCGTGCTGGAGCCTGAGATGTCGCGCCGGTTGGGCTCCTCCAAGGCGGACCAGGTGCAAGCGACCGGAGCCCCTCTCGTAGCCAGCGCCAATCCGGGATGCGAGATCCAGCTGCGTACCTACTTGAGCGAACTCGGACATGGGGTCCGGGTCGCTCATCCGGTGGAGATCTACTGGGAGGCACTGCAGCGGGCCGAGAGGCGGGCAGCCGTCCGGTGACCGACTACCCACCATACGACCGGCGGCGACGCAACCTCTTGGAGCTGCTTCCCTCGACTCTCCGGCCTGGACCCAGGGTCTGGCGGTCGGCAACCATCGGCATGCACTCGCTGCGGACCGTGCTCGCCGTGGTGCTGGCGGTCATCGGCACCGGGCTCGTCGGAATGGGGATCGGGTTGACCCTGGGTGGGTTCGGCCTGCTCACGCTGGACCTGGCGCCACCGGAGTCCGAAGTCCTGGCAGTCGGGGTGGCGGTGCTGATGCTCGGAGCGGCGGTGACAGGCCTGGCCGCCGAGGGGGGACTCGGGCTTTACGGGCAGCGGGCGGAAGCCGAGCCGTGGGAGACACTTGTCGGCTGGATGCTGGCCATCCTGGTCAGCAGATGGGTCATCGGCCGGCTGGCAGACCTGGCCAACTCGACTCTGACCCGATTCTCCGAACTGTTCGACCTCGTGCCGACCTATCTGGGTGTGGTAGGCGGCCGGGTATGGCCGGCAGGTCTGATCGCCGTGGCGCTGGCCTGGCCGGCTCTCCGGTACGGCGCGCCCCGCTACCCGTGGATCGAGGCCAACCTTCTGTCCCTCCTCTACGCGCCCTGGATGGTCCTCGTCATCCTGGAGTACCGGAGCGCCTGAGCCGAAGCCTGAGCGATGGGGACCCGGCGGCGGCAAACCTCTACATGCGAGCCGGAACTTCTATGCCCAGCAGGTCGAGCAGGAGCTCCAGCGTCCGCCTGGTGGTCCGGACCATTTCCAGCCACGAGGCTTGCAGTCCGGGATCGGGCTCGGTCAGGATATGACAGGCCTCGTAGAAGCGGCTGAAGTCGGCGGCAACCTCGTAGGCGAACTCGGCCAGATGGTTGGGGGCGCGCAACTCCAAAGCCCGGTCGATCGCCTCGGGCAGCTGGAGGAGGCGTAGCACGAGCCTGGTCTCTGTTTCATGGTGCGGCGGCAGGACGGCGCCCGGCGCCAATCCCTGACGATCAGCTCGGGCAAGGATCGAATCCATGCGCACGGCCGCCATCTGCAAGTAGGGTCCGGTCTTGCCTTCCAGCGCGGTGAACCGGCGCAGGTCGAAGACGTAGTTGGAGGTGCGGTTGTTGACCAGGTCGCCAAACTTGAGCGCGGCGATCCCGACCTGGCGAGCGATCACGGCCCGTTCCTCCCCGGAATATCGGGCTGCCAGGTCCGACTCCTTCAGGCGGGCCGCGGCGGCGTCCGTGACCATCTCGATCAGATCTCCCAACCTGAGCACGCCGCCCTCCCGCGTCTTGAAGGGGGTTCCATCCGGCGCGTTCATGGTCCCGAAACCGATGTGCTCCATCGATGCCCGACCGGATACCCCGGCCCGGCGGGCGGCCCGGAACACCTGCTCGAGGTGGTAGGACTGGCGAGCGTCGACAACGTAGAGGATCAGCTCCGCCCCCAACTCCGTGACCCGCATCTGGATGGTGGCCACGTCGGTGGTCCCGTACAGGAATGCGCCGTGGGAGGTCTCGAGCACGAGGGGTGTGATCTCGGCCTTGTCTTCGGGCCGACCTACCTCGATCACCACCGCTCCGTCGGACCGGACCGCAATTCCCCCGGCAAGAGCCTCGTCCACGAGCGGTCGGAGCAGATCGCGGACCGTGCTCTCCCCGTACCAGAGGTCGAACTCGACCCCCAGGTCGGAGAAGTCCCGCTCCTGGGAAGCGCGGGACACCCGGACGAAGTGTTCCCAGAGCGCCACGTATCCGGGCCGGCCCGACTGGAGATCGGTGGTGGCTTGCCGGGCTTCCGCGGCGACAGCCTCGTCCTCCGCAACCTGGCGGGCCATCTCCGGATACCACTCCTGGAGATCGGCGAGGGTCAAGGCGCCGGGTTCCTCGTAGGGACCCTCGTAGGACCTGTCGAAGAAGTGCGCCAGGTCCGGACGGCGCCGGCGGGTGGCCACGATGAGCATGCCCATCTGGAGGCCCCAGTCGCCGAAGTGGACGTCTCCCAGCACGTCGTGTCCCGCGAAACGGAAGAGGCGCGCGACGGTGTCCCCGATGATGGTTGCCCGGAGGTGCCCGACGTGCATAGCCTTGGCGACGTTCGGCCCCGCATAGTCCACTATCACCTTGAGCGGGTGCTCGACCGGGGACACGCCCAGCCTCTCATCCCCCGCCATGGCGTCCATGCAGCCGGCGAGGGTCCGGCCGGTAACGGTCAGGTTGATGAAGCCGGGCCCGGCGATCGACACCGACGCGAGCCGGTGGTCGCCCTCGATCTGCGTCACCACCTGCCGGGCTATGTCGCGCGGGCTACGTCCGGCGCTCCGGGCGGCACTCAGCGCGCCGTTGCACTGGAACTGGCCCAGATCGGGACGATCAGAGACCTGAACTGCGCCGAACGAGGCGTCCAGTCCGGCGGCTACGAAGCCGGCCGTGACGATCGCGGTGAGATCGGAGAGAAGGCTCATACGAGTCCGGCAGGATAGACCCCGGCGCAATCGCCGGATGAGCCCTGGCCCGCCCTCAAACGATTCCCGGACTACCGGCCAGCGCCCGGGCGATCGCGAACCACGCCCCGGCGACCATGAAGGGCCCGAACGGCAGGTGATCGCGGCGGGTGATCCGGCGCAGGGCCAGGAGTAGGACGCCCACCGCCCCGGCCAGCAGGAAGGCACCCGCCAAGGCCGCCACGGCGGCCTCCCAGCCGTGGTAACCGGCGAACAGTCCCAGCAGGAACGCAAGCTTGACGTCGCCCATCCCGATGGCGCCTCGGGTCACCAGCGCCGGAATCAGCAACGTAACGGAGTAAACGAGGCCGGCCGCTAGCGCCTCCGGGATGTCGCCGATCCGACCGTCCAGAAGAGCGCCAGCGGCCAACAACACCGCGCCCACCGCCGTGCCGGGTACGAGCACCCGGTTGGGAAGGCGGTAGCTCCGCAGGTCGACAAAGCTCAGCGCCACCGTCACCGTCACCATCCACAGATAGGCCGCCAGCGTCCACTGCGCGCCGACCAACCAGACCGCACCGACCCAGGCAGCCCCGGTCACCGGTTCCACCAGCCGGTAGATCACGCCGGTGGGCTCGTGGCATCGGGAACAAGAACCCCTGGCCCCCGCCCACCACAACACAGGCGCGTAATCCACCGGTCTTGCGGGACAGCCGCAGGTCGGACGGCAAGACGTGACCGACCTGACCGGCACCCGCTCCAACTCGGCTCGGATCAGGGTCACCAGAAGCCGGCCCCCCAAGAGGCCCAGCAATCCCGCGACCAGGTGGAGCTGCACCACCTAGGCAGTAGAAGACGCGTTGGGAGTTTCCCGGTGTCCGGCCAGCGCCGCCAGCATGACGGTCGGAGGCACCTCCACGCCCGTCCAGATGGCGAACGAGGCCGCCCCCTGGCCGACCAGCACCAGCTCCCCGGAGGCCACCGGCAGGCCCCGCGCCGCGAGCACGGCCTCGGCAGGGGTCTCCCCGCGACCGTAGGCCAGTTCCAGCAGGCCCCCAGCCTCATCCAGCACCCCGGCCGGGAGGGCTTCGCCACGCATACCCAGCGGAGTGGCATTGACCAGGACGGCCCCCGCCACCGGCTGCCCCCACGGCGCAACCACGGCCTTGGAACCCACTCGGGCTACCAGGTCGTGGGCTGCTTCGGGCCGCCGCGCCGCCACCCGGACGTCGCGATCGCCCAGCGCTAAGAGGGCCGCCGCGGCGGCCGACCCCGCGCCCAGCAGCAACACCGGAGCATCGCCGGGGAGCCGAGCATGCTGCCAGGCGAAGCGGACTCCTTCCGGGTCGGTGGAGTCGGCCTGAAGCCGGCCGTTCTCCATCCAGAGGGTGTTGGCGCCCCCCGAGCGGATCACCGCCTCCGAGCGCTTGTCTGCCAACCCGGCTGCCAGCGCCTTATGGGGCATCGTCACGTTGGCGCCGGTTAGGCGCCCGGACCGGAGGTCGTCAGCAGCCCGCCTCATGCCGCGGTGGTCAACCCGGAGCCTGCGGTAGGCGCCCTCGAGCCCGGCGAACTCCAGGGCGGCGGCGTGGATGACCGGGGATAGCGAATGGGCAACCGGATCGCCGAGGACCGCTAGCCGCAGGGAGGCCATCCGGATCAACCGATCCCCAGAGCGTCCGCCTGCTGCTTGGCCGCCAGGAAGTCGTCGTAGTCGCGGAAGAAGGAGTGGGATCCGTCCTCGGAGGTGAGAACGTAATAGAGGTAGTCGGTATCCGCCGGCTCGATAACCGCTTCGATGGACTTGGCGCCCGGCGCGCCGATCGGCGTGGGCGGGAGACCGCCTATCAGATAGGTGTTGTAGGGAGACGAGAACTCGAGATCCTCCAGCGTGGGCGACCGGCCCCGGTCCTCCATGGCGTAGAGAACGGTGGCGTCGATCTGGAGCGGCATGCCCCGCTCCAGCCGGTTATTGATCACGCTGGCGATCAGTGACCGATCCGCATCGGTTCCCGCCTCGGCCTCCACCAGAGAGGCCATGACCAGCCCTTCGTACACCGAGAACCCCCGTGCGGTAACCGTGGACCAGTCGTACCCTTCCAGGCGTCGCTCCATCTCGGTCGCCATCCGTTGCAGCATCTCGGACGGGGTGACATCACCGAAGAACTCGTAGGTGGCCGGGAACAAGAGCCCCTCCCATCCTGCTGTCTCGAGACCCTGCGGCAGGTAGGCGGAGGTGACGTCCCCGCTCATGAGGGCCGCCGTGAAGTCCTCGTCCGAGTAGTTGCGGGTGGACAGGGCCAGAACCTCCAAGAGCTCGACGAGGCGGAGTCCTTCGATCACTGTCACACGAAACACGTCGAGGGGAGGCCCCGCTATAAGAAGATCCACGATCTCGTCGAGGTCGGTGCCGGTAACCAACTCGTAGGTGCCGGCCTTGAGGAGGCTGCCCGCCTCCCGGGTCCGGACCAGCGACTCGAACTCGATGGCGGAGGGCACCACACCGTTGCCCACCAAGATGCCGGCGATGCTACGGGCACTCGACCCGGACGGGATCTCCACCACGACGGTGCGGCCCGGCTCGACCTCGACGGTCTGATCCCCTCCACCGAGCCCGCCCAGCCTGTTGACCCAGTTGCCCAGGCCCGCGCCCCCCACAACCAGAGCGTAGGTGACGACAGCCGCAACCAGCAGGCTGGTGATGGCCCCCCGCGCCCGGAACGGCCACCGATCCTCGCCTTCCCGGTAACGGTCCGGTGGGGGATCCGGTCGCCGGTAGGCGCTCATTCGACCCTCGTCCGGGCTTGGCGGTCGAGATAGCCCTGGAGCATCACGGCGGCCGCTACCTTGTCGACCCGCCGCCGGCGCTTGGACCGGGATGTCCCGGCCGCCACCAGGACGCCCTCCGCGATCCGGGTGGTCAGCCGCTCGTCATACATGACCACCTCCACCCCGACGAGGGGACGTAGCCGATCGACGAACCGGCGGGTCCTGAGGGCAGCAGCCTGTTCGGTCCCGTCGAGCGAGACCGGCAGCCCCACCACCACCTTGTCCACGTCCTCGGAACCGACCAGGTCTGCCAGCCGGCGGTGAAGACCGGGGCCCACCTCGATTACCTCGAAGGGATGGGCAGCGATCCCGAGACGGTCGGAAAGGGCCACACCTACCCGCCGGCTCCCGTAGTCGATGCCCATGATGCGGCTGGCTCCCGGTCCGCCGCTCATCAGGCGTTGAGACGGCGGGCGACCGCCTCCCGAATCGCGTCCAGGGCCTCGCCCACCTTGTCGCCTCTCGGTCCGCCTGCTTGTGACAGCTCGGGATCGCGACTGCCGCCCCCGCCGAGGAGCTTGGCGCCCACCAGCACCAGATCAGCCGCCGAAACGCCCCGATCGACCAGGTCTCGGGTCGCCAGGCCGACCAGCGCCCCCTTGCCATCCGCCCGGCTTCCCAGGACCACGACACCGGACCCCAGCCGGTCCCGGACTTGCGTCCCGACCTGGCGCAACGCCACCGGAGCGTGATCGTCGAGTTCGGCCACCAGCCACGACGTATCGCCGGTACGCCTGGCGGCGCCGGCCAACTCCGCGGCGATCGCAGTCCTCTCCTGCTGCCTGCGCTGATCCAATTCGCTCTGGATCGCGTCGGCCCGCTCGGCGAGCCGGCGCACTCCCGCCGGGACTTCCGACATCGACAGGCCGAGGAAACGACCTACATCGGTGAGTTGCTCCCTCGCTGACCTGGCATAGGAATAGGCAGCCATGCCGGTCAGCGCTTCCACCCGGCGCACGTTAGATCCGATGGAAGATTCGGAGGTGACCAGCAGCGGTCCGATTTCTGCTGAGCTGCCCACATGGGTGCCTCCGCAGAACTCCACCGAGAAGTCGCCCACCGAGACCACCCGCACCCGCTCACCGTACTTGTCGCCGAAGAAGGCCAGCGCCCCCATCGCCTCGGCTTCGTCCTTGGTCGTCTCGAGCAGCCCCACCCGATGGTTGTCCATCACCCGCTGGTTGACTAGTTCCTCCACCTCGCCGAGTTCTTCGGAGGGCACCGCCGTGTAGTGGCTGAAGTCAAACCGGAGGCGCCCGTCCTGGACCAGTGAACCGGCCTGGTTGGCGTGTTCACCTATCACCTCCCGTAGCGCCCAGTGGAGGAGGTGCGTGCCGGTGTGGGACTTGCGGATGCGGTCGCGCCGGGGACTGTCGATCCGGGCATCCACCTCCTGGCCGGCCTGGACGAACCCCCTAGCCACCCTGCCGCGGTGGCCGTGGAGGCCGGTCACGGCCGCCTGCGTGTCTCGTACCTCGATCCGTCCGGTCACCGACTCGATCAGACCGACATCACCCACCTGCCCGCCGGCTTCGGCGTAGAAGGGCGAACTGTCCAGGAAGACCTCCACCTCCTGACCCGCCTCGGCCCTTTCCACCAACTCCCCCTCCCGCAGGATGGCAAGGACGAGGGCGGGTGAATCGTCGCTGGCGTAACCCAGGAACTCGGTAGGGCCTATGGTGTCGAGGATGCGCTTGTAGGACTCGACGCGGACGGCCTCCGCTCCCCCCTTCCAGGCGGCCTTGGCCCGGGTCCTCTGGGCGGCCATCTCCGCCTCGAATCCGTCCAGGTCCACCTCGCGCTGCTGCTCGGCCACGATCTCCCGGGTGAGGTCGATCGGGAAGCCGTACGTGTCATGCAGCTTGAAGGCCAGGGCACCGGACACGACGACACCGGTCTCCGAGTCCGCCAGTGCCTCGTCCAGCATCTGGGTACCGGTAGCGAGGGTACGCCGGAACTGGGATTCCTCCCGCTCGAAGACATGCCGGATGAAGTCGAGGTTGGCCCTGAGTTCCGGGTAGGCATCCTCCATGATGTCGGCGGTCACCTCGGCCAGGCCGGGCATGATGAGGTTGTCGCTACCCAGTTGCCAGGCGTGCCGGACCGCTCGCCGGATCAGGCGCCTCACCACGTAACCACGACCTTCGTTCCCGGGCAGGGCGCGATCTCCGATGAGGAACGTGGAGGCTCGGGCGTGGTCGGCAAGCAGGCGAAGCGCCACGTCGACCCCTTCGTCCTCGCCGTAGGTGCGGCCCAGGGCGCCCGACGCGGCCGCCAACACGTCATGGACGCAGTCGGCCTCGAAGAGGGTGTCGACTCCCTGGAGGATCATGGCCAGACGCTCCAGCCCGGTACCGGTGTCTATCCCCTTGGCGGGGATGTCGCCGACAACGTGATAGGGCTCATCCTGGATGTTCTGCATGAAGACCAGGTTCCAGAGCTCCACGAACCGGTCCTCGCCACCACCGATCGGGCCTCCGTCATGCCCGTACGCGGGACCCCGGTCGATGAAGATCTCCGAGCACGGACCGCAGGGACCGGGAATTCCCATCTGCCAGAAGTTGTCCTTCCCGCCCCGCTGCACCCGATCGGGGGGAACCCCGATCGAGTCGATCCAGATCTCCTCGGCCTCGTCGTCGGTCTCGTAGACCGTGTACCAGAGGAGCTCGGGATCCAGACCCAGCGGCCCGGTGACGAAGTCGAAGGCGTAGCGGATCGCCAGTTCCTTGAAGTAGTCACCGAACGAGAAGTTCCCGAGCATCTCGAACATGGTCAGGTGGCGAGCAGTTGTGCCGATGATGTCGATGTCGACCGTTCGCACGCATTTCTGGATGCTGACCGCTCGGGGCCAGGGGGGATCCTCCTCCCCGAGGAAGTAGGGCTTGAACGGGACCATGCCGGCGTTGGTCACCAGCAACGTCGGATCCGTGGGGATCAACGATGCGGACGGACGTACCACGTGATCGCGTTCCGCAAAGAAGTCGGTGAAGGCGCGCCGGATGGCATTGGCTCGCATCCGTTGCAGGTTAGCGCCAGTTGCTGCTTGCTAGTTGCTAGTCGGTAGTCGCTAGTTGATGTTAGATTATTATGAAGTCTCTAACTACTGGCCATTGACTACTACCGGCTACCGGTCATGTAGCTGGTCTGGGATGGTGCTGCGGGTGGGACGGCCCAGGACGCTGTCCCATTCCTCGAGCCGCTCGGCGATGCCCGCCTCCCGTCCCTGGCGGGTGGGTCGATAGAGGATCCGTCCCTCAATCTGCTCCGGAAGGTAAGCCTGGCGAACGAGGTGTCCCGGTCCCGAGTGGGGATCCGAGTAGCCGGCCGGTGTGCCGTCCACTTGCGACGACACCAGCCGCCCACCGGTGGAGCGCAGGTGGGCGGGAACGGTGGCGGCGGGGGTGTCGTCGACCGCCCGCCGGGCCGCGCCCATCGACCGCTTCACCGAGTCGGATTTTGGTGCGGTGGCCAGGTAGACCGCGGCCTGTGACAAGTTATAGGCGGCCTCGGGCAGACCGACCATGGCCAGAGCGTGGGCGGCGGCCACTGCCTGGACCAGAGCGTCGGGGTCGGCCATACCGATGTCCTCGGAGGCGAAGATAACCATCCGCCGTGCCACGAACTCGGGATCCTCACCGGCCGACAGCATGGTGTGGAGCCAGTAGAGGGCCGCGTCGGGGTCCGAGCCTCGCATCGACTTTATGAAGGCCGAGATGACGTCGTAGTGCTGGTCGCCCTTCTTGTCGTAACGGATGATCCGGCGCTGGAGAGCCTCCTCCACATGCCGGTAGGTGATGGTGGTCCGTCCCCTGCCATCGGCCACGATGGCGGCCAGCTCCAGGACGTTGAGTGAGAGGCGAGCATCCCCTCCCGCCCGCCGGGCCAGGGCCTCGGCCGCGTCGGGGTCTATCGCCATCCCTGCGGCGCCCAGGCCCCTCTCGCGGTCGGTCAGCGCACGCTCGATAAGCTCGACGACCGCGACGGCGGAGAGCGGAACCAGCCGGAACAGGGTGCATCGGCTGATCAGGGGAGAGTTGACCTCGAAGAACGGGTTCTCGGTGGTGGCGCCGACCAGGATGACCGTGCCGTTCTCGACCCCCGGCAGGAGAGCGTCCTGCTGAGCCTTGTTGAAGCGATGGATCTCGTCCAGGAAGAGCACCGTTCGGGTCCCTTGCTCACCGAGCCTGCGCTCGGCCCCCTCCAGGACCCGGCGAACGTCACGCACCCCGTGGGCGGAGGCGGTCAGCTGCTCGAAGACAGCGTCGCTCTCGGAGGCCATGAGCCGGGCCAGGGTTGTCTTCCCGGTACCCGGCGGTCCGAACAGCAGGACGGATACGAGGCGCCCCGACTCGACCATGACGCGGAAGGCGGCGCCCTTCCCCAGAAGATCGGGCTGGCCCACCATCTCTTGCAAGGACCGGGGACGCATCCGGTCGGCCAGCGGGGCCACCCGGCGCCGGCGTCTCTCCCGGCCGGCCGAGAACAGGTCGGGCTCGGTCGGCATCCCTGGTACCGGTCAGGATTCGGACGGGTCGGAAGGCCCCGAAGGGGGTTGCTCCGTGGCCGCCAGGGCCGCTTTGGCATCGGCCGAGAGATCCAAGCCGAGTTCCTCCAGCTGGGCATCGACCACCCGGGTGGGTGCGGTGGTGAGCGGATCGGCGCCGCTCTGGGTCTTCGGGAAAGGGATCACCTCTCGGATGCTGGTCTCGTCCTGGAGGATGGCGACAAGGCGGTCGATCCCCACCGCGAAACCGGCATGGGGTGGTGTCCCGTAACCGAGGGCCTCGAGGAACCAGCCGAACCTGGCCTCGGCCTCCTCATCGGAGATGCCCAGTATCTCGAACACAGCCCTCTGGGTATCGGGGTCATGGATCCGTACCGACCCGGAGCCCAACTCGGACCCGTTGAGTACGAGATCGTAAGCCTGCGCCACCGCCGTCTCCGGCCTCTCGCGCATTTCCTCCACCGAGACCGGAGCGGTGAACGGGTGGTGGGACGGAACCAACTCACCCTCACCGGTCGTCTCGAAGACCGGAAAGTCCACCACCCAGACAAAACGCAGCTCGTCGTGGCTACCGGGTTGGCCCAGATCCAGGCGTATCGCACCCAGCACAGAGGAGGCCATGGCAGCCTCGCCGGCCACCAGCAACAACAGGTCGCCCGGCGATGCGTCCAGCATCCGGGTCGCCTCCGCGATCTCGGCGCCGTCGAGGAACTTGGCCACGGGCGACCGCCAACCGCCACCGTCCTTGACCACGGCCCAGACCAGGCCGGCGGCGCCCAGCTCCCGGGCCCGGGCCACCAGACCGTCCAGTTCTGCCCGGGAGGGATCAGCCGCCCCGACGTTGATACCCCGGACGACTCCCCCCGAGTCGAGGGCGCCGGCAAAGCCGCGGAACCCGGTGCCAGAGAACGCACCCGACAACTCGGTCACCTCCATGCCGAACCGCAGGTCGGGCTTGTCGGTGCCGTAGCGGGCCAGGGCCTCCTGGTAGGTGATCCTGGGTAGCGGCAGAGGGAGCTCGGCGCCGCGCAGGTCTCGCACCACGGCCGCCACCACCCGTTCGATGGCGGCGAAGACATCCTCCCGTTCCCAGAACGATCCCTCCAGGTCCAGCTGGGTGAACTCGACCTGGCGGTCAGCCCGTGTGTCCTCATCCCGGTAGCAACGGGCGATCTGGTAATAGCGCTCCACTCCCGCCACCATCAGCAACTGCTTAAAGAGTTGTGGGCTCTGAGGCAGGGCGTAGAAGCGGCCGGGTTGCAGCCGGCTCGGAACCAGGAAGTCCCGGGCGCCCTCGGGTGTCGAGTTGACGAGCGTCGGAGTCTCCACATCAAGGAAGCCCGAGCCGTCGAGGGTCCGCCGGATGGCGCTGATGCACCTGGAACGGGCTCGAAGATTGGCGGCCATGCGGGGCCGGCGCAGATCAAGATAGCGATACTCGAGCCGGACCCGCTCCTCGGAGTGGGACCGGTCGTCGATCATGAATGGGAGCGGGGCCGCACGGCTCAAGACCTCGAGCAGGCCCGCCTCGACCTCGAAGTCCCCGGTGGGGAGATCCGGGTTCTCGGTCCCGGCCGGCCGGCGGCGGAGCGTGCCCTCGACCCGGACGCAGTACTCCATGCGGAGGTCCGATGCCGATGGGACCACCGCCGGATCGACCACCACCTGCACTATCCCCCGCCCATCCCTCAGGTCGAAGAACGAGATGCCGCCCAGGTCCCTTACCCGAGCCACCCATCCGGCCACCTTCACGTGCTGACCCACCTGATCCGGTCCGAGTTGGTCGGCGAAGTGCGAGCGGTAAGCAGGCATCACCCGCCGCCCCCCGGACCGCCCATCACCCAAGCCGCTACCTCGCCCGCCGGTATGGTGCGCTCATCGCCCGAGCTGAGATCCTTGGCCGTCACCATCCCCTGGTCCCACTCGGCACCGATCACAACCGCTGCCGCCGCGTCACGTCGATTGGCCGCCCGGAACTGTGCTTTGACGGAACGGCGGCCCGCCACCAGGTCACACCTCACCCCGGCTGCCCTGAGGCGACGGGCGAAAGCATGGGCGAGGCTGCGGCGCTCCTGGTCGGCCACCACCAGGAACACGTCCAGCGCCCTCGCCGGGGGGCTCTGCCCCGCCGCAGACAGTATCCGGTCGAGCCCGAGTGCCAGGCCGACGCCTGGCAGATCTGTGCCACCGAGCAATCGCGACAACCCGTCGTAACGGCCGCCGCCACCGACCGCGTTGTGGGCCGCGGCATAGGCCGGCGGGATGTACTCGAACACGGTGCGGTTGTAGTAGTCCAACCCCCGCACCAACCGGGGAGCGGGCCGGTACGCGATCCCCCGTTCCTGGAGGCCCGCGATGAGCTGGCCGTGATGGGTAGCGGCCTCCCCCTCCAGATAGTCGACGGGAACCGGGGCATCAGCCACCACTTCCCGGTCTGCCTTGGAATCGAGGACCCGCAGGGGGTTGGTATGGATCCGTCGGCGGGCATCCGGGGAGAGCAGGTGGCTCCGCTCGTCCAGCCAGCCCGTCAGCAGGGCGTGGTAAGCCACCCGATCCGGCGTGTCGCCGATGGAATTCACGTGCACTTCCACGTCCCCGAGGCCGCAGTCCAGCAAGTAGCGGTAGCCGAGTTCGATCACTTCCAGGTCGGCCTCGGCGTCAGCGGCGCCCAGGTACTCGACCCCCAGTTGCCAGAACTGCCGGCGACGGCCTTCCTGCGGGCGTTCATACCGGAAGCAGGGTCCCGAGTAGGCACCCTTGAACTCTCCCGACAGGCCCGCCTGGATGTAGGCCCGGAGAACACTCGCGGTGACCTCGGGACGGAGGGTGAGATTCCGCCCGCCCTTGTCCTTGAAGCTGTACATCTGCTTCTCGACCACCTCGGTAGCCTCGCCCACCCCCCGTGCGAACAGGTCGGTGGCCTCGAACATTGGGGTGGCGACGTAGGCGTATCCGTACTGCTCCGCCAGTAGATCCCAGGAACGGAGCAGCTCGCGCCAGCGCCGGGACTCCGGGGGCAGTATGTCGTCGGTGCCCTTGGGCGCCCGGAAGCTCATTCACACACCCAGGGGGGTGCTGAAAAAGACGGGGATCTTGGTTGGCCGCACATCTTGACCAGGGGTTTCATTGTAGGCCTCCAGGCCAACTGGACATTTTCAGTACCCTCCCAGAAAGGGATTGGAGCGCCGTTCGCGGCCGATCGTGGTCGAGGGACCATGACCCGGCATCACGGTGACTCCGTCGTCGAGCGGAACCACTTTCTCCTTCATGCTCGTCAAGAGGGTCTCGTAGTCCCCGCCGGGGAGGTCGGTGCGTCCGATCGAGCCCGCGAACAGCTGATCTCCCGAGAAGAGTATCGCCTCTTCGGAGAGATGGAAGCAGCAGTGCCCGGGAGTGTGTCCGGGCGTGGCCAGCACCTCAAGCCGGAGGCCGGCCAGGTCGAGCGAGAGGCCGTCGGCGAGTTCCCGGTAACTCTCGGGCGGCCGGTAGTCACCGGGCGGAACGGTCCCCATCAGGATACGGAGCTGATCTTCCGGGCTCCGGGCCAGGAAGTCATCGTCAGGGTGTAGGTAAACGGCGGCTCCGGTCCGAGCCGCGAAGCTGCCGGCGCCTCCCAGATGATCGACATGGCCATGCGTAAGCAGCAGGGCTGTCGGCGCCAGATCGTGCGCGGCCATCAGACCGGTGAGTGGGTCGAGACAGTCCGGTGGAGCGTCGATGACGACCGCCGGCCCGCCGGGCTCGCGGGCGACCACGTAAGTGTTGGTGGCGGCCAGCCACAACTCGAGTCGGCGGATGAACATACGGGAGCCAGGTTAGAGTCGACGGGACCCGGATCAGCCCGGCCTCAGCCGGAAGGCGTCGTAGACGCTCCCAACCCGGCGCACACCCGCCAGCAGGCGGTCGAGCTGGCCGGGATCCGAAAGCTCCACCTCGTACCGGAGGACCGCGACCCGGTCGCGGTCGGTCCGCGAAGATGCCCCCACGATGTTGGCACTCGCATCCGATATGACCGAGGTGATGTCCCGCAGCAGGTTGGGCCGGTCGAGAGCCTCCACCTGTATCCACGCACTGAAGCTGCTGAGTTGGCCCGGCGCCCAACTCGCTTCGATCATGCGCTCCTGCTGGTCCTGGAGGCGCTGGATGTTGCTGCACTCGGTGCGGTGGATCGACACTCCTCGACCGATGGTGACGAACCCCACCAGATCGTCGCCTGGTACCGGACTGCAGCAGCGGGCGATCCGCACCCAGACATCATCGAATCCTTCCACGATGACACCCTCGCCGGCTGGTCGATCCGTCCTCCGCCTCACCGGGTCGAGGGTTCCGAGATCCTCCCCAACCACCGGGACCGACAGCACCCGTTTGATCCGGCCGACCACGGTTTGGGGCGCTACTGCACCGTCCCCCACCGCTATGTACATCGTTTCCGTGTCGCGGTAGCCGAGAGCAAGGGCCACGTCGTGAAGCACCCTGGTCCGCTCGTTCTTGATGATGTGAACCCGGTCCCGCCTGATCAGGTCCTGGACGGTGTCCCGTCCCCTCTGGAGGGACTCCTTGCGGCGAGCCCTCGAGAACCACTGTTTGATCTTGGAACGGGCCTTGGAGGTGCGGACGAAGCCGAGCCAGTCCCTGGTGGGTCCGGAGTCGTCGGACTTGGTGGTGATGATTTCCACGATGTCGCCCGACTGGAGCTCGGTGGCCAGCGTCACCAGCCGTCCGTTCACCTTGGCGCCCACGCACCGGTGCCCCACCTCGGTGTGTACCGAGTAGGCGAAGTCCACGGGAGTGGCGCCGCGCGGCAGCGTCTTCACGTCCCCTTGCGGGGTGAGCACGAACACCAAGTCCTCGTATAGGTCGAGCTTGAGGTTGGCCAGGAACTCGGCCGGATCGTCGTAATCGGCCGGGAGGTTGCGGAGGTCCACCATCCACGCCAGATCGGTACTGGTCCCTCCTTCCTTGTATCTCCAGTGCGCGGCGATTCCGAACTCCGCACGGGTGTCCATCTCGTGAGTCCGGATCTGCACCTCCAACGGTTTGCCGTCCGGACCGATCACGGTGGTATGCAGGCTCTGGTAGAGGTTGAACTTGGGAAGCGCTATGTAGTCCTTGAACCGTCCCTGGACCGGAGTCCACCGGGAGTGGACCAACCCCAGAGCCCCGTAGCAGTCCTTTACCACCTCCACCAGAATGCGGATCCCGATCAGGTCGTGGATGTCCTCGAATGACAGGCGGCTGTCGACCATCTTGCGGTAGATCGAGTAATGGTGCTTCGGGCGTCCTTTGAGGACCGCTTCTATACCGACTCGGGCCAGTATCTCCCTCGCCTCCGACATGACCTCCTCGATCACAGCCTCCCGCTCGGGCGCCCGCTCGCGGATGAGGTCCTCGATCTCCTGGTAACGGCCCGGGTAGAGGATCTCGAAGCAGAGGTTCTCCATCTCATGCTTGACCTCCTGGAAACCCAGTCGATGAGCCAGCGGCGCGTAGATCTCAAGGCTCTCGCGCGCCTTGACCTGCTGGCGCTCCACCGGCAGCGGGTGGATTGTCCGGAGGTTGTGGAGCCGGTCGGCGAGCTTGATGATCAGCACCCGCACATCCTGGGCCATCGACACCACCATCTTGCGGATGGTCTCGGCCTGGGCCTCCTCCCGCGTGATGTCGAACTCCACCCCGTCCAGCTTGGTCACCCCGTCCGTGATGCGGGCCACGTTCTCCCCGAACACGCGCTCGACTTCGAGGAGTGTCAGGTCCGTGTCCTCCACCGTATCGTGGAGCAGTCCGGCTGCGATCGTCTCGGGATCGAGCCCGTAATCGGCCAGTATCTGGGCGACCGCGATGGGGTGGGTGATGAAGGGATCGCCCGACAGCCGGAACTGGCCGGCATGGCGGCGCTGAGCCATGTCGTATGCGTGGATGACGATTTCGTCGTCGGCATCCGGGAAGTGCCGTCGAAGGGCGGCGAGGATCGGTTCCAGTTCGGCTTGGGCGGCATCGTGGCGACCGCGTGCTAACGCAAGGTCGGTCATGGTTCAGCTGTCATAGGTCAGGATGGAATGCAGATCGACTCCGTCCAGTGCTTCTCTTCCACCCAGAAAGGTCAACTCGATCAGTACCGCCATGCCGACGAGCTCGGCGTCCAGCCCCCGGATCAGGGTGACACCCGCCCGGGCCGTTCCGCCGGTGGCTATGACGTCGTCCACCAGCAGCACCCGGTCGTGCGGGGCCACGCCATCGACATGAATCTCCAGCGCATCGAGTCCGTACTCGAGCTGGTATTCCTCCTTGCGGGAGCTATAGGGCAGCTTTCCCGGCTTGCGCAACGGTACGAAGCCGCTACCGAGGACCAGGGCCACAGCCGGCGCCAACACGAAGCCCCGGGCCTCGATCCCCGCCACCATGGTCACGCCCGAATCTTCGAACGGAGCCGCGATCATCTCCACGGCCAGTCGGAGGGCGGCAGGATCGGCCAGGAGTGGGGTGATGTCCTTGAACGTCACCTCCGGAACCGGGAAGCCGGGGACGTCGCGGACCAGCGTGCTCAACCGACCGACATCCATCGCCCTCATTCTACAGCCGGCAGGTCGGGTACAGCCGAGCGGCGGAGGACGCGATGTCTCATCTCTTCCTCCTCCTAGCGACGCTCTGGCCTCTGGAACTGAGCCGGTGACCAGAGGCGCCGGATCCGCCGGCCTTGCGCTCCGACCGGTATCGGCGCCTCGACCACTCGGTCTCGCGTTCCTTCCACAGGGCCAGCAGCGGCGCGGCCACGAATATCGACGAGTAGGTACCGGCGGCGATCCCTACGAACAGGGCCAGCGCGAAGTCGCGGAGCGTCCCGGCGCCCAGGAGCAACGAGCCGATGAACAGCAGGGAGCCGACCGGGAGCAGGCTGGTGAGGGAGGTGTTGATGGACCGCATCAACACCTGGTTCATGGAACGGTCCACCAGATAGGTGTAGGTGCGCCGATCCTGGTCGGACTCCACGTTCTCCTTGATCTTGTCGTAGACGACCACGGTGTCGTAGAGGGAGTACCCGAGGATCGTCAGTACCGCCACCACCGTGGCTGGCGTGACCTCGAAACCCACCAGCGAATAGGCGCCCGCGGTCAGTATGAGGTCGTGCAGCAGGGCCGCTATCGCACCGAGCGCCATCTTCCACTCGAACCGGATGCTGATGAAGACCACCACCACGCCCAGGAACACCAGCAACGCCTGCACCGCCCGCCCGGCGATCTGGCGCCCGAATGTGGGGCCCACCGACTCCACGTCGGTCAGTTCGATGCCGGTACCGGTCACCTCTACGAGCGACAGCACCATCGCACGCTCGGTGTCGAGATCGACTGCTTCTGTCTGGATCCGGACCGACGCACCATCGTCGACCAGCTGCACGCGGGCGGCGGCGCCCACCGATCCGAGGGCCGAGCGGATCTCACCGATCCCGGCGCCAGCCGGGTTGGGCATGCTTATGGAGGTGCCGCCGGTGAAGTCCAGGCTGAGGTTGAGGTTGCGGATGGCCAGGCTCAGCAAGCAGATCGCGATGGCGATGCCCGAGACGATGAACCACCGGCGGGCCTGGCCGACAAAACTGATCGATGTCTCGGCACGGTAGAGACGACCGATCGCGCTCATCGCGAGGCCCCTCGAGGCAGCCGCTGCCCTGCGGTACCCCGGATGCTGAAGAACCCACCTTCGCCGAGGCGGCTCCGGGCCATGATCCCTGACGCATTACGGGTGAACAAGACGAACACGATCACATCGAGCACCGTGGCGATGCCCAGTGCCTGGGCGAAACCTTTGACCGGACCGATCGCCAGTGCCCATAACAGCACGGCGCCTACGAACGATACGAAGTCGGCTGTGAGGATGGTCCGGAAGGCCCGCCGGTAGGCCTCGCGGGTAGCGTCGACCACGGTCCGGCCGTTGCGTATTTCCTCCTTGACTCGCTCGAACAGGACGATGTACGAGTCCGTGGTGATCCCGATCGAAACGATCACCCCGGCCACCCCGGCGAGGGTCAGGGTGAGACCCTGCCAGGCTCCGAGCACCCCGAAGACCGCCACTAACAGGCTGCCGAACACGCTCAGGCCGAGCAGGGTTATCAATCCCAGAGACCGGTAGTAGACCATCAGGAAGAGCACCACGAGCACCAAGGCGCCGACACCCGCTACCAGGCCGGCTCGGAGGGAGTCCTCTCCCAGCGTGGCGGAGACTTTCTGGACCGCGGAACGCTCGAAGGCCACCGGCAACGACCCGTACCGCAGAACCGTGGTGAGGTCCTCCGCTTCCGCCTGCTGGTCCCCCGAGGCGCCCAGCGTTATCACCGCGGTACCTCCGGTGATTCCGTCCGGACCGACGCCAGCCGAGATCTCCGGCGCCGACACGACCGCTCCGTCCAGCACGATCGCCAACCGCCGGTTGGGGGTTCCTAAGGGGTACTGGGCGAGCAGTCCGGTGACCGCCGCAAACCGGCCTGCGCCCTCCCCGGTCATGTTGAGCTGCACGGTCCAGGCGCTATCGGCATACTGTCCGAAGAGCGCCAGGGCCGAGGCCACCTCCGCACCGGTCAGAAGGCTCGGCTCAGCGGGTAACCGGGAGCAGTCCAGCCCGTCTCTGCAGATGCCCTGGCGGTGCGCGGCGATGTCCGCCGGGCCCACTTCGTAGACGGCGACGATGTACCCCTGGTCGTCGTATTCCGGTAGGAAGGACCTAGCCGCGTTGATGTCGTCCTCGATGGAGAGCCCGGTCTCGGGGTCGACGCCGTCGGGGAACACGAAGCCCTCTCCCTGCTCCTCGGCCTCCAGATGGATCGGCGAGATGGGCCCGGGGGCGCATCCCACGGAGAATGATTGCGAGGTGCAGGACAGGACCGGCCGGAAGGACAGTAGCCCGGTTCTCCCCACCGCGTCCAGAGCCCGTTCCTGGTCGGTCACGCCGGGGAGCTGGACCAGTATCGACGTCCCGCCGGTGATCGAGATCTCCGGCTCCTGAACGCTCCCGAAATCCTCGATCCGCCGCCTCATGACCTCGACCGCGGTCTCGATCACCCCTGCGTCGGTGCCTTCCGGCCCTTCCAGGATGACCGAGGTTCCGCCCTGCAGGTCAAGGCCCAGCCGGGGCGTCCAGCCGATGGCGAAGATCGCGACCAGCCCGCCCCAGGCGAGGCCCGCCAAGATGATGACCGCGAGCCAGCGGCGGAACACGTGGGAGTTCTACTCCTAGTCGTCGGTGTTCATGCGGGCGGCCACAGCGCTGCGCAGCACCCTGATACGCCCTTCCTCGATGCCGAGGGTTACCCAATCGTCGCCCAACCCGACGATCACCCCCATCAGGCCCCCGATGGTACGAACCTGGTCGCCGACCTCCAAGGCGGCCGACAGAGCCTGCTGCTTGCGGGTCCGCTTGCGCTGCGGCCGGATGATGAGGAAGTACATGAGCGCGCCGAGAAGCAGCAGCGGCCACAGGACGCTGAGACCGCCACCGGCGTCAGTCTGGGCTATGTAGGCAACGGACACGTTTTGGCACCTCTTTCGGATCGGTCTTTTCGGGACCTGCTCGGATACGAACCCACCCGTAGCAGAGTGTATCGATGCTAGTGGAATGGTGGTTACCCGGATATGTCCTCGGGGGCCGGTCGGCGTCGGGCCACCACCCGTCTATGGAACTCGGCGAAGGCGCCGGCGGAGATGGCGGCTCGGGCCTCCTGCAGCAACCGGTGGGTGACGGCCAGGTTGTGGACGGAGAGAAGCCGGGACAGCGACAGCTCGCGGGTGGTGGCCAGATGGCGCAGGTAGGCACGCGAGTAGGTGCGGCAGGTCGAACACGTACAGTCGGGATCGAGAGGCCGTTCGTCTCCGGCGAACCGGGCCAGGCGGATGTTGTAATCGCCCCGACTGGTGATGACCTTGCCGTGACGGGCTAGCCGGGTTGGCCACACACAGTCGAACAGGTCCACTCCCCTGGCGATGGCTTCGAGCAGCCCTTCCATGTCTCCGAGGCCCATGAAGTAACGGGGCGCCCCTGCGGGAAGGCCGGCCACCGCCGCCTCCACGGACTCGTTCCGGCGTCCGAAGTCCTCACCGACCGACAGGCCTCCGATCCCGAATCCGTCTACGTCGAGTTCGGCGGTGCGACGGGCGCTGTCGTAACGCAGGTCGGGGTCCGCGCCGCCTTGGACGATGCCGAACAGCGCCTGATCCTCCCTACTGCGAGCGCGTACCGAGCGTTCGGCCCACCGCAAGGTGCGCTCCATGGCATCCGCTACCGCCTCGGCGGGCGCCGGCAGTGCGATGCAGACGTCGAGCACCATGGCGATGTCGGGGCCCAGCTCCTCCTGGATGGACACGGCCTGCTCGGGAGTCAGGAATTGATGGGATCCGTCGTAGACAGACTTGAACCCGCATCCCTCCTCGGTGACCGAGGCCTTGAGAGAGAAGGCCTGGTACCCGCCCGAGTCGGTCAGGATCGGGCCGTCCCACCCCATGAATGTGTGGAGCCCGCCCAGGGCCGCGATGCGTCCGGCGCCGGGCCGGAGCATCAGGTGATAGGTGTTGGCGAGCACCATCGCGGTGCCCACATCGCGCAGGTCCTGGGAGTCGAGTCCCTTCACCGACGCTCTCGTGGCGACCGGCATGAAAGCGGGGGTCTCGACGGCGCCATGGGGGGTTACGAGCAGGCCACGCCGGGCCGCGCCGTCCTCGGCCGTGCACCGGTAGGTGACCGGGCGGGCGCGGGTCATCGCGAACCGACCGGGGTCGGTGCCCGCTCCAGGAGCATGGCATCGCCGAAGGAAAGGAAGCGGTAGCCGCGTTTGCGAGCCGTCTTGTAGACCGAGCGCCATGACTCGCCCACGAAGGCCGCCACCAGGACCAGCAACGAGGACCCCGGCATGTGGAAGTTGGTCAGGAGGAGGTCCACCGCGCCGAAGCGATGGCCGGGCATGATGTAGAGGCTGGTCGAACCCCGGTACGGGGCTGGCCGTCCGTTGCGACAGGCGGTTTCGAGGGCCCGGACCACGGTGGTACCCACCGCCACCACCCGGCCTCCAGACCGGCGGGTCTCCTCCATTCGATCCACCGTGGCCTCAGGCACTTCGATCCATTCCGCGTGCATGCGGTGATCCTCGATCTCCTCGGTCGTGATCGGGCGAAAGGTGTCCAGACCGATCCTGAGCTCGATCCGCGCCACGCTGATGCCCCGCTCCGCCAGGTCGTCCAGCGTACGAGCCGTCAGGTGGAGACCAGCCGTGGGGGCGGCGGCTGAGCCCACCCGGTCCGCGAACACGGTCTGGTAACGCTCCGGGTCGTCGAGTACCCGGTGGATGTAGGGAGGGAGCGGCACCAGGCCCGTCTCGGCTATGGCGCGCTCCACGACCTCATCCCCTACTCCGCCCGATGCTGTCCGGAGTGTCAGGTCGACCTGGCCCTCCTCCGGATCGGTCTCGATGCAGGCCACCAGCGGGCCGGCTCGAACCTTGGAACCGGCTCTGAGGCGGCGAGCGGGCCGGGCCAGCGCCCGCCAGCGATCGCCCTGGCGCCCCAGGAGCAGCAACTCCACCCGCCCGCCGGTGGGGTCCCGCCGGCCGATCAGGCGGGCCGCCCGCACCCTGGTGTCGTTGACCACCACCAGGTCGCCGGGACGCAGGAGCTCGGGCAGGTCCCGGACCGTCCAATCGGTCAGATCGGATGCCCGGAGCAGGCGAGCCGAGTCGCGGGGCTCGACCGGTGACTGGGCGATGAGCTCATCGGGAAGCCGGTAGCCGAAGCCGGAAGTCTTCAACGAAACCTCTTCTTCACCGCTGGTCCGGATCGCGGGCTCGTTCGGGCTCTGTGGATCCTGTCCAGGGCCCGGCCACCCATCCGGGTATCCCCTCCCGATCCCCCGCCCCGGCCCTTTTCATTCGCGTTCTCCGACGATGGGCTCGAGGGAGATCGGATCGAAGGGGAAAAAGTGTCACAGGCTTTCTATACGTTGCCTATCGCCAAGCACCTACACCGGCTGAAGGCTCTCGTCGATCGGTTCGGCCGGCCCGGAGGGAACATACGAGGATTCGCGGAGCGAACGCCATTCACCCCGGCCTCCGGCCGGGAGTGGGCGAACACGCTCCCAGCCAGGACAGGTGGTGGCGGGGG
>VXMM01000002.1:185949-188743 GCA_009841105.1 Acidimicrobiia bacterium | reverse complement strand
CGCACCGGGCCCCGCCCCCACCACCACCCAACCTGTTGGAGCGTGGTCGGCCATGCCCGGCCGGAAGCCGGGGATTCGGCTGTCGCTCCATGAGCCCTCGTATGTTCCCTCGGTACCGGCCGGTCCGATCGGTCTCCATCTCATCGGCCGGTGTAGGTGCTTGGCGATAGGCAACGTATATGGGGGGTGTGACAGATCCGGACACTTGGAGCGAGAACGCGAAAAGTTCTTCGGGGTTCTGGTACGGGGTCCGTGAATACGGTCGGATCCGGGCGAGCCGCCATCCGCGGCTCTTGACGAACTGCCCGGTTGGTAGATTCCCGGTTGATGGCCCGCAGCGCGAGGGGCGGCAGGGGATGAATGGCTCACCTTTACTCGAGAGCGGCGACGGGGGCTTCGCCTCGCCCGTGTCGATACCCCGCTCTCCCCTGTCCCGTTTCCGGCCCTGATCGCTGGCCATGCCTCCACCGATACCGGACCGCTACCGGCTGGAGGTGCGCCTCGGCCGGGACGAGGACGTCGAGGAGTGGTTCGCCACCGATCTGGAGCTGGATCGCCCGGTACTGATTCGAGTGATCGGTCCCGAGGCAACCAGGGAGAGAGGCCGGGCGTTCCTGGCGGCGGTCCGGCGTGCTTCTCGGGCCAGCCATACGCACGTGGCCGCGGTCTTCGCAGCCGACACGGTGCCCGGATCCACCTATGCGGTCACCGAGTGGGTGGGCGGTACCACGCTGGCCGACCAGGTGGGGACCGATGGCGGGCCACCGCTCGCCGAGCTACTCACCAACGCCGGCGGTCTCGCCGAGGGCCTCGCTGCGCTCCACACCGCAGGTGTGACCCACGGATCCATCGACGCGGGGGCAGTCCTGTATTCCCGAGGGCAGCCGGCCAAGCTGGGCGCCTTCGGTCGGGTTCCACGGGGCGCCTCGCCCCAGGATGATGTACGGGCGTTGGCCGGCACGCTGGAGACCGCGCTCACCGGGATGCCCGCCGGCACCATGGCTCCCTCGGAACTCATCCACTCGTTGTCCCCGAGCGTCGACGACATCCTTCGGTCCGCCCTCGCCAACGAGATCGATGCCCGGCAACTCGCCGACCAGCTCCAGACGGTCTCCTACTCCCCTCCCATCTCGGTCCCATTCCGCTTGTCCTGGCGCCAGCTGCTGCCCGTTGGCCTGCTTGTCCTGGCTGCTGCGGTGCTCGTGTGGGCCGGCAGCGCGATGGACACCAGCCCGACTCCTCCCTTGGAGATCGCTTCCCTCCCCCTTCCCACTGTGGCTTCCAGGCCGGATACGGATCCCGGGCCTACGCTGGCATCGTCCTCCGCGGACGTTCCGACCGACCAGGCGGTGGTCGAGAACGAGCCGGTGGTCCTGCTCCGGGTGCTCGATTTCGACCCTCTAGGGGATGGGCAGGAGCATCCCGGCCGGCTGGGGTTGCTGACCGACGGGGATCCCACCACCGAGTGGCGCACCGAAGGCTATTTCGACCCGTTACCGCTGCTGAAGGAGGGCGTGGGACTGGCCTTCGAAGTGAGCGGATCGCCGGCGCTGCTCGAGTTGACCGGCTTGACCGAGGGTACGGCCTTCCGACTCATGTGGGCAGAGTCGCTGCTCGACGTAGATGACCCGGGCTGGGAGGTGATTGCCGAGCAACAAGCCGGTGACGCGACCCTCCGCCTACCGTTACCCGAACTCCGGAACGGGGTCTGGCTGCTCTGGCTGACCGACCTGCCCCCCGAGGAAGGCGGCTACCGTGCCCGGCTGGCCGAAGTGAGCTTCGGCAGTTGAGCAGGACCGGCGACGATTTCGTCCTCGTCCAGCGGTACCTGGCCGGCGACGGCAGGGCGTTCGATCAACTCATGGCCGCTCACGAGGGCCGGGTGTTCGCCACCTGCCTTCGGATTCTGCGGGACCGGGAGGAGGCTCTGGACGCGACCCAGGAGACCTTCATCATCGTGCTCCGCAAGGCCGGCTCGTTCGAAGGAAGATCGGCCTTCTCCACCTGGCTGTACCGGGTGGCCGTCAACACCTGCTACACCATGCTCCGTAAGAAAGGGCGACACCCGACCACCCCGCTGCCAGGTACCCATGACCCACCCGACCTCTCGGCAGCCGATCGCTTCAGTTCGGCCGAACTCCGACCCATACTCGAAGAGGCGCTGGCGACCCTGCCGGAGGAGTTCGGGCCGGCAGTGCTACTCAGCGATCTGGAAGGTCTGCCCCTGCGAAGCGTGGCGGAGATCCTCGAGATCCCGCTCGGTACCGTGAAGTCCCGCGTGTTCCGGGGCCGCAAGCTGCTGGCCGAACAGCTCGGGAACCTTATGGCTCTCTCCGGGTATCCGAAAGAGGACGAGCATGAGTGACGAGCGCATCCCCATCGACCAACTGCTGGATCTTGTGGAGGGCAGGCTTTCGGACGACGAGGCTGCCCGGCTCGAGGCCGCCCTCGACGACAGCGACCGCCGAGAGCTGGCCGTCCAGGCCGCCGTTAGGGCGGCAATGGGACAGCTCCCCGATCCGGAGCTCTCCGACGAAGAGCGCCGGCGGCTAAGGGCGGCTGTCCGCGCCGAGCTCCGTGTCGAGGAGGCCCGCCCCGAGCCGTCCGAGGGCCGGCAGGAGAAGCGGTCCTGGCTGGCACGGGTGATTCCGTCCGCGGCTGCGGCCGCGTCGGTCGTGGCCATGATCGCGGTCGCCATCAACCTGGTCGACACCGGTCCCGGCCAGGAGGCCGCCCCGGCGGTGACCGGCGCCCCGGCGACCACCGCAGCACCGGCGACCACCGCAGCACCGGC
>VXMM01000002.1:0-185849 GCA_009841105.1 Acidimicrobiia bacterium | reverse complement strand
CCGGCGACCACCGCAGCACCGGCGACCACCGCAGCACCGGCTCCGGCTCCGGAAGCTCCCGAGGACTCCGCCCGGCCGGCCGAAGAGGCCGCCGCCGAGCAGGCTGCAGCCGCGGAAATGGAGGCGGACGAAGTCGCAGAGCAGGCCGAGGCCGCGGAGGTTGCGCGGTCGGTGGCCGAGGAGGCGCAGGCTGAGGCCGAGATGGCTATGGAGGAGGCCTTGGCGGAGACTCCGGAAGCCGAGATGGCCGACGAGGAAGCCGGCAGCCTCGGGCCGGGCTACGTGGCGTTCGAGGTAGCAACCGGCCAGCCCGAGGAGGCCCGCGAGATGTTGGAGGTACTGGAGACGCTGGCCGCGGTTACCGAGATGGCGCCCGTGCCGGTCGCGGAGCTTGCCGACCGTGCTGGAGAGGAAGGCCTGGTGTGCTGGCACGAAGCGGCGGAGATGGCAGGGGCGAGCGGGGTGATCCTCTGGATGGCCCCCGGGCTTGTCGACGGCGTGCCGGGCGAGGCTTACCTGGTCGCATTTGGCCCGGACGCCCAACCCGGGGCCGGAGTTCTGGCCCTGTTCGTCTACCCGGACTGCCGGGCGGTGGCCCTCCGGGCGGTCACGGACGGGTCCTAGATGGATCGGCCAATACCCTTGGACCCACTCGTCTGGCCCTGACTCCCCATAGGGCTAATCTGCCCCATGTGAAAGAGAGCTACGCCGCTCGCTTTGCCGACCTACTGGAAGGGATCGCCGCCAGAGTTCGTTCGCTGACAGTGGACCGGCTCGACCGCGGGATCACCCTGACCGCCTTTGGCATAGGAGCCGTGGTGCTCATCCTGGCAGCGATCGTTCTGATCAGCGTTGCTCTCTTCCGGCTCCTGGCGATGGCCACCGGAGCCACCGGAGCCTACGCCGCCTTCGGGGGATTATTTCTGGCCGCCGGATGGTTGTCATGGCGTAAGGGAAGGCAAGTGCCCGAGGAGCCGCCACCCGGAGGCAGTGAATGACCCAGAACCTGATCATCATCGGATCGGGCCCCGCCGGGCTCACGGCAGCCCTCTACGCGGCCCGGGCCGACCTATCCCCTCTGGTCTTCGAAGGGTCGGCTGCGGGAGGACAGTTGATGATCACCACCGATGTGGAGAACTATCCGGGATTTCCCGACGGGATCATGGGCCCAGAACTCATGGAGCGCTTCCGCAAGCAGGCCGAGCGCTTCGGCGCCACCCTGATCACCACCGACGTCACATCGGTCGACTTCGCCCGGCAGCCGTTCGAGGTCCAGGTGGGATCGGACCATCATTCGGCGCGGGCGGTGATCATCGCCACGGGCGCCACCGCCCGCTTTCTCGGAGTACCCGGCGAGGAGGCCCTCATAGGTCGTGGCGTATCGGCCTGCGCTACCTGTGACGGCTTCTTCTTCCGGGGCAAGGATCTGGTGGTGGTCGGCGGCGGTGACTCAGCGATGGAGGAGGCCCTGTTCCTGACCAAGTTCGCCTCGAGCGTGACCATCGTGCATCGTAGGGACCGGTTCCGGGCTTCCCGGATCATGGCCGGTCGCGCGCTGGCCAACGAGAAGATCGATGTCTTGTGGAATACCACCGTGGAGGAGATCCGGGGTGAGTCGACGGTGGCAGGCGTGATGCTGCGGGACGTCATCAGCGGGGATACGCGTGAGCACACCACCGATGGAGTCTTCATCGCGATCGGGCACATCCCCAATACCGATCTGTTCCGCGGCCAGATCGACCTGGACGAGCAGGGTTACATCCGGCTCCCGGGTCGCAGCACGATGACGAACGCGGAGGGTGTGTTCGCCTCCGGCGATGTGGTGGACAAGGTCTACCGCCAAGCCGTGACGGCCGCCGGAACCGGCTGTGCGGCAGCGATCGATGCAGAGCGGTGGCTCGAGGCCCAGGAATGAAGTCCACAGAGACTCGAGACCGTATCGAGTCATCGCTAAGACAGCAAGTAAAACAATAACCTACAGTAGTTCAGACACACGCATCCTAAGGAGGATCCAGGTCATGGCTGATGTCGTAACGCTTACCGACGCCGACTTCGCGCGGGCCGTCGCCGGCAGCAAGCCGGTGCTGGTCGATTTCTGGGCGGAGTGGTGCGGTCCGTGCCGCCTGGTAGCGCCCTTGCTGGTCGAGATCGCCGCCGACTACGGCGACCAGATCACCATCGCCAAGCTCAACATCGACGAGAACCAGCAGACCCCGTTCCAGTATCAGGTCATGAGCATCCCCACCATGGTGGTGTTCCAGAACGGCGTGGAGAAGAGGCGGATCGTGGGAGCCCGGCCTAAGGCCGCCATCCTCTCGGAACTCAGGGACTGGGTAACTTAGGTAGTTGCTAGGTGCTAGTTGCTCGTTAGTGACTATCAGCCTTAGATATAAGTATTAGCAAACTGGGGTGTGTTCATGCTATGCGCGTTCGTTTGTTATCGTGGGTCCCGTGGTTGGTCAAGTGATCAGGATGGCGGGAAGAACCGCCGATAGATCTCCTCCAGTTGATCCAGGCCACTGAACCGGAGAACGACCTGGCCGTCCACCGCGCCGCCCTTGCGCTCCTTGTAACGGATGTCCACGGAGGTGCCGAGCTGTTCGGCCAAGCGGTTCTCCAACTCGATGATGACCGCCGGACGTGGTTTGGCCGGGCGGCGCCGTCTAGCGTCATCCTGGATCATTCCCTTGCCGATCCGGACCGCCTCCTCGAGCTGGCGGACCGACCATCCCTCGGCCACGGTACGGTCGGCCAGGTGTTGGACCAGGGCCTGATCCTCGAGTCCCAGCAGAGCCCGGGCGTGTCCCGCTGACAGTTCACGAGAGGCAACCAGGGCCTGGACCGGAGGGGCGAGCTTGAGGAGGCGGAGGGCGTTGGTGACAGCGGCCCGACTCCGGCCCACCTTCTCCCCGATCTCCGCATGGGTCATGTCGAACTCGTCCTCGAGCTGATGGAAGGCGGCCGCCTCCTCCAGCGGGTTGAGATCCTCACGTAACAGGTTCTCGACCAGAGCCTCGGTGACCGTGCCCACCGCATCCGTCTCCCTGATCAGGGCGGGTAACTCGGTAAGGCCTACCTCCTCGGCTGCGCGCCATCGGCGCTCGCCCGCGATCAGCACGTAGTCGGGACCCTCTGGCCGGACCACCACCGGCTGGAGAACGCCCAGTTGACGGATCGAGGCCGCCAGCGTCTCCAGCGCGTCCGCGTCGAACCCCTGCCTTGGCTGGTTCGGGTTGGCGCGGATCCGGCTGATCGAGATCCTTCGCAGATTGCTGCGCCTCGGTGGCGGGATGAGAGCTTCCAGGCCCTTACCGAGACCTGAGCGGCGGGTGGTCATCGTTCTTGCTCCTGTGGTCGATGTCTCTGAAGGAACTCGATGGCGACGTAGCGGTAGGCGACCGCCCCCGGGCTCATCCGGTCGTAGAGTTCGATCGGCTCGCCGTAGGAGGGCGCTTCCGACAACCGGATCGAGCGCGGGATGACTGTGCGAAAGACCCGCTCGCCAAAGTAGTTACGGATCTGGGTGGCAACATCAGTAGACAGTTTTGTACGGGTGTCAAACATGGTCAACAGTACACCACCGATATGCAACCCGCTATTAAGGCTCTCACGTACCAGGTCGATGCTGTCCATGAGCTGACCGAGGCCCTCCAAGGCGTAGAACTCGCACTGGACGGGAATAAGGAGCTCGTCGGCCGCCGCTAGTGCGTTGATGGTCAGGAGGCCTAGGCTCGGCGCGCAGTCGACCAGGATCGTGTCGTAATCCTCTGCCACCGGGGCGATGGCCGCTGCCAGACGCTGTTCCCGGCTCAGCATGGAGACCATCTCCAGCTCGGCGCCCGCCAGGTCAATACTCGACGGCGCCAATACCAGATTGTTCAACCCGGTCGGCACCACGATCTCGTCAAGGGCGCTGTGACCTATGAGGACGTTGTAAATCGACCGGCCGCCATCGACTATCCGGACCCCTAACCCCGTGCTGGCGTTGCCCTGAGGGTCCAGGTCCACGAGAAGGACACGATGCCCTTCCGACGCCAAGGTCGCGCCGAGGTTGATAGCCGTGGTTGTTTTACCGACACCGCCCTTCTGGTTGGCGATCGCCACGATGAGGCCCCGCCGAACGGGTTCGGGTGGAGCCGCTGACCCATTGAGCACATCCGTATTCTAGAAGGCCCTCCCAACATGTCTCAGGGTTTCACGTGAAACATGAAGGTAGTTGGGGTTGAGAGTTGGGGCGCCTTCCGGCTCAGTCGAGGGAAATGACCACCGAACGGCGCGGCTCCGTGCCCTCCGAGTAGGAGCGGACCCCGTCTATCCCTGAGACCGCGTCGTGCACCACCTTGCGGTCAACCGCGTTCATGGGTTCGAGCATGATCTCTCCCCCCTCATCCAGCACCTGCTCCGCCAGCTGACCCGCATAGATTCCGAGGGCCTGCCGGCGTTTCTCGCCGTAGCCATCAATGTCAAGCCGCAGCCTGCAACCACGGGCCGTCTTGCGCTGGACGATCGTCCTCGTCAGTTCATGGACGGCGTGCATGATGGAAGCCTTCGGGCCTATTAGCGCCTGAGTCTGCTCGCCTTTTATGTCGGCGCGCACCATCTTCCCGTCGAATCCGGCCTCAACCTCCCCCTCCAGGCCGAACTCCTTCAGGAGGCCGTCCAAAAACTCCCCAACTACCTCGGCCTGCTGGGTACCCAAGGTCTCACCAGACTTACCATCACCAGCCACCGCTCCGACCTCTCCTTCTGCCCTTCGGCCTTCACGCGCCTGCTGTTTCTTCCCGCGACCGGACCGCGAGCCACCGCCGGGCCTTCCGCTCGCCCGCCGGCTCTTCGCCTTGGCGGATCCTCCTTTGGTCTTGCTGCGGTCCTTCGGCGGGACGCCCCCCGCAGAACCACGTTGACGCGGCGCCTTCCTCTTCCTCGGCCGGTTACGACCGGGCCGACCCCTCCGTCCCTTGCTCTTCGGCTTGACACGTACGATGGCGTCCTGCCGCCCGATGCCGAGGAATCCCGGCTTCGGTTCCTGTAACACCTTGACCTCGGCGCGGTCGGTGTCTTCGATACCCAGTTCTTCGAGCGCAGCCTGGACAGCCAGTTCAACCGATGCGCCCTCGACCTCGACCCACTCCACCATCGATCTACCTTCTCCTACGTCTGCGTTGTTTCTTGGCTGAGCCCTGCGGGCGGGGCGGTTTCGTACCGTCATCTGGCTCCTTGGTGGCCGGCTTCCCGCCATCCGGAGGAGGGCCGGGACGTCCGTCGATCTTGAAGATCAGCAACTGCTGGCCGGTCCGGAAGAGGTTACTGGTGGCAAAGTAGAGGTTGAGTCCGGACGGCCAGATATACGAGATCACACCGAACATCAAAGGCAAAATCTTTGTCATACGCTGAACAGCCTCAGCCTGTGGATTACTAGCGCCTCCCTGTTTCGGAGGGCTTAACAGTTTCTGTTGCAGGTATCCGGTTAAGATCACGAACCCCACCAGCAGCAGGTAGGGAATCGTCTCTACGGCGAACAGCCCTTGGGTGCCCACCACCTCCGATGGGGCCAAGTCGAGGTCCATCGTCAGGAAACTCAAGGCGCCTGCCGAAGTCGCCGCCTCTAGCAAGCGGGAGTCCGGCGGCAGGCTGTTGGCCGGATTCCGTAGCACCTGGAACAGCGCGAACCAGACCGGCATCTGCACCAGCAGGGGAAGCACACATCCGAAAGGACTGACGCCCCGTTCCCGATAGAGCTCCATCACCTTCTGGTTCATCGTCTCCTGGTCGCCCTTGTGCTCCCGGCGGATGCGCTCCATCTCCGGTTGGATCTCCTGCATTGCCCGGGTCGACCGAACCTGCTTGAGAGTGAGAGGGAATACCAACAGATTTACAACGATGGTAAGGCCTATGATGGCAAATCCATAGTTGGGAAGAAGATCATAAAAGAAGGAAAGAATATTACCGAGAATGGCCTGCAGGCCGTTCCATATCTCGCTCACGGGCTCATTGCCCTTCTACCAGGAACCGGGTCGTATCCTCCCGCCGACCAGGGGTGGCATCGGCCGAGGCGCCGCAGCCCCAACCAGGCTCCCCGCCACAACCCGTGCTCGCCTATCGCCTCGTAGGTGTACCGGGAGCAGGTGGGGAGGAACCGGCACGAACTCGGGATCATCGGTCCTATCGTGTGCTGCCACACCCGGATAAGAGCCCGGCCCATGACGGCCGGCAGCCCTACCGCCGAGTCCGCCAGCTTCGATTGCCTCACGTTGCGCTCGCTCGGGGAAGTGTGGGCGAGATCACGTCTCGAACCCATCGGCATAGCTCCTGAAACGGTGCCGTGGCGACGACCGGCGTCGCTATGACCACATAGTCGGTCGCCTCCGCGAGCGTTACCTCACGCAACGCCGCCCGGAGGCGCCGCTTGGCTCGGTTCCGCACCACCGCGCCGCCGACCCGGCGCCCTACCACCAAACCGACCCTCGGTAGACCACCGTCACGCCGGCGCCATACCAGGGTGATGCCGCCCCGCCGGGACCGCCGGCCATGCCGTAGCGCCTCGTTGAACTCCACGGCGCCGCTCAGGCGTCGGAATCGATCGACGCGACCGGTCGACTCCGGAACGGATGAGCCAGGGGATACGGCGGGAGCCGTATCCGGCGCGGTCGTCATCGTGCGTCTTCTCCTTCGCGGTCGGAGTGCCACCCTCGCGGGCTGTACCCAAGGATTGCGTGGCCCGAGTAGCCCCCGGCTGCCCACTCGTGGAGCGGCGGGCCGCCTACCTGCTCAGGCGGAAAGCCGTTGACGGCCCTTCCGGCGCCGTCTATTCAGGATGGCGCGACCCTGGCGCGTTCGGATGCGATGTCGGAACCCGTGCTTGCGCTTTCTGCGGCGGTTGTTCGGTTGGTAGGTGCGCTTCATTCAGGGTCCCTTATCGGACAACCCGGGTACGGTGCCCGGTGCGGGGGAAACGGCGTGGCCCGGCCCTGGCCGGGGCCTGCCGACACTTCCTTGAGGTCTGACAAGATTACGGACATCCCGCCCGTATTGCAAAGATGGCCTGGTTACGCACCTGAACAGATGCGACAGCCATAGCGCTCGCCGCATCCTGCCCGCCAAAAGACCGCGAAATAAATTGCACAGAACGCCAAAATCTCCCTACGGCGGTCTCCTCGCGCCCGCCCACGCTTCCACTTCCGTCCTGACATGGTGTTATGCCGCCCACCGTGCTGTCTACCCACCCTGCCATGATTGGATTCTCATCCGTGCAGCGCCAACTGTGGAGTCGTAGGATGACGGCTTGCCGGGTTCGCTGGATCCTACGTCCCCAGGGGTCTTCCATGCAGCAACTAGAGCCCGGCCACCATACAGGTGGAGTTCTGCCGGGCGCGGGGTGGAGTGGCGTGGCCATCCTGCGTCCTGTTATCCACAACTGTGGACAGTGCTGTGGGTAACTGCACCCCTTGCAGGCCCCGCCGGGAGGAGGATTTGTTTGTCTAAGCCCGAACTCGCGCAGCATGATCCCGACTTTTCGTCCGCCTTACGAACGAGGGTCGGACCTGAGGGTTGGAAGAAGTGGTTCGCCTCGGTACGCCACGAAGTCGTGGATGAAACCCTCTACCTGGTAGCGCCATCCGACTTCCACATCCGATGGCTCCGCACCAACTACCAGACCACCATCGACGAGGTGGCGGCCTCCTCATTCGGACCACATACCGTCATCGAGTACCTCGTCACCGATCGGCCCGACCTCACCGAAGAGCGGCCTTCGGCCCCGGAGCTAATAGGCGAGCATGCATCCGAGCAGACACCAGGGACCCCAACGAACGAGGCGCCTGCTCATCCCCCCAAGTTCCTCAGCAAGTATGTCTTCGACACCTTCGTAGCCGGCCAGTCCAACCAACTCGCCCTCGCGGCGGCCAAACGAGTCTCCGAAGGCCCCGGTCAGAACTACAACCCGCTGTTCATCTATGGGGGGGCAGGCCTGGGCAAGACCCACCTCCTCCACGCCATCGGCCACTACATAAGAACCAGCCGGCCCACCGCGGCCGTCCGTTACATGACCTCTGAGAACTTCTTCAACGAGTTCGTGGATGGCATCCGGACGAAGCGGATGGACTCCTTCAAGCATCGCTACCGGACCATCGAGGTACTCCTGCTCGACGACATCCAGTTCTTCGAGGGGAAGGAGCAAGTACTAGAGGAGGTGTTCCACACCTTCAATACGCTCCACGAACTGGACCACCAGATGGTTCTGTCGTGCGATCGCCCTCCCAAGGACCTCGGCATCGAGGACCGGCTCCGGTCCCGCTTCCAGTGGGGCCTGCTTACCGACATCGGGCCGCCCGATCTCGAAACCCGACTGGCGATCCTGCGGCGCAATGCCACGGAGTACGCCGCAGCCCCCGTGCCCGACGAGGTACTCGAGTTCATCGCCCGCCACATCACCGACAACATCCGCGAGCTCGAAGGCGCGCTCACCCGGGTCACCGCCTGCGCCGCCCTCACCGACCAGAAGATCTCCGTGGACCTGGCCCGTTCGGAGTTGCGCGGCCTGATACCCGACCCGGCGACGACCCCGCCGACCGGTCCTGAGATCCTCGAAGTCACGGCCACCACCTACGGCCACGCCCTCGCCGACCTCCAAGGTCCCAGCCGCGTGCAGCCTCTCGCCACCCATCGGCAGGTGGCCATGTACCTCTGCCGGGAACTGACCGACCTCTCGCTTCCCAAGATAGGCAAGGTCCTCGGCGGGCGCGACCACACCACGGTCATGCATGGCATCAACAAGATCAAGAAGCTCCTCCCCAAGGATCCGGAGCTGGCCCGGCAGGTCTCACACCTGTCCGGAATCCTGTGGAAAAGATGAGCGTCTTCCCCAACCGCGTGCTCGTCTCGAGCGTGCCTGGGTATAAGGTCGGCGATAATCCCCCGATCACCTGACCCACCCGGCCCGACCATGAGCAGTCACCCATCAACGACACCAGGGTCAACGAACCGGCCGGTTGACCTGGGTTGTCCGCCTTCGGGGCCGGCGCACCGGATAGCTTCCCCGACCGGAATAGGCCCGCTCGGACGGACATCTATCCACATTCCACAGGGCCTACTACCACTACTGGTAGAGAAACTAAGAAACTAGTCGTCGAGAGCGGGAAGGATCTAGCAGTGCATATCCGAGCTGATCGTGATGATCTGGCCGAGGCATTCGGTCGCGCGAACCGGGGTGCGGGAGTCAAGACGGCTCTTCCCACCCTCCAGGGAGTTCGTTGCCAAACCGAAGGCGGACAACTGGAAATCACCGGAAGCGACACGGAGGTCACGATCCGGACCTCCGCGAAGGTGGAGGTCATCGAGGAGGGGGCTTTTCTGGTCCCCGGGCGCTTAATAACCGACGCCATACGGAGAATGCCCGAGGGAGCGGTAACGATCCGCTCCCAGGACGGGACGATCGAGTTGTCCGGCAACGGGCCCACCTTCACGCTCAGGTTGCTGTCGCTGGAGGACTACCCGAAGCTGCCGGAGCCCGAGTTGAGCGGGGCGATCGAGCTGGACGGGGACGTACTGGTGGAGGCGCTCTCGCAGGTGCTCGTGGCGGCCTCCAACGATGCCTCGCGGCCGATCCTCACCGGTGTTCTGATGGAGAACTACGAGGAAGGTTTGCGGCTGGTGGCAACGGACAGCTACCGCTTGGCGATCAGGGACCTTCCGGGGTCACAGATGGGGGATCCGGCACTGATACCGGCACGGGGCCTCAAGGAGTTGGCACGGACCGTGGCCGCCGAACAAGTCCGAGTCGCGATCGGTGAACGGGAGGTCGTGTTCGCTTCGGACCGGGGTTCGCTGAGTATTCGCCTGATCGAAGGCACCTTCCCGAACTACCGGCAGTTGCTCCCCGACGATTACCCGGCGGCGGTGGAACTCGACAAGGACGGGATGCTGGAGGCGGTGGGGCGCGCCGCGGTGGTGGCGGACGAGCACATTCCGGTGCGGTTGAACATCACTCGCGACGGGGTGGAGATGTCCGTGAGCCGGAACGACCTCGGCGGGGAGGTCGAGATGCTTGAAGCCACCGTGAGCGGTGAGTTGGACGAGTTGAATATCGCCTTCAATTCCCGGTATCTCCAGGACGGGATCTCGGCGGTGCCTGGTGAGCGAATCCGCGTCGAGGTGAAGGACAGCAACCGTCCCAGCATCATCAGGGCGGACGGGAACGACAGCTTCCTGTATCTGTTGATGCCCGTGCGCGTCTGAGGGCGCGCTGCGTGAGACTCACCTGGCTGGAGGTCTCGGACTTCCGTAGCTACCGGCGGATCCGATGGGCGCCGGATCCGAGGATCAACGTGGTGGTGGGCCGGAACGCGTCCGGCAAGACCAACCTCCTAGAAGCAGTGGGCTACCTGGCGTCCCTGCGGTCGTTCCGGGGGATTCCTGACGCCGCCCTGGTGCGAACGGGGGCGGAACGGTCGGTCCTCCGGGGAGAGGTGGTCACCCCGGATCGGACCACGCGGATCGAGGTGGAGCTGCCAAGGGCGGGGCGTCGCCGGGCCCAGGTCAACGGGACCCGGTTGGCACGCCTGGCGGATCTGGTGGGGGAGGTACGCACGATCACGTTCCTGCCGGACGACCTGGACCTGATCAAGCGGGGGCCCTCCCGCCGGCGAGGGCTGCTCGACTCGGTGGCGGTCCAACTGTGGCCAGGCGCCTACCGCGACCAGCAGGAATACGAGCGAGCGCTCCGGCAGCGGAACATGCTCCTGAAGCAGATGGGTCGCCGGACCGATCCGATCACGCTGGAGGTCTGGGACGAGCGGCTGGGCCGGGCGGGCGCGCGGGTCATGGCTCGCCGGCGGGCCGTGGTGGAAGCCATCGAGGAGCGGGCCGGCGTCGCCTACCGGGCACTGGCGGGCGATGCCACCGGGGTGCGGATCGACTACCGGTCGAAGTGGGGGGCCGCGACCGCCTCGGATCGGCCCGGCTGGGTGGAGGCTCTCAGGAAGGCGCTCGGGGAGGCGCGGTCCGCCGATCTCGAGCGCCGGGTCTCGACGGTGGGGCTCCATCGGGACGATGTGCGGCTGCTTCTCGACGATCGGGACTCGCGGATCCAGGCCAGCCAGGGCGAGCAGCGTACCCTCACCCTGGCCCTTCGTCTGGCTTCCCACCAGGCGGTGGAGCAGTCGGTCGGCCAGCCCCCGTTGCTCCTGCTGGATGACATCTTCTCGGAACTCGACCGGGAGCGCTCGGCGGCGCTGGCTCGATCGTTGCCCGCTGCCCAGACCTTCATCTCGACAGCTCGGGACGAGGAGGTTCCCCTGCCGAACGGCCGCCGCTGGCGCCTCGAGAACGGGATCCTGGGATGACCGAACGTTGGTCACCTGACCGGGTGGAGGAGGCCTTGGCATCCTTCGACGGAACGGAGTCCCGGGCGTTGCGCATGCTCTGGGAGATCCAGCAACTTGAGCGTGGCCATCAACGGCGGACGGAGGAGCAGGACGGCGAGATGGTGTCTTTCGGGGACATGATCCAGTCCATCCTGGCCGGTCTCGGGGTGGCCGATCTGGATCGCATCCGGGAGCTCGACGAGCGCTGGGAAGAAGTGGCGGGCCCACAGTGGGGTTCCAATTCGGTCCCAGTGGTGGTAACTAACGGGGAACTGCTGGTCGAAGCCTCAGACCCGCGGCTGGTCCGCATGCTCCGGCACGATGCCGAGCCGCTTGTGCTCCGTATCGCGGACCGCTTCGGCAGGTCCTTCGTGACCTCGGTCCGGGTGGTCGGACCACCGTGGCGGAGGGGGTGGTAAGGAGTGAGCGCACAAATGCGAGTTGGTTTGTATAAACCCGCAGGTCAAGCCCTGTTTCTGAGCGGCCTGAAGGTTGGCTGTAGGGCCGGGGTCGGGTACAATGGGACGAGGGTGGACCAGCCCAGCCGGCCCGATAGCGAGGGCCTCCGCACGACCGAGGATTGCATGTGACCCTGGACCGAGCATCGAGCTACGGAGCGAGCGACATCAAGGTCCTGCCGGGTCTTGAAGCGGTCCGCCGCCGGCCCGGCATGTACATCGGCACGACCGGCCCTCGCGGCCTCCACCACCTGGTCTGGGAGGTGGTGGACAACTCGGTCGACGAGGCCATGGCAGGCTCCGCCAGCAACATCGACGTGGTACTGGAGGCGGACGGCAGTTGTCGCGTCTCCGACGACGGCCGTGGGATTCCGGTGGCCCGGCTTGCGCAGACCCGGAAGTCCGCCCTGACGACGGTGCTCACCACTCTTCACGCCGGAGGCAAGTTCGAGGAGGGAGCCTATACCGTTTCGGGTGGCCTCCACGGCGTGGGCATATCGGTGGTGAACGCTCTCTCCAGCCGGTTCGTGGCCGACGTGGCACGGGACGGCTTCCGATGGTCGCAGTCGTTCGTGCAAGGCAAGGAGACCGGACCGCTGGTGAAGGGTCGCCCGGCCCGCAAGACCGGCACCACCATTACCTTCTGGCCGGATCCCGAAGTGTTCACCGACACGCTCGACTTCAAGTATGCCACGGTGGCACAGCGGCTCCGGGAACTGGCCTTCCTCAACAAGGGGCTCCGCGTGAGCCTGGTGGACAAGCGGAACGGTGGCCGCTCGGACACCTTCCAGTACAAGGGCGGCCTGCGGGACTTCATCCTCCACCTCAACAGCCGCCGCGAAGCCCTGCATGGGCGGATCCTCTACCTGGAGGACGAGGCGCCCGAGGCGGAGCTACAGGTTGCTCTCCAGTGGACCAACTCGTTCAACGAGAACCTGATCAGCTTCGCCAACAACATCAACACGCACGAGGGCGGCACCCATGAGGAAGGCTTCCGCACCGCTCTCACGAAAGCCGTGAACGAATTCGCCCGCTCGAAGAACCTGCTCAAGGACAAGGATCGGAACCTGAGCGGCGAGGACGTGCGGGAAGGCCTGACCGCGGTGGTCTCCGTCAAGGTGCGCAACCCGCAGTTCGAGGGGCAGACCAAGACCAAGCTCGGCAATACCGAGATACGTAGCTACGTGCAGAAGGCCCTCAACCGGATGCTGCCGGAGTGGTTGGAGCGCTACTCACCGGACGCCCGCCGGATCGTGGAGAAGGCTCGCCAGGCGCAGCACGCCCGTGAGGCGGCCCGCAAGGCCCGTGATGTGATACGACGCAAGTCGTTGCTGGCCTCCTCCCGGCTGCCCGGAAAGCTGGTGGACTGCTCATCCGGCAACCCGGAAATCGCCGAACTGTTCATCGTGGAGGGGGATTCGGCGGCGGGACCGGCGAAGAACGGGCGGGACTCCATGTTCCAGGCGGTCCTTCCCATCAGGGGCAAGATACTGAACGTAGAGAAGGCGCGGCTGGCCAGGGCCCTCCACAACAAGGAGATCCAGGCCCTGATCACCGCCATCGGCACCGGCATCGGGGAGGACTTCGAGATCGGCAAGGCGCGGTACCACAAAGTCATCCTGCTGACGGACGCGGACGTGGACGGCGCTCACATCCGGACGCTCCTGCTGACCTTCTTCTTCCGCCATATGCGGCCCCTGATCGAGGCGGGCTACGTGTACGTCGCCGTGCCGCCCCTGTACCGGGTCAAGGTTGGGAGGGGAGTCAGGTACCTGGCCGACGATGCCGAGCTGTCGGCCTTCAAGGAGGCGCATCCGAAGGCCCGGCCCACCCGGTTCAAGGGACTCGGGGAGATGAACGACTCCGAGCTTGGAGAGACCGCCCTCCATCCCGATACCAGGACGCTGGTTCAGGTGGACATGGCCGACGCTACGGAGGCCGACCACATCTTCTCGACCCTTATGGGTGGTGACGTGGCCGCTCGCAAGGAGTTCATCCAGCAGAACGCCGGCGACGTCCGGTTCCTGGATATCTGAGCGGGAGGAACGCACCGTGCCGGAAATCGAGACGGGACGCGCCGCCCCGCAGTTGGCGGTCGACATAAACGACGAGATGTCGAAGTCCTTCGTGGACTACGCCATGTCCGTGATCGTGTCACGGGCGCTCCCGGACGTGCGGGACGGGCTGAAGCCGGTGCAGAGGCGGATCATCTACGCCATGGACGACATGGGGGTGGGGCCGCGGAGCTCCCACCGCAAGTCGGCCACGGTGGTGGGGGAGGTGATAGGCAAGTACCACCCGCACTCCAACGACGCCATTTACGACGCACTCGTCAGGATGGGTCAGTCCTTCTCGCTCCGGTATCCGCTCATTCATCCGCAGGGGAACTTCGGCACGACCGACGATCCGCCGGCGGCCATGCGTTACACGGAGTGCAGGCTGGCTCAGCTGGCCGCGGTGCTGCTCGACGGTATCGACGAGGACACGGTGGACTTCGCCGACAACTTCGACGGGTCCGAGCAGGAACCGGTCGTGCTACCCGCCCGGTTCCCCAATCTGCTGGTGAACGGATCGCAGGGCATCGCGGTCGGCATGGCCACCAACATCCCGCCTCACAACCTGGGGGAGGTCATCGACGCCTGCCTGTTCGGACTGGAGAACCCGGACGCCGGTCCCGAGGAGTACCTGTCGATCGTCAGGGGCCCCGACTTCCCGACCGGCGGCTACGTGATCGGGACCAAGGGAGTGAAGGACGCGCTGGTGTCCGGCCGGGGCTCGGTCCGGATGCGGGCGGTCACCGATGTCGAGCAGATTCGCAAGAACCGCACCGCCATCGTGGTCACCGAGTTGCCCTACCAGGTGAGCCAGGACCGGGTCATGGCGCGGATCGCCACCCTCGTCCAGCAGAAGACCCTGGAGGGCATTGCCGACCTTCGGAACGAGTCCTCCGCGCGCGTGGGCGTGCGGCTGGTCATCGAGCTCAAGAAGGGCGTCAACCCCAAGGTGGTACTGAACAACCTGTTCAAGCAGACCAACCTGGAGGAGAACTTCGGCGTCAACGCGGTGGCCCTGGTGGACGGGGTGCCGCGCACGCTCAATATCGCGGAGATGGTCCAGTACTTCCTCGACCACCAGATGGAGGTGATCGAGCGACGCACCCGCTACCGCCTGAAGCGAGCGCAGGCCCGCGCCCACGTCCTGGAGGGGCTGATCGTGGCGGTCGACAACATCGACGAGGTGATCGCGGTGATCCGGGGGAGCGAGGACACCGTCTCCGCCCGGTCCGCTCTCATGGACCGCTTCCCGCTCTCCGAGATACAGGCCCGAGCCATCCTGGACATGGCCTTGCGCCGCCTCACCTCGCTGGAGACCACCAAGCTGCGGGAGGAACACGCCGACCTGCTGCGGCTGACCGCCGAGCTGTCTGCCATCCTGGCCGACCCGGTCCGGCGGCGCGGGATAATCGCGGACGAACTCCAGGCCACCCGCAAGGCCCACGGGAACGCTCGGCGCACCCAGGTCATGCCGGCCGAGTCCGAGCTGTCGCTGGAGGACCTCATCGCGGATGACGAACTCATCGTCACCGTGTCCAAGAATGGCTACGTGAAGTCGGTGATGGCCGGGAGCTACCGGTCGCAGGGACGGGGTGGCAGGGGGGTCAAGGCCGCCGCCCTCCGGGGGGGCGACTACCTAACCCACGTGATACATACGACAGCGCTTGCCTACCTGTTGTTCTTCACGAACCGCGGGCGCGTGTACCGCATCCGGGCGCACGAGATCCCTCGCAAGGCGCGGACTGCGAAGGGAGTACTTGCTCAAGGGGTACTGCCCTTTGAGCCGGACGAGCGGATCGAGGCGCTCGTCGATACCCGTGACTACGAGTCCTTCAAGTACATGGTCATGATCACAAGGAAGGGCCAGGTCAAGCGGACCGCCTTCCGCCAGTACGACAGCCGGAATACGAGGCTCGTAGCCATCAGCCTGGTTGGCGATGACGAGGTGGTCGCCGTCCGGTCGACGGATGGGAACAGTGACATCCTCCTCTTCACGCGCCGAGGCCTCGGAATCCGCTTCTCCGAGGACGACATCCGCCCGATGGGTCGATCCACGCGCGGCGTAAAGGGCATCAAGCTCGACGAGGGCGACGAGGTCGTCGGCGGCACGGTGACTCTGGACGGCGATGACGTCCTGCTGCTGACGTCGAGTGGCCTCGGCAAGCGGGCGCGGGTCGCCTTGTTCAGACCTCAGAAGAGGGGTGGCCGGGGTTTGAAGGCTATCAATCTGACCCGCGTGCCCGGGGAGTTGGTCGGGGCGCAGGCGGTGACCGAGGGGAGCGAGGCGTTCGTCGTCTCATCGGAGGGCGTCGCGATCAGGATGAGGACGGACGATATAAGCCGCCAGGGGCGCTACGCGAGCGGGGTGAAGATAATGGACCTACCCGAGGGGGCCAGGGTCAGTTCGTTCGCTCCCGTTCCCATGGACACGAGCCTTTCTACCGGGGCGAAGTGACGGAGGCCAGATCGGGGGCCTGGTCCGCCCCGCCCACCACGCAACGCCGGGTTCGCCGGATCCTCCGCAAGTTCGATCCGTGGACGGTCATGAAGGTGTCCGCGGTCCTTTCGGCGCTGGCCGCGCTCGGGCTGGTCCTGCTGTCGGTGATGCTCTGGGCGGTGATCTCCCGGCTCGGCCTGGTCGCCGCCTTCGACGAGGCCGCCGCCCGGGTGGCGCTGATCGATCCGGACGAGTCGCTCTTCAAGACGGGCGGGGACTATCTGCGCGGCATGATCCTGCTGGCGGCCAGCTGGATGGCCGGAACCACCGCCACCCTGACGGTGGGGGCCGTGCTGTACAACCTGTTGGCGGACCTGGTTGGGGGAATCGAGTTCACGGTGCTGGAGGAGGTGCCGGTGGATACGTCCGCTCGGCACGCGCCCGGGGGGCGATCAATCCCGGGAGGGATGTGATGGCGACCGTGCGGCGGGTCCGGCGGGTGATCCGGAAGTTCGATCCGTGGACAGTGTTCAAGGTATCGCTACTGCTGCATGTGGTGTTCGCAGCGGCCACTCTGATCGGCCTGCTCCTGATGTGGTCTCTAGTGGAGCGGGCCGGGATCCCAGCCTCGCTCGACCGGTTCCTCATCACCATCAGCCTGGTCGACGAAGGCAGTGTCTTCTTCGACAACGGAAGCCGGTTCATCCGCGTGGCGATCTTCTTCTCGGTCGTATTCGGGGCGGCGATGACTCTGCTGTCCACGCTGGCCGCGGTGTTCTACAACCTGACTTCCGACGTGGTGGGCGGTGTGGAGGTGGTCATGCTGGAGGAGACGTTGCAGGTGCCGGCGCCCGCTGTGCCCAGCCCTCCGGATCCCGGCCCGGAGGCTTCACCGGAGGACTCCGCCGAGATGCCCACCCTGGCCGGCTGACCGCGGCGCGCCACGCCCGCTCGGCGCCGGTGTAGCGTTCCCGTCATCGTTTCGGAAATCGCCAGGTAGCCCTCGACCCAGTGTCCATGACCTCGATTGCCGCGCACTACGGCCAGCCACATGGTCCTGGTCGCCGCTAACAGCCTCCTCGAGGTCGAGCATCTTTCGGTGCGCTTCGATCGACCCGGGGCCGGGATCCACGCGGTCAACGACGTGAGCTTCGACATCGCTCCCGGCGAGACCCTCGCGGTCGTGGGCGAATCAGGCTCCGGCAAGAGCGTGTCGATGTTGTCGATCATGGGTCTGGTTCCGTCCCCGCCGGCTCGGGTATCGGGTTCCATCCGCCTCCAGGGCCAGGAACTGGTCGGGCTGAGCGCACGCCGGCTCAACCGGTTACGCGGCCGGGACATGGCGATGGTCTTCCAGGAGCCCATGTCGAGCCTCAACCCGGTCCACAGGGTGGGCGACCAGATCGGCGAGAGCCTTCGCATCCACAGAGGCCTGGCCAGAGCGGAAGCTCGGCGCCGGGCGGTGGCTCTGTTGGACCGGGTCGGCATTCCCTCCGCCGCTGACCGGGCGGGCAGCTATCCGCACGAGCTCTCCGGCGGCATGAGACAGCGCGCAATGATCGCTATGGCGCTGGCATGCGATCCCAACCTGCTGATCGCCGACGAGCCGACCACCGCCCTCGACGTGACCGTCCAGGCCCAGATCGTGGATCTGATCGGCGAGCTTCAGGACGAGCGCCGGCTGGCGGTGATCTGGGTTACCCACGACCTGGGGGTGGTGGCGGAAATCGCCGACCGGGTGGCAGTCATGTACGGCGGGCGGTTGCTCGAGACCGGCCCGGCCCGGCGGATCTACCGGTCGAGTCGGCACCCCTACACACTGGGGTTGTTGCAGTCGATCCCCCGCCTTGACCGGCCCACCGCCACGCGCCTGCCCGAGATTCCCGAGGCACCGATGAGGATGGCCGGAGCCTTGCGCGGCTGTCCTTTCGACAGCCGATGTCCGATGGCGGCGGAGGGCTGTGCCGATACGTTGCCGGAGTTGGAACCTGTGGAAGGCGGCGGCCACCGGTCGGCATGCCTGCATCACCGGAAGATCGACTCCGCCGAGGTGTTGTTCCCTGAGACTCCGGCCGCCGCCGAGCCACGGTCGGCCACGGCGGACCCCAGCCAAGTACTGGTCTCCGTGCGCGCCCTGAAGGTCCATTTCCCGGCGACTGGAGGCCTGGCGCGTCGCCGTGCCGGCGCGGTACGGGCATTGGACGGGGTAGACCTCGATATCGAGCGAGGGCGGACGCTCGGTCTGGTAGGCGAGAGCGGATGCGGCAAGACCACGCTCGGGCGGGCCCTCGTGGCGCTGGTTCGTCCGACCGAGGGCGCCATCGACATCAAGGGCCGGCTCATCAACCATCGGAGCGGGCCGCATCAGCGGGTCGTGCAGATGATCTTCCAGGACCCCCTCTCCGCCATGAATCCCGGGATGAGGGCGCGAGACGTGATCGCCGAGCCGATCCGGCTCCACCGGATGGCGCCACCGGACGCCATCCGGGAGCGAGTCGTCCGGCTTATGGAGCAAGTAGGCCTGCCGCCCGAGAGCGGGGACCGCTACCCCCACGAGTTCAGCGGGGGCCAACGCCAGCGCATCGCCGTCGCGAGGGCTCTGGCGGCCGAGCCCGAGGTGGTGGTGTGCGACGAGCCGGTTTCGGCCCTTGACGTATCCGTCCAGGCGCAGGTGGTGAACCTGCTGGCCGACGTGCAGGCGGCTACGGGCATGGCCATCGTGTTTATCTCCCACGACCTGGCTGTGGTCCGCCACATCTCCCACCGGGTGGCGGTGATGTACATGGGGGAGATCGTCGAGCAGGGTGATCGGGATCGGCTGTACGAAGACCCGCTCCATCCGTACACCAAGGCCCTCCTGGCGGCGGTGCCGGTACCAGAGCCGGAGGGCGCCGGCCCCGGCGATCGGACCCGGTTGGCCGGGGAGTTGCCCAGCCCGGCGGATCCTCCCAGCGGCTGCCGGTTCCACACCCGCTGTCCGGTGGCGGTCAAGGGCCTGTGCTCGACCACCAAGCCCCGCCTGTCCGAGGCATCGCCGGGACGATGGGTGTCCTGCCACCTGGTGAACCCGCCCTGTACCTGACAGATAACGACCTCGTCCCGGGCTTCAGTCCTAGATGCCGTGCTCGCTAACGTGAACCGCCGCAGCCTGGAGGCGGGGAAGGAGCACATGGCGGAGCGACCCTCCAGCCCGGCCATCGCGCTCCTTCTGGCCGTACTACTGGTGGCGCCGGCCGCCTGCGGAGGGGAAGTCGCCCCCGGGACCTCGGTCCGGGTTCGCGCCGCCGTGACCGGAGACGAGGGAACCCTGAACCCTTACACGTATGTAAGCGGCTTTCCCGGCTGGAACCTGCTGATGCTCCAGTACGACTCGTTGATGCAGCTCGACAAGAGCGGGGTTCCCCGGCCCTGGCTGGCCTCCGAGGTCAGGGTCAACGCGGACCTGACGGAGTACTCGGTCACGCTGGTCGAGGGCGTCACCTGGCACGACGGGCGACCCCTGACCACCAGGGATGTGGCCTTCAGCGTCGACTACTACCTGAACAACGCCGAGGCGAGCCGGTTCGCCCGAGACCTGATGGACGTACAGGATGTTGTGGTGACGGACGACTACAACGCGACCTTCGTTCTCAGCGACCCGAGCGCGGGCTTCGAGATGTCCGCACTTGCTGACGTTCCGATAATCCCGCGCCACATCTGGGAGTCGGTTGAATCCCCGTCAGAGCACCAGTTCGAGGGCGGCACCAACATCGGTACCGGTCCCTACCGCCTGATCGAGTACGTGGAGGGGCGGAGCTATCGCTTCGAGGCCAACGCTGATTACTTCATGGGCGCACCGGCCGTTGACGAACTGGTGGTCATCGTCTTCGCGGACGACGCCGGAGTCCAGACGGCCATCCGGACTGGAGAGATCGACGTGATATTCGAGCGGATACCACCCGAGCAGATCGATCTGCTCGACGCCCAGGATCCGCTGGATATAGCCCTGGGACCGGAATTCACCACCCAGATGATCAACTACGACGCCTCGAAGCGCCCGTTCGACGACGTTACGGTCCGCCGGGCCATAAACCTGGCCATGGATCGGCAGGACATCGTCGACACGGTGTTCCTTGGTGCGGCCACCGTGGGCAGTCCCGGCTGGATCCATCCCGGCCATCCGTCCTACAACCCGGACATAGTGGCCATCTACGACCCGGTCGCCGCCAACTCGCTGCTCGAAGAGGCCGGCTACCTCGACAGCGACGGCGACGGGGTACGGGAGTTTGACGGGCAGCCGATGTCGTTCGAGATCATCACCAACTCGCCCGACTCTCTAAGGCTTCGGATAGCCGAACTGACGGCGGAAATGCTGGCTGCGATCGGCATCCGCACCTCGGTGGCGGCGGTCGAGACCGGAACTTGGGAACAGGCCGTCTGGCCGGGGTTCGACGTCAACAACGGCCGTAACTACGACATCGCCATGTGGGGTTGGTCAGCGCCCGTGCAGGCGGACCCGTTGAGGTTGCCGCAGCTGGTCACCAGCGTACCGGTGGGCGGGTTCCTGAACCTGACCGGTTACGAGAACGCCGAGATGGACGCCCTCTCGGGAACGCTGGGCACCGAGTCCGACCCGGCGGAAAGGAACAGGATCCTGGGCCGCATGCAGGAGATAATCGCCGAGGACCTGCCGTTCGTGCTGCTCCTCTATCCGGACGGCGCCTACGTCTACGACTCGAGTGTCTACTCGGACTGGGAGTTCATCGCCGGGCAGGGCATCGTCAGCAAGCTCTCGCTACTTCCGCCCTCGGCGCGCCCCTAGCGCGCGGATCCGCGGGTCGGGTCGAGTTGACGGGTTGAGACGGCGCTTCGACATCCGTCGACTCACCCAGTACGGGGTTGTCGTGGTGGTGGCGGTGACCCTGAACTTCCTGCTTCCCAGGCTCATGCCCGGGAGCCCTCTGACCCTCATCGCAGGGGTGGACGTCGGGCTGCTCAGCGCCGACCAGCGGGCGGAGATCATGGCCCGCGTGGGCTTGGACGCAGCGCTCTGGAAGCAGTACCTCCGCTACTGGGGGGACATTTTCACCGGGGACTTCGGGTACTCGTTCCGATCGAGCCGGCCCATCGTCGACATGATCTGGGATCGGCTCCCGTGGACCTTGCTGATCACGGGGTTGTCGTTCATCGTGTCGGCGGTGGTTGGGGTGGTCCTCGGGGCCATTTCGGCGTGGCGGAGGGGCACCAAGATCGACCTGGGGATGCTGTCCGGGATGATCTCGATCGAGTCCCTGCCCTCCTTCTGGTTGGGCATGGTCCTCATCTCGATCTTCGCCGTCCAGTGGCGCCTGCTGCCGTCGTCCGGCGCGGTGACGAGCGCGTCCGACCTCGTCGGGTGGGCACACACCTGGGACATCGTCCGTCACGCCATCCTGCCGGCGGCCACCCTGTCGATCCTGGCGACACCCGGTGTGTACATGACGATGCGGTACTCGATGCTGGAAACGCTGAGGGAGGACTACATCCGCACGGCGCGTGCTAAGGGCGCAGACGAGCGGAGGGTGCTGTTTGGGCACGTCGCCCGGAACGCCATAGCCCCGGTGGTCACCGTGCTCGCCCTCCGGCTCGGGTTCGCTTTCGGGGGCACGGTGATAGTCGAGACGGTGTTCTCCTACCCCGGACTAGGACGCATGGTGTTCGACGCGGTGTCAGGCCGCGATTACCCGGTTATGCAAGCCGCCTTCCTCGTGTTTACGGCGGCGGTGCTGGCGGCGAACCTACTCGCCGACCTGCTCTATCCGCTGATCGATCCGAGGACGAGGACCTCATGACGGTAACCGGCCACCGGCAGCGGGCAACTACGCGGACCGCGCTGCGGAGCTCGCGGCTCTCCTCTTTGTTGGGGCTCACCGGAGTGGTCATCGTGGGAGCGTTGGTATCCGCGGCGGTGCTCGCTCCTTGGCTGGCGCCCTACGACCCCACCGAACGGGTTGCCAGACCGTTCCTGTCGCCAAGTTGGGACCACCTCCTCGGGACCAACGACATCGGCCAGGACCTGCTCTCGGAAATGATCTTTGGAGCACGTGTGTCGCTGACGGTCGGGATAGTCGCGGCCGCCGTAGCCCTTCTCATCGGAACAGCGGTCGGGGTCGTTGCCGGCTACTACCCGAGGCGTTTGGGGTCGGTCATGATGCGGGGCGTCGACATGATCCTGGTCCTGCCGTTCCTGCCCCTGCTGATCGTGCTGGCGGCCTACCTGGGCCGGAGCCTCCTGAACACCATCCTGGTGATAGGCGTGCTCATCTGGGCCGAACCGGCCCGGGTCATCCGGTCGCAGGTGCTGTCGCTGCGGTCCCGCGAGCACGTGTTGGCGGCCCGTTCGATGGGGGCGCCGGACCGCTGGACCATATTGCGGCATATCGTTCCCCGGACGGCGCTACTCGCCACAGGCTCGTTCGTCCGAGCGGTCTCGAACGCGATCCTGTTGGAAGCCGCCCTGAGCTTCCTCGGTCTCGGGGATCCCATCCAGAAGAGCTGGGGATCGACCCTGTTCTGGGCCCAAGAACGACTCGCCTTCCTGACTCCGGCATGGAAGTGGTGGGTGCTCCCGCCCGGGCTACTGATAATGATGGCGTCGCTGGGGTTCGCCCTAGTCGCCTTCTCCCTCGAGGAGCGGATCGATCCTCGACTGTGATGGGTCGGTCCGGCTGTGGTCTGCGTCCGATACAACCCGAGGAACAGGGCGTCATGGTTGCTGTTGTGTTCCTGGGGTTCAGGGCGCCACTGGTGACGCGCTCGGCCTCAAGGACGGAACGCTAAGCGGCGGCGAACCGAGCCACCTGCATGCCAGCGTCTTGGGCTAGCCGCACGAAGACACCGTCCGGATCACCGGGCCCGCTGACGCCCGGTGGGTAGGCACCCCACGCGGCGGCGAGGATGGCCGCTCCGAAGCACACCGCATCGAGGAATCTCCCCTCGTCCGCAACGCCGTGGACCAGGGACCCGGACCCTTCGGTGTCGCGGAACTCGAGATCGACCCGCACCGCCTTCCAGGCCGAGTCGGTGGGTGCCGGGCAGCTGGCCACATCCGACCAGGGGAGAGGGTTCTCCCCCCAGCCTGCCCACAGGGATCCCACCGGCTCGGGAAAGGTCACGGCACGCCCGGCCCGGAGCGGCCGGCCGGACACGGTCCACGCAAGACGAGTCCCGAGCGGCTCGGCCGACCGGGGAAGCATCGACATGGCCAGCGCGGCGGCCAGGCCCGCCCCGCTCCCGGCTCCGCCGACGATCGTGGCCTCCGGGACAGCGGCGAAGCCGGGCGGTAGATCGGCGGCAACCACCACCGGAATGCCTAGAGCAACTGCCTCCTCGACCAGCGGGCGGGAGGCGCCGGTCACGGCGTCAACTGCGAGCACGTCCCAGCCGGCCACCGACTTCGGGGGTCCGTCGGCGTCCGGGTCGGTCTGTATCCGGCCGATCTCGATGCGGGGGTCCGCCTGGAGCACCCGGATAACCCGGTTGCTCCGATCGCCTTCCGTGTGGAGGGCGACTCGACGGGTCACTGATGGCGCACGATCGGATGCCAGGTGCCTGGTGCGGCGGGGGGCTTCGTGTAAGCCGCGGCGCGCAACCTCCAGGAGGTGACCGCGGCGGCAGCTGTCGCCACCAGGGCTACCACCAGGACAGTTCGGAACTTCATGGGCGGAGAGTCTACGAGTTGCCGTTTCCAAGTTGCCATCTGCCGACCGGAGAGTTGTCGCAACTGCGAGGGTGCTCGCTAGAGGAGGAGTGGTCGGATCAGGAGGATCGGACAAGAGGGTTGAATCTTTCACACCCCCGCTATACGTTGCTTATCGCCAAGCACCTACACCGGCCGATGACGCAAAACCGATCGGAACGGCCGGCCCGCAGGGAACATTCACAGGCTCCAAAGGGGCGAACCCGCCGTCGCCCGGCCCCAACCCGGGTATGGCCCAACGCGCCCCGAGCCAAGGACAGGTGGTGGCGGGGGCAGGGCCCGGCGCGGAGGCCCGGTTTGGCGCGATTTTCGCGTTCTTGCCTGTTTGGGGCACTGGAACCGGGTTCCATCGTCCTGGGCCGGCATCGCTGCCTGCCACAATCCCGCCGTGTGAACGTACTCCTGAGGGCTGATCTCGTCGCCCGCCTTGCCGCTGCCGGGGATCCCGAGCGGGCGGAGGGCCAGCAGCGATACATGAAATCGGAGCTTCCCTTTCATGGGGTGCGGGTTCCCGAGGTGCGGCGCCTGGTCGGGGCAGTCGTCAGAGACCATCCGCTGACCGACCCCGATGCCTGGGAGGAGACCGTCCTCGAGACATGGCGGGCGGCCACCCATCGGGAGCAGCGCTACGGGGCCATCGAGCTCGCCTACGCCCTGCCCTACCGTGGCTGGCTACGACCGGACCGGCTGGCGATGGTGGAGGAAATGATCGTCACGGGCGCCTGGTGGGACTACGTGGATCAGCTAGCCGGCAAGCACATGGGTCACCTGCTCGCCACCCACCCGGATGACATCCGCCCGGTACTGCTCCGCTGGGCGGGGGACGACGACATCTGGCGTCGCCGGACTGCAATCCTGGCCCAGCTCCGGTTCAAGGACCGTACGGACCCAGGCCTACTGTTCACTGTGATCGAACCGTCAATCGCCTGCAAGGAGTTCTTCCTGCGCAAGGCGATCGGATGGGCGCTGCGGGAATACTCCAAGACCCGTCCGGAGGCGGTGACCCGTTACGTGGAGGCCAACCACCAACGGCTCTCCCCGCTCAGCAGGCGCGAGGCCATGAAGGCGCTGGCACGCCGTTGACAGCCGGGCCATGCCCTAGAAGTCGATACCGCGGATAGCGCGGATGCCTTGGTCGTAGGCATGCTTGACGGGACGCATCTCGGTGACGGTGTCGGCAATCTCGATCAGCGGCGCCGGAGCATCCCTGCCCGTTACCACCACGTTCACGCCGGAGGGGCGGTTGGTGAGCGCTTCGACCACCTCTTCGACGTCTATCCAGCCCCAGTTGATCGGATAGGTGATCTCGTCCAGCACCACCAACCGGTGCCGCCCGGCCCCGATGCGATGCTTGCCGATCTCCCATGTCTTCCGGGACAGTTCGGCGGAGTGGTCCAGGTCCTCGCTGTCCCAGGAAAAGCCGTCCCCGCCGGTGTCCCACGCGACGCCCAGCTGGAGGCCGATCTTCTCCTCGCCGACCTTCCACTTGCCCGACTTGATGAACTGGACCACGGCGACCTTCCATCCACGCGCCACCGATCGCATCACCATGCCCATGGCGGCGGTGCTCTTCCCCTTCCCGTCTCCGGTGTTGACCAGCACCACGGAGGGTGCTCGCCTGGTGTCGGGGCGGCGGGGGTCTTCTGTTCGGGGAGCTTCGCTCATCTCGCACCGTTCCTGATCGGGAGGACGGCCACGCCACTGTTGACGCTGACTACCTCGACGTTTGCTTGGTAGAACTCTCTTATGTACTCAGCGGTGAGGACCTGCTGAGCGGGACCCTCGGCGACTATCCGCCCGCCCGCCATCAGCAGGAGGCGATCGGCGAACTGTCCAGCGAGGGTCAGGTCGTGCATGGCGGTGATGATCGTCATCGGGCGCTCCGCGCGCAGGTAGCCGATCAACTCCAGGGCGTTCTGTCCTTGCCCGATATCGAGGGCGCCGGTCGGCTCGTCCAGCAGCAGGATGTCGGCCTGCTGGGCGATGGCCCTCGCCAGGACCACCCGGCGGCGCTCCCCCCCGCTCAATGCGGCCATGCTGCGGTTGGCGAACTGCTCGAGATTCAGAAGGCTGAGAGCCGAGGAAGCCACCGACAGATCGTGGCGGCCCTCGGTCCCGAGGTACGGAAGGTGGGGCGTGCGGCCCAGCAGGACGTACTCGGCGACTGTCATCCCCGGCGGTATAACCGGTTCCTGGGGCACGAACGCCACGCATCGGGCGCGGTCGCGGTGGCGGATCGAAGCGGTGTCGACTCCACGCAGGCGGATCGATCCCGTGTGATCCACGAGACCGGCGATCGCCTTCAGCAACGTCGACTTGCCGGCGCCGTTCGGCCCCAACAGTCCCAGCCACTCTCCGGCGGTCACGCTGAGGCTCAGCTCCCTCAGCACGGGCGCACCCGGCGAGTAGGTGACAGAGAGCCGGTCGATGACCACGCTCATGCCACATACCTCCGGCTGGTGCGCAGTACGACCATGAAGAAGGGGGCGCCGACGAAGGCGGTTATCACCCCGATCGGTAGTTCGGCTGGGCTGGCGACCGTGCGGGCCGCTAGGTCGGCGAGGATGAGGAAGGCCGCTCCGGCGATCGCGGATATAGGTATCAGCGAGCGGTAGCTGACGCCTACGAGCAGCCTGACGGTATGGGGGATCACGATACCGACGAATCCGATCAACCCGCTCACCGCCACTGCGGCGGCTGTGGCCAGGGTGGCGAGGACCACCACCGTCGTCCTCACCCGCAGGGCGGAGATGCCCAGGCTGTCCACCTCCTCGTCTCCCACGCTCATGACGTCGAGCAGCCGCCGGTGCAACACCAGCCCGGTGCCGCACACGGCCGCGTAGGGAATCAGCACCAGCACCTCACGCCATCCGGTGGTGGCCAGCAGGCCGAGGATCCACGAGTAGACCTGGCGGATGGTGTCGGCATTGCGCTGCAGGATGTAGGTCTGGACGGCCGTGAAGAAGGCCGCCACCGCCACCCCGGCCAGGATGAGCGACACGGCGCTCCGTCCACCGATCGAGCGGCCCACAGCGTAGGTGAGGGCGACGGCAACCGAGGCGCCGACGAAGGCAGCCAGAGGCAGCAGGATGGAGCCGGCGCCCGGGATCATGGCGATCACCACCGTAGCCCCGAGGCCGCCGCCGGCCGCGACCCCGAGGAGGTAGGGGTCGGCCAGGGGGTTCCGGAACACCCCCTGGTAGGAAGCGCCGGCCAGCGAGAGTAGACCACCAACGAGGCCGCCGAGGGCCACCCTGGGGAGGCGGATCTCCCAGATGATCGCCTGCTGGATCGATGTGAGCGTCGAGGGCCTGCCCGCCAGCCCGACGCCGAGTAACTCGCCGATCACCTGCCCGGGGTCTATCCCGGCGGGCCCCACCGTGATCCCCGCCAGCATGGCGGCCAGGAGCAGGACCACCATCGCAACCAGCCAGCCCCACCGGAGGCGGACAGGCTCGAGACCCGTGGCCGGATCGCTCATCGCTGCTCAACCGGCCTCGGACAGGGTTTGGAGGGTCTGGCCGATGAGCCTGACGAACTCGATCAACCTCGGCCCCCAACGGCTGGAGATGTCGTCGTCCACCTCGAAGAGGTACCCGCTGCCGACGGCCTGCAACTCGCTCCATCCCGGCCGCTCGGCGATCGAGTCGGCTGTGGTCCCGCACCAGATGGCGCAGCCGTAGAAGATGATGTCGGGATCGGCTTCGAGTATGTACTCCGCCGACAGTTGCGGGTAGCCGTATCCGTCGGGATCGGCCGCATCCGCGATGTTCTCCAGCCCGAAGAGGCTGTAGACGGTGCCGATGAAGGTGCTGGAGGTAGCGGAGAAGAACGTGTCCGAGATCTCGTGGTAATAGGTGAGGCCGAGGTCGGGGTCGGCGTACCGATCGACGAGACCGGCGATCTCCTCCTGAATGGAAGCGACGAGTTCCTCGGCCGCACCGGAGTGTCCCGTGGCCGCCCCTGTCTGGCGCATCTGCCGGTAGGCGTCTTCCAGGCTCAGCGCAGCTTCGTGTATGAGCACGGGGATGCCCAGGGCTTCGAGACCGGACGCGATCTCCTCGGGGTTCCCGGACATCACCACCAGGTCCGGGCCGTAGGCGGCGATCGCTTCGAGGTTGGGACGGAAGCCGCTCAGTTCGGTGACCGGCGCTTCGGGTGGGTAGTTGGAGAACTCGTCCACCGCGATCACCTGGTCTCCGGCCCCGACCGCGAACAGCATCTCGGTGGCGGTAGGCGACAGCGAGACGATGGCCGCCGGCCGTTCCGGAATGACAACCCCGGCGACGGTGACCGGGAAGGCCGGAACCGCGGTGGTGGTCGTGGTCGGCGCGACCGTGGTTGTCGGAGCCTCGGTGGTCGTGGTGGTAGATGCTTGCGTGGTGGCCGGAGCGGCCGTTGTGGTTGGGGCGGCGGTCGTCGTTGTCGCCGCAACCGTGGTCGTCGGGCTCGTCGAGGCGGCCGTGGCCTCGGGTTGGGTAGTGGTGTCCTGGGCCTCGCCGCCGCAGGCGCCTGCGATTAGGAGCAGTGCGGCGAGGAGTAGGCGTGTTAGGTGTTTTCCTTGCAAGAGAAACATCCTCCATGATTCAGGGAGGATGAAGAGAGATCGTCGGGTTTCCCGGGTGGGAACCTGCACGACCAACCCTTCCTCCGAGAGCTGATACGTGACCATGGGTCAGGCGTCCTGGCTCGTCCCCACCTGGATGATGAGGCTTGACAGTTGCGGGACAGCGCCGGACTTCAACCGGACTTCGCTGATCCCCATGGCACCCGGTTGTCTCCCCGGGCCAGCACGTACTATAGCGGGCCATCGGTCCGCGGACCGAGGTGGTTCCGACGAGGTTGTACCCATGAGCGACTCTCCAGCCCTTTCCGATATCCGCGGGCGGATCGGTCCTGCCGATGTCAAGGCGATGCGAAACGCCGCGGCGAGGCAGATGACCCTGACCAAGCCTCCCGGCAGCCTTGGCCGGCTGGAGGATGTCTCGGTGCAGCTGGCGGGGATATTCGGGGTGGAGCAGCCGGCGATCCGGGGCAAGGCGGTGATCATCGCGGCGGGGGACCACGGTGTGGTCGCCCAGGGAGTCTCGGGCTACCCGCAGACGGTGACCGCCCAGATGGTTCGGAACTTCCTCGCGGGCGGGGCGGCCATCAGCGTCATGGCGCGCTCGGGGGGCGTGCAACGGATAGTTGTGGATGCGGGGATCGCGTCGGCCAGGCTCCCTGACCATCCCGGGCTCCGGAACCTGCGGATCGGGCGCGGAACGGCCGACATGAGTCTTGGCCCGGCCATGTCCAGGGAGCAGGCGGTCCGCTGCCTGGAGGCTGGCACGGTCGTGGCGAGAGAGGTCGCCGCGTCGGGCGTGGACCTCGTAGCGACCGGGGACATGGGCATCGGCAACACCACATCGTCCGCCGCCATCGCGGCCGCGATGACAGGTAGGCCCCCCGGCGAGACGACCGGAGAAGGCACCGGCCGTAGCCCCGACGAACTGCGCCACAAAGCCGCCGTGGTCGCACGGGCCTTGGAGGTCAACTCCCCCGATCCGCATGACCCGATCGACGTGCTCGCCAAGGTGGGTGGATTCGAGATCGGGGTGCTGGCCGGTGCGGTGTTGGGCGCGGCCTCCGAACGGCGGGCCGTGGTGCTCGACGGATTCATCTCGGGCGCGGCCGCCCTAATCGCCCACGGCCTCAGCCCGATGGTTCGGGACTACCTGATCGCCTCCCACCGCTCTGCCGAGAAGGGCCACCGAGCCGTGCTGGCCCATCTGGGACTCGACCCGCTGCTGGACCTCGGTATGCGACTCGGGGAGGGAACCGGCGCGGTCCTGGCCATGGGCATCATCGAGACCGCTGCAGCATGCCTGACCGGGATGGCCACGTTCGGGGAGGCAGGCGTCTCGGGCCGTACCGCTGGCGACTCGGTGATGGATGAGGCAGGAGGATGAGGGGACTGCGCGCCGCCCTCGGGTTCCTGACGATCTTTCCGGTAGCACGACGGGGTCCTGCCACCGGCCTATCGAGAGCGCCTGCCTGGTTCCCGGTCGTGGGCCTCCTACTGGGGGTGTTAGTTGCGATGGTGGACGTGTTGTTCCGCCTGGCATATCTGATCCCCTGGTTCCCGACGGGTGCCCCCGAGCTCGAGTCCATACTGACCGGGCTCCGGGAGGCCCCGTTCTTCCTGGAGTTCGAGGGGGGCGGAACGACGCCGAGTGTCCACGGGCTGGTCGAGTTCCAGGAGATTCCGGTCCTACTGGAGGGGGTGGTGCTCGTAGCCGTCCTGGCGCTGCTGACGCGCGGTCTCCACCTGGATGGCTTGATGGACACCTACGATGCCCTGGCGGGTGGGCACGACCGGGAGCGGCGGCTGGAAATTCTGAGGGATCCCCACGTTGGCGCCTTCGGGGTCCTCGCCGTCGTTCTCCTCCTGCTTGCCAAAGTCTCCGCGCTTGCCACCCTCCCCGGGGAGAGCCGTCTCTGGACGATCATGCTGGTTCCATGCCTGTCCCGATGGGCGATCCTGGTCGTCATGGACCGGTTCCCCTACGTGCGGCGAGAGGGTCTCGGGACGCCGTTCCTGCAAGGCAGTAGCCGGCGTAGCCTGCTGGCCGGTTCGGCTGTAGCTCTGGCAGCGACCGCAGTCCTGACGGGTCCGGTTGGTCTGCTACTGGCCCTGGCGGCCGGCCTCGTCGCTTGGGCGGTCGGGGCTTGGGCAAAGCGACGTATCGGCGGCGTGACCGGCGACATCTACGGCGCCGCTTGCGAGACGAGCGAAGCCGTGGTGCTCGCGCTGGCGGTGGTCCTCACCCAGCGAGATCCGGGGGCGCTCGGTTCACCGCTTCTCGCGCTCTTTGGCATGGCTGTCTGAGGCCGGCCGGATGTGGTGGGGCGACTGGCGTGTAGAAGCGGCGACCCTGCTTCTCGCGGTCCTCGTGGACCTGGTAACACGGGAGGCGCCGCCCGCCATCCACCCCGTGGTGTGGATGGGCAAGCTGATCGCTTGGCTCGAACGACTCTCCCCCGGTCCCGATCGGAGGGTGGCCTCCCTCCTGGCCGGCGCCGGTATGGCCGTGCTCGTGCCGGTGGCAGCTGGCGGGCTCGCTTGGCTGGCGGCGGTGGGGTTACGGGAGCCGGGATCGATCGCCTATATGGCGGCGGGGTCTGTCCTGCTCAGCACGACGTTCGCTGTCAGGGAACTGGGGCGCGCCGCCAACCGGACCCGCTCGGCCATGGAAACAGGGGACGGGGAGGCGGCACGGCGGAGCCTGAGCAGCCTGGTGAGCCGCGACACGCGGGCGCTGGCGCCTCCGCTGGTGGCGATGGCGGCCATCGAGTCCGTGGCGGAGAACACCACGGACAGTTTTGTCGGACCGTGGCTGGCCTTCGCCCTGTTCGGCCTGCCGGGCGCCTTTGCCTACCGGGCGATCAACACGCTGGACAGCATGATCGGCTACCGGGGCAGGTACGAGTACCTCGGCAAGGCCGCTGCCAGGCTCGACGATCTGGTCAACCTGATACCGGCCCGGCTGAGCGCCGTGCTCATGCTGGTGGCGGGCAGGCTGCTATGCGGGCTACCGGTGACCCGTGGCCGGCAAATCGCCGTCCGGGACCGTCGGCTGACGGAGAGCCCGAACGCGGGCTGGACGATCGGTGCGGCTGCCGGGCTACTGGGGGTAGTGCTCGAGAAGGCCGGTCACTACCGGATCGGGGAGGGGTTGAGGGATCCCGGCCACTCCGACATCGGTGCCGCTGTCCGGCTCGGTTACGCGGTGGCGGCCGCGGCGCTGCCGGTGATGGTCGCGGTGCTCGCCATCCGCGGATGGGTCTGGGGATAGGAGGGTACTGAAAAATGTCCAGTTGGCCCGTTATCCGGCAATGAGACCACAGTTCAAGTCATCGGGGGCCAAGTCATCCCCGTCTTTTTCAGCACCCTCCCAGGGGATGCCGGACTCCCGCCCGGTCCATGGCGGCCTGGACGCCGCCGAGTTGAAGGCTCTCGGTCTGCGTCCTGACGGGGTAGTGGACTTCAGCGCCAGCATCAACCCCCTTGGTGTCTCCCCGCGGGTGGCCGAGGCCATCCGGAGGGTGGACCTCGCCGCCTACCCGGATCCCGAATGCACCGAACTCCGTAACGCTCTGAGCTCGTATCTCGGAGTTCGACCGGACTGCATCCTGGTTGGGAACGGATCGACGGAGCTGATCCACCTGATCGCGAGCGCCCGGCTCCGCCGGGGTGACCCCGCCGCGGTCTTCGCCCCGACCTTCGGCGAGTACGAGGCGGCCTGCCGGCTCCAGCAGGTCGAACCGCTTCTCATCCCGGCCGACGGTGAACGGGAGTTCCGCTGGGAAATGGCGGAAGCCACGCGTTTCCTCGCAGAGCGGCAGCCCGCGCTGGTCTTCATCTGCAACCCCAACAACCCGACGGGAACGTATCTGGAGCCGGGGGAGGTCGAGGCCTGCGCCCGGGCGGTAGGGGACGAGGGGCTGGTGGTCGTGGACGAGGCCTACGCGTCCTTCGTGGACAAGCGCTGGGACACGGCGCCCCTGCTGGTGGCCGGCAACGTGGCGCTGGTTCGCTCCATGACCAAGGACCACGGGCTTCCCGGCTTGCGGCTGGGGTACATGGTGGCGCCGTCCCGGACGGTACGCGAGGCGAGGCGTTTCCAGTACACGTGGAGCGTGAACGCGGTCGCCCAGGCGGCCGGCTTGGCCGCTCTGGAGAACCCGGAGCATGTGGAGGAGGGCCGGCGGGTCGTGAAGGCCGCCCGGGAGTACCTGGTGCGAGAGACTCGTGGTCTCGGCCTGGCGTGCCCGCTCCCGAGCGCCAACTTCCTGCTTGTGGAGGTGGGCGACGCTACGGGTATACGCCTCGAGTTGCTCAAGCGCCACGGAGTCTGCGTTCGCGACTGCACCTCGTTCGGCATGCCCGGCCACATCCGCATAGGCGTCAGAGGGATGCATGACAGCCGCCGCCTAATCGATGCCCTGCGCGACGTCCTCGGTCGATAGTGAACACCGACCACGGGACCCGCGATAACAAACGAGAACGCGCATAGCGTGAACACGCCCTAGATAACCTGTCCGCCCATGCGCGCCATCATGATCCAGGGGACGGCCTCGAGTGCCGGAAAGTCCCTGATCGTGGCGGGGCTCTGCCGCCTAGCCGCCCGGCGTGGTCTGGCGGTCACGCCCTTCAAGCCCCAAAACATGTCCAACAACGCCGCGGCGTGTCCGGGCGGTGGCGAGATCGGCCGTGCCCAGGCGCTGCAGGCCCGTGCCGCCGGGGTCCCGGCGCGGCCCGATCTCAACCCGGTCCTGATCAAGCCGCAGTCCGATCGCACCGCCCAGCTGATCGTCCGCGGGGAGCCGTACGGTCTTCTCGAACCGGGTGATTACGTCGGTGATCGCGGCGGGTTGCTCGACGTGGTCATCGACAGCTTCAACGGGCTGGTCGCCACCCACGACCTTGTCATCGTGGAGGGTGCGGGGAGCCCGGCTGAGACCAACCTCCGTAAGCATGACATCGCCAACATGGGCTTCGCCCGCCGGGCCGGCGTGCCGGTCTGCATCGTCGGCGACATCGACCGGGGCGGGGTGATCGCCTCGCTCGTGGGTACCCACGCGGTGCTGGACCCGGCCGATGCGGCGATGGTGGCCGGGTTCATGATCAACAAGTTCCGGGGAGCCCGGCCCATATTCGAACCCGGTGTCGAGTTGATCGAGCGGCGCACCGGCTGGAAGTGCTATGGGGTGGTCCCCTGGATAGCTGCGGCGGCCCGGTTGCCCTCGGAGGACGCGGTGGCCCTGCCCGAATCGGTCGGCGCAACTGCGCGGTCATCCGGTGATCGCGGCCCGTTCCGGGTGGCCGTGCCCCTGCTCGGTCGCATCGCCAACCACGACGACCTCGATCCGCTCCTCGCGGAGCCCGGCGTGGAGTGCCTGCTCGTCCCACCGGGCCGGTCGATTCCGAGGGACGTAGACCTCATCCTGCTGCCGGGAACCAAGTCCACGATCGGTGATCTGGACTTCTGCATGGAGCAGGGGTGGGACCACGACATAATCGCCCATGCCCGCGGGGGAGGACGGGTCTTCGGTATCTGCGGCGGGATGCAGATGCTGGGACGGACGGTGCATGACCCGAACGGTGTGGACGGGCCGGCCCGCAGCGTGGCGGGCTTCGGACTCCTCGACATCGAGACCATCATGGCGGACACCAAGATCGTGCGGGAGGCTGCGGGGCGCTGCGCATTGTCCGGATCGCCCGTCCATGGCTACGAGATACACAACGGGCGGGTCACCGGCCCCGATCTCGGCCGGCCTCTGCTCCACATCACCCACGGCCCCGACGGCGCGCAGAGCCCGAACGGACGGGTCGGCGGGGTTCACCTGCACGGGCTCTTCGCGAGCGACGAGTACCGCCGGTCCTGGCTGGCCCGCCTCGGAGTCGCCGCCGATCCCGACCTCGACATCGGGACCATGGTGGAGGAAGCCCTCGACGAGGTGGCTTCCGCCCTGGACGAGGCTCTGGACGTGGACGCGCTGCTCAGCGCCTCCCCGACCCCTCGTTGGCGCCCGAGATGAGCCGGCCGCTCTGGTCGTTCTTGAGAGCAGGACCGTCCGGCATCCGGCAAGCGATCGCGTGGGGAAGGATCCCGGATGAGGCACATGCTTAGGTGGTTCCTCGTGCGCCACGGCGAGACGGAGTGGAACCGGGTCGGGCGGGCGCAGGGACAGGCCGACCCACCCCTGAACCAGGAGGGCCGGCAGCAGGCGGAGGCGGTGGCGGCCCGACTGGCTCCGGTCGCCTTCGAGGCGGCCTACTCGAGCGACCTGCGCCGGGCGGCGGATACGGCCCTGCCCGTCATGCGGGGCCGGGACACGCCGATCGTTCACCGGCGCGACCTGAGGGAGAAGAGCTTCGGCGAGTGGGAGGGGATGACCTACCAGGAGCTGCGACTCCGGTACCCCGCCATGTTGGCCGAGTTGTTCGATGAGAGGCCGGCGTTCGCTCCCCCGGGAGGGGAGAGCGACCTGGAGTTGTTCGCCCGGGCGGCCGACGCGGCGGCAAGAATCGCGGGGCGGCACGCCGGAACCGATGGGAACATCCTGGTGGTTTCCCATGGAGGCACGCTGCGCGCCATGATGGTCTCGATGCTCGGGCTGCCGGTCGAATCGATGTGGAGGCTCCGGTTGTCGAACACCGGGCTGTCCATCATCACGGTGTTCGAGGGGGGCGGAGTGACCATCGACCTGCTCAACGACACCGGCCATCTGGGACCGGGTTTCGATGCCTGACAGTCGAACCTGTGCCTTGGACCGCCCGGGCGAGCTCGTACTCGTCCTCGGTGGCGCTCGTTCCGGAAAGAGCACCACGGCGGAACGCTTGGCGAAGGACGGGGACAGGGTGCTCTTCATCGCTACCGCGGAAGCGCTCGACGAGGGGATGCGGCGCCGCATCGCCGCTCACCGTCGCCACCGGCCGGAGCACTGGGACACCCTTGAGGAGCCGATCCACCTCAGCAGGGCCGTCCGGCCCCTGGCTGACCGCTACGACACCTTCGTCCTCGACTGCCTGACCCTGTGGGTGAGCAACCTCCTCCTCGAGGACGAGGAGGTCTCCGACGCGGAGAGCGTGATCCTGGAGAGGGTTACGGAGTTGCTCGACCTGATCGGCGCCACGGGCGGCCGGTGGATCCTGGTCAGCAACGAGGTCGGCCAGGGCATCGTGCCCGCATCACCGCTGGGCCGGGAGTACCGGGACGTGCTCGGCCGCGTGAACCAACTGGTCGCGTCACGAGCGGATCAGGCCTACCTGATGGTGGCCGGAATGGCACTGGATCTGAAGGCCCTCGACAGGGGTCCGTCCCCGGCCCGTAAGGAGCGGAGGCCGGGCGGCGAGTTGGGTTAAGGTGGCGACCGACACCCTGGGTGACCACCCGTAGGAGGGTGATGAAGGTCACGACCATCCCGACCGCCGGACTGGGCGACGCCACCTACCTCCTGACCCACGACGGGGGCGGCGTGATCATCGATCCGCAGCGGGACGTGGAGCGGTTCGAGCGAGCCGTCCTCGATGCGGGTATCCGTCTCACCCATGTCCTCGAGACCCATATACACAACGACTACGTGTCGGGCGGGCGCGAGCTGGCCCGGCGCACCGGCGCCCGGCTCGTGATGCCAGCCGCCGCGGGCGTCGCGTTCGACCACCTGCCGGCCTTCCACAACGAGGATCTCCCCGGCGGATCGGTGCTGATCCGGCCGCTGCATACGCCTGGCCACACGCCCGAGCACATGAGCTACGCGATCCTGGTGGATGGAGAGGTCGTGGCGGTTTTCTCCGGCGGGAGCCTCCTGGTGGGTTCCGCGGGGCGGTCCGATCTGCTCGGGGAGGACCGGGCAGAGCAACTCGCCCGGCTCCAATACCTGTCGGTCCACCGGCTGGCCGGGCTTCCCGACGCGACCGGCCTGTATCCCACCCATGGTGAGGGGTCGTTCTGCACCGCGTCGGGCGCCGGGCGGTCGGTCTCGACCATCGGGATGGAGCGGCGGACCAACCCGGTCCTGGTATACCCGGACGTGGACGCCTTTGTCGTAGGGCAGCTGGCCGGACTCCAACCCTTCCCCGCCTACTACGCCCACATGGGGCCGATCAACCTCATGGGACCCGAACCGCTGCGGGGTCGTGGAGTCGACGTCTTGGACCCATCCGACCTGCCGGACCGTGCCAGGCTGGTCGACATTCGGCCCCGCGCCGCCTACGCGGCCGGGCACATTCCGGGGTCGCTGGGGTTGGAGATGAGCGATCAGGTGGCGGTGTGGGCCGGTTGGCTCCTGCCCTTCGACAGCCCGGTGGTCCTGGTGGCCGAGCCCGGCCAGAACGTGGAGGAAGTCGCCCGCCAGTTCGGACGGATCGGCTTCGACAACGTGCTGGGCGTCGTCTACGGAGTGTCCGGCTGGGTGGAGGCAGGAGGCTCCGTGGCATCGTTCGAGACCAGGACCACGGGCGAGTTGGCCGAGGCCATGGCAGCGGGCGAGGACCCACAGGTTCTGGATGTCCGTTCTCCCGGAGAGTGGGAGGCGATCCACCTCGCGGGGTCTGTCCACCGGTACGTGCCGCAGCTCAAGGAGGGCCTTCCTGACGGGTTAGATCGGTCGGAAGCGGTGTGGGTGATCTGCGGGAGCGGCTACCGCGCCTTTGCAGCCAGTGCCTTTCTGGAAGCGGCGGGCCTCCGGGTGGTCGTGGTGACACCTGGGGGCGTGCCCGACGTGGCGGAGCGGCTCTCCCGGCTTACCGCCTGACAGCACCCGACCCACCGGACCACGTCCCCCGGTCTCGGAGCCGGGGCTCTCGCTACGCTGACTGAGCCAACGCGTGGACTACCCGGAAGTCTCGGGACCCAACCGTGGTCAGCTGACGTACCGCTGCCAGAGAGGCTGTTCGCGGGACCTCGAGGAGACAAGGAAAGTGGTTACGGCGCCGGTGTGCAAGATCATGCCTCAAGAGGAGTGGGACGAGTCGATCGGCGCCGGCAAGGCGTCCGTGGCCGTTTCCGAGGCATGATCGGCGCCTCCGACCGGCGGACCGTCGCGTCTCTGGCGGCGGTACTAGAGGCGATCTGCGAGGTGGCCGACGAGGCCGGAAGGTTCACTCCCGTCCTCTGCCACGGCGGTCCCATCTCCGAACCCTCCGACTTCAAGGAGGCCCTGCAACTGATTCCGAGACTCAACGGGTTCGTGGGAGCGTCCAGCATCGAACGGCTTCCGACCGAAGCAGCCGTCGTCGATGGTGTGGCCCGCTTCCGCGCGGTGTGCAGATGAAATCACGCCATCGCGTGAGTTGGTCTGTATCGCCCTGCTCCCGCGGGCGGGCGGCCGGTCGATGACCCCGCGATCCGGAGCCCCGGCCGGCGGAAGTGGAAAGGCATCGAGGCTGACGCCGAAGGTGCGAAGAACCTTCATAGCGCTGCTGCTGGCGATGGCTATCGCCGCGATGGACTACACCATCGTGTCCACGGCCCTTCCGACCATCGTCGGCGAGATGGGCGCCCTCACGCTGCTTCCCTGGGTGCTCACCGCCAACGTGCTGGCGTCGACGGTCACGGTTCCACTCTACGGCAAGTTGTCTGATCTCTTCGGTCGCCGGAGGCTCATGCACGTCGCCATCCTTCTGTTCGTCCTGGGCTCGTGCGCAGCAGGCCTGAGCCAGGACATCGGTCAGCTCATAGCTTGCCGGGCGGTACAGGGCGCCGGATCGGCCGGCCTGATCGCCCTCAGCTACATGATCATCGGCGACATGATCACGCCGCGACAGCGGGGCCGGTACCAGGCGTACATAAGCGCGGTGTTCGCGGTGACCAGCGTCTGCGGACCCTTGCTGGGAGGCCTGGCGGTCGATCACGTCTCGTGGCGCCTTGCGTTCTTTCCCAGCGTCGTGCTGGCCATGATCACCTTGACCGTGATCCGCCGCAACCTGGTCGATCCGCCGATGACCAGGGGGATCGTGGTGGACTGGCTGGGCGCGGCTCTCCTGGCGCTAGGGCTGACAGCGATCCTGCTCGTGGCGAGCTTGGGCGTTGATCAGTATGCGTGGGACTCGCCGGTGATCCTCGCAACGATCGCCATCGGGGTGTTGGCTCTGGTGTGGTTCGTGAGACAGGAGGGAAAAACCCCTTCTCCCATCCTGCCCCTGTTCCTCTTCCGGAACCGCGAGTTCTCGGCGGTCAACGCGACCAGCTTCATCTCCGGCTTCGGCCTCTTCCTCCCGCTGGCCTACCTCCCTGTCTTCCTGCAGATCTCGTTGGCTATGTCGGCTACCCACTCCGGACTCCTTCTGGCCCCGATGCTCACCGCCTCCTTGGTCGGCAGCCTCGTGTCGGGACGGATGGTGGCGCGATGGGGTCGCTACCGATCGGTGGTGGTGGCAGGGACTGTCCTCCTCGGGGTGGGACTGGTGCTACTCAGCACTATGAGCGTGTCGACCAGCCCGGCGGCCGCGGCCGCCTACCTCGTCGTATTCGGCCTGAGCATGGGGATCCTTATCCCGGTGCTGATCCTGGTCATTCAGAACGCAGTCCATCCGCGGGACCTGGGAGTGGCGACATCATCCGTCCAGGTCTTCCGCCAACTCGGCGGGAGCACCGGGGTTGCCATGTTCGGTGCACTGTTCAACGCCCGTCTCGCCGGCCTCCTCGCGGACGGTCTACCGCCTGACTCGCCGGTGTTGGGGCTCGACGTCAGCGAACTGGTCGCGAGCCCGGCAGTCGTCGCCACGATGGAGCCATCCGTGCGCGACGTCATCCGCGAGGCGGTGGCGCTCAGCTCCAGCCAGATGTTCCGGCTGGCGATCCCGGTGGCGGTAGCGGCGACCATCGCCGGTCTGATGCTGCGAGGGCTTCCCCTCCGCGACGTCCCCCCTGATGAGCAGCCCGGACCCGCACAACCGTCGGGGGAGGGGGGTCCGAGGCCAGGAAGACATCTGTAACGCGGGTACATCTGTGTCTCGAGTTGTGGGTCACCCTCTTCTCTTTCATGAAGGTCTCCCTTGGCGGGATGTGGAACTCAGACGGCGCCACCGCGGCCGGAAACCTACCCGATCTAGCGCTAAGCACCGATTCGCCAACAAAAACTACCAACTAGAAACTAGAGACCAATCATCCGGCCCAGTCAGGAACGGGCGCCTTACGGGTTGAGCAGGGTCCCGAGCCGCCGTCCTGCCACCATGAGTCCCACCGATCCGATAGCGACCAGGTAAGCGACGTGGCCGAGGAGTCCCGCGTCGAAGGAGTGCAGGGTGAAAGCCCGGATGATCTCGACTCCGTGATACAGCGGGGAGAGTTGGACGAGCGCCCGGAGGGCCGGCGGGTAGACGTCGAGCGGGTAGAAGGTCGCGCTGAACAGGAACAGGGGCAGCATGAACAGCACGACCAGGTCGAAATCCTGCCAGCTCCGCATGAAGGTGGAGGCGGCCATGCCGACCGCTCCGAAGGCGAAGCCGATCAGGGTCGCCGCCGGGATGGCCAGGATCGCCAGCGGTGTGGCAACCAGGCCCATCCCCGCCATGACCACGACGAATCCGATCGAGTAGAGGACGCCGCGGATCAACGACCAGGTTATCTCCCCGATGGCGATGTCCCACGGGCGGAGGGGGGTAGCGAGGATGGCGTCGTAGACCTTGCCGTACCGGAGCTTGATGAAGATGTTGATGGTGGACTCCAATACTGCTCCATTCATGGCTGACGCCGCCAGGAGAGCGGGTGCTATGAAGGCCGCGTAGCTGAGGGTGGTGCCCCCCGGACCGGCTACTTCTCCGACCAGGCGGCCCATTCCGATCCCTAGCGAGAGCAGGTAGAAGACCGGCTCGAAGAAGCCCGACACGAGGATCATCCAGGCCCGCCTGTAGACGAGCATGTTGCGCTCGATCAGGCGCTGGGCTCGCAGCCCGACCAGCGGAGGCGGCAGGATCCGGAGTGCCAGGGTGCGGGTGGTCATACGTTCAGCCGCCGGGAGAAGAGGCGGTAGGCCAGGGCCGCCCCCACGACGAATACCAGGACCAGGTATCCGACGTGTTGCCAGGCCGGAAGGGCCGAGTCATAGCCGAGAGCTACCCGCCTGGCCATTTCGACCGCGTGCCACAGCGGGGTCACGGTTGCCACGGACTGAAGCCAATCGGGTAGCTGGGTGATCGGGAAGAACGTGCCCGAGAAAAGGTACATGGGCGTGATGCCGAAACGGAAGACGGCGGTGACGGCTTCTGTGTTCTCCCGGTTGGCGGTGAAGGCGGTCATCGGCGCGACGGTGGCCAGGCCGATGAGGATCCCGATGGGTGCCATCGCCAGTGCGGCGACCGGCGAGATAGCCCCCAGGGCGGCCGCTACCGCTCCGAAGATCACCGAGACCGTCAGCACCCGTAGGCCGGTCCAGATGAAGTGACCCTCCACCAGGCCACGGGTGCCGACCGGCGAGGCGACCACCGAGTGGTAGTTGCGGGTCCACTTCATCCCGGCGATCACCTGAAATGATCCCTCGGCCGCCCCGGTCTGCATGGCGCTGGCCACGAGGAGTCCGGGGGCGAGGAAGGACACGTAGCTGAGGTCCTCGAAACCGGGGGCGCCCGTTCCGCGGTCCACCAGCGATCCGAGGCCCAGGCCCATCGCCACCAGGAACAGGGCCGGGGTGACGAACGAGGAGAACGCCGACCCCTTCCAGACCCGCCGGTACGCGATGGCGTTCGCCTCGACGACTCGCAGCGCTCCAGGTACCTGCACAGACCGGTCCTCGTCAGTCGACCAGGGTGCGTCCGGTCAGCTTGAGGAAGACGTCCTCGAGCGTGCTGCGGCGCACCAGCGCGCTCTCCGGCCGGAGGCCGAGCCGGTGTATCTCCCCCAGAGCCGAGTCGGCATCGGAGGTGTAGAGAAGTGCCCGATCGGCCAGCAACTCGACCCGATCGGCCGTTTTGTGGAGCGTCGGCCCGGCCGGCTCCAACTCTCCGACCGGGAAGCGCACCTCCAACACCTCGCGGGTTGAGTGGGTCTCGATGAGACCGCGGGGTGATCCCTCGGCGACGATGCGGCCCCGGTCCATGATCACCAGCCGATCACACAGCTGCTCGGCCTCGTCCATGTAGTGGGTGGTGATGATCTGGGTGACTCCGTCCTGCTTGAGCCGGTAGAGACGATCCCACAACACGTGGCGAGCTTGGGGGTCGAGTCCCGTGGTCGGCTCGTCGAGGAGCAGGAGGTCGGGACGGTTGATCAGGCCCCTGGCGATGGTGAGGCGCCGCTTCATCCCACCCGAGAGCGGATCCACCCGCGAGGTGCGGCGTTCTCCGAGCTGGGCGAAGTCGATCAACTCCTCGATCCGGGCACGGATCTCGCGGCGCGGGATGTCGTAGTAACGGCCGTAGATGTACAGGTTTTCCTCCACGCTCAACTCCATGTCGAGCGAGTCGTCCTGGGGTACCACCCCCAGCCGGGACCGGATGCGTCGGCCGTCCTTGGCCGGATCGAGACCGAACACGCGCAGCCGTCCGGATGTCACGGGCGAGACGGCGCCGATCATCCGCATGGTGGAGCTCTTGCCCGCACCGTTCGGACCGAGGAAGCCGAACACCTCCCCGGAGGCGACAGAGAAGCCGATGGCGTCGACTGCGGTGAAGTCGCCGAATCGCTTGGTCAGACTGGCGGCTTCTACCAGGGGTTTCATGGTCGCAGAACGTTACACACGTTTTCCGACAACCGGTCGGTACGCCCGTGGGCGAATCGCCCCGCCAGCGCAAGCGGATCCGGGCCCGAACGCGTAACGCTCGGCGGCTTCCTGGCCCCGAGCGTCCAGCACTACAAGGCGGATTACCCTTGGAGGGCCGGGCCGGCGCCCGCGGCCCAGGTTTAGAGGGAGTGCCTTGCAGTTCGGCTTCATCATCGACCAGACGGCGTGCATCGGTTGCCATGCCTGCACGGTGGCCTGCAAGACCGAGCACGACGTCCCGCTGGGCGTCGACCGCACCTGGGTCAAGTACATCGAGGCGGGGACCTGGCCTGACACCACGCGGTCCTTCTCGGTAATGCGCTGCAACCATTGCACCGATGCGCCCTGCGTGTCGATCTGTCCCACCAACGCGCTGTTCCGCCGGGACGACGGAATAGTCGACTTCGACACCAGCCTCTGCATCGGTTGCAAGAGCTGCATGCAGGCCTGCCCTTACGACGCGCTCTACATCGACCCCCACGACAATACAGCGCAGAAGTGCAACTACTGCGTTCATAGGGTCGAGGTCGGGCTAGAGCCGGCCTGCGTGGTGGTCTGTCCGGAAGGAGCGATCATCTCGGGGGATGTGCACGACCCGACCACGCCCATCTCGCAAATGGTCCACGCCGAGCGGCTGCTCCAGCGCTCCCCGGAGCAGGGCACCGCACCGAACCTGTGGTACCGGGGCGTCGAGCCGGCCGGCATCGACCCGTTGGGTGCGGTCGATCCGGGCGACGGGGGTATCTGGCGCGATCCGGCGCCGTCGTTCATGACCGTCGACCTGACGCCCGCGGCCGGCCGCAGCGGCAACGGTGGGACCGGGGGCCGCCCATCCTCGCGGCGCACGGCGGAGGACATCCCCCCGCGCGTGGTGTACAACACCGACCACCCGATGCCGTGGGGCTGGCGGGTGTCGAGTTACTTCCTCACGAAGGGCATCTCGGCGGGCATCGTCATGGTCCTGGCGCTCTCGTTGCTGTCGGGCGCGGGTACGGACAGCGCCTTCGCGCGGTGGGGAGCTCCCTTGATCGCCGGCATCTTCCTGGCCCTGACCGGTGTCCTGCTGATTTGGGATCTCAAGCGACCCGACCGGTTCTTCTACCTCCTGACCAAGGGCAACCCGGGATCGTGGCTGGTAAAGGGGGCCTGGATCCTGGCCGCCCAGGCGGTGATCCTCGGCCTCTGGTTCGTGTCCGGGCTCGCCGGCGCCGACTTTCTCCCCGTACTCATATGGGCGGGGGCGGTGGTAGGGGTAGGCGTGGCCGCGTACACCGCCTTCCTGTTCGGCCAGGCCGAGGGTCGGGATCTGTGGCAGAGCCCGACGCTCCTGTGGCACATGCTCGCCGGAGCGTTCACGGCGGGTGGGGCTGCGGGGCTGCTGGCCGCGCCGGTGTTCGATCTGGCGCCGGCAGCCCAGCGGGCGTTCGCCTGGGCCCTGGTCGGCGGCGCGGCGGCAATGGCGCTTGTCGCGGTGGCGGAACTCGTCTCGCGGCACCCGACCCGTAACCATGCCGCTGCGATGTACCACCTGACCAGAGGCGCCCATGCGAGAGAGTGGTGGCTCGGGGGCCAGGTGATCGGGGTCGTGATCCCCCTAGTGCTGGGAGCGGTCTTCCTGGCCGGCGCCGGCGTCCCCCTCTGGGTGGCCGAGTTGGGAGGCCTGGCCGCCCTGGTCGGCCTCTGGTTCGCCGACGACGCCTTCGTCAGGGCAGGACAGAGCGTGCCCCTGTCATGAGCGGGCACGGAGATGACGATGGATAGGGACCGGCGCGCAACGGATCGCCTGCCACGACTGGTCCCCGGGACCGGCCTGGTTCCCTTCCCGCCGGCCGAATCCTGGGACGACTGGGAGGAGTACGACGCCAAGGCGTGGCCCGAGCGGGTCAAGCGGCGTTACCGGCTCGTTCCGACCACATGTTTCAACTGCGAGGCCGGCTGCGGGTTGCTGGCCTACGTCGACAAGGACAACGGGCGGGTGCGGCGCTTCGAGGGCAACCCCGAGCATCCCGGATCGAGAGGCCGCAACTGCGCCAAGGGACCGGCCACCCTCAACCAGATGTACGACCCGGAGCGGATCCTGCATCCTCTGCGGAGGGTCGGGCCCCGCGGTGGAGGGGAGTGGGAGCGCGTCTCCTGGGAAGACGCGCTGCAGGACATCGCGTCCCGGATCCGCACCGCCCTGCAAGAGGACCGCCATGACGAGATCATCTACCACGTAGGGAGGCCGGGCGAGGACGGCTTCATCGACCGCATCCTCCGGTCCTGGGGGGTGGACGGGCACAACAGCCACACCAACATCTGCTCGTCGGGGGCACGCACCGGCTACGCCATGTGGATGGGCTACGACCGGCCGTCGGCCGACTTCGCCAACGCCCGCTTCATCCTCCTGCTATCGGCCCAGCTCGAGTCCGGGCACTATTTCAACCCGCACGCGCAGCGCATCATCGAGGCCCGCCAGGCGGGAGCACAGGTGGCCACCATCGACCCGCGCCTCTCGAATACGGCATCGATGTCGGACCACTGGCTCTCCCCGTGGCCGGGTACCGAGGCGGCCATGCTCCTGGCCATCGCCGCCCGGCTGATCGAGTGGGACGCCGTGGACCACGAGTTCGTGCGCAGGTGGGTCAACTGGGAGGCCTCGCTGGCCGCGCGGGCGCCCGAACGGCCCCGCACGTACGAGAGCTTCCTCGAGCTGCTGCGCGAGACCTATGCCGACTACACGATCGAGTTCGCCGCAGCCGAGACAGGGGTGGATCCCGGACGTATCGAGGCGGTAGCCAGGGGCATCGCCGAAGCGGGGAGCCGCTTCGCCTCCCACACATGGCGGGCCGCCGGGTCTGGGAACCTCGGGGGCTGGCAGGTTGCCCGCTGCCTCTTCTTCCTGCATGTCCTGACGGGATCGGTTGGGACGGAGGGAGGTACGTCGCCCAGCGCCTGGGACAAGTTCAAGCCCGACCACTGGAACATGCCACCCCCGGCGAACCGCTGGAACGAGTTGATCTGGCCGTCGGAGTTCCCGCTCAGCCACTACGAGATGAGCTACCTCCTGCCGCACTTCCTCAAGGAGGGACGGGGCCGGCTCGAGGTCTACTTCACCCGTGTCTACAACCCCGTCTGGACCAATCCCGACGGTTTCACCTGGCTCGAGGCGCTCACCGACGAGGACAAGGTAGGTCTCCACGTTGTACTCAGCCCGACCTGGTCGGAGACGGCCTGGTTCGCCGACTACGTGCTGCCGATGGGGGTCGGCGCCGAGCGTCACGACACCCACTCCTACGAGACCCATGCGGCGCGCTGGCTCGGCTTCCGCCAGCCCGTGCTGCGGGTGGCAGGGGAGCGGGCCGGACAGCGGTACGAGCGCACCTACGAGGCCAATCCGGGCGAGGTGTGGGAGGAGAACGAGTTCTGGATCGACCTCTCCTGGCGCATCGACCCCGACGGCTCGCTCGGGGTGAGGCAGTGGTACGAGTCGCCCTCCGACCCGTCCCGTCCCGTCAGCGTCGACGAGTACTACGGCTGGATGTTCGACAACTCGGTGCCCGGACTCTCGGAACAGGCCGGACGGGAGGGGCTCACCGCCCTGGAGTACATGCGCAAGTACGGGGCCTTCGAGATCGATCGCGACCGCTACCTGTTGCACGAGGAGGTCGCGAGCGCCGATCAGCCCGGGGTGGAAGTCGAAGGGGAGCGCAGAAGCGGATTCACGTCTCCCTCGCGGCTCCTCGAATGGCACTCCGACACGCTGGAGTCGTGGGACTGGTCGGATACGGCCATACCCACGTACCTCAAGTCCCATGTGTACTGGCGCGATCTCGATCTCGAAGGTGACGAGCGCATCCTGCTCCCCATCTTCCGGCTGCCCACCCTCATCCACACGCGGTCGGGGAACGCCAAGTATCTGTACGAGATCAGCCACGGCCATCCGCTGTGGATGAACTCCATCGACGCCGACCAGCTCGGGTTCGACACGGGGGACCTGGTGCGCATAACCACCGACATCGGCTACTTCGTGATGCGGGCCTGGCGCACCGAGGGAATCAGGCCGGGCGTCGTAGCCGCTTCCCACCACATGGGCCGATGGCGTCTCGATGCCAATACGGGCAACGAGAGGTGGTCATCGGCCTTGGTGGACATCGGGCGCCACGACGGCGGCTGGCTGCTCCGGCACAGGACGGGCATCGAGCCTTTCCGATCAGAGGATCCGGACAGCGAGCGGATCTGGTGGCGCGATCCCGGTGTACACCAGAACCTGGCATTCCCGGTCCATCCCGACCCGGTGTCGGGTATGCACGCCTGGCATCAGCGGGTCAGGCTGGGCCACGCAGGTCCCGAAGACCGTTATGGCGACGTCTTCGTCGACACGGCGCGGTCCCACGAGATCTACCAGGAGTGGATGGCCAAGACCCGCCCCGGCCCTGGTCCTGGCGGCCTCCGCAGGCCCCGCTGGCTGACCAGGCCGCTCCCTCCGGTTCCAGCCGCGTACGAGGCCTGAGGGGAACCTACCGAGGGCGATGATCCGGGGGTGATCTGACTGTGGACTTCGGCAGGTTCGAGTGGCTCAGTTTCGACTGTTACGGGACACTGGTCGATTGGGAGTCCGGCATATGCGCGGCGGTCGGCGACGTGCTGAGGTCTCACGGGATGCGGAGATCCAGGGCCGAGATCCTGGCTCTCTACGCCGATCTGGAGCCCCGGGCGCAGGACTCGCAGACGTTCCTGGAGTATCGCCTTGTCCTGCGCAACGTGATGGGGATGATCGCATCGGAGTTGGGCTTCCGGTGCGCGGGGTCGGACAAGGACGCACTTGCGGACTCCCTGCCTGCTTGGCCGGTGTTCGGTGATGTCAACAACGCCCTGGATGCGTTGAAGGCGCGCTACAGGCTCGCGGTGATCTCCAACGTGGACGACGACCTCTTCGCAGGCACGGCCCGGGCGCTGAATGTGGACTTCGACGTGCTGGTGACCGCTCAGCAGGCTCGCAGCTACAAGCCCAGCCTCAACAACTTCGAGCTAGCCGGGGCCCGCATGGCGGTCGACAAACGGGCGTGGCTACACGTGGCCGAGAGCCTCTTCCACGACATCGGGCCGGCCAACCAACTGGGCATCTCGTCGGTATGGGTCAACCGTGCCGACCGGGGAGGCGCAACGCGGCGAACCGATGCCGTTGCCGACCTCGTCGTCCCCGACCTCGCGACCCTCGCCGCGGCAGCGATTCCGGCATAACCGAGCGCGTATCCCGGAGTACCGTTACCGACGGTCGGTCTCTCCCCGCACCCTGTCCCGCCGGCGGCGCGCCCAGGACAGGGCCACGCTGGAGACCACCGCCATGAGGGCTGCCAGGAAGTTAAACAGGATGTCCTCGGGGTCGAAGACGCGGCTGGGTATGAACGCCTGGATACATTCGTCGATCGTCCCGACCGCCGAAGCCGCCGCGATCGCCAACAGGGCCGGGATCGGGACGCGACGACCCTGGCGGGCCCGTTCCTTCAGCGCTTCATGGATGAAGAGGGCCACCACGCCGTACTCGATGAGATGGGTGCGTTCCTCCGGGAGCGCCATCCGCAACATCACCATGAAGTACACGGCCGCGATGCCCAGCGCGATGCCTATCTCCGCCGCTCCCGGTCGTGTCCTCAGCCCCAGGGCCAGGACGGTCGCCCCGACCAGGACCATGCCGATGAGGAAGGCGGCCACGAGGATCCCCTCGTCTCGCAGGATTCCCGCCAGGGTCCGCGCCAGGCCGAGGGTCGAGTAGATGGCCACCACGACCGCCAGCGTCCAGGCCCAGAGCCGACGTTCCCGATCCGAGGCGAACAGTGAGGAGGGCTCTTTAGCGGGTTCCATCGCTCATCTCCATCGAGAGCAGGGCGGATCCGATGCCTGACGGGGTGTCCAGCACTACGGCCCCCGCTCGCTCCAGAGCCTGCCGTTTGGATTCGTACGACCCTCGATCTCCCTGGAAGATCGCCCCGGCGTGTCCCATCCTCCGGTCCGGGGGCGACGCCCGCCCGGCGACGAAGGCCACGACCGGCTTCCTCATCTCCGGCAGGTAACCGGCGGCGTCCTCCTCCATGTCGCCGCCGATCTCGCCGATCAGCACCACGGCTTCGGTGCGATCGTCCCGCTCCAGGACCTCAAGGGCGGCGCGCGTGCGGGTACCGACCACCGGGTCGCCTCCGATCCCGATGAAGGCGGACTGGCCGAGCCCGGCCCGGACGATGTTCAGGCAGGCCAGGGTGCCGAGACTCCCGCTACGAGAGACCACCCCGACCCGGCCGGGGCGGAAGATCGACGGGTCGAAGGCGGGCATGAAACCTACAGAACTCTCGCCCGGCGTCACGAGGCCGGCCGTGTTGGGGCCCACCACTTCCGTTCCGGCCTCCCGGGCGGCCGCGATCACATGCATCGTGTCCCGGACGGGTACGTGCTCGGTGAGGATCACCAGCTTGGGCACACCGGCGGTCACAGCATCGAGCGCCGCCGGCTTCACGCTCAGAGGGGGAACGAACAGCACCGAAGCGTCCAGCGGGACGTGTTCAGCCGCTTCCCGCACGCTGCCGAACACCGGAACGTCGCAGTGGTTGATGCCTGCCTTGCGGGGACTGACCCCAGCGACGATCCGGGTGCCGTACTCCTGCATGCGGGCGGTCCAGTAGGTGGCTTGGCGACCGGTGACTCCCTGGACCAGCACCCGCTCGTGGCTCCGGACGATCATCCGGGATCCTGTGCAGCGGCACTGATGGCGGCGGCGATGGCCTCATCCATGGTCGGGTACGGCTCGAGACCCAGCCGCTCCCGCAGCATTCTCCTGGCCGCCGCGGCGCCGGTGCCGTCGATGGTGAAGAAGGCAGGAACATCCGGCTGTAGTTCAGCCCACGCGACGGTCAGCCCGCCCACCATCACGTCGGTCCGGGCGAAGGCCCCGCAGAAGTTGACCACCAGGGAGCGCAATCCTCGCTGCGCGAGCACGATTTCCAGCGCGGGGCGCGCCTTGGTGTAGGCATCGCCGCCGATCTCCAGGAAGTTGGCAGGCCGGCCCCCCAAGTGGCGGATCACGTCCATGGTGGTCATCGTGAGGCCGGCGCCGTTGGCGAGCACGCCCACCTCCCCGTCGAGCTCGACGAACTGGAGGCCGAGCTCCCGGGCGGCACGTTCCAGCTCGGTGAGCGGCTCCGGTGCGGCGAATGCGGCAAGCGATGGCTGGCGGACCGCGGCGGCGCCGTCTATGACGAGCTTGCAGTCCAGCGCCACCACGTCGCCCGCATCCGTGATGGCGAGCGGGTTGACCTCGAGGAGTTGGGCGTCGGAGTCCCGATGCAGGCGGTCCATCCGTACGAGCACATCGGCTACGGCCGGAGCGGCCCTATCCAGTCCGGTTTGCGCCGCTAACTGCCGAGCGGCCTCCGGGCGCAAGCCCGTTCTCGGGTCGATGTCGAGCGTCCGGATCGACCCGGGGTCGGTACGAGCCGTGTCCTCGATGTCCACCCCGCCACGCTCGGAGAGCACCACCCGTCGCGCCGGGCCGGCGGGATGGTTGAGTACCGCGGCGTAGAGCTCCCCGGCGACCCGTACCCGTTCCTCGACCAGGACTCCGGTCACCCGGTGGCGGTCGATGCGGCTGCCCAGGAGATCCCCTGCCACGGCATGCGCCTCGGCCGGGCTCCGAGCGAGCCTGACGCCTCCCGACTTTCCCCGGCCTCCCACCGGTACTTGCGCCTTGACCATCACCGGCCCGAGGCGAGCGGCGGCCCGGGCCGTTCCCTGGGGCGAGTCGGCCACGGTTCCGGCGGGAACCCTTATGCCGGCGTTCTCCAGCAGGGCCTTGGCTGCGTGCTCGGGGATGTTCATGCTCGAGTGGTTGATCCTATGCGGTCCGGCATGCCGTCCCTGTGGCTCGGACGACCGTGGGTCCGGAGATCTGGCAACATGTCGTTTCATGAGGGATCCAGAGTCCACCGAGCCGGGCCGGGCGCCGGACGCGGTGACGGCCGCCGCGGTGACCGACGCCGGACCACGCAGGGCGAACGAGGACAGCATGTTCACGGCGGTCTCGGATGACGGCTCATGGGTTATCGGGGTGGCCGACGGGCTAGGGGGCCATGCCCGCGGGGACGAGGCGTCACAGGCGGCCGTGGGCGGCCTGCCGGAGCGGATCGGCAGCGCGGCGGACATGGCGATGGTGTTTGCCGAGGCCAACCAACGGGTGCTCGCGCTATCCACATCCTTGCAGCAGAAGGGCTATCGGGAGCGACCCCGCAGTATCCCGATGACCACCCTGTGCGTGGCGGCGTGGACGCCAGAGGGCGGTCTTCTGATCGGGTGGATGGGCGACACGATGCCCTTTGCGGTGTGGTCCGGACCGGACGGCTACACGGGTTCCTGCTGCGGTTCTCCGCATCGAGATCCCTACGGGTTCATCACGGTTTGCCTGGGCCAGCCGCCCGAGGACGAGGCCCAGGACGCCGGGCTGGTCGAGTTGGAGATGGCCGGGGTGTTCGAGGACTCAGAACTCCCGGACGCTGTGATCATCGCCAGCGACGGGGCCTGGGAGCCGCCCGCTATGCGCTACGGCGGCATCGAGTGGTTGTGGGATGACTCGCTGGCCGGCATCGGGTCGGCCTGCGCCCCGGGAGCTGACGACGCCTCCGGGATCGCCGAGAGTGTCCTCGGGACGGCCCGTAGTCTCGGTTTCAACGACAACGCCACCGTGGCGGTCGCCCACTGGCGCCGCCCGCCTGACCAGTGACACCCGGCGCATGACCGCTCGAACGAAGGTTCCGGACACCGGGGACTCGGCGGGCGAGGTCGTTGCCGCGGTGGTGGACAGAGCCCGGTCGGCGATGGCCAAATTCGCTGGCTCGGACCAGGAGCGGGCGGACGAGGTGGTGACGGCGCTGGCTTGGTCGCTCTACAAACCCGAGCACGCCCGGGAGCTGGCGGAACTGGCCGTCCGGACCACCGGGCTCGGGAACGTGGCGGACAAGATCGTCAAGAACCGCCGCAAGACCTTCGGCACCCTTCGGGATCTGAGCCGCGCCAGGACGGTGGGCCTGATCGAGGAGGATCCATCCCGGGGCCTGATGATCTACGCCAAGCCGGTCGGGGTCGTGGCCGCGGTCACGCCATCCACCAATCCCGCCGCCACCCCGGTCAACAAGGCGATGATGGCCGTCAAGGGCCGCAACGCGGTCATAGTCGCGCCCTCGCCACTCGCCTACGTGACCACCTCGCGGGCGGTAGAACTCATGCGGGACGCGCTCGCGGGCGTGGACGCACCGCGAGATCTGGTCCAGATCCTCCCGGAACCGGTCACCCGACGCTCCACCACCGCGTTGATGGAGGCCTGCGACCTGTCCGTGGTTACAGGGTCGCAGAACAACGTGCGTAGCGCGTACCGGAGCGGCAAGCCGGCGATCGGGGTGGGCGCCGGCAACGTGCCGGTGGTCATCGACCGCACGGCCGACCTCAGGCAGGCTGCCGCGGGCATCCTGGCATCCAAGACCTTCGACAACGCCACCTCCTGCTCCTCGGAGAACTCGCTGGTGATCCTTGACGACGTCTACGACCGGGCGCTGGATGCCCTCCGCGAAGCCGGAGCGTACGTGGTGGACAAGCAGGAGAAGCGAGCGATCCGGGAGTCTCTGTGGGTGGACGGGAGGCTCAACCGGGAGATGATCGCGCAGGACGCCGATGTCCTGGCCCGCCGCGCCGGGCTGGGCGGGCAGGCCGCTAAGGCCCGGTTGTTCCTGGTCGAGGACAAGCTACCGGCCGAAGCCGGGTCCTTCGCCGACGAGAAGCTCTCGCTGGTGCTGACCGTCTACCGGGCCGGCGGAATCCGGGAAGCGATCGAGACGGTCCGGGCCGTCCTCGAGGTCAGGGGGCGGGGCCACTCCTGCGGCATCTACACGGCTTCGACGGAGAACGCCCGCCTTCTCGCCACCGAACTGGACGCGGTCCGGGTGCTGGTCAACCAGGCCCACGCCATCGGGAACGGGGGTAGCTTCACCAACGGGCTCCCGTTCACCCTGACGATGGGCTGCGGGACGTGGGCGGGAAACAGCATCAGCGAGAACCTGAACTACCGCCACTTCATCAACCTGACTCACCTGTCCACCACCATCGCCGAGGACCGACCCACCGAGGAAGCCCTGTTCGGCGACCACTGGCGCCGTCACGGAAAGTGAGCAGACACGTCTGAGAACCCTCGGGTTCGCTAAACCTCGGTAGACGCACCTCCGGCCCTTATCATGAACGCACTCAGCGGGCCAAGAGACCACGCAGGAGAACTGCCCGACGGGACGGGCGACAGCTGGCGGGGTTACCACGAGGAGGAGAGCCGATGGCGGCCGTCGAAGGCGAGAACCGGAACGTGCGCTACGAACCGGAGGAGAATCCGCCTCACCTCGTAACGGTCGGAGCCGGGCTGCAGGCCGCCACGATAATCGTCGCGCCCGTCGTCCTGACGGTCGTGATCGTGGCCAGGGTGGCCGAGCAGCCGGAGAGCTACATCTCCTGGGCCGTGTTCGCGGCGCTGATCGTGAGCGGCGTTACCACCGCTGTCCAGGCCCTGAAGCTCGGGCGCATAGGCGCCGGCTACGTGCTCATCATGGGAACCTCGGGGGCGTTCATCGCGGTCTGCGTCGCGGCGCTGGTGGAGGGGGGCCCGTCCACGATGGCCAGCCTGATCGTGGTCTCGTCGTTCTTCCAGTTCCTGATGGCATCCCGGCTCTCGCTGCTGCGTCGCATTTTCACTCCGGTCGTTTCGGGAACCGTGATCATGCTCATCACGGCCACGGTCGCGCCGGTCGTGTTCGATACGTTGGCGGATGTACCCGAGGGAATGTCGTCGGCTGCGGCGCCGGTGGCTGCTGCCGCGACCCTGGTCACGGTCGCCGGGCTGGTGCTGCGGGGTCCGTCGGCGTTGCGGCTGTGGTCGCCGGTCATCGGCATCGCGGTGGGCTGCGGGGTGGCTGCTGCATTCGGCCTGTATGACACGGGACCCGTGCTGGAGGCGCCCTGGGTTGGCTTGCCCTCGGGTGACTGGCCAGGACTGGAGTTCACTCCCGGCCCCGAGTTCTGGGCACTGCTCCCCGCTTTCGTGGTCGTCACCCTCGTTGGCGCGATAGAGACGCTGGGTGACGGGGTGGCGATCCAGAGGGTTTCTCGGCGCCGCCAGCACGCCACCGACTTCCGGGTGGTGCAGGGAGCACTGAACGCCGACGGTACGGGCAACCTGCTGTCGGGCCTGGCGGGAACCCTTCCCAACACGACCTATTCGTCCAGCGTCTCGCTGGCCGAGGTCACGGGTATCGCGGCGCGAAGGGTGGGCGCTGTGACCGGCATCATCTTCGTGGTGGTGGCCTTCATGCCCAAGGCGGCGGCCCTCCTGATAGGAATCCCCGGGCCGGTGGCTGCCGCGTACATCATCGTTCTCCTCGCTCTGCTCTTCATCCAGGGCGTGAAGATCGTCCTCCAGGACGGCGTCGACCATCGCAAGGCCGTGATCGCGGGACTGGCCTTCTGGATCGGAGTGGGCTTCCAGAACCAGGCGATCTACTTCGATCTGCTGGGAGACGGGTTCCTGGGAGTGTTGCTCGGGAACGGCATGACGTCGGGAGCGATCGTCGCCATCCTCCTGACGTCCTTCCTGGAGCTGACCGGCCCCCGGCGCATGCGTTTGGAGCTCGGACTCGACTCCGAAACGCTGCCGAAGCTCGCCGACTTCCTGCGCAGGTTCGCCTCTAGGGCGGGGTGGGATTCCGACTCGGCGGAGAGGCTGGTTCTGGTCGGTGAGGAGACGCTGGCCAGCCTGGAATCGGCGGGGGGCCAGACCGAGGCCGAGCGCCGCGTGGTGGTGGCCGCGGTGTCCCGTCCGGAAGGGGCGGAGCTGGAGTTCGTGTGCGCGTCGGATAGGGAGAACCTGGAGGATCGCCTGTCCTACCTGGCCGACGCACCCGAGATAGCCGATGTCCGGGAGATCTCCTTCCGCCTGCTCGAGCACTACTCATCGTCGGTGCGCCACCAGAAGTACCACGGGGTGGATGTCGTCACGGTAACGGTGGACGGCCCCCGCTAGAGCGCCGCAGCCGGGTGGCCGTGCGGCTCCGCGAGGGCGTCAGACGACGGCGAGGGGGGCCATCGCCTCGACATCGGTTACTACATCGATGACGACCGGGCGCTCTGCCGCCAGGGCCCGCTCCAGGGAAGGGCCTATCTCGCCGGGCTTCTCCACCCGGATCCCCATGGCCCCCATGCCCTCGGCCAGCCGGGCGAAGTCGACATGATTGAAGGTCCACAGGCGGCGTCCCTCCGGTGTCTGCTCTCCTCCGTAGGCGCGGTCGAACCCGCGGGCGGACTGGTTGCCCGAGGAGTTGTTGTTGACCACCGTCACGGTGTTGATGCCCCAACGGACGGCGGTCTCGATCTCAGCGATGTGGTACCAGAGCCCGGCGTCGCCGGTGAAGCAGACAACAGGGCGAGCCGGGGCGGCGCACTTGGCGCCCAGCGCGGCGGGAAACGCCCAGCCGAGGTGTCCGGCGCTGCGCAGGTAGCGCTGGTCGGGCGTCCGGGTGTCGAACATACCGCCCATCCACATCCCGGCGTGTCCGGTGTCTACCACGACGCAGGCATCGTCGGGCACGAGATCCGTCAACTCCGCGCAGAGGCGCTCGGGACGGATGGGCGCCGCATCGGAGCGAAGGCGCCCGAGGTGCTGCTGGCGCCACGCGGCCACTTCGCCGCGGACGGTGGCGAGCCATTCCCCCCGGCTCGCAGGGGTTGGACCGGCGCCTTCGAGGATGGCGGTGAGGGCTGTTCGCGCATCTGAGCGGATGGCGACCCGCAGCGGGTAGTTGCGACCCACCATCTCCGGGTCGATGTCGATCTGGATGGCGGGAACCCCGGGTACCGGAACCTGCCAGAAGTGGGTGGTCATGCTGCCAGCGCTTGAGCCCACGAAACACACCAGGTCCGCTTGGTTGACGACCCGGTTGGCGGCGCTCCGCGAATAGGTGCCCACGACCCCGACGCATAGGGGGTGGTTTCCCGGAATGGTGTCCTTCCCGTTGAGAGAGGTCACCACAGGGATGGCGAGCCGTTCCGCAACACCCACCAGTTCCCGTGCGGCCCGGGAGGTCCGCCCGCCACCGCCCGCCACCAGCACCGGCCGCTCGGCGCGCTCGAGCAGGTCCAGAGCAGCTGCCACGTCACGCGGGTCGGGGAGGGGACGCTCCGGCGGTACCGAGACGAATCTTGGCTCGACGGAGGGATCGAGATCTCCTTCTCCGAGGTCGATCTGGCCCTCGTTGCCCACGAATTGGAGGTGTGCCGGCCCGGGGCGGGCGGACACCGCCGAGCGGAATGCCTGCCGGACGAGATCGGGGATCTTCTCGACCGCGTCGATTTCGGCGCTGAACCTGGTGACGTTGACGAAGGCGGGCAGGTCGTCCACCTCCTGGTAGACACCCTTGCCGGTTGCTGCAGGGTCCCGACCCCCGGTGAGGGCGATGACCGGGGAGTTGGCTAGGTGGGCGTCGCGGAGGCCGGCGGCCAGGTTCAGCGCCCCCACCGCCTGGGCCATGCACACCCCGGGCCGGCCCGACATCCTGGCGTACCCATCGGCCATGTAAGCGGCCGGTTTCTCCCCGTGGGTGTGGATGCGCCGCACGCCGAACCGCTCCAGTTCTGCAAGCGTTCGCCGGAGGACGGCCGGCACCATGAAGACATGGGTCACGCCGTACCCGTCGAGCATCTCCGCAAGCGCCCTGGCGCCCGTCATCATGCCGGACACGTTAACCCCGATCCGTCTTCGCCTAGAAGGCAGTTGGAACCGAACTCTCCGCCGCCGGTAACCCGGGTCGTCCGGTAGCGCAGGATCGTGGATAGGATTCGCCGTTCACCGGACCACTCCGCAGGGGGCTGCATGCTGTCTCGGGATACTTCACGGCCCCGTGGTTGCGCAGGCTTTGATCGGCGCCGCATGCTGGCAGCGGTCGTGCTGCTCGTGTTGCTGGCAGCGGCCTGCTCGACACAGGAGGACGATTCCGGCGCGGAGGCCGGGGGAACGGCGAGCACGACTCTCGTTTCCACGGTCAGCGAGCCGGTAACCACGACGTCTACCCCCGCCCTTGGCGAGCCGGCAACCGTGACATCTACCGCCGTCAGCGGGACGGCGCCGGCCGCCTCCGATCCGGTCCAGAGCGTACCGACCACCGTCACCTCCGTCGCGGGCGAGGACCGCAGCGACGATCCCGACAATGAGGACGAGGTGGATCCGGTCGAGGAAGCGGGCGCCGTGGATGGCACGGACGGGAACTCCGTGGCTCCCGAAGCCACCGTGCGGTGGATCGAATGTGAGTTCGAGGGGCTCGAGTGCGGTGTCGTCACGGTGCCGCTCGACTACCGCGACCGGGACGCGGGAGAGTTGGCGCTCACCATCGCCGTGCACCGGGCCACCGATCCGGACCGGCGCATCGGCTACCTGGTGGTGAATCCCGGAGGACCGGGCGCCAGCGGCGTCGATATGGCTGCGTGGGCCCTGGAGGGCCCCGGTGTCGTGTTCACCAGGCCTTTGCTCGAACGGTTCGACATCGTCGGATTCGACCCGCGAGGCGTAGAGCGCTCGGAGCCTCGCTTTGTGTGTGGGAAGCCCGGAGCCCAGATCGAGTTGCTGTCGCAGGTCGAGCTCCCGTTCGACACCGCCAAGGAATTCGCTGCGGCCGAGGAGGCAGCGCTGCTCTGCGTAGAGTCGATGGGCGCCGCGGCTGGCCTCTTGCATAGCGAGTACGTGGCCCGCGACATCGATGAGATCCGCAAGGCGCTCGGAGCGGAGCGGATCAGCTACTTCGGTGCGTCATACGGCGCCACGCTCGGCGTGTGGTACGCCACGTTGTTCCCCGAGTCGGTACGAGCCATGGTCGTGGACGGCGCGGACAATCCGGTCGACGACGTCAGCACGGTGGAGGCGCGGGTAGCCAACGTGATCGACGAGCTCCGCCAGTTCGAGGTGCTGCTGGGCGAAGCCCTTGACGCGTGCGATCGGCCCGAGTGCCCGATTTACAACGACGGAGACCCGCGCGGGTATTACAAGGAGAACGTCGGCGCGCTCGAGGCGGTGGCCGAGGCCACGGGCGGGAACCCGCTTGCGGGAGCGCTGTCGATCATCACGCCGCTGTACAGCGAGGAGAGTTGGCCTTACCTCTGGCTCGGCTACGCCCTGCTGGTAGAGGACGGCGATCCATCCCTCCTCGCCGAGTTCGCACTGTTCCAACTCGGAGACAGTGGCGGCGGGACCACGTTCGTCGAGCACGTCAACTGCCTCGACTCGTGGGTACTGAACCCGCAGCTGGATCGCCACGTGCGGCTGTCCGACGAGGAGGCGATGGAAGAGGCGGTGCACCGGGAATTGCCACTGCTGGCAAACCTCGACTTCGCGGCGCCGGGCACATGCCCGTTCTACGACCTGCTCGACCGGAGCTCGTTCGGCGGCACGCTGGACGGTAGCGACGTGCCTATCGTCGTCATCGGTAATCCGCGGGATCCGGCGACGCCGTTCACCGAGTCACAGGAGCTGGTGGAGGAGACGCTGTCGAACGGTTACCTGGTCCGAGCCGAGCACTACGCGCATGTGGTGTATCCCAGCAACGAATGCGCCAACGAGATCATCCACCGGGCCTTGATCGACCTCGTTCTTCCCGAGGAGCGCACCACGATCTGCTGAGCGGCGGCGTGGGAACGAGCCTGGCCCGGGAACGGGTCAGGCGCAGATGGGCTGGCGGGCGTTGGCCTTCCATCGGGCGTTCAAGCGCATGGGCGTCACGCCGTCAGCGATGCGGTCTCGGGCGTCCCACCACAGTTTCGCCCACTCGTCGGGGTCGGTGATCACCTGCTCGGGGTGGGCCCGGCTGCGGGCGACGAACCCGGGGAACACGGAGCGGCCGGTGGGTTGTCCGATCGGCTGGTAGCGGAGGTCGAAGCTCCACCGGATGTCGTGGCTGTGGTTGTCCAGCGAACCGTGCTCGGTCAGCTTGTGCAGCAGGACGGCGCCTCCGGCGGGTACCTCCATGGGTATGACCCGGCCGTCGTCGATGATCGACTCGGGAATGTAGATCTCGGCGGGGAAGACCTTTCCCGGACAGTGAAGGGTCATCTCCTCACGGTGGCTGCCGCGCTCGACGATCAGGCACCCGTTCTGGAGGGTGGCATCCGTCACGGCGAGCCATATCGTCAGCATGTCGGTGCCGTCGGCCTCGGTATCGATTACGGCGGAGTCCTGGTGCCACAGCGTGGCGGCGATGTTGGCGTCGAGCGCCGCCTCCGGCAGGTGGCGGACGGGCGGTTTGATGCGGGTGTGCTGGACCGGGTTGGAGTAGATCTCGGGCCCGATCACCGACTCCACGATGTCGAGCAGGCGCGGATTGGTGAGCAGGCGGAACACCTCTGGCCCGGCGTTCATGGTGTGGCTGTGGTCGAGGTCCTCGAGCAGGGGGAGGGAGATGTCGAGGTGCTGGTAGAGGTCGTACATGTCGTCGAGTTGCTGCATCGCTTCGATGTAGCACTCCGAGAAGGTGGTCCCGGTGAGCGGCCGCAGTTTTCCTTGGAGGGCCAGGTCGGCCGAAACCCGATTGACGATCTTGCTGTACTCGGCGTCGATCGCGGCCAGGTCCTCCTCGGTGAGCACATCCTCGACGATCAGGTATCCGTCCTCGTGGAACCGGTCCAACTGCTCGACCGTGAGCCCGGCCATCTTCCCACCTCCTTACCTGCCGGTGGTGTGTGACTCTATATACGCGCGTGTCCAAAAGGCGCGCGGAATGGTCAGCAAATGGTGTTCCCCCCGGCGCGCCATGCCGACGGTGGTCGTCAGGGCAGAACGCGCATAGCGTGATCAGGCTCTAACTACAATCGTCGCCTGATCGTCAATGGTGTTCCGTCGGCCGCGGGCACCCTTTCTGACAGCAAACCGAACATTGGAGTCCGAGATGGAACGAGCCCTGGTTGGCAATCCCGGCGTCCACCGGCTGGCGCGGGCGTGCATCGCCTTCACCCTCGTAGCGAGCGTGCTGGCCCTCCCGGGATCGAGGCCCGGGTTGGCGCAGGAGTCCCCGGACTGTGAGGTTGCAGACCTGGGGACACTGAGCGCTGACGGGTTGGAGGCCGTGGGGCGCTGGACGACCGAGGACTGCGATTCGCGGTTCCGCGCCGGCAGTGACGCCAGCACTTATAGGTTCGAGGTCGCTACGGCAGGACGAGTCAGGATCAACCTGACGTCCACGGGGGCGGACGCGTACCTCTACCTGCTCGCGGAGGACGGCACCCGTCTCGCTGACAACGACGACGGAGGAGCCGGCCTGGACGCCCGCGTCGAGCGGGACCTGCCACCGGGCGCATACATGATCGAGGCCACGACTGTCGGCGGCCGGAGCCGGGGACCGGCGGACTTCGCCATCACGATCAGCTATGTATCCGGTTGCGAGCCGGTGCATCTCGGCACGTTGGAAGCGGTCGCTGATCTGACCGCATCCGGATCCTGGACACTTGACACGTGCGGGTCGCGTTTCGTCGTCGAGCATCCGGCTCACGGTTACACGTTCAACCTCGAACAGGCCGGTCGCGTTCGTATCGACCTGAGGTCGGAGGATGGCGATCCTGTCTTGTCCTTGGCGTCGCTAGCGGGCGGCATAATCGGAGCCAACGACGATGGTGGGGAGGTCCGCAACGCCCGTATAGACCAATTCCTGCCGGCCGGTGGTTACTTCATCGAGGCGACCACCTACCTCGAGCGCGATTACCAACCCCTGCGCGCCGACTTCGATCTCACGGTCCGCTTGGTGGACGAGCAGGCGGAACAGGAACGAGCCCGGTTGAAGATCGAGGAAGTGCGGGTTCCGGCAGAGGTAGTCGCGGGCGATCCTTTCCCCGTTCACTACCGCGCCGGGAACGTAGGGGGCGATCTCGTCGCCGGCGGCTACGCCGTTCTGTACGTGGTCGGCCCCCGTGTGTTCGAGCGCCTCGGCCGTGTTGCGGGGCATTGGCAAGCCGGAGTCTCGTATCACTCCGGGACCGATGCCGCTAGCGAGGGCAGCGCTTCGATCAGCGAGGTTGCTCCGTTCGAGGTCAGTTTCTATCGGTCCGGCCCCACGTGGGTGTTCGTGGGAATCGTCACCTACGACAGAGCGGGCAACGAGATCGGGTTCCACGGCCTGTGGCAGAACCTGTTTGTTCTGGACGGTCCCACCTTCGAACCCTTAGACGTGCGCGTAGACGGCGCCGAGTACACGGTGGCCGCGGAAGCCGATAGCGACGGGGAGGTCACGACGGAGGTGAAGTCCGCCACCGACCCGGACGCCGAAGTTGATCGGCAGGATCGGCTGCGAGCGATCTATGCGGCAGGAGTGGCAACCCAGCTATTGGACGGCGTGTTCGAGCGGCCCAAGATCGCGGCGCTGGCGGATGACGGGAACCCGACACCGGTTGCCGTTGCCAACCTGTCGACGAGCGCGCTCCTCGAGACGTTCGCTCAGAGATACGCTTCCTTCGCCGACGCTTCGGGGATGATCGATGCCCTGGCCGCTGGCGAGGCGCTCAATCCGATCGCAATCGAGGAGTCGGTGCTGCAGGCAGCCGATGCGGCGTCTTCCGAGTTCGCGTGGATGGCGTCCTCGTGGCGCACGCTCCTGTGGCGGATCGAGAATGGCGCGGCACTGTCGTTCGAGGAAGCGCTGGAGGCCCATTCCCAGGTCGCCTATGCCGAGAGCGTCGTGGCGGCTGCGGTGACGGCTGGAGAGATAGTCACCGCGGCCCGGGCTGCTGAAGAAGGATGGAAGGATCCCGGCGTCCGGAAGATGATGGCGGAGCAGGCGGGCTGCAGCCCCGGCCCGAACGCCCTGCGCGACGCGCTCGAGGCGGCCGGCGTTGACGGCGTTGAAGGGTTGCTCGCTCTCGACGCCGAGATGCGGGCGGTCCGCCCCATCCATGGGGTGTCGGTCGACGGCGCGTTGTGCGCGGTGGAAGCTGGCGGCCAAGCGAACCTCCGTTTCCTGCAACGCCTCTCGATCAGCCACAGTCTCGAGCTTCGACGGATGCTCGGCTTCTGGACACGTACCGATCCGGCGGGCCCTGACTCTTACCGGCTGCGCATCATCGCCCGGTTGGGCGAGGACGGCAGCTTGGAGCATGGCGTCGAGCTTGCCGGTGGACGCCAAATCCTGCCAACGGAGCGCTTCCTGCGTGAAGACATACCTACCGGCAGTTGGCAGGTGAGCGGCGACGTCGAGGTGGCGGGGGACTCGATCGGGAGGATCCGGGCCCGGCGCGTTGCTGGCGGCCGAACCGAATTCGGATTCATCGGCACCGATGGCGAGACAATCTTCCCCGACATCCGCTACCTGCCGGCCGACCCGCCGGTGGGGGTCTGGTTCCGCAGCAGCGAGATCGAGGTGCCTGTAGCGACGTCGATGGCCCCGGCCCCCTCGGCTGAGGAGTAAGAGCGCGCCACCTCCCGCCGCGCGGGCGCCCGAGGCTGCTGGACGCTTCGGAAGTGCCTATCACGGCGGGTGGAGTACCCTTCGGGGTTCGGGACGGCGTATAGCGGCTCCTCGGCGCCTCAAGCCGTGTCGAAGGGGAACCGCGGCGCCTCTCGGCTGCGTACGGAGGAGGGAAGTAGATGGTCCGGATGACCGCTAGCGAGGCCTTTGTCGAGAGCCTCGCAGCCCAGGGAGTGACCGACGTGTTCGGCATTGTGGGGTCGGCTTTCATGGAAGCTCTCGATATCTTCGAGCCGGCCGGGATCAGGTTCTGGCCCGTGGCCCACGAGCAGAACGCCGCCCATATGGCAGACGGATACAGCCGGGTCTCGAACCGGCACGGGGTGTGCATCGGCCAGAACGGTCCGGGCATCACCAACTTCGTCACAGCCATCGCGGCCGCGTACTGGGCGCACTCGCCCGTGGTCGCCGTAACCCCGCAGGCCGGTTCGATGGGGGAGGGTTTGGGAGGCTTCCAGGAGACCGACCAGATGCCGATCTTCTCGAAGATCACCAAGTACCAGGTCGAGGTCAAGAGGTTCGAGCGGATCGCGGAGCTCACCCACCGGGCCTTCACGCTGGCGATGGCGGAGCGGGGTCCTGTGCAGATCAACATCCCGCGGGACTACTTCTACGGGGAAGCCGACTACGACATCAGAGACCCCCTCGTGGTCGAGCGCTCGTCCGGCGGGTCGGCCGGCCTGGCAGCCGCCGCGCGGTTGCTGGCCGAGGCCCGCTTCCCGGTGTTGATGGTGGGCGGGGGCGTGGTGATGGGAGGCGGGCAAGCCGAGGCCGTGGGCCTGGCCGAGTTGCTCGGCGCACCCGCGATCTGTTCGTACCTCCACAACGACGCCTTCCCCGCTGGCCATGACCTGGCCTGCGGGCCGATCGGCTACCAGGGCTCCAAGGCGGCGATGCGCATCGTGGCCCGGGCCGACGTGATCCTGGCGCTGGGCACCCGGTTGGGGCCCTTCGGCACGTTGCCCCAGTACGGCATCGAGTACTGGCCGGAGGACGCCCGCATCATCCAGGTCGATGCCGACCACCGGATGCTGGGCCTGGTCAAGCCGGCCGAGGTGGCGATCCACGGTGACGCCGGGGCGGTGGCCGCCGAGCTGGCGAGGAGGCTGGCGACCATGGATCTGGCATGCTCGGCTACGCGCGACGATCGGATGGCCCGGATCCAGGCGGAGAAGGAGGCCTGGCGGCGGGAACTGGATTCGCTCTCCTCCTCGCAGGATGTCCCCATCGCACCCCGCACCGCCCTACGGGAGCTGGAACTTGCCATGCCGGCCGACTCGATGGTCACCACCGACATAGGGAATATCTGCTCGGTGGCCAACTCGTACCTGAGCTTCGACCGGCCCAACAGCATGTTCGCCGCGATGATGTTCGGGAACTGCGGCTACGCATTCCCCACCGCGATGGGGGCGAAGGTGGCCGCGCCGGAGCGGCCCGCCATCGCCTACGTAGGGGACGGCGCCTGGGGGATGAGCCTGGCCGAGGTCATGACCTGCGTGCGGGAGAACATCCCGGTGGTGGCCTGCGTGTTCAACAACGGGCAGTGGGGCGCCGAGAAGCGCAACCAGATCGACTTCTATGACGACCGCTACGTGGCGACCATGCTGGAGAACCCCAGCTTCGCGGCCATAGCCCGCGCCATGGGCGCTGAGGGCGAGGTCGTAGAGAAGCCACAGGAGGTCGGCGACGCCCTTAGAGCGGCTGTCGAGTCTGAGCGGCCCACCGTGCTCGAGATCCAGGTGAGCCGGGAGCTCGGCGAGCCCTTCCGCCGGGACGCCCTGCAGAAGCCGGTCCGGCTGTTGGAGAAGTACGCCAAGTACAGCAGCGAGTAGACCGATTCGAGTCCAGCTAGACGTGTAGTTCGGGCCCATTACGCTTGGGGCAGATGCGACGGCCTCCTATTCGCATGCTGGACGTGGGCGGATCTCCTGCCGAGATGGGGTACGTCCATGGTGGTACCTATGCGGCGGAGATCCGGGAGTACTCCGAGGAGCGGATCGGCCTTGTGATGGCCGGCCTGTGGACGGGGGTGTCTGTGTCCAGGGGGATGGTCCTCGAACTGGCGGAGGCTTGTCTCGAAGCCCATGAGCAACAGTCGGCCGTCCTGTACGAGGAGATGTCCGCCATGGCCGGCGGCGCCGGGATCAGCTTGGCCGAAGCGGTGGTGGTGGGCGGCTTTACCGACTTCGTGGACACGGTGCGGGCACACCTCGGGGACGAGGCAGCGACTCCCCTACGGGTGGAGGATGACTGCACTGCCTTCATCGTCCCTGACGACCGGGCCGGAGGCGCCGGATTCTTCGGGCAGACCTGGGACATGCATGCCTCAGCCACCGACCATGTGATCCTGGTGCGGACCAGGCCTGAAGACGGGCCGCGGGCGCTGATCTTCACGACAGTGGGATGCCTGGGACAGATCGGTATGAACGAGCACGGGGTGTGCGTGGGCATCACCAACCTGGCGGCCTCCGACGGGAAGATCGGGGTCACCTGGCCGACCGTGGTCCGCCACGCTTTGCTCGCCGAGACCGCGACCGAGGCCAGAGACGTGATCCTGGACGCGGACCTGGCCGGAGGCCACAACTACATGATCTTCGACGCCGACGGGGTCGGATTCAACATCGAAGCCATGCCCAGTGTCCGGCCGGTAACGACCCTGTCCTCCGAGCCGCTGACCTATACCAACCACACCACCCACGGATCCACCCGGGCCGTCGAGGTCGAGCGGCCTCCCGATCTCCAGGACAGCTCGCACCGGCGGCGGTCGGTCGCCATCGACCACCTCGACCGGGACGACCTCGACGAGGGAGACCTGATGGACCTCACCCGCCACGGGGTGTGCCAGGTGCCCGAGCCACCCTACGAGATAGAGACCTCGGGGGCTACCGTTATGCGACCCAGGACCAGGGACTTCTGGGCGGTTTGGGGGCTCCCCAGCATGAACGACTACGTACCCATCGAGTTCCTCTGATCGTCTTCGACCCGAGCTTCGCGGATCAGTACGCAGGCCGGATCTCGCTGCTCAACGACCCGCGGGAGACCCTGGGCGCGGCGCTGAATTACCTCGGATACTCACTCAACACCACCGACACCGGTGAGTTGGAGGAGGCCAAGCAGCTGGTCGCCGAGGCGCGGGGCCGGGTGGCGGCCTTCGACACCGATCGGGCGGACGAGTTGCTGACGACCGGTGAGACGGCGATAGCCCACGGCTACTCGGGTGACATGTTCACGCAGTTCCTGGAGACCGACGACCCGTCTCGCTACGTGTACTTCGTGCCGGAGGAGGGCGGGACGCGCTGGATCGACAACATGGCGATCCCGCACGATGCCCCTAACCCCTGCACGGCCCACACCTTCAACAACTGGATTCTCGGTGCCGAGAACGGTGCGGCCGTGTCGAACTACAACTACTACTCCACCCCCAACGCGGCGGCCCTTGACGGCCTGGAGCAGGAGTTGCTGGACTTCGTGGCCGATCCCGCGGTGATCCCAGGCGGGGTGGGTTCGCTGGAGGAGATCCAGGACACCGGCGACTTCGAGATCAACTACACCGACGCGTTCATCGAGGCGGTTGGCTAGGGCCCGGTCGCGAGGGGTTCACGGACCGGGACCGGGCGATCCAGTTCGTCCCGGACCAGGGGGTCCTCGCGGCCCTGTAGAGCGGTGAGGCCCAGCCCGAGGCGGCGAGCACACCAGACGGCGTGGGCGCGCACCAGCGGGTCGGGATGGGCTAGAGCCTGCTCGACAGCGGAGCGGACCCGGGGCTCGGACGGATCCCCGACGTTGCCCAGCGCCACCAGCGCGTTGCGCCGCAGGTAACGGGGTTGGCGCCGCGGGATGTACCAGCGTCCGAACCGGGCCATCAGGTCCTCGTCGGAGGCATCGAGCAGATCGACCAGGGACACCCAGGCTTCGTTCGGTCTCCTTGTCATCCGGTTGTCGAGGCGGACCCGGACCCGGTTGGGAGGGCACACCTCGGCGCAGTCGTCACAGCCGTAGATCCGGTCCCCCAGGGCCACCCGGAACTCGGGACGGAACACCCCCGATTCCTGGACCAGCCAGGCCAGGCAGCGGCGGGCGTCGACCACCCCGGGAGCGACTATGGCGCCGGTGGGACACCCGTCGAGGCATTGGCGGCACGACCCGCAGCCGTCGGCCACCGGCGCCGGATCCGTATCGCACAGAGGGGCGTCGGTCACCACCGCGCCGAGCACCACCAGGCTCCCCGCTCCTGGCACCAGGATGTTGGAGCTCTTCCCCCACCAGCCGATGGCGGCCCGGTGGGCGGCAGCCCGATCGACCAGGCTGTTCGCGTCGGCGACCACCACCGCCCGGTGGCCCGCCGCGCGTATCGCCTCCGCCACCTGATCGAGAGCGGAACGGAGGGCGGCGTAGTGATCCTCCCGGGCGTAGGCCGCCACCCGGCCGTAGGGGAGGCCGTCGTCCGGGCGGGCCGGTTCGCCACGCCAGAAGTCGAGAGCGCCCACCACCAGGGATGCGGCGCCCGGCAGGATGCGCGACGGGTCGGTGGATCGTTCCGGATTGCGGTAGGTGAACTGCATCCCGCCATGGAGCCCATCTTCCTTGCGCTGGTGCAACGTCTCGGCCATCTCAGTGAACGGCTCCGCCCGGCACACCCCCACCGCGGCCAGCCCAGCCCGCCGGCCGATGTCGAGGACTGCCTCAACCTGGACTTGGGAAGCAGCCATCGGCGATCTCACACGGCGGCGGTCCGGATCAGATGCCACGCGGGTGCCTCCTGCTCACATCTATGAGCACACGGCGTGAGAGCCCTCCCCTGTTTCGACCGATTCGAGAACGGGCCATCCCGACGCCGAAGGTCCGAAAGGTCATCATGAGGTCCTGCCCGTTCCATGAGGATCAAGACGTTAGCCTGGCGGGGGGTTATCTTCGGGGCGCAGCAGTGCTACGATTCGAGCAGGTGCGGTAAAGCGGCGGCGGGCAGCGGAGTCGAACCGCAACCCGGAGAGTTGGCTCCCGGCTCCGAGTTTCTCAGGCCCGTCCTGTACCCACAGGCAATATACCCGCCGGTTCGGGGTGACGGGCGACGGCCTTCCGGCTGTCGTCCGTTCTCCTATAGGGCATCGTTACCCCCGTGGGTACGACTGACAACCCCTCCGGTGGAGGGAGATCACCGGTTCAGCGACCGAGCATTCCGTAGGCCAGGCGGCCGAGGCGGGAGGACCGTCCGGTGCCGAACTCGACGCGGTCGGCCCAGCCCATCACGGCCCGGGTGCCCCGGATGCCCAGCCAGCGCAGAGGCTCGGGTTTCCACGGACGGGACCCGACTCCCACCCAGGCGAGCTCGGCCAGCTCGGAATCGGCGCCGGTGATCAGATCGGCCAGGGTGCGGCCCTCCATAGCGACAGGTCCGAGTAGTCAGGCACCACCGGAAGTATTTTGGGGGTGAGCGACGACCTCCGCTACGTCCACCTGGAGGCCCGATGGGCCGGGGAGTTGGAGGCGCTCGAGCTCCGGTCATTTCCCAGCGTGAACCCCGCCGACCTCTACAGTGCCGGAGAGTTGCTCGAGCTGGCAGAAGTCTTTCCCGAGGGAGGCTTCGTGGTTCTGGATGGCGAGACGCCGATAGCCATGGGCCTGGGGGTGAGGGTCCACTTCGACCTGTCCCGCCCCCAGCACCGGATGAAGGACCTCATGTCCGGACAGCACAAGGCCGGGCACGATCCCACCGGTGAGTGGTACTACGGCACCGACATCGCCGTGGACCCCCGCTACCGCCGCCGCGGGATCGGCAGCCGCCTGTACGACCTGCGCAAGGAGGTGTGCCGGACCCTCGGCCTGCGGGGCATCATCGCCGGCGGGGTGATCCCCGGATACGCCGAGTACAAGGACCGCATGTCCGCCGCCGAATACGTGGAGAGGGTGGCCGCCGGCGAGTTGTACGACCGGACCCTTAGCTTCCAGATCGAGAACGGCTTCGAGGCGCGCGGAGTGCTGGAGAACTACATGGAGGACCCCGAAGTCGACAACTGGGCCTCGCTGATCGTGTGGGAGACCCGCTAGGTCACCGGCTGCGCCATACCAGCAGTTCCGCCAGTGTCCGGGACGGCTGTCAGCAGACTGTTTGCGCGGGATCAGGGTCGCGCTAAGGGATTCGGGGCTGGTTCCGCCCGTCCGGATGACCGGCCTAGACCAGCGTGGCGCTTTGGGTTAGCGCCGGACGTGCACGATTACCGGTGGACGCTCACCGGGTGAGGAAGAGTTGGAACTCCATGATGCCGTGGTCTTCGACCGAGATGACGGCGGCAGACGTCGGGGCGTCCACTCCGTAGTCGCTGAAGATCACCGCAGCCGACCCTACGACCACGATTGTGTTCCCGGCGAGTTGAGCCTCGAGATCGAACACGACGCGGTTGGTGACCCCCTTGATCGTGAGGTCTCCTATGGCCGACCCTGAGAGACTCTCGCCCTCGAGTAGCCGGACGGGGAGTTCCACGGGTTCTACGAGCGTGAATACGGCCAGCGGAAACTCCTTGGTGTTAAGGGCTTCCCGTGCGTGGCTGTCACGGTGGCTGTCGTCGGTCCGCAGGGTGGCCATCTCGATCTCCACCTTGGCGGCAACCAGGGCGGTTCCGCTCAGCTCGATCGCGCCGGCCACCTCGGCGGTACGGCCGACCACCGTGGATTCGTCGACTCCGCCCGCCAGCACCTCCACCACCCGGTAGCCGGCAAAGCTGACCGCGGCCTCGCCGGTCGGCACATCGGTACCTTCGCGGGTGACTACGGTCCATACCCCTGACAAGCCGGCCGCTTCGGTGTCCAAAGATGTCGTCTCGGTGGCCGGCGTCGAGTCCGACCCACGGTCGTCGAGTTCGGAGGCCGAGGAGCCGTCGCTCCCTTCACGGCCTGTGGACTCCAGCCGGGCCACCGCCGCCTCCAGATCGACCGGCTCGGGTCCCTCGGGCCGCAGGCTCCACCACCCGACCGCGGCGATGGCCACACACACGATCGCGACCCCAACGCCTGTGATGATCTTGGTGAGCGTGGTCATGGAGCAAGCCTGTCGTCCATCGCAGGGAACTGCACGGTGAATCGGGTGCCGGTAGGTTGACGGGCGGTCACGCTCACCTTGCCTCCCATGACTTCGGCCAGCTCGGCCACGATTGTCAGGCCCAGACCCGAGCCCGCCTCTTTATCCAGGGCCTGTGCCGAGCCACGTAGAGGCGTTCGAACACATGGGGACGGTCTGTCTCGCTGATGCCGGGACCATCGTCGTCCACCCGTGATGATGGCCCAGTCGTCTCCGCCCCGGTCCTCGGTTCGAGACTCTACACGGACCATGGAATCGGCGAACGCCCGGTACACGTGCTAGCCGCCCCGTCGCAGGTACCGGTCGACCAGGTTCGCGACATTGGGGTCGTCCTCCACCAGCAGGACGGCGGTTCGTCGACTCCCCTCACGCCCTCCATGCTCCCATAGGATTATGAGCAAACCTCTAAGAGGGCGCACGGATGAAGAGGGACCCCTCTAGTCGTCCAAGCCCTCCAAATGGTGGGTGATGTTGTAGGTGGCGAGCGTCGGGTGTCCGTCCGGACCGATCGCCACCTGGGTGACAGAAGTGTTCTCCAGGGGACCCAGGAGCTGGGCCTTGCCGTAGCGGAATCCCAGTGTCGCGGTGGCGTAGGCCTTGATCGCCCCGCCATGCGACGCGGCCACCACCCGGCGCCCGGCGTAGGTATCGGTGAGGCCGCCGATGAAGCCTGTTACCCGATCCTGGACCTCCTCCCAGGTCTCGCCCGTGCCGCCGCGCCGGATGTCCTGCCCGTCCCGGGGATAGCCACCGAGCCGGCCCGACGCCTCCAGCTCCTCCCACAGTTCGCCTTCCCACTCACCGAAGCTCATCTCCATGAGTTCGTCCACTAGCACCGGTGGCCGCCCGAAGGCGATCTCCGCCGTGGCCGCCGCCCGTCTAAGCGGGGAGGAGAAGACCTCGTCGGTCGTCCCGATCCATGACGCCAGCCGCCGAGCCTGCGCCCGTCCCTCGGGATGCAGGTCGCTGTCGACCCGACCCTGTGCCCGCCGTTCCAGGTTGGCCTGTGTGACACCGTGACGGATCAGATCGATCACGATGCCGCCGCCGGCTCGGGTGAAGCCGGCCCAGAAGGACACCGGGCCGAGGTGGGCGGCGTCGTTGTAACGCAGGATGGCCGCATCCTCACCATCGAACGCCAGCTCGCAGAAGGAGGTGTTGGACAGAAACCCGAGCCGGCGGCGCCCGATCGGAAGGTCGAGTAGCCGCCACAGGACCAACTCGATCAGGCCGCCGTGGGTGAACACCAGGCCGTTCTGCCCCTCCTCGAGCCGGCCCACCAGGGCGGCCAGCGCCTGCCAGCCCCGCTCGGACACCTGGCGGGGTGTCTCACCCGTCTCGCCCATCTGCATGTCGTAGTCCCCGTGAAGCCGGGCCAGATCCTGGCTGTAGTGGGTTTCGACCCACTCACCGGACCGGCCCTCCCAGACGCCGATGTTGCCCTCCCGCCATCCGGCCAGCACCCTTGGCCGGAAGCCTGCTATCTCGGCGGTGTGAAGGGACCGCTCGAGATCGGAGCTCTCCACCAGGTCGAACCGCCGACCGGCCAACCGCTCGGCGGCCGATCCGGCCTGGTACCGCCCTTGGGCGGTCAGCGGGGAGGAGGTGGCACCCTGCCAGATCTCGCCGGCGTTGGCTTCGGACTCCCCGTGCCGGACCAGCAGTACCCGTTTCACCACGGAACTGGGTGGTAACAGATCAGATGAAAGCGGCGGAGAAGATCAGGGAAACGATGGTCATCACCTTGATGACGATGTTCATCGCCGGCCCCGAAGTGTCCTTGAACGGATCGCCCACCGTGTCGCCGATGACCGCCGCCTTGTGCTGCTCCGAGCCCTTGCCCCCGAAGGCGCCGCTCTCGATGAGCTTCTTAGCGTTGTCCCAGGCGCCCCCGGCGTTGGCCATGAAGATGGCGAGGAGGAACCCCGTCACCAGCGCACCGGCCAGCAGGCCTCCCAGCGCCTCCACGTCGATGAAGCCCACGACCAGCGGCAGGGCTACTGCCAGGGCACCCGGAATCACCATCTCCCGGAGCGCCGAACCGGTGGCGATATCCACCGCCCTGGCGTACTCGGGCCGAGCGTTCGGATCGCCCGCCAGCAATCCGGGGATCTCGCGGAACTGGCGTCGCACTTCTTCGATCATCCGGAAGGCGGCCCTGCCGACCGCCTTGATGGTGAGCGCGGCGAACAGGAACGGGAACATGCCGCCCAGGAACAGGCCGACGGTCGTGCCCACGTTGGTGATGTCGATGGCTTCCAAGCCGACGGCCTGGGTGAAGGCGGCGAACAGCGCCAGCGCCGTCACCGCTGCCGACCCGATAGCGAAGCCCTTACCGAGCGCGGCGGTGGTGTTGCCGAGAGCGTCCAGCTCGTCGGTGGCCTCCCGCACCTCGGGGGGCAGGTGGGCCATCTCGGCGATTCCCCCGGCGTTGTCGGCTATCGGGCCGTAGGCGTCCACCGCCACGGTGATCCCGAGCGTGGAGAGAACGCCTATGGCTGCGATTGCCACGCCATAGATGCCGCCGCCGTCTGGGATCGCCCAGTCCCCGGCTGCGTAGGCGCCGGCGATTCCGGCGGCGACCACCACCACGGAGATAGCGGCGGACCGCATCCCCTCGGATATGCCGGCCAGTATCACGGTGGCCGGACCGGTCTCGGACTGGCGAGCGATCTCCTTGACGGTCTTGTAGTGGTCGGAGGTGAATATCTCGGAAATCTTGCCGACGCAGATGCCCACAGCCAGGCCGACCAGAACCGCCAGGGACAAGCCGAAGGGGTTCTCCACCCCACCCGATCCCCCGAACACCACGTTGGTGAGGATCAGGACGCCGATGACGGTGAGGCCGACCGCCACGTTGTTCCCACGGTGCAGGGCCTTGGCCAGGTTGTCGCCCGTTACCCGTACGAAGAAGGAGCCGATGATGGCGGCAAACATCCCGATGGCGGCCACGGCGAGGGGGAAGATGATGGCCTCGGTGGCGAAGGACCTGGAGGCGAACACGATGGCCGCGTAGGCGATCGGGGCCACTATCGAGCCGACGTAGGACTCGAACAGGTCGGCGCCCATGCCGGCCACGTCGCCCACATTGTCGCCGACGTTGTCCGCGATCACCGCCGGGTTCCGGGGATCATCCTCGGGAATGCCCGCTTCGACCTTCCCCACCAGGTCGGCCCCCACATCGGCCGCCTTGGTGTAGATACCGCCTCCCACCCGGGCGAAGAGGGCGATGGACGATCCACCCAGACCGATGGCGGCGATGATGTTGTACTGGTCCGAGTCGCTGATGCTCAGGACGTCGACGAACAGGAGGTAGCCGATGGCCACGCCCAGCAAACCCAGTCCGGCTACGCAGAACCCCATCACGGCGCCCCCGCGGAAGGCCACCGGCAGGGCGCGCTTCACCCCTCCGAGCCGGGCCGCCTCGGCGGTCCGGGAGTTGGCCGCGGTAGCGATCCGCATCCCGGCGAAACCGGCCCCGGCTGAGAGCACCGCACCGAAGACGTAGGCGATCGAACCCCACGGCGCTCCCCAGGGGAGGACCACCGAGATGAGGACCGCCAGCACCACCACGAAGACGGCCACCCATGTGTACTCACGCCTCATGAAGGCGTTGGCACCCTCCCGGATGGCTGCGGAGAGTTCCCGCATGCGGTCGTTGCCCTGGTCTTCCGCCATGACCACCCGGGCGTAGTAGGCAGCCAGGACCAGGGCGGCCAGCCCGGCCACCAGCGCGATCACCAGTACAGCATCTGAAGACATACGTCAGACCTCTTCTTCGACTCGGGATGCCGGAGTATATGGCCTTCTCAAGCGGCCCTTAACCTTGCTGCCGGCTGGGAACTGCCGATTGCCGAGCAGGATGCCGAGAATTCGCGACGACTCCTAGGCAGTGAGGATCGCTGTCAACCGAATCGCTGCCCCCGACGCCGCGGCCGGTAGTGGCTCATAGCGAGCTGAGAGAGACAAGATCCCCGCCTCTCTCCACGCTCCGGTGCGCTGCTACGGCGATCTTGGTCACCTCTAGACCGTCTTTACCGGATGGGTAGGTGCCCTTCAATGACTCCAGGTCGGCGACTCCGCGTTCGAGCATCGCCACGTTGGTGACGAAACTCTCGATCGAGTCGATGGCATATCCCGAATAGCGCGGGACACCGGCCTCGGTGCTTTCCTTGTAGAGACCCAGGTTGGGAGTCAGCATCGCGGCAGGCGCACCGGGAGTGCTGCTCACGAGACCGCGAGTTCCACGATCCTGACTGTCGACCGTCATCCATCCGTCGGATCCGACCACCTTGATCCCCTGGTTGACGATCGCCTCGTTGCCGGCGGGCAGGTGCCAAGCGGAATCGACCGTAAAGCTCACACCACCGGGAAACATGATCTTCGCCTGGATCGAGTCGTACGTGTCGATCCCGATCGACCTCAGCCGCTGAGCGACTCCGGTGGCGGAGACGGCTACCGCGTCCTGGCCGACCAGCCAGCGGACGAGGTCGAAGTAGTGAACCCCGACGAACCATGCCGGCGACGAGTTGGACGCCCAAGACGGAAGCCAGTCTGTAGGAACTTCGATGCGGTCTTCCATCCAGGCATATCCGTACTGGATGTCGCCGATACCCCCGGACTCCACGATCCGTTTGAGTTCAGCGTGATACAGGTCATGGCGTTTCATGAAGTCCACCTGGAGCAGCACGCCGGATTCATCGGCGGCGGCGACCATCTCCCTGCATCCATCGACATCCGTGTCCATCGGCTTCTCGACCAGTACATGAACGCCTCGCTCAACACATGCCACGACGATGTCTCTATGGAGGTGGTCGGGGGTGGCGATCGTCACGGCGTCCGGCGATGTCACGTCGAGCAACTCATGGAATTCGGCGAAGACGTCTATGTCGTATTCGGCCGCTCGAGCACTGCGTAACTCGCTGTTGATATCCGCGAGACCTACATACTCGATGTCTCCGAGCCTGGCCCGCTGAGTCAGTGCCCGGACATGCATCTCGCCGAAGATGCCCCCACCAATCGTCCCTACTCGATATGCCATACGAATCCCCTCCCAGCCGATGTTGTAACTATGCCGGTGCGTAACTATATGGATGTGCCTGCTTCCAGGTGTGTCTGTTATCGTCACCCGGGCTGCTGACCTGGGACCCGGCAACGGGTCTGCTTGCAGCACCTCTCAAGACCCTGAAGGCCACCGAGGGAAAGGCACGTATGACCAGAATAAGACTCCTGGTGCTCGCTCTCGCCCTGGCGCTGGTCGCGGCTGCATGCGGCGATGGCGACAGCGAGGCGACGACCGCGACGACTGCAGCTCCGGCAACCACGACGACGGCTGCTCCGACCACCACCACGGCGGCGCAGACCACGACGACGGCGGCGCAGACCACGACCACCACCGAGGCTATGGAGGAACCTGTGGCCGGCCTGGCTCCGGGGAACTACCAGTTCGGATTCACGGCTGTTGTCTCAGGCGCGGTCGCGTTCGCGGGCGTTCCCCATCTCCAGGGTCTGCAACTCGCCGAGCGAGAGATCAACGAGACCGGATACCTGGGCGATGGCGTGACCATTGAGTTCCTGGTTGAGGATGCAGGCGGAGATCAGGCGGCGGCCATCGCCATCAACGACGCGTACATCGCCAACGACGACGTACTCGCACTGGTCTGCTGTGCCCTGTCGAGTGTTGCCGGCGCCATCCAGCCCAACATCGTGGAAGCCGGCCTCGCCTGGGTGGATCACGCTGCGATTGCCCCGACGATCACGGATCCGGACAATGCCTTCAGGTCATTCCCGCTGTCCCAGCCGAGCACGGCCGCGATCGCAGAGGCCGCGGTGGCCGCTTTCGCTCCTGATAACGCGGTGGTAGTCGTGACTGCGGACAATGACGGACTCGTGAGCGACAGGGACGCGACCCTTGGTGTGCTGGATAGTTCCGGAATCGAAGTCCTGGGCGTGATCGACACCTTCGCTGATGACACGGACATGAGCGGTCCCGCGACCGAGGCGATCTCAATGGGTGCCGATGTCATCTTCCTGGCGCAGTTGGGCAATACCGAGGTCCTCATGGTGCAGGAACTCCGGGATCGCGGTTACGCCGGTCCGATAGTCGGGAACCTCGCGATCGCGACGGCGGAGACATGGGAGCAGGCCGGGGACACTCTGCTGGGTACCGTGCTGCCGATCGCATTCTTCGCCGGGAAGGGCGATCCGATGGTGCAGGACTTCGCAGCCAAGTACGAAGCCGCGTACGACACAGTGCCGGACATCTTCGCCGCGCAGGGTTGGCAGGTCGCGTGGTTCATGGCGCAAGCGCTCAAGAACGGCGGCGAAGGCACTCGAGAGGCCGTGTTGGAAGGCGTCCGGCAGATCCAGACGATGGAGACCGTCTTCGGCACCCTCACTTGGGATGCCCGCGGCGAAGCCACCATTGACGCTTGGACGTTCGTGCAGTGGAGTCCTGATGGCGAGCTCGTCATCTGGGATGGCTCAGCGGAGGGATTGCTCCCGAACATCAACCAGTAGGAGCGACGCGGGCCACCAGACCCTGGGATCCGGCGCCGTCACACGCTCGGGCGGCGCCGGATCTTGCTTGAGTCAGTAGTGTTTCCACGAGATGACACTGTTCCTGCAACAGACGATCAACGGTCTCGCGGTAGGTTCCTCCTATGCCATCTTCGCCATGGGCTTCGGCTTGGTCTTCGCCACCATGGGAATACTCAATGTCGCTCACGGGACCTACGCGACATGGGGAGCGATCCTGGCGCTCGCCGCGTTCGACAGCCTTGGGGTCCCGCTCGTACCCGCGCTCGCCATCGGGATGGCGGGCGGTGGCCTGCTAGGCGTCCTCGTGGATCAACTGGGATTCGAGCCGATCCGACGGCGGGGAGGCGGTCTGCTCGGCCCGATCATCACCAGCATCGGCTTCTGGATCATCCTCGGTCAGCTCGCGATCATCGCTACCGGCGCCCGGATCAAGACCTTTCCCCGGGAAGCACTTCCCCGCGGCTTCGTGAGGATCGGTGACCTGGTGATCCCGTATCATCAGATAATCACCTTCGCAGTCGCCCTGCTACTACTGCTGATCCTCTACCTGTTCATGATGAGGACGAACATCGGGGCGCAAATGCGGGCGGTCGGCTGGGATCCCGACTCGGCGAAGATCTCCGGTGTGAATCCGCGACGTGTGGTGATCGTCATATCCTTCATCGCCGCCGCGACTGCCTCGGTTGCCGGGATCCTGAGCTCGATTTCCACCAACAACGTGAGCTTCACGGTGGGAGAAGGGCTTCTTCTCAAAGGATTCGCGGCGGTGATCATCGGAGGCTTCGGGGACCTGAGAGGCGCATACGTGGGTGGGATCCTCATCGGGCTGGCCGAGGTCCTCGGGGCCCAGTACATCAGTAACTCGTTTCGCGACTTCATTACCTTCGGGTTGCTTATCGTCGTCCTCCTGGCTCGACCCAAGGGCCTGATGGGCGACCGCATCGTGGGCCTCCGGGCCTGATGGCGTTCCTGGGCCATTACGCGTCCACGGTCGAGTTCTCCATCGCGTTCGCGCTCTTCGCCATCGCAACCTATTCAGCGCTCCGGGGCGGCATCCTGAGTCTCGCCGGCACACCGATGGCGGCGGTCACGGGATTCGTAAGCCTCGCCCTCGTGGAGGACCACAACGTCCCTATCGAACTCGTACTCGTTGCGGGAGTCGTGGTCGGGCTTCTGTCGGGCCTCCTGGTCAGCATTCCCTTGGCGAGGCTCGAGAGCCATTGGGTGGCGCTGGCAACGATCGCCCTCGTGTTGATGGCGCGGGTGGTCGTGCTGAATCTCGACTCCGTCACCGGCGGCGTGGACGGCGCCCCGATTACCCGGATGGTCGAGCAGTGGCATCTCTTCACCGCCCTGGGCGCGGTGATGTGGGTCATGGCTCGCCACAGCAGGTCCCGGCTCGGGCTTGCCGCCGAAGCCGTTCGCAGCCACCCTGACGTGGCCGCATCGCTTGCAATCGATGTTTACGGCACACGTCGATCCTTGTGGATGTTGAGTGGCGCGATCGCTGGATTGGCAGGGGTCGTCTACGCAAGTCTCGTGCAATTCCTGTCGCCCGACACGTTCTACGTGAACATCGCCTTCGTGATGCTCGCCGCGGTGGTTCTGGGAGGGAACCGCCACTGGTTCGGGGGGATTGTCGGAGCGTTCGTCTTCACGATCCTTCCCGAGATACTCCGCCGGTTCCTCACCCAGGGCGAGACCATCGTGAACGGTGTGCTCCTGATCCTGATCATGATCTACCTCCCGCGCGGCCTGGTCGACCCCACGCGCAAGGTACGAAGGGAACTCAAGAAACAGGCGACCAACATCCACTCCGGCCATGGTGAGCCGTCGGCCGGCGGAGAGCAGGAGGGAGAGGCCGACCTGTGGAGTCTCAACCTGACGGGCCGGACGGCGCCTGAGGCCGAGCCGACCCGGGATCGGCCGGCTGCTCTGAGCGTCGAGGGCATACGCAAGACATACGGCGGTCTGGTGGCGATCAGCGATCTCACCTTCACCGTTCCCGAAGGCTCCGTCTTCGGGATCGTAGGACCGAACGGGGCCGGGAAGTCGACCTTGCTCTCGGTCATGAGCGGGGGAGACGAGTCGGATCGCGGGAAGATCCGGATTCTCGGGCAGGACATGACGGGATGGAAACAGACCGACATCGCCCGCGAGGGAGTGGCCCGTACCTACCAGACCGTGCAGCTGTTCGACGATCTGACGGTCGTGGAGAACATCATGGTCGGCTTCGATCGCGAGCGCAGGACCAACTTCTGGGATCCCGTGTTCATGACACCTCGCGACCGGCGCGAACGGGCGGACCTAGCCGAGCGGGCGAGAGCACTGATGGATCTGGTTGGCGTGATAGGCCAACCCGACCAGTATGCCGCCACCCTGTCCTACGCCAACCAGCGTAGGGTCGAGATCGCTCGAGCTCTGGCGATGGAGCCATCCGTCCTGCTGCTGGATGAGCCGACAGCGGGCATGCACAAGCTCGGCTCGCAGGCGATCGGCGAGCTGATGCTCAGCCTGACGGACCGAGGCCTCACAGTGGTCGTCATCGAGCACAACCTCGAGCTCGTGCTCAACTACTGCGAACAGGCGATCGTGATGGACTTCGGCAGGCTGCTGGCACAGGGCGCGCCGGCCGACTGCCTGTCCGACCCCACGGTGATCGAGGCTTACTTCGGAAGGAAAGCTGATGCTGCGCGTATCGAATCTCTCGTCAAGCTACGGCAACATTCGGGCGGTCAACAACGTTGACCTACAAGTCGACCGGGGGGCGATGGTATCCCTCATCGGCTCGAACGGGTCGGGCAAGTCCACGACCCTGAAGACGATCGCGGGCATGCATAGTCCGGACAGCGGGACCGTGACGTTCGGCGATCGTGACATCACCGGATGGCCGACTCACCAACTCGCCCACCACGGACTCGCCTTCCTGATGGAACGACCGACCTCTGTCGTTGCCCCGCTCACCGTGGAGGAGAACCTGGCACTGGGTTCCGCCGCGAGACGTTCCAACGTCCCCGAGATGCTCGCCCGCATCTTCGAGCTGTTCCCACGCCTCAAGGAGCGGCGCAGGCAATATGCGGGGACTCTTAGCGGGGGCGAGCAGCAGATGGTCGCTATCGGTCGGGTCCTGATCACAGACCCGGAACTGCTGCTCATAGACAGTCCGACGATAGGACTCGCTCCGGCCATCGTGGACGAGGTCTACGCCTCGATAACCCGGCTGCACGCAGAAGGACTGTCGATCCTATTCATCGAACAGAACGCCGAGCTCGCACTGGCCATCTCCGACCACACGTACCTGCTCCACAGAGGCTCGATCTCAATCGAGGGTCCGTCGGCGACGCTACGGAACTCCCAAGAGATAATCGACGCGTACCTGGCCTGACTGCAAGGCGACCGGTTCGAGCATGGGACAGGATCCTCTGAGGTCTCCCGCATGGCCGTGCTGGGCCTAGTCTCGTGATCACTGTCCTCGCGGTCGGTGTCCTCCGGTCCGGAACGAGTTGAAGATCTCCTCGGCGGCACTCCACGGATCGGTGGCGCCCGCCATCACAGCCTCCGAGTACCGGGCGACCGCAGGCTCGGTAACCTGTGCCGCCAGCCTCTCGATCATTCGCGATATCTCCGCCTCGGCCCGCGCCCGACGCCTGGATCGCAGCGCGCCCGACTCGGCCATGCTCTCGTTGTGCAACCGGATGGCGTCGACCACCTCATCGACTCCCTCACCGGTCTTGGCCACGGTGAGCAGCACCGGTGGTCGCCAGCCGTGGCTAGGGCCCATCGAAACCATGTTCTCCAGCGTTCTCGCTGCTCTGGTCGCTCCGGGGTTGTCAGCCTTGTTCACGACGAAGACATCACCGACTTCCATGAGGCCTGCCTTCTCCGCCTGGATGTCATCGCCGAAGCCCGGGGCGACGACAACGACCACGGTGTCGGTACGGTCGATCACCTCTACCTCGGATTGGCCGACGCCGACCGTCTCGAAGATGATCGGCCGGTAGCCCTCCGCGTCGAGAAGGACCGCCACCATCTCGGCCGACGCGTTCAACCCTCCGAGCCGGCCACGCGTGGACATCGAACGGATGAACACACCCGGGTCGCCCGCGTGAGATCCCATCCGGACACGATCCCCCAGGAGAGAACCACCGGAGTAGGGGCTGGACGGGTCTGTGGCGACAACGGCCACCCTGCGTCCGTCCCGCCGGTAGGCGCCGAGCAACCTGTCGGTGAGCGTGCTCTTACCTGATCCCGGCGGGCCGGTGATCCCGATTCGGAGCGCGCCGGTGGCGCGGGCGTGGGCGCGCTCAAGCAGCTGACCCACCGAATCAGGCTCACGTTCGCAGCGGCTGATCGCCCTCGCGAGCGCTCGTCGATCCCCTCCGAATAGGGTTGCCCGGGCTGCCGTTCCGGGGTCCGAGGCTGGCTGACCGGCATCCATGCCGCGGATTATGCTTCCAAGAAGTGAGGAACGAAAGCCCAGAGGAAAAGTCTCCCCACCCACCGCCAGGATTCCCGACCGTCACCCAGTCTGGCATACCACTTGCGTCTTGGTATGGGCCGGAGGCGCTCGAGGAGATCGAGCCCAAGGACGCCGTCGGTGCGCCCGGCCGGTTCCCGTTCACCAGAGGGATCCGGCAGGATATGTACCGCGAAGGGCTCTGGATCATGGGCCAGTACTCCGGCTACGCGACCCCCCGGGAGACGAACGCACGGATCAAGTCGCTCCTAGCCCAGGGTCAGAAGGGCTTCTCCATCGCTCTCGACCTGCCAACCCAGAATGGCCTCGACTCCGACGACCCGTTGGCCACGGGCGAAGTAGGAAAAGTCGGCGTACCGATTGACTCCCTGTCCGACATGGAAGAGTTGCTCGACGGGATACCGCTCCATCAACTCCACCAGATCCGCACGACCGCGAACTCGATCGGCCCGATCGCAGCCTCACTCATCATCGCTGCATCGGAGAGGCTGGGAGGCACACCCGACAGCTTCCGTGTGATGTTCCAGAACGACGTGTTGAAGGAGTACGTGGCACGTGGCACGCAAATCTTCCCACCGCGGCGCGGCCTGGAATTCTCGATTGATCTCGTCGAGTACTGCGCGAGGTATCTCCCCCACTGGGAACCGATCGAGTTCTGCGGCTATCACATTCGAGATTCGGGCGCCAATGCCATCCAGGAGGTGGCCATCGCCGCTGCCAACGGCATCGAGTACATCGAAGCCGCCCTCAGAAGAGGGCTCTCAGTGGACGACTTCGCTCCCAATCTCTTCATGTTCCTCTCTGCCGACCTCGACATCTTCGAGGAGGTGGCGAAGTATCGGGCGACCCGCCGGATGTGGGCTCATCTGATGCGCGACCGCTACGGAGCTGCAGACCCGAGGAGCCACGCCCTCAACATCTTCGTATACACGCTCGGCGGATCTCTAACGGCGCAGGAGCATCTGAACAACATCTCACGGGTCGCGTTCGAGGCGCTGGCCGCGGTACTGGGTGGTGTCCAGACCCTGGCTACATCCTCGTACGACGAGGCGATCGGCCTGCCTTCGGCGGAGGCAGCCAACGTGTCCCTCCGCGCCCAGCAGATCATTGCCTTGGAGACGGGCGTCCCGCGTACCGCCGATCCCCTGGGCGGGTCCTATTTCATCGAATGGCTGACCGACCAACTCCACGGCAGGATCCTCGAGTACATGAGCCGGATCGCGGATCGGGGCGGAGCGCTCGCGGCCCTCGAGAGTGGCTGGATCGGGGCGGAGATCGAGCGGGAGGCCTATGCGCTCCAGCGCGGCATCGACGATGGCACGCGGCCACGTATCGGCGTGAACCGTTTTGCCGATGGCGCTCCTGCGCCCACGACCGCCTTTGCGATCTCAAATGACGGTGAGGACGAGCAGGTCGAGAAACTGCGGAGACTTCGAGCCGATCGCAACAACCCGGCCGTGGATGCCGCGCTCGCCGAGGTCAGGGAAGCGGCGGCCGCAGGCTGCAACACCATGCAGTCGATCCTCCGAGCAGTCAAGTCCTACGCGACCGTCGGCGAGATCAGCTCGGTACTGCGGGACGAGTGGGGGACCTACGGTGACATTCACAACGGCTGACCTAGGCGCCCTGCTGGACCGGTCATTCCGGCAGCACGCGTCACGGGTCGCCGTAGAGGACGGGGACCGATCGGAGACATTCGCTCAGCTTGCCAACCGGTCCGACCGCCTCGCGTCGGCTCTTCTCGAGTTGAATCCCGGGAGGCGACCGGTCGCCATCCTCGCTTCCAACCGTATGGAGTACATCGAGGCCGACATTGCCCTGTTGAAGGCGGGCCATCCCAAGGTTCCGATCAACCCACGCCTGAGCCAGTCCGAACGCCTGCATGTGGTGAGGGACTCGGGGGCCTCCATACTGATCACCGAATCTACTTCGGCCGACTCTGCCCTGAGCTTGGTCGACGAGGCTGAAGCACTCGATACCGTCGTGTCCATCGGCGGCGGTGGAACCCACGACTACGAAGAGGTTCTCGGAGCCGCCAACCGCCCTCCCGACCGCGCGTGGCGACCAGATGACCCGAGCGCGATCCTCTATACCTCGGGCACGACCGGCCACCCGAAGGGCGCAACAGCCACCTTTCGGAGTCGGATGGCCGCAACCTGGAACATGTTGCTCGATGAGTTGATAGACGTCACGCCTGCAGACGCCATGCTGCACGCCGGGCCGCTGTCGCACGGCAGCGGCTCGAAGGTGATTGCGTATGCCCTCGGCGGAGCGCGCAACATCGTGGTCCCCTCCTTCGACCCCGGCCGCTTCCTGGATGAGGCCCTGCGCCGGCGGGCGACCGCCTCGTTCGTAGTGCCCACGATGATCACGATGCTCATCGAGGAAGCCGAGGCACGGAAGCGGCCGACGCTCAACCTACGACACGTGTCGTACGGAGGCTCCCCGATCGCTCCGAACACGATCAGGCGAGCCATCGATGTCTTCGGCCCGGTATTCGTGCAGGTGTACGGGACGGCGGAGGCGCCCCATCCGCTCACCGTGCTGTCCCGTTCCGAGCACGTCGATGCGTCCGATCAACGGCTCGCGTCGGCGGGCAGGCCGACGCGATCGGTCGAGCTCCGGCTCGTCCCGACGGGTGCTCTCGACTCGCGGGTGGGCGAGATCCAGGTCCGAGCGGAGAGCGTGACAGTCGGATACTGGGAGGACGAAGAGTCGACTCGAGAGGCTTATGTAGACGGGTTCTACCGAACCGGGGACATCGGGTACCTTGATGACGAGGGTTACCTGACAATCATCGACCGGCAGAAGGACATGGTCATCAGCGGCGGGCTGAACGTATACCCGGCGGAAGTCGAGGCGGCGATCGCCAACCACGCCGGCGTTCTCGAGTCGGCCGTGATCGGAGTGCCTGACGAGCGATGGGGGGAACGCGTGGTTGCCTATGTGGTTGAGAGGCCCGGGCACACCGTCAGGCCCGAGGAGGTCACTGCCGAGGTGGCCAACCGGCTGGCCGGCTACAAGAAGCCGCGAGACGTGTGGATCGTGAAGGAGTTGGCGAAGGGCTCGACCGGCAAGATTCTCAAATCGGCGCTCAGAAGCCGGCACTGGGATCAACAATCCCGCCAGGTGAACTGAGGTGCCCGTGACGACCCGAGAAGAGATCTGAATGCCAGGCCTGGCCGATGCGAGTGGTGACCGGATCATCATCCACGGGTTCGATCTTTCCGAGGAGTTGATCGGCGACACCAGCTTCGCCGCGATGCTCTACCTGCTCACGATCGGAACGATGCCCGAGCAATCCGTCGAGTCGATGATCGACGCCATGCTGGTGACGGTGGCTGAGCACGGCCTCACGCCATCCGCCATCACGGCGCGTCTCACGTATCGCGGTGCGCCGGACAGCCTCCAGGGAGCGGTTGCCGCCGGCCTTCTCGGGGCCGGTCCTGCGCTGCTCGGTACCGCGGAGCAGGCTGCCGGAATGCTGGCGCGGTTGGTAAACGACTCCACACCCGAGACGCGAACACAAGTCGTGTCGGCGAGCGTGGACGCCTGGTTGAGGGAGGGGACGGTGATCCCCGGCTTCGGCCACCCGATTCATCGAGACGGCGATGACCGGGTTGCGGCGCTCAGACGCGTCCAGGTCGATCAGGAGCTCCCGGAGGAGCACTTCCTCACCGCGGTCCTGGTGGAGACGGCTCTGAGCGAAGCCAAGGGCAGGACCGTACCGATGAACGCCGCCGGAGCGATCGGCGCCATCGTGTCCGACCTGGGGCTGCCTCCGCGGTTCGCTCGGGGCCTCTCGATCGTCGCTCGCTCGGCGGGCCTTCTCGCACACGTCATGGAGGAAGCGTCGCATCCGATCGCCGACCGGATCTGGGAGGACACCCGTTCGGGCTCGTCCCAAGCTGCTCGACCTTGATCCGGTCAACCCGACTTTCCGACCGGGGGAGATCTCGCTTAGCAGGGTGCTGAAGAAGGCGGAGATGGGTTGGCCTGCGATGCCCCCAGCCGGGCTCTGGTTACCGTCTGCCGGGCCAACTGGACTTTTTTGGGCACCCTCCTAGCATCTGAAGGCTCCCAACCTGACGAACCAAGTGCCCGCAGAGGTCCACCCGACGTATGACCACAATTGACTCGAGAATCGCATGAAGTCGTCCACGACACGTCGAGAGTGGAGGGTGCCCGTCGGACGCCGGATCGACGGCGCACCGTGGCAGGTCCGATTCGTCGAACTCCGCGGCGCCACCCCGGGACCGGCGACGGCCATAGTCTCGGGGCTGTACGGTGACAAGCCGCTCGGGTCGATCGCGGTGCACGATCTCGAGCGACACCTGATTCAGGAGCAACTGAAGGGCACGGTTCTCCTGGCTGCAGCCGTGAACCTCCCTGCGCTCCAGGTGGGCACCCGAGTCTCGCCCGACCATCTGTACCTGAACCGGCGCTTTCCAGGGACGCCGAGCGGCTTTCTCACCGACCAGGTTGCTCACGCCGTCGCGACCGTCGTCTACGAGCATGCGGAGTGCATCATCGACCTGCACTCGGGGACGCCCGAGATGGCACTTTGGTATTCCTATGATGCCGGAGACCTCGAGCTCACATCCTCGTTCGGCTACCTGCCGGTCGTCGTCGACTTCCGGCCGGGAGGCCAGGTCAGCGCGACAGCCGTCGAGCGCGGCCTGTCAGGCTTCCTTCCCGAGTTCGGGGGGGCGAGTCTGCCCTCCCCGGCCGCCGGCGTCGAAGGCAGCCTGAACACGCTGCGTTACCGGGGCCACCTCGGCGGTAGTCCCACCGGCCCGCCGCGATTGCCCGTCATCCGCGAGCGGCCGCTGTTCCTCGCTTCCACGAGCGGCATCCTCCAGAGCGGCGTGTCCACCGATGCGGTCGGTAGTGAGATCCCGGAGGGCCGTCTCGGATGGATCACCAGCCCCGCCACGGGGGAGGTCTGGGAGGAGTTCGAGATCGACCGGCCAGGCATCCTACTAATGGCGGTGACCACGCCGAAGATCGTCAACCCCGGCGACTTCGCCTTCATGGTCGGGTTTCCCCATGACGAGGTCGAGGTGCCGGGAGCTCCTCGATGAAGTTCTCTATCTCCACGACCGTTGTCGGTGTACGGGATGGAGAGCGCCGGTGGGACCTTGACGGCTACCTAGCGGAGTGTGAATCGGCCGACGCGCTCGGATTCGAGTATGCGTACAAGGGTGAGCGGCGCGGGCACGGCCCTCACTCCGGGACACACGGAGTCGTGAACAACGCGCAACTCATCGCTCAGTTCGGGCTGGCGGAAACGAAGCGCCTCAAGTTCGCAAGCGGTGTGGTGCTCCTCCCCCTCTATCACCCGGTGACCGTGATCCAGGATGCGGCGATGATCAACGCCATGTATCCGGGCCGGTACCGGCTGACCGTCGGCGCCGGCTACCTGCAAGACGACTTCGACGTCTATGGAGTGGACCTGTCGGAGCGGCCCCAGAGGATGCGCAGAGGCCTGGAGGCCATCAACGCATTCCGCTCCGGTGAGCCCTTCCGCTTCGCCGAGGATGATCCGTGGCGGGGGACGGTTCCTCCTCGCGACCCGGCGATGGGTGATCTCGTTCCAGAGGTTTGGGTCGGTGCCTGGAGTGATGTGGGTGTCAAGATCGCTGCGCTTGGCGATGGTTGGGAGACCGGGCCGATCAGCTCGACAGCGCACCTCTCACACCTCGCCGGGCTGTACAGGGAGGAGTGCGCGAAGCTGGGAAAGACTCCCCGGATCGCCATCCTCCGTGAAGCGGCGATTGCCACCACCGACGAAGCTGCCCGAGATCTCCTCGGCCAGTACATCCTGGAATACCATCGGATCTACTACCGGCGCGGCAACGCTTACTACAAGCCGAAGTGGGAGCCCTGGATCGAGGATGTGGGTTCAGCGGACGACATCACCCTCGACCACGTGCTCCGCAATAGAGCCTTGGTCGGCTCTCCGGCCACGTGGATCGAGATGCTGGAGGAGTGGAGAGAGATCCTCGATCCGGAAGAGATCATCGTCCGCCTCCGATATTTCCACGGCCCCGGACTCGACACCGCACTTGAGGGTCAGCAGATGGTCGCCTCCGAGGTAATGCCCCACTTCGCGGTCTAGGGAGGTCTGGGAGAGACCCCTCATTGACGGTGGCTTCAACCGGTGGTTGCGGACAAGACGCGGACAGCCAGGTGGAAAGCGGCGCCGTTGGCTCCAAGGCCGGACCCGGCGAGCCGCTCCAGCGTGTCCGCCTCGCCTCCGGCGGATTCCGCGGCGGCCTGGTCCTCCCATTCGATGAGCGTCGCCCATGAGGACAGCCACGGGTTGGCGTGGTGCTGGCGCTCGGTCCGGTTCAGGAGTCGAGCAGCCAGGAATCCGGACCGGCACGCAGTCTCGGGGAACTCGACATCGCGGAACCAGCCCACCAGGGCATCCCGGCTCGAGCCCCGTTCCAGGTCGAAGCGGACCGAAGTCACGACCGGGGCGTCCACCGCGCCGGACCGGCAACCTTCCGACCACGGCCGGTCAGGCATCTCGACACCGAGCGTGTGGATCTGACGGTAGACGGTATTCGATCGATTCGTGACGCCGGCGAGGATCGCCGGGCGTTCCGGGTCCGATGCCGGAGTCCGCTTCGTGTTGTAAGCCTCCGAGTAGAAGATCTCCGAACTGTCAATCTCGTACACATTGAGGATGAACGGCGAACCGGCCCGGCATTGGTATCCGTGAGCGCTGTGGAACCCGACTGAGATCAGGTCGGGTGCATGCTTGTGTTCGTACCAGTTCATGAATGCCGGCAACCCCTCCGGGGCGACGTCCATCCGTGCCATGTATATGTTCGGAAGCAGGTCGATGATTCCTCCCTCGAGGCGTAGCGGATCGGTCAATCCGACTCATCCGAACCGGAAAGGCGCTGCTGCCGTTCCGCGAGTGCGGCCAGCGCACCCGTCGTGTGGTGGCTCAGCGAGTGGGATAGGAAGTGGAAGCCACTGATCGCTAGGTAGCCGGCCTGATCGTCCATCTGCCGTAGCGAGAGTTTCGACAGCATGAGCGTCTCGGCCGGAATGGCTGCCAGGGATTGGACGACCGACTCGATCCACTCCTCTATCTCATCGGCTGGCACTACTTCGGACACCAGACCCACCTCGCGGGCGGTCTGAGCGTCCATTCGCTGGTCGAGCCAGAGGGTCTGCTTGGCGCGCCGCGAACCCACGGCCCAGGCGAATGCAGGAACCTCGGCGTCATTGATGCTCATGGCCGGGATTATGGGCGAACCGAAGACGGCGTCCGGCGTCGCGTACACGAAATCCGCGACGGAGACGAACATCAGGCCGGCCGCGAGGCAGTGGCCATGGGCGAGCACCACCGTCGGCACGGGAAGCTCGCGAAAGCGGTTCACCGGTTCTACGAACAGTCGTTGCTCCCATTGCATCCGGCCCTCTACCGACTCGACCGCTCGGGCGTAGTCGGCATGCGCCACAATCTCTTTGAGATCATGCCCTGAACAGAACGATCTCCCCTTGCCTGCGAGCACGACGACACGTACACCGGCATCCTGGCCGGCCAGCTTGAGCGCATCGTCCAGGGCCTCGAGCATTTCGGTGTTCTGGGCGTTGTGCACGCGAGGTCGGTTGAACCAGATCCACCTCGCCGGCCCACGGTCTTCCACCAGCAACGGTGCGTTGTCGTTCATTGGGTCTTCCTCCGTGCGACTATCGAGTGCCCGACGAAACGGCGAAGGCTCTCCGCGCCCCCAAGTTGTTGCTGCAGCGCCAGACACCGCCGGTAGTACAGGTGGATTCCATACTCCCATGCAAAGCCCATCCCGCCGTGAACCTGGATGGCGTCCTCCGCCACCTGCCGGGCCACAGATACAGTCGCCGCGGCGAGGCTCGCGGTGAGTTCCGGGCGCGGTTCCTCGAGCCATGCCAGCCGGCTGACCGCGGAGCGAATGAGTTCGCATCCCGCGCGCATATCGGCGAGCTTGTGTTGGATCGCCTGGAAAGCGGCCAGCGGCCGCCCGAACTGGGACCGTTGGCGGGCGTAGTCCACCGACACTTCCGTGACTCGGTCCGCTACTCCGGAGAGCTCGGCGAGGACGAGGACCCGGGAGCGATCCACTATCCGAGCATGATCGGCGCCGGCCAGAACAGTCGAAGCGTCTGGGTCGAAACTGAGCCGGCTGCGACCCTGCCCGGGGTCCACTCCGGGCTCCGGTTCGACCACACTGTCCGCACGGCCGAGGTCGACGACTCGTGACGATCTCTCTCCCACCACCAGCGCAACGCTCGCCCCCTCTTCGATCCAGACCTCCGCCGGCCCCCCATCAGCAGGAGCGGAGCCGATTGCAGGGAACCCACATCCCCAGCGAGCACCGGCCGGGGGTTCGCCGGATGGTCCGTTCGTCACCAGCGGGCCCACGAGGGTCATCTTGAGGCGCGATAGTGTCGGCATCAAACGGCGGCCTCCCACCCAGCCCACCAGGCAGAGTTGGTCGAGGTCGAGTCCCAGACCTCCCATCTTTTCGGGAACGGCCAACTCGGTGAGGCCGACCTCGTCCAGCGCTGCGAGCAGGGTCGAGTCCGGGGCCTCTGAAGCAGCCGCATCGAGCAGTCGATCGGTCGACGCATGATCTGCGAGTAGGCGATCCAGTGTGGACGCTACTTCCGCACCCATGGTGCCATTCATCAGAGGCCCAGGAGTTGGCGGGCGATCACGTTGCGCTGGATCTCCGACGTGCCGGAGTAGATGCTGACCGACCGGGATTCCAAGAGGTCGTGGATCCACCCTTCGTCGAGGCCTTCGTCGGACAGATGGTCGAAGGCTGTGGCGAAGATTTCCTGGTATACGTCAGCCAGGAACAGCTTGTCCACCGAACTCGAACCCGGAACCAGCGTTCCGTTCTCCTGATGACCCAAGGTCCTGAACACCTGCGCGTCGAGCAGGTCGAGCTTCGATACCAGAACCCCGAGCGACGCGAGGGCGCCGTCGATCTTGCCGAGCGCATCGAGCCGGTCGACAAGATCGGCGAGCCGGCGTCGAAGGCCGGTGGTCCGTTCCAGTACGAACAGGCCGCGCTCGTAGGCCATCGCTTCCATGGACACGTCCCAGCCGTTTCCCAGCCCGCCCAGTACGTTCTCCAGAGGCACCTCGACGCCGTCGAAGAAGACCTCGCTGAAGTGGGGCTCGCCGAGCATCTGCAACAAGGGCCGGACCGTCACGCCGGGCGATCCCATGTCGACGATCAGGACGGAGAGACCGGAGTGTCGCGCCCCTTCGGGGTCGGTCCGCACGAGCAAGGCATTCCACTTGGACAGCTCGGCGCGACTCGTCCAGACCTTCTGGCCGTCGACCACGAGAACGTCGCCGGAGACCTGTGCCCTCGTGCGGACCGCGGCCAGGTCCGAACCGGCGTCCGGTTCAGAGAAACCCTGACACCACATCTCGCTGGCGTCGAGCATGCCGGGGAGAAACCGAGCCTTTTGTGCCGGGGTGCCGCGGCTGAGAATCGTGGGCCCCCAGGTATAGAGAGCAAGGCGGTTGATGAGCTGCGGCATGCTGGTTGCGGCGAGTTCCTGGCAGAGCACGGCCTCCGCGGCCAGACCCATTCCTGCACCACCGAATTCGGTTGGCCATGAGAGCCCGATGAAGCCCGCCCCGTGGATTTGACGCTGCCATCGAGTGAGGGCCGCCATGCGAGCTTCGTATTCGAATGGCTGCGGGCCGGGGTCGTTCTTCTCGAGCCATTGGCGAAGGTCCAGCCTGAGGTCCTGTAACTCGCTCTCGACTCCCAAAGTCGGCGGCAGGACGCTGCCGGGGACAATGCTGCTGAAGGGGGCTTGCATTGTTCCAAATGATATCCCATATGTTATAACCAGCCCCACTACCAACAACGCGAAGCACGAGGGAAGGTCGACCTGTCATGAGGAGCAATGTTCGGCGCGCCCTCGTCACCGGCGCCGCGCGAGGCGTAGGACACGCGACCTCTCTGTCACTGGCCGACCGGGGCTACGAGGTGGTAGGCGTCGATATCCGCGAGCAGCGTTCGAACGGAGCCACGACCACGATTAGCGCCGACCTGAGCGATCCATCGGAATGCGACCGGGTAATCACCGAGGCCGGGAGGATCGACGTGCTCGTGACCGCTCACGGCTTGCTCGAGCCGCGGACAATCGAGTCCACAACCGTCGAGGACTTTGATCGAGCAGTGAGCGTGAACCTTCGTTCCGTGTTTCTTCTGTGTCAAGGAAGCGCACCATCCATGGCAGTTGAGGGATGGGGTCGTATCATCAACTTCTCCAGCGTCGTCGCCCGGACCGGGGGGTTTTCGTCCGCGCCCTACGCCGCAGCGAAGGCGGGTGTCATCGCGCTCACGAAGTCGTTCGCGACGGCGTACTCGGGGAGGGGCGTCACCTGCAACGCCGTGGCGCCCGCAGCCATCGACACCGAACTCAACGCTTTCCTCGACGAAGCAGGGCGCCAGCGGATCATTGATCAGTTGCCGGTTGGTCGGTTCTCGACACCCGAGGAATTTGCGGCGCTCGTCGCTTATCTCGCCGGAGACGACGCTGGATTCATCACCGGCGCAACCATCGATATGAACGGCGGATGGGTGATGACGTGATGCAAGTCCAGATGGTTCCCATCACTTACCAACAGCTACAACATAGCGCGATCATCCACATCGGCCGATATCATGCGTGAGATGGAAAAACGCTCGACCGCAGCCGAACGAAGCGAGCAGCTGGCTCGTCACCTCCATGCCAACCCCGAGACGGGGCTCGCCGAGTTCGATGCATCAGAGCGCTGCGTACGCCTATTGAGTGAAAGTGGATTCGGCGTCCAGCGCGGCATAGCTTCGCTCGATACTTCCTTCGTCGCCGAAAAGCCCCTCGGTGGGGACGGTCCGACGGTCGGGCTTGTAGTCGAGTACGACGCTCTACCCGAAGTCGGACACGGTTGTGGACACAATCTGATCTGCGGCGGGGTCATGGAAGCGGCGCTGGAACTGGCCGACCGTTCTGATATGCCGGGCACCTTGAGGGTGATCGGCACTCCGGCCGAGGAACTCTTCGCCGGCAAGGCGCCCATGCTCGAGGCGGGCGCCTTCGACGGCGTCGACGCTGCATTCACCTATCACCCGTCCGACGTTGTCGCCGTCTTCGGGACGCTGAACGGCGCCGCCCTGTTCGAACTGTCCTTTCAAGGACTGGCGTCACACGCGGCCAGCCGACCGTGGGACGGCCGGAGCGCTCTCGATGCAGCGACTCTCGCAATGCATGCTCTGGCGATGGAACGCCAGTATCAACGTGACGGCTGCCGGATCCACGCAACGGTGGAGTCCGTGTCCGGGAGCCACAATGTCCTGCCGGACACGGCGAGCCTCAGGGTGAACGTTCGAGCTCCGGAGGACGATCTCCTCCAAGGGCTCATCGAGAGCGTGCAGCGTATTGCCGAGGGATCGGCCCATGCCACCGCTACAGCGGTCACCGTGAGCCTTCTGAGTAAAGCCCGCCCCTATCTGATGCATGAGGGGCTCGCGCGACTCGCCTGGGATGTTCTGGGAGTTCCCAACGGCACCACCTACGACATTTCAGGCTCCAGCGATCTCGGTGACATCAGCCAGGCGATTCCGACGGTGTGCGTCACCGAGGTCGGTTGGTCACCTGCAACATGGCACTCGCGCGACCTGCATGACGCCGCCGGTTCAGAAGACGCATACGAGTCGATGCATCGGGCCGCCGGTGTATTGACGAGGATGGTCGAGCGGTTCGTGGCATCTCCGCACGAGTGGCTGACGGATCCTACGCCGGGTTGATCCTGCCGAGAGACCAACTGGACCAGTAAGCGAGACTGTGGGAAGCCAACAGGAGAACGAGCGAGATCGGATGTGGGTATCGGCGTCCGGGGTCGAGCTGGAACCGGTCTATCACTCGCATCATGTTGCTGACGGGCAGCGCCTCGCTGCCGGGTCCCTGCCCGGCGCGGCGCCCTTTCTGCGGGGCGCGTACCCCGAGATGTACCGCGCCAAAGATTGGCGGATCTTCCAGCTGAGCGGATTCGGCAACCCGTCCGACATGAACGAGCGAATCCGGTTCCTCCTAGACGCCGGGGAGACGGGCGTCATCGTCAAGCACGATCGGATGACGGACGACCACCTCTATGACGTCGACCATCCGGACATCGTCGAGCGTCGAGAGGACGTCGGCTTGACGGGCACGGTCACGGTCGGGCTCCGGGACTACGAGACCATCATGGATGGAATCCCGCTCGAATCCATCTACGTCAAGCCGGGCGGAGGGGTCCCGCAGAGCGCTCCGTACACGCTGGCGTGCTACTGGTCCGCAGCCAGCCGTCGTGGGATTCCGCTCGAGAAGTTGCGAGGCACCGGCCAGAGCGACTTCTTCCTCACGTACATCGGATGCCCGCCCAAAGAACAGATACCCCCAGGTGCTGCGATGCGGCTCAACCTGGACATCATCGACTGGTGTATGGAACGGATGCCTCATTGGGTGCCGGTCTCGATCGCCGGATACAACGGAGCGGACTCGGGGCTCAACGCCTGGCAGGAACTCGGAGCCGTCTTCGCCAATGCAATCGAATACCTGGAGGCGGTTGCTGATCGAGTGGACAGCAACTATGACAACTTTGCCCGGATGATCGGCGGCGTGAACTTCCGCACCTCCATGGATCTCTTCGAGGATGCGGCGAAGCTGAGAACGGCGCGGAAGATGTGGCATGACCTGCTGACCAATCGGTACGGCGTGACGGACGAACGGTCTCTCCGCCTCCGCATCCATGTGGTCACGGCCGGCAGCAACATGGCCTACCAGGAACCACTCAACAACATCGTCAGAGGGACGGTGATGGCTCTGGCGGCCGCGCTGGGCGGCACCCAATCGCTCGGGGTATCGGGCTATGACGAGGCCATGTCCATCCCCTCTGACCATGCGCACCTGATGTCGATCCGGATCCAGCAGATCCTCCAGGAGGAGACGAACATCACCGCGGTAGCCGATCCGCTCGGGGGTTCCTACTACATCGAGCACCTCGGCCAAGAACTCGAACGTAAGGCGCTTGCGTTTATGAGCGAGATCGAGAAGGAGGGGGGTTTTCTCTCGGCGATCGACAGTGGCTGGCTCCTCGACCAGGCCGCTCGCGGCCAGATGGAGGAAGTGGCTGCAATCGAGAACGGCGACAAGCGCATCGTCGGCACCAACGTCCATCGCTCCCCCGAAGAACTGATGCCGATACAAGGCTTCGAGGGGCGCTCTGGTGAGGAGACCTGGGAGAGGGCCATGCGACGCCTCACCTCGTTGCGACGGGAGCGACACGGGCGGGAGGCGACCCGGAGACTCCGGGATCTCGAAGCGGCATGCCGGACAACCGAGAACGTCATCCCCAGGGTCATGGAGGCGGTGCAAGCCGATGCAACCATCGGAGAGATAGGGGACGTATTCCGGAGCGCTTTCGGCGTCTGGGAAGTTCCGATGCGGTTCTGAGCGATATGAAGCACACCAGGATCTTGATCGCAAAGACGAGCCTCGATGGGCATTGGCGAGGAGTCATGGTCGTCGCCCGAGCATTGAGGGACGCCGGTTTCGATGTGGTGCTCGGGGGAATGCTTCGAGCCAGCGATATCGCGCAGATGGCCGGCGACGAGGACGTACAGATCATCGGTCTGAACGTTGGAGGAAGGATCGAAGTGGTGCATCGGATCCTCGACACGCTGGACGATGCCGGGCTGGCGGACATCCCGGTCCTGGTGGGAGGAACCATTCCGCCACAAGCGATCGACGGTCTCGTCTCCCGCGGGGTCTCCGTTCATCCCCCTGGAAGCCCGCTGGCCGAGATCGTCGATGCGGCGACCCGGCTTGCGGGCAGGGTCGGGTGACCGCCCGGATGTCGGACGGCCCGCCTGCCGATTACTTCGCCAGTCGCCTGAGACGCGCAACGCTCGGTGATGTCCTGGAACGCAGGGCTCTTCGCGACAGAGACACCCCGGCGGTCGTCGTCCATACGGGTGATCAGCGGCGCCTCAACCTCACCTATGGCCAGTTGGACGTTCTAGCCAACCGGATGGGTCGCGCGCTCCGGCGGCAGGGCATCGGGACTCGAGACGTGGTCGCGATGATGGCCGGCAACGGACTCGACCACATCGTGACCTACTACGCCGCTCTCAAGATCGGCGCTGTCTTCACAACCCTCAACCCGAATCTGACCGAGTTCGAGACGGCGCGACAGCTTGAGAGCGCTCGACCGCGCTTGATCGTCGCGGAAAACCGATTGATGCAGATGGTCGCCCGCTCTGTCGAGTCGGTCATCGCCACGAGGACGGCGAGTGACAGCATGACTCCCGGGAGCGAACTGGCGGCCATGCTGGAGGAAGAGGACCCGCTCGCGGACGATTGGCGCGTCAGCGAGCACGATCTCGCAATGATCATCTACACATCAGGAACGGAAACCGAGCCGAAGGGCGTTCGTATACCCCATCGGAACTTCTTGATAGCGACGTCTCCAGCGTGGACCGGAGAGCGCTATGTCGAGCCTGATGATCGGTTCCTGCTTCTGGCCCCGATGCACACGATGGCCGGTGTTGGCACCGTCACCAACCTGATCTCGGTGGGCGCCACCATCGTGCTCTCCGCGAGTACGCAGGCAGCGCACTGCGTGGAACTGATCGGGTCGGAGCGGATCACCAACATGTCGCAAACGCCGACCTTCTATGTCCGGCTGACCGAGTACGGAGACTTCGACCGAGCCGACATCTCATCCCTTCGGCAAGCCCACACCTATGGGGGTGTAATCCCTGTACGCGTAACCGACGCGATGTCATCCCGTGTCCCGAGACTGAGCTGGGCGACGTACTGGGGGCAAACAGAGTTGAGCCAACTCGGCGCGATCGGTTACTACCGCAGCCAAACTGAGATTCCCGGGCGTGATCCGCGCTGGATCGGGCGCGCTGTGCCACAGGTGGAGGTCCGAGTGGTCGACGAAGCAGACCAGCCGACCGAGGTCGGCGAGTTGATCTGCCGGTCCCCGGCCGTAATGGAGGGCTACCACCGCCGGCCTGACCTGACTGCTGAGGTCACGAGAGGGGGTTGGCTGCGAACCGGAGACATCGTCCGGATCGACCAGGACATGAACCTCTTCTTCTATGACCGCAAGAAGGACGTCATCAAGTCCGGCGGATTGAACGTCTCCTCGCTGGAGGTCGAGGGTGTTCTGTCAAGGTTTCCGGGCGTCCGGGAAGTGGCAGTGGTGGGCACTTCCGACCCGGTGTGGTCGGAAGCCGTCACCGCGTTCATCGTGCGAGAGGACGGCAAGCCCACGGATGGGGCGGAGTTGATGGCGGCGGCGCGACGGGAACTCGCGGCATTCAAGGTGCCGAAACGCATTCACTACCTGCGGGCGCTTCCGAGGGATTCACAGGGCAAGGTGCTGAAGAGGCAGCTACGAGAGCTTGCAGTGGACTAACGACGCGCGGCCGGCCGGTCAGCCGGCGGTCCGGCGCCGCTTGAGTTCCGCGCGGCGGGCGTGGAGGATGGGCTCGGTGTAGCCCGAGGGCTGTTGCGTCCCGAGGAACACCAGGTCGCATGCGGCCCTGAAGGCCGGGCCGTCGAAGGCGGGCGCCATGGGCCGGTAGGCGGGATCTCCGGCGTTCTGGCGATCCACCACCTCCGCCATTCTCTTCATCGTCTCCATGACCTGGTCGCGGTCCACCACTCCGTGGTGAAGCCAGTTGGCGATGTGCTGGGACGAGATGCGACAGGTGGCGCGGTCCTCCATGAGCCCGATGTCGTTGATGTCAGGAACCTTGGAGCAGCCGATCCCCTGATCGACCCATCGCACCACGTAGCCCAGTATTCCCTGGGCGTTGTTGCGGAGTTCGGCAGCGATCTCCTCGGATGCCCAGTCGGTGCTCGGGGCCAGCGGTATCTCGAGCAGTTCGGCCAGGTCACGGGGTGGGCGGCCGGCGATCTCGTCCTGGCGGGCGGCCACGTCGACCCGGTGGTAGTGGGTGGCGTGGAGGGTGGCGGCGGTCGGGGAGGGAACCCACGCGCAGTCGGCGCCCGCCATCGGATGGCCGACCTTATCCTCGAGCATTGCTGCCATGAGGTCGGGAGCGGCCCACATCCCCTTGCCGATCTGGGCCCGCCCACGGAGACCGCAGGCGATACCCACATCCACGTTCCAGTTCTCGTAGGCCTGGATCCAGCCCTGGGCCTTCATCATGGTCTTGGGCACCATCGGACCGGCTTCCATGGAGGTGTGGATCTCGTCGCCCGTGCGGTCGAGGAAGCCGGTGTTGATGAAGACGATCCTCGACCGAGCGGCCCGGATGCACTCGGCCAGGTTGATGGTGGTGCGCCGTTCCTCGTCCATCAGACCGATCTTGACCGTGTCGCGGGGTAGGCCGAGCACGTCCTCCACATGGTCGAACACCTCGGACGTGAAGGCCGCCTCGGCGGATCCGTGCATCTTGGGCTTGACCACGTAGAAGGACCCGGTCCGAGAGTTACGCCGGGCCCCCTGTCCCCGCAGGTCGTGACATGCCACCAGGGTGGTGACCATGGCGTCCACCAGCCCCTCGTAGGCCTCGTGCCCGTCTCGATCGAGGACGGCCGGGGTGGTCATCAGGTGGCCCACGTTCCGGGCCAGGAACAGGGAGAGACCGGGGAGATCGAAGTCCGATCCGTCGGGCGCGCTGTAGGACCGGTCCCGCGCCAGCCGCCGGGTGAATGCACGGCCGTTCTTGGTCACCTCGGCGGTGAGATCACCCCTGGTCAGGCCCAGCAGGTTGCGGTAGGCGAGCGCCTTGTCCTCCGCGTCTACGGCGGCGATAGAGTCCTCGAGGTCGAGGATGGTGGTGACCGCCGCCTCCAACACTACGTCGGACACCCCGGCCGGATCGGCGGCGCCGATGGAGCGTTCGGCGTCGATCTCGATGGCGATGTGAAGGCCGTTGTTCCGGAGCAGCACTGTGCCGGGGGAGTCGGGGGTTCCACGGTAACCGGCTAGCCGGTCCGGTCGGGCCAGACCGGTGGCGACCCCCGAGGACAGCCGCACCCGCAACTCGCCGTCCGCCACGGAGTACCGGGCGGCGTCGCCGTGGGAGCCATCGGAGAGCGGGACCACGTCGTCCAAGAAGTCCCGGCACCAGGCCACCACCCGGCGACCGCGAGCCGGGTCGTAAGGACCCGTAGGGGGCGGGTCACCCAGCGCATCGGTGCCGTACAGGGCGTCGTAGAGGGATCCCCATCGGGCGTTCAGAGCGTTGAGGGCGAACCGGGCGTTCATGATCGGGACCACCAACTGGGGGCCGGCCACTTCGGCCATCTCGGGGTCCACGTCGGATGTGATAATGGAGAACTCCGGGCCCCGGGGCTCGATGTAGCCGATCTCCTCCAGGAAGACCTGGTACGCCGCCCTATCGAAGGCCCGGCCCCGGTGGGCCCGATGCCAACTGTCGATGGCGGCCTGTAGCTCGGCGCGCCGCTCGAGCAGGCCCCGGTTCCGCGGGCCGAAGTTGTGGATCAGGTCGGAGAAACCCTTCCAGAAGACGGCGCCGTCCACGCCGCTGCCGGGGAGTGCCTCGTCGGTGATGAAGCGGTAAAGGGCGTCGGCGACTACCAGGCCCTCGGTGTTCATGGTGTTTCTCCTCGGCGTCTGCCGACTACAGACCAGTCAGGGTCGGCGCCGCACGAGGTCCCGGCCCACCTCGCCAACCGACCGCACTCCGGCCAGCGCCATGGTAGAGCGCATCGTCCCGGCCAAGAAGTCGAGGACCCAGTCGACTCCCTTCTCGCCACCGGCGCCCAGCCCGTACAGGTAGGCGCGGCCCACCATTACCGCTCGAGCGCCGAGGGCGAGCGCCTTCAGGATGTCGGACCCCCGCCGGACGCCGCCGTCGCAGATGACCTCCGCCTCGTCGCCTACCTCCTGGGCAATAGGCTCGATGAGTTCGATGGGTGTCGGGGAGCCTTCCAGCTGGCGACCGCCGTGGTTCGAAACGGCAATGGCGTCCACGCCGTGCTCGACCGCCCGGCGAGCGTCCGCCACGGACTGGATTCCCTTGATGACGATCGGGCCATCCCAGACCGAACGGAACCATTCGATGTCCGACCACGACAGGCTGGCGTCGAACTGGTCGGTGATCAGGCTGGCGAGGGCCACGGCCGAGCTGCCGTCATGGTCGGTGAGGCCCACCACGTTGGAGAAGCTGATCGGTTCGGCGGTGATGAAACGCCACGTCCAGGACGGCCTCCGCATCCCGTCGAGAAGCATGTCGATCCCCAGCTTGGGGGGCAGCGTCATCCCGTTGCGCACATCGCGTTCCCGCCGGCCGGGCACCGCTAGGTCGACCGTGATGACCAGCGCTTCGTAGCCGCAGTCGGCCGCCCGCTCGATCATATTGCGAACCAACTCGCGGTCCTTCCAGACGTATACCTGGAACCAGTTCCGACCTCCGGCGCCCGCCTCGGCCACTTCCTCGATGGAGCGGGTTCCCAGTGTGGACAGGGAATAGGGGATGTCGTGGCGGGCCGCGGAACGAGCCACCGGCAGCTCGCCCCCGGGGTCGACGATCCGGGTGAACCCGGTCGGGGCGAGAATCACCGGCAAAGGGAGGGGCCGGCCCAGGAGGGTGGTGGAGGTGTCGATATGCGACACGTCCCGGAGCACGGAAGGAACGAACTCCCAGTTGTGATAGTCGGAGCTATTGCGCTGGTAGGTGATCTCGTCCTCGGCAGCGCCGTCCACGTAGTCGAACACCCCTCGGGGCAGGCGGCGGCGGGCGATGAGGCGCAGGTCGGCGACGTTGGCCGCGGATTGCATGCGCCGCAGGTCAGGGTCACTCTCGAAGGCTCGGAAGCGGGCTACCGACCTGATGGTCCTGAACATGCCCATGGGATGGAAGGCTAGCGGGTCACGCAATCGAGCCGGTACGACGCTATCGCCAGGATGGCGGGCGAGGGGTCGGCCAGCTAGACAACTAACTCTAGGACTGCTGGCAGCAGTTAGTAGTTATCACTCAACGCAACCAGCAACCAACAACTAATTCATCCCTCTAGCGCTTCGATGACCGCCGCCATGAAGCGGCGACCCTCGGCGCCGTCGACGATGCGGTGATCGTAGGAGAGGCTTAGAGGGAACTGCCGGGCGATCACCACCGCGTCTCTCCTCACGACGGGTCGCGGTCCGGTCCGGCCCACCGATAGAATCGCGGAGGTTCCGTAGGGGATGATTGGAGTTCCCATCCCCCCTCCGACTGCACCGATGTTCGATACGGTGAAGGTCTGGCCGCGTAGCTCATCGATCTGCAAGCTCCGCTCCCTGGCGCCCGACGCGAGCCTGCGAACCTCCCGAGCCAGCTGGTCTTTCGAGAGGGTGTCGGCGTCATGGACCACCGCGACCATAAGGCCCGCGGGGGTGTCCACCGCGAAGCCGATGTCGTAGAACCGTCGTTCGATGACGTCACCACCGTCGACGACCGCGTTGAAGGAGGGGAACCGGACGAGCACCGGGACGAGGCGGGCGATGAGGAGCGCCTCGACGGGCGGCTTGCCCAGGTCTTCCCGCTCGCTCAGAAGCTTGTCCGAGTCAGCGTGCCCATATGCGGTCACGTGAGGTATCTCCCTCCACGACCGGGAAAGGCTCTCCGAGATGGTCCTGCGGAGGCGGGACATCGGTACCCGGACCGAGGGACGTTCGGAAGCGGCTGCCCGTACGTCTGCTTCGGTGATGCGTCCGAGGGGGCCGGTGCCCCGGATACCGGCGAGGTCCACGCCCAGCTCGTCGGCGAGTTTGCGCACCAAGGGAAGCGCGAGCGGCGCGCCGGTCGTACCAGAATCCGCCTCCGGGAGGACACCGACCACAGGCGCTGACGGCTCCTCGACCACTTGAGCGGGCTCTTCGCGCGGCTCCCCCCATCTCTCGCCAGGGTTCCCGATCACCGCTAGCAGAGAGTCGACCTCGACTGTCTCGCCGTCCTCTCCCCCGCGGTGCAGGAGCACGCCCTCGAAGGGGGAGGGGATGTCGATGATCGCCTTGTCGGTCTCCACCTCGACTAAGGGCTCGTCGAGTCCCACCGTCTCGCCGACCTCGACGTGCCAGGACACGATGACCGCCTCTACGAGGCCCTCTCCAACATCGGGGAGGTGGAACTCGCGTGCCATGTCAGCCCTCCAAGGTGCGCCTGGCGGCCGAGACGATCCGGGTTGCCGATGGCATGTAGTGACGTTCGGCGAGCCGCAGGGGAACCACGACGTCCCATCCGGTGACCCTCTGCACGGGCGCACGCAGCGAGTACAGGGCCCGTTCCTGTACTATGGCCACGATCTCGGCGCCGTACCCGCCGGTGAGGGGCGCCTCGTGGATGATGACAGCCCGCCCGGTCTTTGCCACCGACGCGACGATCGTGTCGGCATCGAGCGGGACCAGCGTTCTCACGTCGATGATCTCGGCGCTCACGCCTTCGTCGGCAAGCCGGCCGGCGGCCTCCCTCGTCTCGCGCATCATCGCACCGTAGGACACGAGCGAAACGTCGGTACCCCCCTGCTCGACCACGGCCGAGCCGATGGGCGTCATGTACCGGCCGCCCGGTACCTCGCCGCGCGCGGCCCGGTACAGGCGGATGGGCTCCATGTATATCACCGGGTCCGGATCGTCGAGCGCTGCGAGGAGAAGGCCCTTGGCGTTCTCGGGAGTGGAGGCGACCACCACCTTCAAGCCGGGTATGTGGGTGTAGATGGCCTCGGTGGACTCGCTGTGATGCTCGGCCGCTCCGATCCCCGCCCCGTAGGGCAAGCGGATCACCATGGGGGCGGTGAAGCGGTTCCGGGACCGGTTCCGGATCCGGGCGACGTGGCTGATCACCTGGTCGTAGGCCGGGTAGGAGAACCCCATGAACTGCATCTCGACGATGGGGCGCATGCCGGCAACCGCCATCCCGAACGCGGCTCCGACTATCCCCGACTCGGCGACCGGGGTATCGATCACTCGTTCCGCCCCGTGCTTCTCCGCCAGGCCGTCGGTGATCCGGAAGACGCCGCCCGTCGTCCCGATGTCCTCGCCGATCACCACCACCCGCGGATCCGAGAGAGCGACGTCGAGCGCCGAGTTGAGAGCCTGCGCCATGGTCATCACGCTCATTCCGAGGCCCTCTCGGCCCTGGACCGCTGGAGGCGCAGCGGCGCCGTGGGCTCCCGGTAGGTGGCATCGAATATCTCGCCGGCGGTGAACGAAACGAGGGACTCGGCCTCGGCCACCGCGGCCTCGATCCGCCGCGACGCCCGATCCTCCAGTTCGGCCTGCCACCCGTCATCCCAGGCGTCCTGTCCATCCAGCCAGAGTCGGACCCGCTCGAGGGGGTCCCTGGCGCGCCAGATTTCGACCTCCTCCTCCACCCGGTAGCGCCCATGGTCATCGGCGGTGGTGTGGCCGTGGATCCGGTAGGTGAGCGCTTCAATCAGCATCGGGCCCTCGCCGGCGCGAGCCCTTGTGACCGCCTCGGTAACGGCCTCCTCGACGGCCAAGACGTCGTTGCCGTCGACCACCTTCCCCGGGAAGCCGTAAGCCACGGCTTTCTGGGCGATGGTCTCGGACGCCGTCTGGCGGGAGCGGGGCATGGAGATGGCCCACCCGTTGTTCTGGCACAGGAACACCGTCGGGGTGCGGTAGACCCCGGCGAAGTTCATCGCCTCGTGGAAGTCTCCTACCGAGGTGGCGCCATCCCCGAACATCGTGAGGGCGACGGCGTCGGTTCCCAACAGCTTGTCGGCCCAGGCGATACCCACCGCGTGGATCATGTGCCCACCCACCGTTACCGAGGGCGGAAGCGCTTTGACACCCTCCGGGGGGTGCCCTCCCCGCTCGTCACCCATCCTGGTGAGAAGCAGGTTCTTCCACGGGTAGCCGTGGAAACGCATCGCCGCCGCATCCCGATAGCTGGCCACTAACCAGTCCCGGGACGCGAGCGGCGCCACCGCTCCGACCTGGGCAGCCTCCTGGCCCTCGTAGGGTGCGTAGGTGGCGAGCCGACCCTGGCGCTGGAGCGCCGACGCCTTCCGGTCGTAGAGGCGTGCCTCCACGAGCGCCTCGTATCTGGCCCTGACGGTGCCGACATCGGGTGCCGCCGGGCCTGTGTGGACGCCCTCGGGCGTGAGTACCTGGTGAGGCTCGAGGTTCATTCGGGGAAGGTTACGAGGTCGATAACGGATCACGATGTCGGATATCGATGCCGTTGGCCGGATGGCCGGTCTGTGCCGAGCCGTTCCCCGCCACGGTCACCGGAGAGTCAAATGGCGGACATCGTAGAGCGCGAGGCGGGCGACCTGCCCCTCCTTATCGATCGCGACCCTCGTGACCACCCGGTCGTCAACCGCCATCAGCCCGTTCCTTCTCTTCCACTCCCGTTGCAATCTAGCGGTCAGCGTTGCCATGGACGGACTGGCCCGGCCTGCCCGACCGCCAGGGATCGCTTCCAGGATTCGGAGCGCGTCATAGGGTCGCGAGCAGGCCGCCGGCGGCTGCGGTCAGGATGACTACCAGCCATGGGGGAAGTTTCCAGAACGCCAGGAGTCCCAGCGCGGCCAGGGCCAGCCCGAAGTCTTCCGGGCTGAGGATGGCGCTCGACCAGAGAGGGTCGTACAGAGCGGCCAGCAGGATCCCCACCACCGCCGCGTTGACCCCACGCAGCACCGCCTGGACCTCGACTCGGGAGCGAAGAGAACCGAACGATGGGAGGGTGGCGACGACGATGAGGAAGGAGGGCAGGAAGATAGCCACGAGAGCGAGCAGCGCGCCCCCTGTCCCGTTCGGCTCCGTTCCCATGGAAGCGCCGAGATAGGCCGAGAACGTGAAGATCGGCCCCGGCACGGCCTGGGCCGCGCCGAAACCAGCGATGAACGTGTTCTCGTCGACCCAACCGGGCCCGACGGTCTCGCTTTCGAGGAGTGGGAGCACGACGGAGCCGCCGCCGAACACCAGCGCCCCGGAACCGTAGAAAGCGTCCGCCGTCGCGATGGCCGGCGCATCGAAGGTGGCCCGCGCTACCGGCAGCAGACCCAGCAGTACGAAGAACAGGGCCGCGCTCACCGCCGTGGCCCGGCGTCCTGACCCGTGTCGGTACGAGCGGGGAGCGGTGGCTTCCCGGCGCAGGAGGATCCAGCCCGCGATCCCCCCCAGGACAAACACGAACACGATCGTGGTGCGGGCCGGCGAGGGGAAGGCGATTACGGCCAGCGTGGCCAGTACCGCGATCGAGCTGCGGGACCGGTCCGGGGCCAGTTGCCGCCACAGCTTCCATACCGCGAGGCCGACCACCGGGACCGCCACCACTACCAGCCCGTGTATCCAACCGGCCGCCTCCTCGGTGAGATGGGAAGCCGTAACGCCGAGCACGGTCATGATCACGGCCGAAGGGAGGGTGAACCCCAGCCAGGCCGCGAAGCCACCCCACAATCCACCCCGCGCCATGCCGATCGCCATGCCGAGCTTGCTGCTCCCGGCCCCCGGGAACGCTTGCGACAGGGCGACAAGATCGGCGAACGTCTCCTCGTCCACCCAGCGGCGCCGCTGGACGTACTCGTCCTGGAAGTAACCGATGTGGGCGATGGGACCGCCGAAGGACGTGAGCCCCAAGCGTAGGGCCACCCAGAGTATCTCGATCACCGAGCCCCGTTCGGGGTTGAACGTTGTGGATCCGGATCCGGCGTCGCGGCCGCTCGGCTCGCTACCGTCCGTCACCGGTCTCCCCTGACCATCCATCGCAGGCCAATGTCGTCCTCGCTGCCGCTTGCCACGCTCATCGGCCGCTATCTTCGCCCTCTTGCCGGCCGACCACGGGACCCGCAATAGCAAACGAGCGCGCATAGCGTGAACAGGCCCTAGCTGCCGGCAGTCCAGACGAAGCGGGGATGGGCGCCGCGGGGCGGCCAGTAGCGGTCCTTGCGGTAGGCCCAATATTCGAAGGGGTTGTTGTAGTAGGCGAAGGTCTCCACCACCGATCGCCAGTTACTCCGGTCCAGCACAAGTCCCACGACGAGGCCTGCCGCGCCCGCCAGGATCAGCCAGGCGCCGTATCCGAGAACGTACAGGGGACCGAACGATCGGTTCTGGAATACATGCGTCCCCTCGTGCACCTCGATTAGCCGCCTTCGTCGCATCACCCGAGGTGAGTCCCCGCGCAGGCCGGTGTCGCCCCCGCCGGCCGAGACCACATTGCCGAAGGTGATGGCGAACCGGGACCGGAAGGTGAACCCGCCCTCATATACGTGCCGGTTGGTACGGCGGCTCATACCGTCGAAGTACGAGGAGGGATAGGCGGTGTTGACCAGATGGAGCACCACCCCGCCCGCCACGCCGATCAACCCCCAGGTCGAGTCCAGTGCCCAGCACACCCAGCCGTGCGGCCGGCGCCATTGGTAGATGCCCTTCGCTCCGCTGATCGCCCCGTTCAGCCCGGCTGCCACCACGGCGGCACCCGCTAGCGTGGCCGGCACCCATCGGAGGGCCGCGATGAACAGCCAGGCTAGACCGGCCCCCGCAACCCCGACCACGACTGCTTCCAAGGCCGAGACCAGAACCCGCCGACCATCGGCGTCGCTCACCACAGGAAGCCCTTGTGGGCAAGAGCGGCCACATCCATGGTGGCTGCCACCCCCACATGCACCCCGACCCCCCACCAGATGGAGCGGCTTCGTAACGACAGCGATCCGAGGACGATTCCCCCCACGATGGCGGCCAGGGCTTCGGCAACCGGCTTGCCGTAGTGAAGCATGTTGTACGGGACCATCATCACGAAGACCGATAGGTAGCCGAAGCGCGGGCTGAGACCGTGCACCATGAAGCCGCGGAAAAAGAACTCCAGCGCTACGAACTGCAACCCGTAGATCACCCACCAGAGCGCCATGCCGGGCCACAGCCCTTCGCCGGAGGCCAGGTCGTAGAACGGGTACTTGGCCAGAAAGGCCGGGGTGAAGGAGGCGAGCACCACGAACGGGATCGAGAGTGCCAGCAGCACGGCGTAGGTGCCGCCATGCGATCCGATGCCCTTCACCCGGAGCCCGTAGTTCCCGATCCTGTCCCTGAGGACCAGCTTGATGGCGACAACGGGGAGAAGGGTGTAAGCCAGGATCTGGCCACCACCCCAGAAGAGCAACCGGTTGAGCTGCGCGGAGTCCGACCCCTCGAAGGCGTCCCGAGCACGCTCGGCCCACCCGCCTGCCCCCAGCATCTCCAGCAGGGACACAAACCACGCCGGGTTGGTCGCTCCGAAGTTGAGGAAGGTGAGGCTGAGCGCCGATACGACCAGCACCACCACCACCTGGCGCCGGTCTCCGGTGAGGTTGAAGCGCCGGAGGCGGCCGGTGAGGATCGAAGGCATCCCTTCAAGGTTAAGCATTGGAGGGACATCAAGCTATTGTTGAGGAGGGTGTCGAGCAATCCACCGGGGCCGCCTGGCCCGCGGCACGGCGTGTGGCCGCTGGCGCTCGAACTACATCGATCACCGTTGTTCTGGTATCTGTTAGCGATTGAGAGGGGGCTTCAATGACGTTGCCTACTTATGCCGGGTTCGTGAACGCCGGCTTCCTGAGAGCGGAGGGCGCCCGGGCCCTGGATGAGAATCCCCGTAACGTCCGGATGGACAGCGGAGCCGTCGTATCGTGGTTTCAAGAACTGACCTTCGAACGCGGGGCGCGGTTCCTGCGGGCCTACTGGTACGACGCCCGGTTCGAGAGCGGCCACGAGTTGGCAGAGGGCCAGCGCCGTTTCTTCTCCGCCCTCGGGCAGACCCCTGGCATCCAGCTCCGCCTGGGTCACATCGTGGAGTACCGGCCGTGGTTCGAGCAGGGAATCCGTGATGCGCTAACCCGCACCGCGGTGGCGCTCAACCTCGATCCGGACCGGGTGATGGACGAGTTCGACCAGCAGTGGACCTTCCGGCCCGAACGCCGCCAGCGCGGGGTCGATACCATGCTGTGCTCCGACATAGTCCGGCTGGCCGGTCGCGGGACGTTCGACACGGCGGTCGTTTTCTCCGGTGATCGCGACCTGGCGGAAGCGATGCGATCAGCCCAAGAGTTGGGCGCCCGAGTGGTAGTCGCCACGCCTGATCGGCACAGCATCTCGCGAGAGATGAACGACCTCGCCGACGAGATACTCGAGCTCACCGAGGAGGATCTCAGCCTGATGCTCCCAGAGAGGCTCCCCGCCCTGGCGTAGCGTCCCTTTTCAAGGGGGTTGAAACTTCGGAGGCCCGAGCCGATAGTTCGGGTTGTAGACGGCAATCGCGTAGCCGGCCTCATCGCCGGCGGCAACCAAGGACCGAACCATGGCGAGCACCGACTTCCGGGAACTGGTCTCGGGTTGGGAGCGGAGCAACCGCTTTCCCGGGGACCTGGTTCATGCCCGGATCTTCCCCGCTCGTTCGGCCCGCTTCGAGGACCTGGACCCGCCTCTCGATCCGACTCTCACCGAGCGGCTCGCCGGCAAGGGCATCGATCGCCTCTACGGTCACCAGGCTCGGGCGATCCGCTCGATCAGGGCCGGGACCCACACAGTGGTTGTCTCCGGCACGGCATCGGGAAAGACGTTGTGCTACCAGATCCCGATTGCGGAACGATTGCTCGAGGATCGCACCAGCACCTCTGTGCTCGTCTTCCCGACCAAGGCCCTTGCCCAGGACCAGCTTGGTTCCATCCGGGCCCTGAGCCTCCCGCAGATGGTGGTGTCCACCTACGACGGCGATCTTCCACGCGAACTGCGCTCCCGGGTCCGGAGGCGAGCCAACGTCATCCTGACCAATCCCGACATGCTGCATTACGGGATCCTCCCCAATCACGGTTTGTGGAAGGGCTTCCTGTCCCGCTTGGGCCACGTGGTGATCGACGAAATGCACTACATGCGGGGTATGTTCGGCAGCCACACCGCCAACATCATCCGGCGTCTGCGGCGCCTCGCGGCTCACTACGGCGCCGATCCGACCTTCGTGTTGACCTCCGCCACCATCGGCAACCCGGTGGATCTGGCAGAGCGCCTGTGCGGGGTGGACGTGTCGCTGGTGGACGGCGACGACTCGCCTGCCGGAGAACGGATGGTGGCGGTATGGAACCCGCCGCTCAAGGAGGAGGATTCGAGCAGCCGCCGGTCTTCCATCGCCGAGACGACCGACCTGTACGTGGACCTGGTGCGCCGCGGTATACACACCATCGCCTTCGGGCGAAGCCGGCGTGCCACGGAGTTGATCCACGTCAACGCCTCCGGCCGTCTCGGCGCCGCCGCCGACCGGATTTCTCCGTATCGAGCCGGCTACACGGCCCAGGACAGGCGGGACATCGAGGCTCGGCTCTTCTCGGGAGAACTGGTCGGGATCTCCGCCACCAATGCTCTCGAGCTGGGCGTCGACATCGGGGGGTTGGACGCGGCCCTGCTTTGCACGTTCCCCGGCACCATCTCGTCGTTCCGGCAGCAATCCGGCCGGGCCGGCCGGGAGCAGGACATGGCGCTCGTGGTCCTGGTGGCCGGCGAGGACGCCCTGGATCAGTACTTCGTCCAACATCCGGACGAACTCTTCGGCCGGACGCCGGAAGCTGCCGTAATCAACCCGACCAACCGGCACGTCATGGACTATCACCTGAGCTGCGCCGCCCACGAGCTACCTCTCGACTGGCCGGATGGCCCTGTGTTCGGAGAAGACCTCTGGGAGTCGGGGGCCCGTCTGGTGGGGGAGGGCGACCTGAGACTCGAGGATCGCCGGCTGATCTCGACAGGCCGCCGGTCGCCGGCCCACGGCAGGAGCATCCGGTCATCCGACGCGCGATCGTTCTCGATCTACGACATCGGCGCCCGCCGGGTGATCGGCGAGGTGGACTGGGAACGGGCCTTCTCGGACGCGCATGAGGGCGCCGTCTACCTGCACAAGGGCCGGACCTACCTGGTGGAGGAGTTGGACGTGCCCGGCCTGGAGGTCCGGGCCCGGAGCGCCCGGGTGAATTACTACACAGAGCCACACGTCCATAAGGATCTCCACGTGATGGGGGTCTCGGAACGGGATCGGGTGGGGTCGATGGGGAGCTTCCTCGGTCCGGTGAGGGTGTCAGCTCATGTGCTGGGCTACCGCCGCAAGTATTGGATAAGAGATAAGAGAAATGATCGGCGAACTATCCCGTTGGAACTGCCTCCGACACAGATTGAGACCGAAGCCTTCTGGTTCACCGTGCCCGGATCCCTCCTGGATAAGGCGGGCGTCGACCGGCGTGAGGCGCCCGGGGCGCTTCACGCTGCGGAGCACACGATGATCGCCATGCTCCCGCTCTTCGCGATCTGTGACCGTTCCGACATCGGCGGCCTCTCGATCACCCACCACCCGCAGACGGGCGACGCCACCATCTTCATCCACGAGGGCTATCAGGGTGGCTCCGGCATTGCTTCGGCGGCGTACCCGGCCGGCGAGGAATTGGTGAAGGCCACGGTGGCGGCCCTCGCGCGGTGCCGGTGCGTCTCCGGGTGCCCGTCCTGCGTCCAGTCGCCCAAGTGCGGCAACTTCAACGAGCCCCTCTCCAAGGGCGGAGCACATCGTCTCCTGATGGCTGCCCTCGACGCCGAGCGGTAATTGCCGGACAGAAGCTTTACCGCCAGCATTGGCAGCCGGAGGTCACTCGGCCGAAGGGCAGCAAGGCAGCACCAGGCAACCTGCCCTGCCTACGGTCCGACCAGCAAGGCCACCGGCCGGAACTCGGCCGCCGCGGTGGCTTCGATGCTCGTTTCCCGGAGTCCCAGGACGTCCACATTGACCATGGCGGTAACCACCACCGTCCTGGGGGCGTATCTACTGTCGGGACGGCAGTCGCACCGGACCAGCGTGGCGCCGTTGGAACGGACAAGCCGGGACGCCTCCTCCATAGCTGATCCGGTGGCGCCGAACGGCCGGAAGGTGACCGGCGCCGCGGCGAGAGCACCGGCTTCCGCCGCGGCGATCACCCGGTTCCTGGCAATCAAGACCTGACCGATAGCGGTCACCCCAACCACCAGGACCAAGGCCAGTACCAGTGCCCCGACCGTGAGCACGGTCACCGAGCCGCGGTCGCTACCCAGACGCATGACCTCAGGCCTCGACACGCATCTCGTTGGTAGATTCGAGCGGTATTCGTAACCCGCCGAGCGCCGCCAGCAGCACATGGTCGACCGCCACGGTCACCCGGGCGGGCCGGCCCACCACCGGCGGGCGTCGGACGGTGATCCGGGCCCGGCCCGCCAACTCCGGGCCGAGCGCACGGCGGGTTGCCTCGATCGCGCGGGCGGGATCGGGCGAGGTGGCAGCCACCCTCGCCCCCTCCCGCCCCGCGGCGGTCAGTTGGAGCGCCGTCTTCGCCACCACGGTCACCTCGGCGATCGCCAGGACCAGCAAGAGGATCAGCGGGATGACCAGGGCGAACTCCACAGTGGAAGAGCCCCGTTCGCGCCTCAGCCCAGCAGCCCGATGATGTGCTTGGTCACGGAGCCGAAGAACTTGCCGATGAGGCTGGTCTTGTTGATCCAGTTCAGGAGCAACGAAGCCATACCGGCCGCGCACATCCCCACCAGGGTGTACTCGACGGTGGCCTGACCTTCCTCGCCGCCGACGGCCCGGGTCGCCCGACGGACGAGGTTGATGATTGAACTCATGATGAGTCTCCTTTCTCCCGCGTTGGCGGGTCTGCCGGCGTCCGGCCGGTCCGGGGGGAAGTGACATTTCAGAGCGACATGATGGGGTCGAGGAGCCGCGCCAGCGAGGGCAGCACCAGCGGACCGATCATCAGGATGAGCAGGCCGGGAAGCATCAGGAGGGTGAGCGGCAGCATCATCCTCACCGGTAGCCGGCGTGCCTTTTCGACGGCCGAGGAACGGGCCGCCTCCCGGTATTCGGTGACAAGCGCGGTCAGGGTGAGCTCGAGCGGCGAACCCGACAGATGCGCCGCGCCTATCTGGCGGAACAGCCGGCCGCCGGTGCCGGTGGCATTCATCAGCGATGGGGTGAGGCCGCCCTTCACGGCATGACGGAGGACACTGTCGACCTCCTGACCCAGCGACGAGGCGAGGCTCTCGCGGGCCAGCGCCAGCGCCCCGGCCGGCGACAGGCCCCCCGAGAGACCGATCAGCATGGAGTGGGTCAGCAGCTCCAACTCTCCATCCGCCCGGCGGCGGGCTAGGCGCTCGGAACGGAGTGACCGGCGCCGGCGGAGCGAGTACCAGACCAGGCCGAGGCTGGCACCGGCCAGCGGGTTGGCCAGCCCGATGGCGACGCCGCTCGCAGCGATGAGGCGTACGCCGACCGGCCGCATGGCGGTCATGACGTACACCACGACTGCGGCGGAGACCATCGTGAAGGGGCTCATGACAGCTTCCTCCCCAGAAGCAGGGTCACGGAAGCGCCGCCGACGAGAAGCACAACCCCGATGCCGACCAGGATGGGGCCGACACTCCCCATCGACATCAGGTCCGAAAGCGTTCCGGAGGCTGCCGCGGCCAGCAACCCTCCGACGGGGAGCACGGTCAGCACCGCAACAGATGCCCGGGCGGCCGAGCCCGCCGCCCTCATCTCGCGCTGGAGTTCGATACGGTCGGCTTGGATGCCGGCCAGAGTGGCGAAGGCCGCCGACACCCGGCCCCCGCTCTCGGCGCCGATCCGCACCGCGGCTCCGACCAGGCGACCGGTTCCCCGCAGCGCCTCGGACGCCGCTGCTGCCACTTCGAGCATGGGGCGCCCGGACCGGCAGAGGCGGGCCATCCGGGCCAGGTCGAGGTCGGGCGCACGAGTGCCGGCATCGACTAGCGCCTGGCGGAGGCTCCTTCCCGCCCGTAGCTCGGCGCTCACAGCCTGCAGGTAGGCGACCTCCTGGTAGGGGTCGGGTCGGCTCTGTCGGAGGGCCAACCAGATACCGGCGGCGATCCCCGCCAGGCCGGCCCACCACGGCAACACCGCCGCGGCTCCCAAGGCCAGTGGCTCCCACCAGCGCCGGGGCCGGAGCGCCACGCCGATCGCCACCAGTCCGAGGATCAGCATGCCGTCTCCCGGCACCCGTCGAGTCCGACCTCGGCGATCGTCTCCACCCGGCGGCTGGCGTTCCTGCGGCTCAGGTGCACCACCAAGTCGACCGCGGAGCGGAGTTGGCGCCGGATGGCGGTCTCTCCCACCCCCTCGCTCCCGGTCAGAGCCAACGTCTCGATCCGCCAGAGGGCGTCCTCGGGTCCGTTGGCGTGGACGGTCGACAGGCTCCCGTCGTGGCCGGTGTTCATGGCCGAGATCATGTCCAGGGCTTCGGCGCCTCGTACCTCCCCCACGATGATGCGGTCCGGTCGGAGGCGGAGAGCGGTACGTACCAGGTCGGCCAGGGTGACCCGTCCGCGGCCCTCGGCGTTAGGAGGGCGGGCTTCGAGCCGGACCACATGACCGGCGAAGTTCAACTCAGCGGCGTCCTCGATGGTCACGATCCGTTCGCCGACCGGCACGGTCGCCGCCAGGGCGTTCAGCAAGGTCGTCTTTCCGGTGCCGGTTCCGCCGCTGACCACGATGTTCTTTCTATCGATCACGGCCCGTTCGAGCACCACGCGTTGGGTATCGGTCATCGAGCCCCAGTCGACGAACGTGTCCAGGTTGGGAGCCACGGCGGTAAAGCGGCGGATGGCAACAATCGGCCCCCCGACCGAAACCGGCGGGACGATGGCGTGCAGGCGGCTCCCGTCGGGGAGGCGGGCGCTCACCAGAGGACTGGCCCGGTCCAGGCGCAGGCCCAACGGGGCGATGGTGCGTTCGACGGCAGCCAGGACCGCCGCGTCGTCGGCGAAGGTGACATCCGTGTGTTCCAGGACCCCTAGACGCTCCACCCATACCTCGTCGGGACCGTTGACGAAGACGTCCGAAACGGCGGGGTCCCGGAAGAGCGGCTCGATCGGTCCCATCCCCACGAGGGTGTCCACCACCACATCCACTATCCCGGGGGATGCCAGCGGCGACTCGACGGACATGATCCTCCGCACTTCGGCCTCGGCCTGGTCCCGGCTCAACTCGACATCCGACTCGAGCACGCGCCGGAGTACGCGTTCGACTACTGCCATCGCCATCTCCAGACCGGCGCCCACGACCGCAGCCACCTTCCGGTAGGGGTCTGGCGGGCTGGCACAGCGTTGAATGCGGAGCGGGAAGGAGCATCCACAACGGGCCCTGGACCGGGCTCCACACGGCCGATTCCGGTACGCACCCATACCCGGGGCGGTACCCGCGTGTCTACGCCGGTGATTAGGGGCGCGACCCGGACGAACGGCATGCCGTCCAGGGGGGTACGGGTCCGCACCACCACGCACGGCCATGACTCGACCAGGGCGTTGACCACCTCCATGCCCGCCTCGATACGCGCACCTCCGTGCGGGAGTACGGCTAGACCCCTACGGGAGGGAACCAGCTCGGCCAGCGTGGGGCCGTCCTCCACCAGGTCGGCCAGGGTGCGGTGACCCGGCAGGGGAAGACCCTCCGGGTCGAGGTCGATCACGAGTGCGGTCGGGTGGAAGGATGCCAGCGCGAGCGGCGTCAGCATCCCGAGCACATCGTCGTGAAGGGTATGGACAGCCAGGGCTACCATGCCCGTGGTCCCTGCTGCGGCCCCGCCCTATGCGGTAGTGAATATTGGTTAGCATTAGTGAACATATGGCTAACGTATCCAACTTTGGGCAGACTGGTAACCCTTTTCTTTTCGCGTTCTCACGGCCCGATCCGGGTCGCAATAGACCTCAAGGCTCCCGGATCGCCTCGCTCTCCCGTAAGATGGGCGCCGTGAGAACGGGTGTCGCCTTCTTCGATCTCGACAAGACGATCATTGCCAAGTCGTCCACTCTGGCCTTCGCCCGGCCCCTTCATAAGGCCGGTCTGCTCAGGAGACGGACACTGCTCAGGGCGGCGACAGCCCAGGTCGTCTACCGGATGGCCGGAGCGGATCAGGAGAAGCTTGACCAGCTCCGTGACCGGCTGGTGAGCCTGACCAAAGGCATGGAGGCCTCCCGGATCCGGGAACTGGTCGAAGAGACCATCGACGAGGTCGTTGCGCCGCTGGTCTACGAGGAGGCGCTCGACCTGATGGAGGAGCACCGCCAGGCGGGCCGGGAGATCGTCATCATGTCCATCTCGCCCGAGGAGGTGGCCCGACCACTGGCCGCCCACCTCGGAGTTGACCATGTAATCGCCACCCGGTCAGCCGTCGACGATGAGGGTTGCTATGCCGGCGAGTTGGCCTTCTACGCCAGCGGAACGGCCAAGGCCGAGGCGATCCGGCGGCTAGCCGGGGAATGGCGTATAGACCTTGACCGATGCTACGCCTACTCGGACAGCGTCACCGACCTCCCCATGCTGGAGGCTGTGGGCCATCCGGTGGTCGTCAACCCGGACCGCGCCCTGCGGGAGGTCGCGTCCGAGCGTGGATGGCCGGTGGAAGAGTTCGACAGTCCGGTAAACCTGAGGAGCCGTCTCCAGACCCTGGCACGGCCGGCGCCATTGGTGTCCGGTACCGTCGTTGCCACCGCCATAGCCGGCGCCGTGACGCTGTGGGCACTGAGAGCCCGGCAGCGGGTGACATGACCGGCGCCGGGCTGAAGCGCTGACTGGGCGCAGGAGATGGCGCAGCCCTGCACCGCCCGCCACGACGGTGCGATCGTTCGGCGCAATGAGCCCTAACGCCCGCCGGCTCCTGTCCTTTCTCGGGATCCTGGCGGTGCTCGTGGCCGTGTGGGAAGGCTACAAGTGGATGGGAACCGCGACGGGCGGTGTCTGGCCAGGTACCGGTATCGACTTACCGGTACGCACCAACGAGCGTTCGATGCCCCACACGTGGGACATCATCATCGCCCTCCTCCGTCCGGCGCGACGGGGAGGCGACATGCTGCTGCTGGTCCTGCTCAAGGCCGCTCTCTTCACCTGGCGTTCCGCTCTTCTCGGGTTCGTGCTGGGGAGCGCGGTGGGCTTCGGTCTGGGGGTGCTCTTCGTGCGATCCGCTCTTGCCGAGCGCGGTCTCATGCCCCATGTGGTTGCCTCCCAGACGGTTCCCATCCTCGCCATCGCTCCGATCCTCGTGGTCTGGGCCGGTCGCCTGAACGTCACCCGGTGGCTCGTCGTGGCGGTGGTCTCGGCTTACCTGGCCTTCTTCCCGGTCGCCATCAACACGCTGCGGGGTCTGCGCAGCCCGGATGCGACCGCTTCGGAGTTGATGCGGTCCTACGCGGCCACCCCGAACCAGGTGCTGTGGAAACTCCAGGTGCCCGCGGCCCTCCCCTACCTGTTCCCTGCCCTCAAGATCGCGGCCACCGCATCGATCATCGGCGCCATCGTCGGCGAACTCCCCGCCAGCATGCCCGACGGGCTGGGCCGCGCCATACTCAACTTCGCCGCCGCCTTCTCGGCGGCCCCTGAGAAGCTCTTCGCCTCCATACTCGTCGCGTCGCTGGTAGGTATCGGATTCGTGGGCATCGTGGTCCTCGCCGAGAGAATCCTGATACCGCCATCCCGGCGATTGGAGGACGTAGGTGAGGCGGCAGGCCCGCGAGGCCGGGCTTTGAAGGAGGTGGTCGCATGAGCGCGCTCTCGCTACGCGGGGTCGAAAAGGTGTTCAACCCCGGCTCCGACCAGGAGGTCCGGGCCGTCCATGGGGTCGATCTGTCAGTGGAGCGAGGAGAATTCATCTCCGTCATCGGACCTTCCGGGTGCGGGAAGTCGACTCTCCTGCGCCTGATCGGAGATCTCACCCCGCCCTCCTCCGGGACCGTGTTGGTCAACGGCAAGACACCCGCCAAGGCGCGGCTCGACCGTGACTACGGGATGGTGTTCCAATCCGCCACGCTTCTGGAGTGGCGGAGGGTGCAGGCCAACGTGGAACTGCCCCTGGAGATCATGGGGATGGACGCAGCCGAGCGTTCCCGGCAAGCAGCCGCCATGCTGGAACTGGTCCAACTCGACCGGTTCGCCAACCATTACCCGTGGCAGCTGTCCGGCGGGATGCAGCAGCGGGTAGCTATCGCGAGGGCTCTGGTCTTCAAGCCCTCCATCCTCCTGATGGACGAGCCGTTCGGAGCCCTGGACGAGATGACCCGCGAGCGGATGCAATCGGAGTTGCTCCGGATCCGCGCCGAGACGGGGACGACGGTGGTGTTCGTAACCCACTCCATTCCCGAGGCGGTCTTCCTGTCAACGCGCGTTGTCATCATGTCGCCGCGTCCCGGGACCATCACGGAGGTGGTGGATATAGACCTCCCGGAGCCGCGGTCCGACGAGACCCGTGAGGACCAGCATTTCTTCGAGTTGCTCACCGGTGTTCGCGAGGGGCTGAGAGCGGTGGAGGACTCTTGACCTACCGGGCGGAGTTCCTCAGGAGGCTCTACTTCCGGCTTCCCGCCATCGGGATATTCGTGGGCGGGCTGATCGTATGGGAAGGCCTGGTCAGGGCCTTCGACATCAAGGGTTTCATCCTCCCGGCACCCACCGCGATAGCCACGACATTCGCCACCGAGACCGCCGATCTGCTCACGGCCGGGGTCGGGACGTTCTCCACCGCGCTGGCAGGCCTGCTGCTCGGCGGCCTTCTGGCGGTGCTCACGGCCTTGGCGGCTGCCCGGTGGCGCTTCGTCCGTGACGGTGCCCTTCCCTTCGCGATCGCAGCCAACTCCACACCGATCATCGTGCTGGCGCCGATCGCCAATTCCTGGTTCGGGCTCCGGAGCCCGTTCGGCTCGATCTTCGTGGTCGCGATCCTGGTGTTCTTCCCGGTCATGATCAACCTCGTCCGCGGGCTCCTTTCGGTGGACGCCTCGGAGATCGAGTTGATGGACTCCTATGCAGCCGGCCGGCGCACGACCCTGTGGAAGCTGCAATTCCCGCATTCAACCCCGTATCTTTTCTCCGCGCTGAAGGTCGCCGCCGCGCTCAGCCTCATCGGCGCCATCGTCAAGGAGTTCTTCGGGGGCTCCCAGGAACGGCTCGGCCAGTACATCACCACCAAGGCGGGCCTGCTGCAGTTCGAGGAGGCCTGGGCCGCCATCGTCCTGGCTTCCCTGTTCGGCATAGCTCTCTACAACATCGTGGTGTTGATCGAGCGGCGGGTCATCCCCTGGCACGTGTCGGTGCGCAATGCTTGATCCACGGGCAGCCGGGCCGGTAGCCGCCAGATAAATCCTCCTCTGCGGCTAGCGCGCCGGCCGTACCATCTATCCTCCATTGTTTCCCCAAAGGACGATTATTCGGAACTCCCGTAGCCGAGTTGCAGCGCATCGGCCCACCCGAGGGAAGGGAGCGGGCTTGTTGCACAGGCGACGGCAGTTTGCGATACGGGGTACACGAGCAACTTGAAGGGAGCCACAATGAGGAGGCTAGGAGCACTCACCGCGACGCTGGCGGTTCTGGTGTTGATCACCGGTGCCTGCGCCGCTGAGGACGATGAGCTGACCCCGATCAACCTGCAGCTGCAATGGGTGGCGCAGGCGCAGTTCGCCGGCTACTACGCGGCTGTGGATCAGGGGTTCTACGCCGACGAAGGACTGGACGTGACCATCCTCGAAGGCGCGGTCGAGATCGTCCCCCAGCAGGTCGTGGCGACCGGAGGCGCCGAGTTCGGTCTGGCGTGGGTTCCCAAGGCCCTGGTGTCCAACGAAGAGGACGCCGGGCTGGTGAACGTCGGCCAGGTATTCCAGCGTTCGGGGACGCTGATGGTGTCATGGGCCGATTCCGGTATCACTTCGCCGAGCGATTGGGAAGGCAAGATCGTCGGCAACTGGGGTTTCGGTAACGAGTACGAGTTGACTGCCGCCATCGAGAAGTTCGGGGTGAACGTGGGCGAGTTGGTCGCCCAGAGCTTCGACATGGAGGCCCTGCTCAACCGGGAGATCGACGCCGCCGAGGCGATGATCTACAACGAGTACGCCCAGGTGCTGGAGGCGACCAACCCGGCCACAGGCGAGCTGTACCAGCCGTCCGACCTCACTGTGATCGACTTCAACGATCCGTCGATTGCCACGGCCATGCTCCAGGACGCGATCTGGGTCACCGAGGCATATGCGGAGGACAATGCCGACACCGTCGAGGCGTTCCTGCGGGCCAGCTTCAGGGGATGGATCTACTGCCGTGACAACCCCGACAGTTGCGTCGACATCGTGTTGGCGGCCGGACCGACCCTGGGACGCAGTCACCAGACATGGCAGATGAACGAGATCAACGGCCTTATCTGGCCGTCGCCCCTGGGCATCGGGGTCATGGACGGAGCTCTGTGGCAGCAGACCGTCGATGTGGCCACCAGCCAGGGGGTCATCCAGGGCGTCCCGCCGGCCGGTTCATACCGCACGGACTTCGCCCAGAACGCGGTGGACGCGCTCGAGGACGACGGACTCGACACGGTCGGCAACAGCTGGCAGCGGGTCACCGTGGAGTTGAACCCGGGCGGCGAGTAGATCTCGCGCCGACCCGGCAGACAACCAAGGGCAGCGAACCTCACAAGCGGTGTCCGGAAGAGCGGGACCGTGATCGGCACGGTCCCGCTCTCTACCCCCAAGGGCGGGCAGGTGAGTTGCGATGTCCCAATGAAGACGAACCCCTAGGATCGGAGAGGAAGTTATGTCGAACATCGTTCGGGCAGCGCTCCTTCAGGCTGCATGGACCGGTGACCGGGAGTCCATGGTCGAGAAGGGCGCCCATCACGCATACGAGGCGTCCGACCGGGGCGCCCAGGTGATGTGCTTCCAGGAACTGTTCAACGGTCCCTACTTCTGCCAGGTCCAGGACGACGACCACAAGGACACCGCCGAGCCCGTCCCCGACGGGCCGAGCACGCAGCGGATGATCGAGGTGGCCAAGGAAACTGGAATGGTGCTGGTCGTCCCCCTCTACGAGAAGGAGGACGACGGCTTCCTGTACAACACGGCGGCGGTGATCGACGCGGACGGCACCTATCTGGGCAAGTACCGCAAGACCCACATCCCGCACGTCAACGGGTTCTGGGAGAAGTTCTACTTCCGGCCCGGCAACCTGGGTTACCCGGTGTTCGACACCGCGGTCGGCCGGATCGGCGTGTACATCTGTTACGACCGCCACTTCCCGGAGGGCTGGAGGGCCCTGGGTCTGGCCGGCGCCAAGATCGTATTCAACCCGTCTGCGACCAGCCGCGGCCTGTCCATGTACCTCTGGAACCTCGAGCAGCCCGCCTCGGCAGTGGCCAACGAATACTTCGTCGGCGCTATCAACCGGGTTGGCAAGGAGCCGTACGGTGACAACGACTTCTACGGCTCCTCGTACTTCGTGGACCCCAGAGGGCAGTTGGTCGGCGAAGCCGGCTCCGACACCGAGGAGGAACTCGTGATCAGGGACCTAGAGATGGACCTGATCGACGATGTGCGCAAGATCTGGGCCTTCTACCGGGACCGCCGCCCCGACGCCTACGATCCCCTAGTCGCTCCCTGAACGAGGCTACCGACGGTCCGGCACCTATGCCTCTGGGCTGTTGGGAGTGCCGGCCTCGATGACGCCCTCCACGTGGGGCACAAGGATCTGGGTTGAGCCGGTGGGCGCCCGCCGACAAGGAGCTCGGCAGCGGCCCATGTTCATACCCCGACAACCGAGAGGCCGACCGATCGTGCTGCCTGGGCTTGACGTACATCAAAAGTGAGCAGAGTCGTTGACTGACCTGTGCGGAGGGCAGCGGCCAAATGCAACGCGTCGAGCGAACGGCACAAAGCCTGTTCCGCAATGCGGGCAGCCTCGTTGCAGGTAGCCGCATCGAGGTTGACCAGGGCAAGGGCGTCCAGATCTGCTTGTGCGCGCCGGCGGGCGCGTACAAGGTCTTCACCCTCTAGAAGGCGAGTGAGGTTGCGACGCAGCTCGACTTCGGTGAGCCGCGAGGTCACGAGCACGGGATCGGTCAGCATCAGCTGTTCGGCGACGTCGGAATCACGCTCGTGCACATACCGCTTCATCAGGGCACTCGTGTCCACATAGAGCGTCATCCCCGATCCTCGTCCAACACCTCCATGGTGCTCAGAGAAGCCTTGTAGTAGACAGCGGGCGTGAGACCGGAGCGCGACGGGGGCGTTATCCAGCCCTCAGCGATGCCCCTCTCCACCATCGATGAGCCACCTAGGCCTTCGAGTCTTGCGACCGGCCTGCCCCGGTCGGTCACGAGGATTTGCTCGCCTCCCGCAGCCTTCCTCACATACTCCGATAGACGGGCCTTGAGTTCACGGATGCCGACATTCATGTGGTCACTTTAGAACATCAATGTAACTACATCAACCCCGGCCGGGTGGCACTAGCTCCTAGATGAGGCGCTCCACGTAGGGCATTAGCGTGTTGTGGAATCGGTACATGGCATCGGCCAGGACTTGGTGTCCGGTCTGGCGTTCATTCACTGGTGACCTGTAGCCACATGCTTCGTCCGGTTTCCAGGTGACCTTGTTCGCTCGATACCGAGGGTTGTTCGTCCACTCGAGCGTGTCTTCGAGGGACTCATGGATTGCTTCCCGTTCCTCTTCAAGAGCCTGAAAGAGACTGTCGTTGTCGTCCTTGTCACCAGAATCTATGTACAAGCCGATTCGACTGGAGCGCTGTGCGGTTGTGAAGTAGAAGGAGAACGGACCTCGGGTCCTCACATTGACAGATACGTTCGGGTCAGCACCCCACCCTAAGTTCCCTTTGTTCTCCATAATGGTACGAAGTTCTATCCAGAATGTCCTCCGCTGTTCGCGGCGGAGCCTGTCGGCCTCGGAGAGTGGTCGTTGTCCCGTTGCCGTCTCCGACTTCCATTCGTTCGGACCGGCGACGAGCCGGAAACGGAACCCGGGACGAGAATCGCCGATGCGGCCCGCTTCAATGGCGACTAGGAACAGGCGGATTCCATTGGAGCCGTAGGCCTCCGAATAGCGGTTCCACTCGTCGGCCACCGCTACGAACTCGTCACGGTGGGACTCGGCAACAACTATCACGGCCCGGCATTCGAGGCCTACGGCGTAGGCGAGGGCGCGAGTGAGGTGATCGTGGTCGGCCTCGCCGTACTGGTTCTCGACCGCCCAGTTCCGGCCGTCGGCGTCCTTCGCGAGGATGTCGAGCCTGCGCCCTCCTGGCACCTCGACCTCGGTGCTGTCCAACTCCATCTCGCCGATCTCGAGATGCTCCGACAGGGCCTCCAGGTTGTCGGCGAGCCAGGGCGTGAAGTCCCTGGCTTCACCCGGCCATACCTCGCGGATGTCGATCAGCTTGAACTCTTGGGGCGGGTTCGCAGCGGTCATACCGGCCAACCTACCCCGGCAGCCGCTTGTCGACAACCGCCCAATGTGTAGGTGTCCACAATGACGAGAGCGGAGTCGGCATGCCTGGAAAGAAGGCTCCGATAGGGCTTCAGCGCACCGACCCTAGAAGTTATCCTGGGAGTTCCACGCGAGAACGGAGGTCACCAGTGGGAGTTCATGCCGACCTGCTAGAGCGCCACCGGGCGGTGATCCCTCCCTGGGTCGGTCTGTACTACGACGAGCCGATCTCGCTGGTGGACGGGGAGGGCCGGCATGTGGTCGACGCCGAGGGGAACCGCTACCTCGACTTCTTCGGGGGGATCCTGGTGACGATCGCGGGGCACCGCGTCCCGCGGGTGGTCGAGGCGATCAAAGCGCAGGCGGACCGGGTGCTCCACACCTCCACCCTGTACCTGATGGAGTCCCACATCGCTCTGGCCGAGCAGATCGCCGAGCTGTCGGGCATTCCGGACGCCAAGGTGTTCTTCGCCAACTCGGGGACCGAAGCCAACGACACCGCCCTGATGCTGGCCACCCAGTACCGCCGCTCCAACCAAGTCCTTGCCGTGAGGGGCAGCTACCACGGCAAGTCCCACAGCGCCATCGCTGTCACCGGGAACGCCGCCTGGTCGGGCACCACCTTCAGCCCCTTCCAGGTGACCTACGTCCACGGCGGCTACAAGATCCGCTCCCCGTTCGGGCACCTGCCGGACGACCGGTTCATCGCCAGCTGCGTTGACGACCTCCGTGACCTGCTCGACATCGCCACGGCCGGCAACGTGGCCGCCATGATCGCCGAGCCCATCCAGGGCGTGGGGGGATTCATAACCCCACCGGATGGGTTGTTCGGGGCCATGAAGGAGGTGCTGGACCAACACGGCATCCTGTTCATCTCCGACGAGGTCCAGACCGGCTGGGGTCGTACCGGCGAGAACTTCTGGGGATACGAGGCACACGGCATCGTGCCGGACCTGCTCACCTTCGCCAAGGGTCTGGGCAACGGCATGGCCATCGGAGGCGTGGTCGGGCGGAGTGAGATCATGGACTGCTACCCCGCCAACGCGATCTCGACCTTCGGCGGCAACCCGATGGCGACCATGGCCGGCCTCGCCACGCTTGAGGTCCTGCTGGAGGATGACCTCCAGTCGAACGCCTACAAGGTGGGCGCCCAACTGAGGAACGGGCTCGACCGCCTGGCCCTGGAGACCGAGCAGATCACCGAGGTACGGGGCAAGGGTCTGATGCTGGGCGTGGAACTCTCCGAGCCCCGCACCGGGAAGCCCGATCCCGCGCTGACCGGAGCCATCATGGAGGAGGCCAAGGCCGAGGGACTACTGATCGGCAAAGGCGGGCTCTACGGGAACGTACTTCGTATCGCCCCGCCCCTCTCGCTAACCGAGGAGGAATGCGAGGAGGGATTGGCGATGCTGGATACCGCTTTCGGTCGGGCTACGGGCTCCTGACCGGCGAGCGCTCCGGGGATCATATGGACGGAGGTGCAGGCGCCATGGAATTCGGAGTCGTGCTCCAGACCGACCCGCCGGCTTCGCGAGTCGTCGAGTTGACGCGTCTGGCGGAGGCCAACGGGTTCACCCACGCCTGGACGTTCGACTCGCACGTTCTCTGGCAGGAACCGTTCGTGATCTACTCGCGGATGCTCGCCGAGACCGAGCGCCTCGTGGTGGGACCGATGGTGACCAATCCCGGGACCAGGGATTGGACGGTGCTGGCGTCCCTGTTCGCCACCCTCAACGACATGTACGGGGATCGGACCATCTGCGGCATGGGCCGCGGCGACTCGGCGCTGAGATACATCGGCCGCAAGCCCCGCACACTGGCCAAGATGGTCGAGTCGATGGAGGTCATCAAAGGACTGGTGGCCGGGGAGGAGGTCGACTACGGAGGGACTCCACTCCGGATCCCCTGGATCTCCGAGGGTTGGAACCTGCCTATGTGGGCGGCCGGGTACGGTCCCAAGGCCTTGGCCACGGTCGGCCGCCACGCCGACGGATTCATACTCCAGCTGGCCGATCCTCAGATCCTCGAATGGACGTTGGGGGCGGTGCGGGCGGCGGCCTCCGAGGCGGGACGTGACCCTGGGGAGATCAAGGTATGCGTGGTCGCCCCCGCATACGTGGGTGACGACATCGACCACCAGCGCGAGCAGCTGCGGTGGTTCGGCGGAATGGTCGGCAACCACGTCCACGACCTGGTCAGGCGCTACGGCTCGGACAATCCGGAAATGGTTCCCGATGTCCTGGCCGAGTACATCGCTGCCCGGGAGGGCTACGACTACTCCCACCACGGTCGGGCCGGCAACCCTTCCACCGACTTCGTGCCGGACTCGATCGTGGACCGGTTCTGCGTCCTCGGCACTGCGGAGGATCATATCGCCAAGCTCCGCCTGCTCCGGGGGCTCGGGATGGACCACTTCGGCCTTTACCTGATGCACGACGATCGGGAAGCCACTATCGAGGCCTACGGCGACCGGGTCATCCCTGCCGTGCTCCGAGGCGGGTGAGCATGATGGACGGACACGTTTAGAGACTCGAAGGGAGGGACCGATGGGTTCTCTACTGATCAAGAACGGCATCGTGGTCACCGCCACCGGTACCACGGCGGCCGATGTGCTGGTCCGGGGATCGAGAGTGGTCGCCATCGTGGCGTCCGCCGACGACCTGGGGCTTACCGCGGACCGCACCGTCGACGCCGCGGGCAGGCTGGTCATTCCGGGCGGCGTCGACGTGCACACCCACATGGAGCTTCCTTTCGGGGGTACCTTCGCCGCCGACACTTTCGAGACCGGTACACGGGCCGCCGCCTGGGGAGGTACCACCACAATCGTCGACTTCGCCGTCCAGACCAAGGGGGAGTCGGCGATGGACGGCTACGAGAGGTGGATGGCCAAGGCGGAGGGCGAGTGCGCCATCGACTATGGCTTCCACATGATCACGGGCGACATCAACGAGCAGACCCTCAAGGAGATGGACATGCTGGTGGACGAGGGCGTCACCTCGTTCAAGATGTTCATGGCGTACCCGGGCCTGTTCTACTCCGACGACGGCGAGATCGTGTTGGCTATGCAGAAGGCCGCCGAGAACGGTTCGGTCATCGCCATGCACGCCGAGAACGGCATCGCCATCGACGTGTTCGTGAACCAGGCTCTGGCGCGGGGGGAGACCGATCCCATCTACCACGGGCTGGCCCGCAAGTCGGTGCTGGAGGGCGAGGCCACCCATCGGTCCATACGGCTGGCGGAGGTCACGGGCGCAACCCTGTACATCGTCCATCTCTCCGCTGTCGAGGCCCTGGACGAGGTGATCCGGGCTCGGGACGAAGGGCGGAAGGTGTTTGCCGAGACCTGCCCGCAATACCTGTTCCTCGATCTCGAGGATCTCGGTAACGGCTTCGAGGGCGCCAAGTACGTGTGTTCGCCGCCACTACGAGACCGTGCGGCCGGTCACCAGAGACGGCTGTGGCGGGGTCTGCAGACCAATGATCTCCAAGTGGTGTCGACCGACCACTGTCCGTTCTGCATGGGCAATCACCACACGTTCGGCACTCAGAAACAGCTCGGTCGGGACAACTTCGCAGCCATCCCCAACGGAATGCCGGGGGTGGAGAACCGGATGGAGCTGATCTTCGACGGCGGCGTCGGCCAGGGTCGTATCAGCGTCAACCGCTTCGTGGAGATCACCGCCACCGCTCCCGCGAAGATGTTCGGCATGTTCCCGCAGAAGGGAACCATCGCGGTGGGGAGCGACGCCGACATCGTGATCCTCGGCCCGAACCGGACCCATACCATCTCGGCCGAGACGCATCACATGGACGTCGACTACTCGGCCTACGAGGGCCGGAAGGTCACCGGCAAGGTCGAGGTGGTGATGTCGAAGGGCAAGGTCATCATCGAGGACGGCCAGTACCTCGGCGCCAAGGGCGACGGGGAGTACCTTCGCCGCGGCCACAGCATGATGCTGTGATATCCCCGATCCGCGATGAACGAGCTTGGAGTGGGCCGATGCTCATGGATGTGGGGGGAACGTGAAGTGAGCAGGGTTAAGGAGGGAACCGGACCGCTATGAGGAACATCAACCACTGGATAGACGGCAGGACCTGGGACGGCGAGCCCGACCGGGTCGGGCCGGTCTTCAACCCGGCTACCGGGGAGCAGGCTGCCCAGGTCGCTTTGGCGGGTACCCGCGAGGTAGATGCGGCCGTCTCGACAGCTCGCAAGGCCTTCCGGGATTGGCGCAACGTGCCGCTCACCCGCCGCCAGAACATCATGTTCGCCTACCGCGAGCTAATCACCCGCCACCGCCTCGACCTGGCCCGCCTTCTGACCGCCGAGCACGGCAAGACCATCGATGACGCCTTGGGCGAGGTTCAGCGCGGCCTCGAGGTGGTGGAGTTCGCCTGCAACATCGCCCACCTGGTCAAGGGCTCCTTTTCCGAGCAGGTGAGCCGGTCGGTCGACACCTACACCGTGCGCCAGCCCCTCGGCGTGGTAGTGGGTATCACGCCCTTCAACTTCCCGGCCATGGTCCCCATGTGGATGTTCCCGATCGCCCTGGCGTGTGGCAACACCTTCGTGCTGAAGCCCTCCGAGAAGGATCCGTCCCCCTCGCTCATGAACGCCGAGTTGCTGGCCGAGGCGGGGCTCCCGGATGGGGTGTTCAACGTGGTGCACGGGGACAAGGAGGCGGTGGACGCCTTGATCGGCCATCCTGATGTGGCGGCCGTCTCGTTCGTGGGCTCCACGCCCATCGCCCGCTACATCTACGAGCAGGGCACCCGGAACGGCAAGCGGGTGCAGGCTCTTGGCGGAGCCAAGAACCACATGATCGTGCTCCCGGATGCCGACATGGACCTGGCCGCCGACGCTGCCGTGTCGGCGGGATACGGATCGGCGGGAGAGCGCTGCATGGCCATATCGGTGGTGGTGACGGTGGGCGACGCGGCCGACCGCCTGCTCCCGAAGATGCGGGAGAGGGTGTCCGAGGTGGTGGTGGCGCCCGGTGACGCGGACGGCGCGCAGATGGGTCCGCTGGTGACCGGGCAGCACCGCGACCGGGTGGTGAGCTACATCGATGCCGGCGAGTCGGAAGGCGCCACGCTGGTCGAGGACGGCCGGGGACTGGAGGTCGAGGGGCACGAGGACGGGTACTTCCTGGGACCCACCCTGTTCGACGACGTCACCCCTGACATGTCCATCTACCGCGACGAGATCTTCGGGCCGGTGCTATCCGTGGTGCGGACCGGCGCCTACCAGGAAGCCATCGATCTGGTCAACGCGAACCCCTACGGCAACGGGACGGCGGTCTTCACCAACGACGGGGGAGCGGCCCGCAAGTTCCAGGCCGAGATCGAGGTGGGGATGGTGGGGATCAACGTGCCGATCCCTGTACCGCTGGCCTTCTACTCGTTCGGCGGCTGGAAGGACTCTATCTTCGGAGCCCATTCCATATACGGGCCGGACGGGGTCAGCTTCTACACCCGGCCCAAGGTTGTGATCTCACGCTGGCCGGATCCGATCCACCGGGGAGTGGACCTGGGGTTCCCCCAGCACGGCTAGGTGGCGATCGAAGGTGAGGGAGGGGGAAGCTGAGGCCTTCTCGTACCGTCTACTCGGACAGTAAGGCCAGATCCCAGTCTGTCCGGACAGCAACCAGGTAGTCGTACAGGAGCGCGCGGCACACATCCTGGCGGCCGGCGCCCGTGAGGCCCATGATGTTGTCGATCTCATCGGCCGCAGCCTGCGAAATCTTGAATCTCTGCGACCATGCGCCTCGGACGCTCCATCCGGACCGGAGTTTCCAGCCGCTGACCAGCCTGTAGACGGTCTCACCGCCGGGAGTGACGGATAGAGACAGGAATCCGAGCTCGTCCTTGGGCTGGGTAGCTCGCTCCAGAGCGTTTGCGACCAACGTAGAGAACTTCATGTACTCGGTCCAGGCCTGAGCCTGGAGGTTCTCCTTCACCACCGTCGGAATCGTGAATGCGACGGTCGCCTGCGGCGCGCCGGATGGCTCTGCCCTCGATCCCCGCTCTCGAGCCGAGGCGTACTCCTCGTCGGTCACCTTCCGAGGTTCCCAGACGGTCGGACCGCCCGTGGTGTGCGACACGTGTGTCATCGGTGACTCGGGAAGGGCGCCATGCCAGTGGACCTCTCCCGGCGGAGCGTGAATGAGATCCCCGGTTGAGATCTCGAACGCGGAACCCTCCTCATTCTGCACCAGTCCCGCGCCGTTAGTGACGTAGAGCACCTGGCCGTCGGGATGGTGGTGCCAATCAGTCCGGGCGCCGGGAGCGAAGCTGACTGCCAGGACATTGAGCAGTCCGTCGGTCCTGACCGGCCCGAACAGCACGTGACCTGTGAAGTTCTCCGCGGGCGCCGGCTCCCATTCGATGTCGCCCGGCCTCCAATGCTCCACGAACCCTCCGTTCATAGGACGGCTGCGAAGTATATGGAACGGGGCGAGCCCTACGGACCGACGGTCGCGGGGGCAGCCTCGTCGATGGTCTGCCAGAGCCGCTCGACATGCTCCTCTTCAGTGTTCATCTGGCCTATCGACACCCGTAGGAACGAGGTTTCCCCTATCCGGGAAGGGGTCAGGAATGAATGGTCGGATCGGTTGACCATCTCCCCCAGGGACTCGGTGGCCCCGTTGCCGGCCCGGTGCCGGAAGCACACCAGCGCGAAAGGTACGGGAGCCACCAGCTCGAAACGAGGGTCCTCCCGCACCCGGTCAGCAAAAGAGCGGGCCCACGCCACGTTGTCCCGTATCCGGGCGCGCAGAGCGGCGGCGCCGTAGTAGCGCAGGACAAACCAGAGTTTCAGCGAGCGGAAGCGGCGCCCCAGCGCCACGTGCCAGTCCCGGTAGTCGATCACCCGCCCGCTCTCGGAGGAGGCGTTGCGCAGGTACTCGGGCAGGATCGAGAGGGTGCGGATCAGGGGTCGCCGGTCGGCCACGTAGAACAGCGATCCATCGAAGGTCATCGGCGTCCACTTGTAGGGGTTGACCGTGTAGCTGTCCACTAGCTCCAGGCCATCCTGATGGCGCCGGAACTCCGGACAGATCATGGCGTTGCCCGCATACGCGGCGTCGACGTGATGCCACATCCCGGCTTGGCGGGCCAGCTCGCCCACGGCGCGGACCGGGTCCACCGCGGTCGTGCCGGTTGTGCCCACGGCCGAGCAGGCGAAGGCGGGCTCCAGCCCGGCTGCCCGATCCTCACCTACCGCCTCCCGCAAGGCATCTATCCGCATGGCGTACGCATCGTCCACGTCGATCAGGCGCACATGGCGGTAGCCGGCCACCCGAGCGCCCTTTTCCACGGAGGAGTGGGCCTGCGAGGACGTGTAGGCCACGCAACGGTCGGCGGCCCCGCCACGCCTAGCCACCTCTTCGCGGGCGACCACGAGGGCGGTATGGACGGCATCCGAGGCGGTCTGCTGCATCACCCCGCCCCCCTGGTCGGTCGTCTTCCATCGGTCGGGAAGCCCGAGCAGGTCCACCATCCAGTCGGCCATCACGTTCTCCAGTTCGGTGCATACCGGGCTAGTGGCCCACAGCATGCCCTGCTGGCCGAGGCCGGCTGAGACCAACTCGCCGAGAATGCCCGGGCCGGAGGTTGCGGCCGGGAAGTATGCGAACCATCCGGGGGAGACCCAGTTGGTCAGCCCGGGTACCACGATGCGGTCCAGGTCGGCCGTGACCTCCTCGAAGTCCTCCGGTTCCTCCGGAGCGTGGTCGGGGAGCATGTCCCGGATCTCGCCTGGCGCCAGTTGTGACTGCACCGGCAGGTCACCCACCCGCTCCATGTAGCTGGCCACCCAGTCGATCAAGGCGTAACCGTGACGGCGGAACTCCTCAGGAGTCATTGCAAGGACATCATCGGCATACCCCCAATCCAAGAGACCGGCGAGGTGTTCGTCAACACGGCCCGGATCCCCGGACACGGCGCCGCGCTTCAGGGCTGCGCTATGCGGACGAACTAGCCCCTTTTAAAGCATGATATCTATTATTAGCATTTCGGAACGTACTACTTATCAATATGCGGATGGAGAATGGGGCGGGCCCGGAAGACCCTACATAGGATGCTCAGAGCCAACTCGGATGCCAGCATCCGGTTCGCAGACCTTTGCGGCTTGCTCAGGCGTCTCGGCTTCGCAGAGCGGACTCGTGGCAGCCACCACATCTTCGTCAAGGAGGGAGTAGCCGGACAGATCGTCCTGCAACGCGACAGCGGCAAGGCGAAGCCATATCAGGTGCGCCAGGTTCGCCACATCATCCTGACGTATAGACTGGAACTCGACTAGTGATGCATAAGTTCGGCGTATTCATCTACTGGAGCACTCGAGACGATGCGTTCGTCGCCGAAGTGCCGGAACTCCCAGGGTGCATGGCCCATGGTGACTCGCTGCAGTCTGCTCTCGAACATGTCCAGCACGCGATGGACCTGTGGATAGACACCGCCAGAGAACTGGGGAATCCGGTTCCAGAGCCCACGAATCAGCCCCTGACAATGGTGTGACGCTGACCCTTTCACGCGGCCAGGTTGATCAGGCCGCCCGTCTACCATTCTCGGCGATCCGATGACGAACCCGCCGCGAACTCTATTTCAGAAGGTCTGGGACGCCCATGTGGCCCACGAGGCTCCCGGCGAGCCGTCCCTGCTCTACATCGATCTGCATCTGGTCCACGAGGTGACCAGCCCGCAGGCGTTCGACGGTCTGCGGCTGGCCGGACGGGGCGTGCGGCGATCCGACCTGACGCTGGCGACCATCGACCACGGGGTCCCGACCGCCAACCGCAGCCTCGGGATACGGGATCCCCTGTCGAAGAGGCAGATCGACGCCCTGATCGACAACTGCGATCAGTACGGCATCACTCTGTACGGGCTGGACGATCCCCGCCAGGGCATCGTCCACATCATCGGCCCCGAGCAGGGGATCACCCAACCCGGTATGACAATTGTCTGCGGCGACTCCCACACCGCCACCCACGGCGCCTTCGGAGCTCTGGCCTTCGGGATCGGCACTTCCGAGGTGGAGCATGTACTGGCCACCCAGACGCTTCCCCAGGCCAAGCCGAAGGCCATGGCGGTGACGGTCGACGGCGATCTCCCTGCGGGAGTCACCGCCAAGGACATCATTCTGGCCATCATCGCCCGGATCGGGGTGGCCGGCGGGGTGGGTCATGTGATCGAGTACCGGGGCTCCACCATCCGCTCCCTTTCGATGGCGGCCCGCATGACCATCTGCAACATGTCGATCGAGGGAGGGGCCCGGGCCGGCATGGTGGCCCCCGACGACACCACCTACTCTTACCTGGAGGGACGCCCGCATGCCCCAAGAGATTGGGAAGCGGCGCTGGATCACTGGCACACCCTTCCCACCGATGACGGCGCCTCCTTCGACACCGAGGTGGAGCTGGACGCAGCCGAGCTCGAGCCGCACGTCTCCTGGGGTACCAACCCCGCCCAGACGGTGCCGGTGAGCGCCCGCGTACCCCACCCGGACGACTACGACGACCCGCTGGACCGGTCAGGGTGTGGGCGGGCCCTGGAGTACATGGAGCTCGCGGCCGGCACCCCGATCACCGAGATCCGCCTCGACCGCGTCTTCCTCGGTTCTTGCACCAACGCCCGGATCGAGGACCTGCGGGCCGCGGCGGGGATCGTGGAGGGGCGTTCCGTGGCCCGGTCTGTCAGCGCCATGGTGGTGCCCGGTTCCGGCCTGGTGAAGCTTCAGGCCGAGGAGGAGGGCCTCGACCGCATCTTCAAGGAAGCCGGGTTCGAGTGGCGGGACGCCGGGTGCTCCATGTGCCTGGGGATGAACGACGACATCCTGGCGCCGGGGGAGCGCTGCGCCTCGACCTCCAACCGCAACTTCGAGGGCCGCCAGGGCCGGGGCGGGCGGACCCACCTCGTCAGCCCCGAGATGGCCGCCGCCGCGGCGGTGGCCGGCCATTTCGTCGACGTGCGGACCTGGGCCTGACCGTGGACCCTGTCGGCATCATCACCGGATCCATGGCGCCCCTGCCGAGGAACAACTGCGACACCGACCAGATCATGCCCAAGCAGTTCCTCAAGCGGGTGGAGCGGAGCGGCTACGGGCAGTTCCTGTTCCACGACTGGGCCAGGACCGCCGGCGGGGATCTCGATCCGGAGTTCGTCCTGAACCGTCCCGAGTACCAGGAGGCCCGGGTCCTGGTCAGCGGTCCCAACTTCGGTTCGGGATCATCCCGGGAGCACGCACCGTGGGGCATCCAGGACTGGGGCTTCGAAGCGGTGATCGCCCCCACGTTCGCCGACATCTTCTACAACAACTGCACCAAGATCGGGTTGCTGCCGGTCACGCTCACCGAGGCCGAGGTGAACCGGCTGATCGAGTTGGCCACCGCCACGCCAGGCGCGGTCGTCACCATCGACCTGGAGGCCCAGACGGTCACCACCGGCGATTGGCGGACCGGCTTCGAGATCGACGCCTTCACCAAGTACCGGCTCCTCGAGGGCCTCGACGACATCGGCCTCACCATGCGGAATCTGGGCGCCATCGAGGTCTTCGAGCAGTCCCGGCCCGCCTACCTCCCATCCCTCGCCTGATCGGGCTTCCGGCGTGACCAGGCGCACCGCCGGCGAGCGGGCTTTTGCAGCCCGGTAGGCTCGTGGACGTGTTTGCGGTTATTTCCTATCCCCCCATTCCGATCTTCGAGGTTGGACCGCTGCGGATGTCGCTCCACGGCGTCTTCGCCGGGGTGGGGTTCCTGGCCGGGGCCTATTACGGCACCCTCCGTTACCGGGCCCGGGGGTTCGACGCCAACCTGTTCCAGTCGGTCCTGACTTGGGCGCTGGTCGGGGCGCTGCTGGGCGCCCGCTGGCTGACCCTGCCCGCGTACTGGGCGGAGAACGGATTCGACGCCGGCGAACTGATCAACATCGGTGGCAACTACTCCATCCTGGGCGGTTTCGCCGGCGGTATCGGGGCCGGTATCTGGCGGGCCCACCGGCTGGGACTCCGGTTGGGACCCGCCGTGGACGTGGCCGCCTTCGGTCTGGCCATAGGAACGGTGGTGGGTCGCATCGGCGACTTGGCCATCGTGGAGCACCTCGGCGGGCCGACCCGCTTCGCGCTGGGGTACGGGATCCGGCCGGGCTACGACGTGGCTCCCCAGCACGACCGCCTGGAGTGCACGACGGCGACCGTGGGTGAGTTCTGCGGCATCTACCACCATGCCGCGCTGTATGACATGCTGGCCGCGGCGGTCTGCTTCGGCTTCCTCTACTGGCTGGTCTTCCGGTCCGGCGTCCCGCTCCGCTACGGCCAGTTGTTCGCCATCTGGATGACCTGGTACGGCATCCAGCGGTTCCTGATCGATTTCACGCGGTTGGCCCTGGATGTGGGCGGGGACCGGACCCTGGGTGCGCTGACGTGGAGCCAGTGGAGCGCCCTCGCCGCCGCCGTCGGAGGCGTCGCCCTCTTCCTATGGCTGGGTAGGCGGAACCCGGTCGTCACTCCAGAGAACGACCGAGCCCAAGGCGCCAACGCGACCTGAGAACCGGCGCTTACGATGGGAAATGGTCCGCTGTCATCGGCCCCGGCCGCTCCTGTCGTGTTCGGGTTGTCGGCTCGGTCACCGATGGGGTAACCTGCCCATTGTGAGTTCGACCACGGTGTATTCGTATTTCGCCTTTACCGGGCCCGGCGCCCGGGCCTGGTGTGACGTCTAGACCGAACCTGTCGTAGAAAAGCCAAGGCCCGGAGCGACCGCTCCGGGCGTTTTGACGTTCAGAGCGATCCACACCAGAGGAGCATCATGGAACGCAGAGCACTACGCAACGGATCACCCACCGACACCATCGTCGCGGTGGGCGAGACCAGGTTCGGGCACGACCCGTTCCCGACCATCGCAGGACCGCGGGCGGTCGAGTCGGAGGAACAGATCATGGCGGTCGCCACCGTGGTGGCCGACGCCGGCGCCGCCGTACTCCGGGGCGGGGTTTTCGAGTCGAGCACCTCACCGTACGAATTCCCGGGACTGGGGGGGCCGGGACTGGAGTTGTTGCGCGACGCCGGCGCCGAGGTGGGTCTACCGACGGTTACCAAGGCACTGGAACCGAAGGACGTAGAGACGGTCGCTGCGCACGTGGACATGATCCACGTCGATCCCGGCTCCATGCAGAACTTCGAACTGCTACGGGTCATCGGTCAGACGGGGAAGCCGGTGCTACTCGAGCGCGGAGGATCCGCCACGGTGGACGAATGGCTGTGGGCGGCCGAATACGTACTCGCCGAGGGCAATGACCAGGTGGTGCTGTGCGAGGGAGGTATCCGCACCTTCGAGCAGTCGACCCGGGCCACCCTCGACCTGAGCTCGATTCCGGTCCTGAAGGAGATCAGCCACCTGCCCGTCATCGTGGCGCCTTCCGCCGCCGCCGGTTCCCGGACCAGGATCCAACCCTTGTCGCTGGCTGCCCAGGGCGTCGGCTCCGACGGGCTGATGGTCGAAGTCCACCCGGATCCGATGGCGGCCCGCACCGTGGTGTCCCATCAGATCACCTTCGAGATGTTCACCGATCTCATGGACGCTCTCGGCGTCAATCGGGTTCGGATCAACATTGACATGATCGACCGTGACCTGGTCCGCTTGCTGGCACGCCGGTATCTCATGGTCATGCGCGTGGGCCGGATCAAGGCTGAGCGAGGGATGCCGGTCCACGTGCCCGAGCGCGAGGAGGAACTGCTGGCCATCGTCCGGCAGGAGGCGGAAAGGCACGGTCTCGATCCGGTCGAGGTCGAGAAAATCTTCGAGCTCATCCTCAAGCAAGCGCGAGACGCCCAGCGCCGGGAACGGGCTGGATCCTGGTCCCGCGTCTGAACCTCGCCGTTAACCGGGCCGGAGGCGTGGCCGCCGGTATCAGGTCAGGATATGGTGGTGGTGATGTTTGACCTGGTGATCCGCGGCGGTCGGTTAGTGGACGGTACCGGCGCGCCGAGCCGCTCCGGCGATCTCGGTATAGCGGAAGATCGTATCGCAGCGATAGGCGACTTGAGCAGGGCCGAGAGCCGGCGATCTCTCGACGCGACCGGGATGGTTGTGGCACCGGGGTTCATGGACATCCACAGCCATTCGGATTTCACGCTGCTGATCGATCCCCGTGCCCACAGCCAGATCTTCCAAGGCGTCACCACCGAGTTGGTTGGCAACTGTGGCCACGGCTGCGCACCGGTGGGTCCGAGGGTAGATGCCTTCACGGGGAACATCTACGGCTACCAGGACACCCACCCGATCGACTGGACGACGATGGAGGGCTATCTCGCCCGATTGGAGGAGGCCGGACCGGCGGTCAACGTGGCCACACTGGTCCCCAACGGGAACCTGCGACTTGCCGCCGTGGGCGACATGACCCGGCCGGCCACTGCCGACGAAACCGCCCTGATGGCACAACTCTTGGAGGAGGGCCTCGACTCGGGAGCGTTCGGCTTCTCCACCGGGCTCGAGTATCCGGCGGAGAGGGAGGCGTCCGAGGAAGAGCTCATCGAGCTATGCAGGGTGACGGCTCGTCACGGCGGGCTGTACGCGACTCACGAGCGGAATCGCGAGGTCTTTGCAATCGAAGCGGTCGACGAAGGTCTGCGCGCCGCGGCTGCGACGGGGGTTCGGCTCCAGGTGTCGCATATCATCCCGCGCCGGGGCGGACCGATCGGTTCGCTAGAGCGCTGCATCGAGCTCGTAGAGGCCGCTCACGAGAGCGGGCTCGATGTCGAGTTTGACGCCCACACCCGGCTTCACGGCATCACCAACCTGAGCGCGGTCCTTCCCTCCTGGGCGATGGATGACGGACCGGCCCGGCTCAGGCGTTACCTGAAAGATCCGGCGATGCGGGATCGCCTCAAGCGTTACGACAGCATCATCTCCTCGTTCGGGCTTGGAGGCTGGGACCGGGTTGCCCTGTTCTGCAGCGAGGGATCCCCCACCAAGGTGGGTCATAGCATTGCCGAGTTGACCCCCGCCGGTGGTGATCCCTACGACACCTTGTACGACCTGCTGCTCGCCGAGGGCGATGACCCCCACGGCGCGCTCCTCATCGTCGAATCGTACGACGACGACATGCTGGCCCATACCTTCCGGCACCCACTCTGCACCACCGAGTCGGACGCCACCGCCCTGTGTACGGATGGCCCCCTCGGCGACACTACGTTCCTCGGCGCCTACACGTGGGTGGGAGTCTTTTTCCGGACGATGGTCAGGGAGAGGAGAGAGTTGACCCTGGAGGAGGCTGTGTACAAGCTCAGCGCCCAGCCCGCCGACCGGATGAGGCTAGGCGATCGGGGTCGCCTGATCGAGGGTAAGAAGGCGGACATCGTCGTTTTCGATCCCGACGAGTTCTCGGATCGGGGAACACTCGACGATCCCAACTGCCCGGCGGTCGGGGTCCGGCATGTGCTGGTGAACGGAGGGCCTACGGTCATCGACGGCGCTGAGACGGGCCACCGCAGCGGTCGGGTTCTACGCCGCTGAGCCGGCAGGCGGCCCAAGCTTGCAGGGCTCGCCATCTGGACATCACCGGGTCGGGAAGTTCCTGGTCGGCAAGCGCACTTGTCTCTTGGGTTTCTCATGGCCCTCCAGGCATATGTCCGACAGTGATCGGTAAGATTGTCGGCACTAGCGGGAAGACGCGTACGCGCCGACCTGCACTTGCCGTCGATCGTCATGCCGGTATCACGGGTCCTCTGCGACCCACTGGGACGGCGCTCGACCAGTAGGAGAGGAGGAGCTATTGGCGAGAAATAAGCAGGGAGGACCCTCCTTGGAAGAGACTTTGGAGACAAAGGTCGACCGGCGTGACTTCTTGAAGAAGGCGGGCATGACCGTCGCAGCCGGCGGGTTGCTTACCACTATCGGTGCGTGTGGATCCGGAGAATCTGAGGCAACGACCACCCAGGGGACGTCGGGTGCGGCCACCACGGCCGCTGCCACTTCGGACACCGCTCAGGAAGCGGTCGAGGTGGTCATGACGCAGGGTGGTCCCGAGATCGAATGGGAGATGGGCACCAGCTGGCCCTTGTCGCTGGACACCATCTACGGCGGAGCTGTGGAATTCGCCCAGCGGGTTTCGGACATGACCGGCGGCCGGTTCACTATCACGCCCAGGGCGGCAGGCGAGCTGGTACCGGGACTCGAGGTCCTGCAGAACGTCCAGCAGAATGCCATCCCGGCCGGCCATACCGCGTCGTACTACTACGTGGGACTGAGTCCTGCCACGGCGTTCAACACAGCCCTGCCGTTCGGGTTCACCTACCGGCAGCAGAATGCGTGGATGTACGAGGGCGGCGGCTTGCAGCTGATGCAGGACTTCTACGCGGATCGCTTCGGCGTGATCAACTTCCCGGCCGGCAATACCGGCGTCCAGATGGGCGGTTGGTTCAACAAGGAGATCAACTCCGTGGCAGACCTGCAGGGACTGCGCATGCGGATCCCCGGCCTAGGAGGCAAGGTGATGGAGCGGCTCGGCGTCACCGTACAGGTGTTGCCCGGAGGTGAGATCTTCCAGGCCCTCCAGACCGGCGCCATCGACGCGACCGAGTGGGTCGGCCCATACGACGACACGACCATGGGCTTCCACGACGTGTCCACGTACTACTACTACCCAGGTTGGTGGGAGCCGGGCCCCGAGCTCGACGTCTTCATCCCGCTGGATGAGTGGAACCAGCTGCCGGAGGAGTACCAGGCGATCGTCCAGGCGGCCGCGTACGCTGCCAATGCGACCATGATGGCGCGCTACGACGCCAAGAACCCGGCTGCTCTCCAGACGGTTCTCCAGTCGGGTATCGAGCTGCGGCCCTTCCCGGACGACGTGATGCAAGCTTCGGAGGACGCCGCGTTCGAGCTCTTCGACGAGACCGCGGCCGAGAATGATGACTTCAACACCATCTTCGGGCATTGGAGCGCCTTCCGCGACGGCATCACCCAGTGGCATGGTCTCGCCGAGACCGCCATGGTCAGCTGGACCGGACGGAACTAGCCAACAACAACCGAGGTCACCGGCTCCCGCGTTCCGCACGGCGCGGGGGCCGGCACAACGGAGTCGATGACGTGTCCGGCGGGAACGCCTCCTTGCCAAAGCACGCGAACTATCGTCGGTCCGGACACGGAGAGGCGTAAGGTCCCCGCGAGTTTGGGAAGTGGGATCAGATGGAAAACCTTCCGGGCACGATCCCCGTATGACGGAGCGGGGCTGGCGCAAAGGCGTCGGGTGGGGCTGGTCGTGGGGCGAAGGCGACGAGGTCGGGGCGCTCAACGGCATCTCCCCGCCTTCTGTGCTGGCGGCCCTTTCCCTTGTTACTGAGGGTCGGATATACGACCTGGGCCTTGCGGTCGACCGGTCGTCGTTCCGTTCTCCAGTCCATCCATCGACCGAGGTCGCGTCCTTTCGCACGCCGGCACTGGCCAAACGGCAGCAGGACATCCCGATGCTGGATTCGTCCACGAACACCAAGGAGATGGCGTTCATCTCGGGCCTCGTCATCTGCTCGGATCACATCGGGACCCATATAGACGGGCTCGGCCACATCACCACCGGCACCGACGACCAGTGGTACAACGGCTACACCTGGTCGGAGGACGGTGGGGACTTCGGCCCCCGGAAGGCGAGCGCCGACACGACACCTCCGATAGTCGCCCGCGGCGTGCTACTCGACATCGCCTCCCTTCACGGGGTGGAGGTTCTGCCACCGGGAACCGCCATCGGCCCGGAGGATCTGCAGGCCGCAGCTACCAGGCAGAAGGTGGAACTCCGGGTCGGAGATGTCGTGATGATCAGAACCGGCTCGCTGGGATCGTGGGGCGAGGCCGGCTCAGATCACGAGAAGCTGAGGGGTTCGGACACCTCCGGGTTGAACCTGGCGGGTGCCCGCTGGCTGATCGAGGACCATGGGTCCATCCTCGTGGGCAGCGACACCTCGATGCTGGAGGTGTTCCCGGCGGTGGACGGGGACAGTTGGCACCCTGTCCACGAATACTTGCTGGTGGAGCACGGAGTCCACATCGCCGAACTCCACTACCTCGAGCAGTTGGCTGCGGACCGGAGATACGAGTTTTGCTACGTTGCCCTACTGCCGAAGCTGCGGGGCATCACCGGCGGGTTCGCCATGCGGCCCATCGCCATGGTCTAGCTGATCGTGGTCGGTCTGCGTTGCGGCGGCGTGCTATGGACCGCCACCGACGCCTCTGGCTGCGTCCTGCCTCCTCAACGTACCCTGCGGGTACGCCTTCGTCAGCAGTCCTTGCCATAGACGCCGCTGGCGGCGCCTTATCCCACCGCCGCGCCGCAGACCGACCACGGGGACCCGAGATACTGACGAACGCTCATAGCGTGAAACGCCCCAGATGATTCGGTCCCTAGGTGTCGGGGTCAGCAGTGCCCGTAACTCTGGTGAACAGCACGCAACCTGACACTCCAAGAGCAACTACCTGTGCGCGGTGCACTCCAATCTGCTGAGGTCGGTTCACTTCAGCTCCGGGTGGGATGGAGTAGCACCTTCAGCGTCGAGACGGGGTTGGCGAGGGCGGCGAAGCCTTCGTCGAAGCGGGCTATCGGGAGGACCATGGAGATGAGGCTCTCGATGTCGAAGGCTCCCTTGGCCAGCAGGTCGATGGCGAGGGGGAACTCCTCGACGTAGATGATGCTTCCGACGATGTCGACCTCCTTGCCGATCACCGTGGTGGCGGTCAACTCGACGGGGCGCGAGGGGAGACCCGTAAGGGTGACCCGCCCGCCGTAGCGGACGATGTCGACTGCGAGCTCGAGGGTGCCCTGGGCTCCGGAACACTCGAAGACGAACTCGGGAGGTTCCAGTTCGGTTCCGAACAAGTCGGTGGGTGGATCTGTCCGGGGATCGAGAGCGATGTCGGCGCCGAGGTCTAAGGCCGCCCGGCGCCGGAATGCCGAGAGCTCGATGGCGGTGATCTTGGACGCGCCGGCGTGCCGGAGGGCTTGGACCATCAACAGGCCGACGGGACCGGACCCGATCACCGCGGCAGAGCTTCCGAGGCGGAAGCGGGAGCGTCGCACTGCCCGTATCGCGGTGGCTAGCGGTTCGACGAAGGCGCCCTGTTCCGAACTGACCGGATCGGGCAGGCGATGGAGTACATTCGGGTCGACCGTTACCAACTCCGCCATACCGCCGTCGTGCCGGATCCCGATCCCGTTTACGAAGACGGCCGAGCGGCACAGGTTGAACCTGGCGTCCCGGCAGGCCCCGCACGTCCCGCAGAGATTGCCGTTGGGGTTCACTGCCACCCGCGTGCCGGGTTCCCATCCCTGCACGTGCTCGCCGGTGGCCACCACCTCGGCCGAGAACTCGTGTCCCATGACGACCCCGGCGCGGAAGGGGGCGCTCATGGAAGGAGCATGCAGGTCGGTGCCGCATATCCCGCAGAAGTGGGGACGCAACAGCACGTCGCCGGGTCCCACCTCGGGTACCGGGACCTCCTCCAGCCGGATCTTGCGATCGTCCCCGAAAACGACGGCTCTCATTCGTGTCATGACCTTCCTCCTCTCGCCCGCTCCCGCCGCCCGTAGACCGATCCCTTATCTTCCCAGGTGGCGCCCGCCGTCGATGGGCAGCGACACGCCGGTGATGAAGGATGACCTGTCCGAGGCGAGGAACAGGGCTGCCCATGCCACGTCATCGGCCGTGGCGATGCGACCCATGGGGTGCTTCGTGACGAGCATCTCCATGGCTGCCTTCGGGTCCTCAACATCGGCCAGGTACTCGTCGTTCATCGGCGTGTCGACAGTGCCGGGGCAGAGGGCGTTCACCCGGATGTTGTCCGGCGCCAGTTCCATGGCCATTACCCTGGTCATCCCGGCCATCCCGCCCTTGGAGGCGCCGTAGGCGGTGAGTTCCAGGTTGCCGCGGATGGCGTTGATCGACGCGACGTTGACGATAACCCCACCCCGCTGGGCCCGCATGGTCGGAACCACCGCCCTCGCCATGTAGAAGGCGCTGGCCAGGTTCGTCTGCAGCACGTTGTCCCACAACTCGTCGGTCGTGTCCGCCAGCGGCGCCCGTCTGGTGATGCCGGCGTTGTTGATGAGGATGTCCACGCGGTCGTGCAGGTCGATAGCAGCAGCGGCAAGAGCTTCGCAATCGGATCGCTGCCGAACGTCGGTCCGGCATGTCCGCACGCTCCCGGCGCGGCCGAACCGCTTAGTGAGTTCGTCGTGGGCGATGTCGGCGGCTACCACGCTCGCACCGGCCTGCACCAGCAATTCGGTGATCCGGGCGCCGATCCCCATGGCTGCGCCCGTGACGATGGCTACCTTTCCAGCTAATTCATCCATGGGCCGACGGTACCTAGCTCATCAGGAGGCCGCCGTCGACGTTGAGCGACTGTCCTGTCACGTAAGAGGCGTACGAGGATGCCAGGAATCGCACGACGGTTGCCACCTCGTCGGGATCAGCCAGCCGACCCATCGGAATGGGTTCGGCCCGCCTCAAGACCCATGCCCGTGGGTCCATCCCCTCGGCGGGAGCGAACTTCTCACCGAGACGTGCGTTGAAAGGGGTGTCGACGACACCGGGGCAGACTGCGTTCACACGGATGCTGTCCGGCGCCAGGATGCGTGCGGTCGAGCGGGTGATGTTTATGACCGCTGCCTTGCTGGCGGCGTAGGGAGGTGACATGGTTCGCCCGTCCTGCCCGGCGGTGGAGGCGATGTTCACGATCGACCGACCGGCACGCCCCGGCTCCCCCGAGGACCTCATGACCGCGGCGGCGGCCTGCGTGCAGAACAGCAGTCCCTTGGCGTTGACATCCAGCGTCACGTCCCAGTCTGCTTCGGTCAGCTCGAACAGGCCGGCGGCCCTGATCAGGCCGGCGTTGTTGACCAGCACGTCCAGCCTCCCGGACTTCTCGGCGATCCGGTCCGTCGTCCGGACGACAGCCTGGCGGTCCGTCACGTCCAACTCCATCGGAAGGATCAGGCCGCTGTCGCCTACATCGATCCCTTCGGGTGCCATGTCGCTCGCGTAGACCCGAGCGCCTGCCTCGGCGAGGCGGTCGGCGATGGCCTGCCCGATGCCGCCGGCGGCGCCCGTCACGAGTGCCACGCTGCCGGTCAATCCCCAATCTGTCATCACTTGACCTCGAATCTGTCCACAGCGTCCTGATCGAGCCGTATCCCGTGCCCCGGATGCGGAGGGACCAGCAAGTCGCCGTTCTCGAACCCGAGCGTCTCCTGGAGGAGGCTCTCGAAGTTGAGGACCCCCACTCCGGCGTGGAAGTACTCGAGCACCTCCACGTTGGGTGTGGCCGCGCCGAGGTGGACGTGGATGTCAGGAACCCAATGCGGGGCCAGGACGATGTCCTGCGCCTCGGCGGCGTGCGCGATCTTCACCCATTCCGTGATCCCGCCCACGACCGTGGTGTCTGGCTGGAGGATGTCGGCGGCGCCGGTATCGATCAGGCGCTGGAAAGAGGCTAGGCCGGCCTCGACTTCCCCGGTCGCCACGGGGGTGGTCAACTCGGCGGCAATCCGGGCTGAGGCCTTCATCCGGTCGGGCAGGACCGGCTCCTCGATCCACCACAGTCCCAGACCGTCCAGGAGCCGGAGATCGCGGATGGCGCTGGACGCGTCCGCCCAGGCGTGGTTGCAGTCCACCGCCACCTTTACCCCCGGACCCACCGTCTCTAGTACCCGTTCGACCCGCCGCAGGTCGTCCCGGATCGGGAGCCGACCGATCTTGATCTTGACGGCCCGGAAGCCCAGATCGACATGCCGCCGCACCTCCTCCTCAAGGTTCTCGAGGTCCCGCGCCGGGTCGTCGTGGTAGTAGTAGCCGCCGCTGGCGTAAGCCGGTACCCGGAGCCGGTACCTTCCCAGGACGTCGGAGAGGGGTAGTCCAGCCCGTCTGGCGAGCAGGTCCCACAGGGCGATGTCGACCGCCGACAGGCCACGGGTGACTGCTCCCCGGGCGCCCAGCAGCAACGTCTCGAACGACATCTCCTCCCACAGCCGTTCGATCTCTGTCGGGTCCCTCCCCACGATCACCGGACTCAGGGCATTCTCTATCGCCGAGCGGATCACGGCGGCGCCTCCACGGAAACGCGACCCGACGGTGAAACCCAGGCCGGTGCCCCCATCGGCGGTCCGGATCCACACCAGCACGTACTCGCGCTCGGTGACCTTCACGTTGGACCAGGCCACGGGCGCCGGCAGGGGGACGGAGACAATCCTTACCTCGATGTGTTCGATCCGATCAGCCATGCTCACACCCATCTCCGGCCGGTCCCGGGCCCCTTACTCAGACCGGGAGCCTCATGTCGAAATGCAAATCCCTCGGAACTTCGGGGTCGATGTCGATCCCGAGCCCAGCCTCGTCCAGTGGCCTAACGTAGCCGTCACTGTCGAAGCCAACCGTCCTCCGCAGCATGGCGCTCGCTCCCGGCACCACCGAAGACGGGTAGTACTCGATGATCAGGCCGTTGGGTATCGCCGCCACCAGCGGTGTGTGGATGTGGGGGTGGCCGTGCGGGGCGATCGGGATGTTGTGCGCCTGGGCATAGGCGGCAACCTTCAAGAACTCGGTGATCCCGCCCAGTATCTGGGCGTCGGCGTTGAGGATGCTAACGCCGGTCCGCTCTATGAGGTCCCTGAAGCCGTGCTTCGTGTATTCGTTCTCGCCGGCTGCGATCGGGATGGTGGTGCTGCCGGCGACGCGAGCTAGGCCCTCGTAGTCCTCCGGGTGGATGGGCTCCTCGAACCAGAAGATGTCGAGCGGCTCGAGCGCCCGGGCGACCTTGACGGCGTCGAACACGGTGTACGCGCCGTTGGCGTCGAGCAGGATGTCGACATCGGGACCCACCGCGTCCCGCACCGCGGCCACCCGCTCCACGTCCTCGCGGATACGCATGCCACCGATCTTCATCTTGATCGCTCCGGCGCCGAGCTTCACGTAACCGGAGATCTCCTCCCGCAGTTCGTCGATACCCTTTCCCTCCTCGTAGTAGCCGCCGGCGACATAGCCGGGAATGCGCTCCCGGTAACCCCCCAGCAGCACGTGGAGCGGGAGTCCGGCCACCTTGGCCTTGATGTCCCAGAGGGCGATGTCCACCGCGCTGATCGCCCGGGTGGTGAGGCCGCGGCGCCCGATCAGTTTGGGCCTCCACAGATCGGCCCATATGAGTTCGTGGCGGAGCGGATCCTTTCCGAGGATCACCGGGGCCAGGGTGCGGATCGTCTCCGAGATGATCAGGTTCCCGTTGCCGATGAGCGGATCTGTGGTCAGGCCGTATCCGGTGACGCCCTCGTCGGTCTCGATCTCGACGAGGCCGACACATGCCTCCGAGTAGGTGAACAGCCCGTTGTGGATCGGCCGGGGCCGCTGCCACCGGTAGGACGAGAACCTGAGACCGACCGTTCTCATCGGGTGTCCCGCGCTGTTTCCACAACACCGCCCATGGTCAGTCGCGGAGGATGGCGCCGCCGTCCACGTGCAGGCACTGTCCTGTGATGTTGTCGGCGGCGCTCGACGCCAGGAACACGACCGCAGCGGCGACCTCCTCGGCGGTCTGCGGTCTCCCGAGAGGGATCGTCCGGGCGTAGTTGGCGGTGAATATCTCGTAGGGATCCCTGGCGGCGAGTTCCGGGTCCTGGCTCTGGCGGTACGCGATGCCCCGTTCCTGCAGCGGGGTCCAGACCGCACCGGGGCACACCGCGTTCACGTTGATCCCGAAGGGGGCGACCTCGACGGCCAGGCCCTTGGTGTACCGGAGGATGGCGGCCTTGCTGGTGGCGTAGGCGCCGCCTATCTGGCGGGCGGCATGGCCTGCCATCGAACCGATGTTGATGATCTTGCCCCGCCGTCGTTCCTTCATCACCGGGAGGAAAGCCTCACAGGAACGCACGGTCCCCTGGACGTTGACCAAGAGGATCGCAGCCCAGTCCTCGTCGCGGTCGGGAGCGCCCTCCCGCCCGATGGTGGCCGATGCGATGCCGGCATTGTTGACGAGGATGTGGGGCGGTCCCAGGGCACCGAGTACGGTCTCGGCGCCTGCCGCAACGGACTCCAGCGAGGTGACGTCCAACTCCAGTGCTAGGGGATCGCCCGGTAAGAGATCGGCCGTCTCGCCGGCACGGCGCTCGTGCAGGTCGCTGACCGCCACTCGGGCCCCGTACTCCGCCAGGGCTACGGCCATCGCCCGGCCGAGGCCGCCCCCTGCCCCGGTGACGACCGCGGTTCTGCCGCTCAGGTCACCGAGCACCGCAACTCCCGTTCCCGTCGCCGTAAGGCTTCATATGATCGCTCCCTGACGCCGCAAGGTGGACTGGAGTAGCGAGATGTCGATGTCGTGGGGCGGGACCCCCTGCCGGGCGGCGATGGCCGCGGCGGTCCCCGCTGCCTGGCCGATCATCATACAGGTGACCTGGTGGCGGACCGATCCGTGAGCGACGTGGTCCGCCGAGATGTTGCGCCCGGCCATCATCACGCCGTCGACATCAGTGGCTACCAGCGACCGGTAGGGGACCTGGTACCAGCCCCGGTCCCCGCCCACATCGGTGAGCAGGAACTCCCGTCCCCCCGGGTCCTCGGGATGTATGTCCACCCGCACCCCGCACCGTCCCACCGCGTCGGGGAAGTCGGAAGCAGCAGCCACATCGTCGGCGGTGAGCAGGTACCGGCCGAGGATGCGCGGACCCTCCCGGACACCGAGCAACGTGGCGAACCTCAGCAGGTAGGCGTCCTCGAAGCCGGGGGCGTTGGCCTGGTAGTAGCGCACCATGTCCAGCACGAACCGGCGGGTCGCCATTAGGGCGTCGTCGTAGGCGTCCCGGTCCCGTGGATCCAGGCCGTAGGTGGTGTCCATGTTGACGGAGAACGACGAGGCCACCCATTGCCCGTCCCGCCAGTGCATCCAGAAAGTCCCCAGGCTGGGATCGGTGTGGGCGGAGCGCTCGGCTCCTACCGGTGTAGGAAGGAGACCGGCCTCCTTCCCTGCGGCGTAGTTGACGCCGAGTCGGACCACGAAGGGGCCTCCCGCCTCCCAGTCCCGGCGCAGGGTGGCGGCCGAGACCCCGCGGTCGCGGTGGTGGTGGCTGATGTCCTCGGGGTGGTCCGCCAGATGGTCGAGGAGGCGCCCGAGGTCGATCCCGGCCATCTCGAAGTAGAGGGTGGCGGCCTCGGCCTTGTTGTCGCTCGGTCGGCCCACCTCGTATTCGGCGCCGGCTTGGACCGCGGCGATCCCGTCGCCGCTGGCGTCGATGATGATTCCGGTGTCGACACGGACCAACCCGCCGCCCCTGGTCACCAGCGCGCCGACCACGGCGCCGTCGTCGACGATGACATCGACCAGTTGCGTCATGAACCAGATGTCCGCCCCGGCCTCGGCGACCATCTCCTCCGTGACGACCTTGCTGATCTCCAGGTCCTTAGGCCAGGCATTGCTGGGATCGCCCGGGTCTCCCGACGTGCCTCGCGCCGCCAGCATCCGGTCGTAGTACTCCAGGGGAATACCGCCCACCATCAACTGGCCGGCCGCCTCCACGCGATGGCTGCTCTCCCCGGTCGGCCGGAAACCGATCGTCCCCATCACCATCGCACCGCCGCCGTGGGTACCCCCCAGGAAAGGCAGGTACTCGGCGAGGATTGTCTGAGCGCCGTTCCTCGCGGCAGCGGTAGCCGCGACGAAGCCCGCCGTCCCGCCGCCGACCACCAGTACGTCCGCCCTCTGCCGGCCGTGGAGATGACCGTCCAGGTGTCGGGCTGTGGAGGCTGGAATCAAGTTGATGGCTTCCTGTGATGGACCGGCGGCTCGGGCGAAGATCCCCGGTCTCGATACCGCCCGCGTCCGGACGGTGACGAGTACCATCGTAACGGTCCAGAAGTGTGGACAAGGTGGACGCCGAGTACGGCATTCGTTTCGCCGGTCCGCAGGAAACGAGGCGCCGATGATCGTCACCGGTACTACCCGTCAGCAGACCCTGGACAAACTCGGCTACGTTGTCTGGAAGGATCTGTTCGATCCCCCGGTGGATCTCCTGCCTCTGTTCGACGAGTACGACGCTCTCATCGACGACGTATCCGCCCGGCTGGAGATCGATGGCGCGATCGAGGATCGTTACACCGACCTGCCCCTCGGTCGCAGGGTGGTGCGCCTCGGCGTCGAGACGGGCGGAGATATCTTCCGCTACACGGACATCTGTCTTCCCGGCGCGCGCACAACGGTCGACACTCCGATCCACCTCGGTCCGGCGGTGTTCAGCCTGCTCACCAACCCGAAACTGCTGGACGCGGTGGAGCACTTCATAGGTCCCGAGATTCTCGTCCATCCGGTGCAGCATGCGCGGATGAAGCCGCCCCAGCGCCTGGTTCCCGAGGAGCTGTTCTACAACACGATGATCTCCCGGACCGTCTGGCATCAGGATCAGAGCGTGGTCCACGAGGCCGGGGACGCCACAGAAATCCTCACGGTCTGGATCCCGCTGACCGTGGCCAATGTCGAGACAGGGTGCGTCGTAGTGGTCCCCGGCAGCCACCGGGACGACCTGATCCTGCACTGCCTTGACACGCCGAAGACCAAGGGGCTGCACATCCCCGAGGAGCGGGTGCCTCCGGGAGCGATCCCGGTGGAGATGGATCCGGGCGATGTCCTGTTCATGCACCGGCGGACCGTGCACTCGTCCCTCCCGAACCTGAGTGACGATCTACGCTGGAGTTTCGACCTCCGTTACTCCCCGGTCGGCGCGCCGACCGGTAGGGACTGGGCGCCCAGCTTCGTCGCCCGGAGCCGGTCCGCCCCCGAGTCGGTCGTGATCGGCGCGGACGAATGGCGGGACATGTGGCTCGACACCAGGGACCGCATTTCCCGCGAGCCGCCGGTCTCCTTCCGCTGGGACCCCGACGACCTCCGGTGCGCCTGACTGCATTGGCCCCAAACCCTCATGGGCGAAGTCTGTGGGGTGGATCGAAGCCGGACTAGGGATTGCTGCTCAGGCCTTGAAGCCTTCCGTTAGGCCCGCAACCAGCTGGCGCTGCATCACCAGGAAGACGATCACCATGGGAATCGTCATCAGGGTGCTTCCTGCTAGGACGGCGGTCCACATGTCCTGCTCGTGGAATACCCGGGCGAGCAAGGCGGTCAGGCCGACCGGTAGGACGAACAGGTCCGTGTCCTGGAGGACTATCAGCGGCCAGAAGAAGCTGTTCCAGGTCTGGATGAAGAGGATCACGCTGATCGCGCCGAGGATGGGCCGCGCCAGCGGCATGGCCACGTTCCAGTAGATGCGCCACTCCGAAGCGCCGTCGACCCGGGCCGCCTGGATGAGTTCGGACGGGAGGCTGACCATGTACTGGTGGATCACGAACACGGAGAAACCGCTGGCGACGAACGGGACGATCAAGGCCTGGTAGGTGTTCATCCAGTCCAGGTCGATCATCAGCGACAGCAGAGGCAGGTAGAGCACCTCGAACGGCAGCAGGAGCGACCCGACCACGATGATGAACAGCGTTCGCCGGAATGGAAAGCGGTAGATCGCGAACGCGAAGGCCGCCATCGACGACACCAGGATCGTGAGGCTCACCCGGAGGACGGTCACGAAGATGCTGTTGACAAACCATCGGGGGAATCCGGTCGTTGCCAGTTGCTCGTAACCGCCCGGGTCGAAGGCTCTCGGGATGAGCGTGGGGGGCAAGGACGTGAGTTCGGACACCCGCTTGAAGGAGCCGGACACCATGAAGATCAGCGGGTAAAGGGCTACGAGCGCCGCGACTACCAGCAGCACCTGGATGAGTATGCGGACGACCCTTCTCCGGTACAGGGACAGGTCGCGCGAACCTGCAGGAGGAGCCACCGGGCGGCGCTCGGTCTCAGTTGCCGGCACCGCCGCCCTCCTTTCTCAGCGCCCCGAACCTCCACAACTGCACGAGGGCGATCCCCAGACCGAGCACGAAGATCGAGACGCCCACCGCCGCGCCGAAGCCCAACTCCCTGAACCGGAACGCCGAGCGGTACATGTAGAGGACGAGGGTCAGACCCTGCTCTCCCGGCCCCCCGCTGGTCTGGTAGGGAGCGCCGGTGAAGAACAGCAGGATGAATATCTGGTCGAAGATGCGGATGGCGTCGTTGACGAGTAGGACGAATACCAGGAGGGACACGGGCCGCAGCAGGGGGATCGTCACCCTACGGAAGGATGCCCAGGGTCCCGCACCGTCGACCAGGGCGGCGTCGTAGAGGGAAGGCGGGATGCCCTGCAGACCGGCCAGGAAGTAGATCATCGGAACCGAGGTCCACTGCCACAGCAGCAGCCCGATGATGGCGGGCTTGACGAAGGCCGGGGTTCCCGTGAAGTCGAACGGGCCGACGCCGAACAGGCCCAGCAGCCAGTTGAGCGCCCCGTAGTGTTCGCTGTAGATGACGATGAACACCATGGCGATCACCACGGTGGGGGTGCCGATCGGCAGGAAGAACGCAGTCCGTAGGAAGGTACGGAGTCGGATCCAGTGGGTGTTCAGAATCATCGCCAGGAACAGTGCGGTCGGGACGATGACGATGACCGCGGCGATCGCCAGCCAGGCCGTGTTGGTGAGGGAGGTGATGAAGGAAGGATCTTTCAGCATGCGCCGGTAGTTGGCCAGGCCGATCATCTCGGGCTCCTGGCCGACCGCGCCGGTCCACTTGGTGAGGCTCAGGTAGATGCCCAGCGCGGCCGGGTAGATCGTGAAGATGCTGAAGAGGATTAGGAAGGGCGCAAGGAACAGGTAGGGAGCGAATCGCGACTCACGCGATCCCCGCACGAAGTGCCCCGAGCGTGCACGTGATGGATCAGATCGGGATTCCACGCTCAGGGCCGGCTCCATTCTCAGCGCTCGGCGATGTAGGGCGGCCGCCACAGGGCAACGGTTGTTAGCTGTGAACCGGCGGCAGCTCAGCCCACTACTTCATCACCGGAGCAAGTTGTCGTATGCGCCGCTATCTGTGATATGGATTGCGGTGTCGTGTCAATTACTCACCGGCCATGGCCCGGATGGCGTCAGCGGCCTCCTTGAGGGCGGCTGCCGGTTCCTTGTCCCCCGCCAGTACGGGCGGCACCGTGTTGGTGGTGAGATGGTCCAAGGCCCGGATGAGAAGCGGATGGGTGTTGACGGTGGCGAAGTTCTCGATCATCGCCGTGTAGACCGGAGCCACGGGCTGTTCCAGGTACGGATGTACCGCGTCTGCCAGGGCCGGATCATCGTAGGCCGCCAGGTTCATGGGCGGCGTCGCGAAGTCCTCGAACCGCTTGACGTTGTTCTCCACCGACAGGAACCCGAAGGCGAGGAAGTCGAACACCAACTCCTGGTGCGGTCCGGCCAGGACCGGGTAGATGGGAGCTCCACCCCGCGCGCTCGTGTAGCCGGCCTCGAACTTCGGGGGCGGCGCCATCTTGAACTTGCCCTGGTGCTCCGGCAGGTTCGGGGGCAGCAGCAGGTCGCCGTACCAGTTGGGCATGTAGGCACCGCCGATGGTGTCATCGCGGTAGGCCTCGAATGTCCCGGCTCCGTAGAACTCGCTGGTCGTGAAGGCGATGTCCTCGCGAACCATCCGGACAAGGGTCTCGAGCGCCTCCAGATTCTCGGGAGCGTCGAGATTGACGGCCCCTTCCTCGTCGAAGACGTTCCCGCCAGCGTGCGGCATCATGTAGTTGAAGTGCCTCGAGGTGCTGTCCTCGATGATCATGATGTTGGCGCCGGTGGCAGCCTTGAGCTTCTTGCCGCCCTCGATGAAGTCGTCCCAGGACGCGAAGTCCGCACTTATCCCGGCCTGCTCGAAGAGATCGGCTCGGTAGTAGTAGGTGACCGCCGAGAGGAGTCCGGGAATGCCGTAATAGCGGCCCTTGAACTTGCCCTCGCGCATGCCCCCCGCGATCTGGTCCACCCAGGGCTGGGCGGCGTCGGTGAAGTCGTACAGACCCGACTCGTGGAGACCGGCCGCCAGAGCCGAATTCCACGTGTCCTCGCTGTCGAGATCGGTGCTGTCAGCGATCTTCTCACCGGCTGCCAACTGGTCCAGAACCCGCTGCCGTACCTCGGCCGGTTGCTCGGCCGGGATATCGAACGTGATGTCGTACTCCGGGTGCATTGCGGCGAAGTCCGGGCCGATGTCGGTGAAGAACTGTACGGCCGACTGGTCGGCGGTGAGGATCGTGATAGTGACCGGTTCCTTGCCCATAGTGGTCGGAGCGGCTGTCGTAGCCGCCGCCGTCGTGGGCGGGGATGTAGTGGCCGCCGGTTCGTCGTCGCCACAGGCCGCCAATCCAAACACGGCCAATCCTCCGCCGATCTGGAGGGAGGCCTTTAGGAACTCTCTCCTACTTCTAGCAACCACGGCCTTCTCCTCCCTCTCCGGTCACGACTCCTGGTCGATTGACCTCGATGACGGGAATCGGACACTTGTTCGAGGTTAACCCAGGTCAGATGGTCCTTCAACTGGTTTTCGGCCGTGTGACCCGAGCCAGTCGCCGAGGACCGGACCGCATGTCGCGCGCCGTGTTCGACCGATAAGATCAGGGCTGGACCACAAAGGCTCGGGCTTATGAACTTGATTCAAACGGTTACCGGACCGATACACCCGGACGACCTGGGCATCGTGTTGCTTCACGAGCATGTGTACTCCGGTGGCGAGCCCGCCCTGGACGCGGATCAGGAGGACGCCGACTTCCCGTACTGGGATCTGCCGATCACCATCGACATTCTGGGCGCCCTCCGTAGAGGGGCGCCCAACCGGCAGAACTTCTCGCTCGACGACGAAGGGATCGCTGCGGAGGAACTCGGCCACTTCGTCGCACATGGCGGCAGGACGGTGGTCGACAACACGGGGGTGGGCCTCAACCGGGATCCGGAGGCCCTCCGGCGGATCGCCGAGGCGACCGGCCTGAACATCATCACCACCACCGGTTTCTACAAGCACGCCATGCACCCTCCCTGGGTGGCGAAGATGACCACCGACCAGATCGCCGACCTGATGGTGACCGAGATAGAAGAGGGAATAGACGGGACCGGGATCAAGGCCGGGTCCATAGGAGAGTGCGCCTGCTCGGAGGATCCCCTGCCCTACCATCCGGAGGAGGAGAGGATACTGCGGGCGGCCTGCCGGGCGCAGATCAGGACCGGGGTGGGCTTCACCATCCATCCCTCGATATTCGACGCCGTCCGGGGCGGCATTGCCACGGTGGGGGAGGCCTACGTCGATCTGATCGAGCAGGAGGGCGCCGATCTGGGCAGCTTCTACCTGAGCCACTGCGATCTCAGCCTTGACCACCTCGACTACCACCGCAGACTGCTGGACCGGGGAATCACGATCTCCTACGACACCTTCGGGTACGAAGGCACCAACTTGCCCGGGTTCCTGGGAGGGTGCCGCATGCCCAGCGATATCGAACGAGTGAACGCCATCGCTGCCCTGTGCCATGAGGGCTATGACCGCCAGATCGTGATGGCGCAGGACATCGGTGTGCGGATGCTCTGGAAGCGCTACGGCGGGTCCGGCTACTCGCTGGTGCTCGAATGGGCGGTACCTTTGCTACGCACCCTGGGGGTGACCGAAACGCAGATACACAACATGCTGGTCGAGAACCCCAGGCGCATTCTGACTCCTGCCAACGGTCGATGAGTGGTATCCAACCGAACGTAGCCAGCCCCGGAGCGCGGTCGCTCGGGTGGTCGTGACCGCGCAGCAGACCACTCCCGGGCAAGCGGGCGGCTGGCAATTCTGGATCGACCGGGGTGGCACGTTCACCGATGTGGTTGCCCGGACTCCGGGCGGCGAGGTGCTCACGGGCAAACTGCTGTCGGAGAGTCCCCTCCACTACCCCGACGCTGCCATCGAGGGCATCCGGAGGCTGCTCGAGGAAACGGGGATCGGGGCCCCGATCGACTCCGTGAAAATGGGCACGACCGTGGCCACCAACGCCCTTCTCGAGCGCCGTGGCGAGCCGACCGTGCTGGTCACCACGAGGGGGTTCGCCGACGCTCTGGTCATCGGGTACCAAACCCGTCCCGACCTGTTCGAGCTCGACATCGAGGTGCCCGAGATGCTGTACGAGTGGGTGCTGGAGGTGGACGAGCGGCTGGGTCCGCGCGGCGAGGTGATCGTCCCGCTGGACGAGGCGGCGGTCGAGGCGGACCTGGCCGCGGTCAGGGCACGGGGTATCGATTCGGTGGCCATCCTCTTCATGCACGGTTACCGGCACCGCCGTCACGAGCAGCGCGTGGCCGCTATCGCTCGGCGGCTGGGGTTCGGCCAGGTCTCCGTCAGCTACGAAGTCAGCCCGTTGATGAAGCTGGTGGCCCGCGGGGACACCACCGTGGTCGACGCTTACCTATCCCCCATCCTGCGCCGTTACATAGAGCAGGTGGAGCGCCGGCTGGCCTCCATCTCGGCCTCGCCTCCGCGTGTGATGTTCATGCAGTCCAACGGAGGACTGGCCGGAGCCCATGCCTTCCAGGGCAAGGACGCCCTCCTCTCCGGCCCCGCCGGCGGGGTGGTGGGGATGGTGCGGACCGGGCTCGCGGCGGGCTACGACCGCCTCATCGGATTTGATATGGGCGGCACTTCCACTGATGTATCCCACTACGCCGGAGAGCTGGAGCGGACCTACGAGACCGAGGTGGCGGGAGTCCGGGTCCGCGCTCCGATGATGCTCATCCATACGGTGGCGGCCGGGGGCGGTTCCATCCTGCACTTCGACGGCAGCCGCCTGACGGTGGGGCCGGACTCGGCCGGGGCCGATCCCGGTCCGGCGTGCTACGGGAACGGCGGTCCCCTGGCGATCACCGACTGCAACCTCATGATGGGCCGCCTGCAGGCCGACTTGTTTCCCAGGGTGTTCGGCGTCGGCGCCGACCAGCCCCTCGACCCCGAACGCACCCGGTCGATGTTCACGACCCTCAGCGCGGAGATCGTCGCGGCGACCGGCGTCCCCAGAACGCCGGAAGAGGTGGCCGAGGGTTTTCTGGCAATCGCGGTGGAGAACATGGCCAACGCCATCAAGAAGATCTCGGTGCAACGGGGCTACGACGTGGCCGGCTACACGCTCGCCTGCTTCGGCGGGGCCGCCGGCCAGCACGCCTGCCGCGTGGCCGACAGCCTCGGGATCGAGCGGGTGCTGAGCCATCCGTACGCCGGGGTCCTATCCGCCTTTGGAATCGGTCTGGCCGACGTCCGCGTGGTGCGGGACCGGTCCGTGGACGCGGGTCTCAGCCAGGTGTTACTGGATCGGCTCGAAGCCGAATTCGCCGAACTCGCCGCGGACGGTCTGGCGGCCATGCGAGCCCAGGGGGTGGGGGACGAGCGCACCGAGGTGGTCCGCCGGGTGCGGATCAGGTACCAGGGATCCGACACCTCCCTGGAGGTGCCGGCCGGCTCGTTGGGCGCGATCGTGGACGGCTTCGAGGCCGCTCATTCGGCTCGCTTCGGCTTCCTCTCCCGCGAGATGCCCCTGGAGGTCGAGTCGATCCAGGTGGAGGTGGTCGGCCATAGCCACGAGGTACCGCTCGGCCTAGCGCCCGCCTCGGCCGGAGAGCTCTCACCCATCGGGGAATACGACACCTATGTCGATGGCCGTTGGGTGGCGACCCCGTTCTTCGACCGGGCGTCCATCCCGGCCGATCGCCCGGTGGTCGGGCCGGCGGTCATCATCGAACCCACCTCGACGGTGGTGGTGGAGCCCGGGTGGCACGCGCAGGTCACCGGCGCGGGGGACCTGGTGATGGAGCGGGTGGTCGCGCTCCCGCGCCGGGCATCGGTCGGTACCGACGCCGACCCGGTGCGGCTCGAGATCTTCAACAACATGTTCATGAACATCGCCGAGCAGATGGGGCTGGTGCTCGAGAACACCGCGGTGTCGGTCAATATCAAGGAGCGCCTCGACTTCTCCTGCGCTTTGTTCGATCCGCAGGGCGACCTGATCGCCAACGCCCCCCACATGCCGGTCCATCTCGGGTCGATGAGCGAGTCGATCAAGTCGATCATCCGCGACCGCGGCGGCCCCGGGAACATGGCGCCCGGCGATGTGTACGTCATGAACGCCCCGTACAACGGGGGGACCCACCTGCCGGACATCACGGTGATCAAGCCGGTATTCGATGAGGTCGGCGGATCGGTCATCTTCTACGTGGCTTCCCGGGGACATCACGCCGACATCGGAGGCCGCACGCCCGGCTCGGCGCCGGCCGACAGCACGACGGTGGAGGAGGAGGGAATCCTCATCGACAACTTCACGCTCGTGTCGGAGGGGAGGTTCCTGGAGCGGGAGCTGAGAGACCTGCTGGCGGGTGGGCCCTATCCGGCCCGGAGTCCCGAACAGAACATCGCCGACCTCAAGGCCCAGGTGGCGGCCTGCGAGAGAGGCGCCGGAGAGCTTAGGAGAGTGATCGACCATTACGGGTTGGATGTGGTTCACGCCTACATGGTCCATGTCCAGGACAACGCCGAGGAGTCGGTGCGCCGGGTGATAGACGCCCTGGCCGACTCGTCCTTCGTGGGGCCCATGGATGACGGCAGCCGGATACAGGTCGAGATCAGCGTCGACCGGGCGAACCGATCGGCGATAGTGGACTTCACCGGGACGAGCGGGATCCATCCGGGGAACTACAACGCCCCCCGGGCGGTGGCCCATGCGGCGGTCCTATACGTGTTCCGGTGTCTGGTCGACGCCGCCATCCCGCTCAACGAGGGATGCCTGAAGCCGGTCACCTTGGTGCTGCCGAAGAACTCCATGATCAACCCCGATTACCCGGCGGCGGTGATCGCGGGCAACGTGGAGACCAGCCAGCAGATAGTCGACACGCTGTTCGGCGCACTCGGCGTGGTGGCCGGATCCCAGGGCACGATGAACAACTTCATCTGGGGCAACGATCGTTACCAGTACTACGAGACGATCTGCGGCGGCGCGGGGGCCACGCCCCGCCGGGACGGGCGTAGCGCGGTGCACACGCATATGACCAACTCCCGCCTCACCGATCCCGAAGTGCTGGAGTGGCGGTTCCCCGTCCGCCTGGACAGCTTCAAGGTCCGCCGCGGCTCGGGCGGCGGCGGCCGCTACCGGGGCGGCGACGGCGCCGTGCGCCGGGTCCGGTTCGGCGACGAGATGACCGTCAACATCCTGTCCTCCCGCCGGGTGATCGCTCCCTTCGGAGTGGATGGCGGCGAGCCCGGAGCCGTGGGCCGCAACCGGATCTTCCGGGCGGATGGACGGGTGGAGGAGTTGGCCGGCAACTCCCAGGCCGAGGTCGGGCCGGACGATGTCTTCGAGATATCCACCCCCGGCGGTGGCGGCTACGGAACGCCCGTCCGCAAGTAGTCGACCCGCCTTGTGGTTACCGAGCCCGGACCAGTCCGCAGGTTCAGATGGCGCGAGCGATTCGTATCAGTGCCCCCATAGCCCGCAACGCCCGCTTCGTGTCCGAGACCGACGGGTTCCGAGCCTCGTACTGGGCCATGCCCTTCACGCCTATCAGGATCATCAAGTGGACAGCGGCGTCTGGGGCCTTCCCGGGGGCTTGCTTCAATAGGTCGACGGCGTCGGCGTGGTTACCGCTGGCCGAGCGCTTCCTGAGGGTTCGGCAACATATCGAATCGGCCGCGGCGATTCCGGCAAGGACGGCATTGCTCACCGCCACCGAGCGGGTAGGACCATCATCCGACAGAGGATCGAGGCCGGCGGATAGGGCGAACGCCTCGGCCTGCTTCAGGCGAGCATCGCCGAAGGCGTCATCACATGCCGCCCGCCGGCCGGCGCCCCGTGTCATGCGGCGGACGAGAGCAGGTTGATGGCTTCTCGGTCCAGGGATGCGGCGAACTCTGGGGCTCGTTCGGGTAGGCCGGAGTATTCGTCGTCGGTGTAGACCAAGGGGATACAGGGGTTGCCGGTCAATCGCGTAACCGCCACCGCGATGTCGGCGGCAGCGGACCATCGGACCGACGGGTCGATGGAGTCTGGCCAAACGAGCAGCAGGTCGACGTCACTGTCCGCCCGAGCCTCCCGGCGAGCCAGGGAACCGAACAGTAGGGCGCGCGATACACCGGGCGCGTGTGCTCTGACCAATCCGGCAATCCTGACCGGTACGGTCTCGTCCATCCCGACGACTTCGAGAACCGAAGACGCTAGGGCATGGTCACGGTTGAGCTCGTTAAGTACCGCACGACCCACGCTAATCTGTCTCACCAGGCCTGTGTCCGCCAACCTGTCCAGGGCTCTTTGGACACCGGCCTGACTGGCAGGCCTCGAGACACGCCTTTGTACCGCTCGGCCGCTGAGCGGGCGGGGGGTCCGCGCCAAGACCTCTAGCACGGCGCCGGTGAGGCCGGGCGCGAGCGTCCTGATCGGATGAGTCAAGTCCATAGTATGCATACTTTACCGTGCATACATGCTGCCCGCATGCATGTTGTCTCCGGCCGATCTCGACATCCAACCCATGACGTTGGTGTTCTTGATGGGCCCGGTCAGGCGCAGCGGCGGTCCGCCTCGGTCTCCAGTAGCTGGGCGTAGGATGCCACTCCGGGCGCCGATTGGTCCATCTCCATACGCGTGGCCCGGTGTCGGGCATCTCGGCAGCCGCCCCCTGGCGGGAGGCGCCGCCCTCGCCGGCGCCGCAGATACCGGAGATGTCGGAGCGAACCTCGTCCTCGGTCAGGCCGGCGAAGGCAGTACCGGCGGTCTCGGACGCCAGGCGATCCATCAGGTCGGGCGACTGGGATGCCGGTCGCCCCACCGTGGTTGCTGAAGTGTCCGTCGCCGGACACCAGGAGCATTCCTCGACCTTGCTGGTGGTAGAAGTCGAATCCTCGACCTCGATGAGGGTGGTGGATGTCGGATGCTCGGCCTCGGTCACCGTGCCGTCACATCCCGAGGACAGGACGACGGCGGCCAGTGTCAAGAGGGTGAGACGGGCGGTCCTCAACGCGGGATGACAGGTAGGAGCACGTGGCTGGGCCGGCCCCGGTCATGGAACACCGTCTGGGTGGCGGGTTGCATCGAGGTCTCGTTCCAGAGTTCACCACCCATGTTGGGGTTGCGGTCGAAGCGCGGGAAGTTGCTGCTCGACACCTCCACCCGGAGCCGGTGGCCGGCCTTGAACACCTGGCTGGTCTGCCACATGTCGATGGTGAACTCGTACGGGGTGCCCGGCTCCATGAGTGCCGGGTCGGTAACCGAGTCGCGGTAGCGAGCCCGGCGGATGCCCTCGCACACGATGATGGCGCGGCCGTCCGGATGGACGTCGCAGAGGGTGGCGGTGAAGTCCGTGTCGGGCGCCGAACTGGCGGCGTAGAGGGTCATCGTGACGGGGCCGGTGACCTCCAGGTCGCCGTCGAGCGGCTTGCTGGTGTACACGAGGACATCGGTTCGCTCGTGCAGCTTGGAGCGGTCCTTGGGCCCGGCGTTATCGAGCATCACGTCGCATCCTCCGAGGGTGGGAACCGGGTTCTCAGGGTCGTACACGAAGCGATCGGCCGGTTCGTCGGCCGGAGGGTCGAAGGACGCGCTTCCGGTTCCGGAGAGCGAGCGGGCGTCGCCTCCGCCGTGCAGGTAGAGGCGTCGGTAGTCGGTGCGCGCCAGGGGCCACTCGTTCTCGCTGCGCCACTCGGCGTCGCCCATCACGTAGATCCTCACCGGCGGCTCCCTGTCCGCGCCGTTGTCGATGCCCTTGAGTCGGCGGTCGTACCAGTTGAGGTGGAGGCCGGGTAGGTCGAACTGCACGCCGGGCCCGAGGTCGATGTCGCCGTTGCGGTCGGCCCGGTCGAGGTCGTGCGACCACGGGCCGATGATGATCCGGGTCAGGTCACGCGCCTCCGCGGATCCTCCCCCTCGCTTGAGGCCGGTGTAGGCCTTGAAGACCTCGCGTGATAGGTTGTCGTACCAGCCGGTGACGAAGTGGGCGGGCGTCTCGATCATCCCGTACTTGTCCTTCAATCCGTAGGTCTGCCACGACTCGTCGAAGGTGGGATGGTCCAGAAATCCCCAGTACGCGGGCCGGAAGATGCCTGACACGGCTCCTTTCAGTGGCATGTGACGGTACAGCGCCTCCACGTCGAGGAATTCGAAGCTGGTGCAGTTCATGGTCCGCCGACCGGCGTTGATACCCCACACGAAATTCTGCAACTGGAGGACTCCGCCGTCCATCAGGAAGTACCCGAAGTTGTCCTCCTGGTTGCCTACCGGCAGGATGCCCCTGAGCGAGGGGTGGCCGGACAGGGCCGCCTGCAGTTGGGTGAAGGCGACGTAGGACTGCCCGAACATGCCGATGTTGCCGTCGCACCAGGGCTGGGAGGCCAGCCATGCCAGCGTGTCGGCCCCGTCGGAAGCTTCGTGGATGTAGGGAACGAATTCGCCACCCGAGTCGTAACGTCCCCGGCAGTCCTGCATCACCGCCGCGTATCCGCCTCCGAGGAAGCGAGGCACCCATTCCTGCAAGTAGGCGAGGTCGGTACACACCTCGCCGCTCTGCTTGCCGTATTTCGTGCGGCACAGGAGGGTTGGGAAGGGCCCGTCGCCAGCCGGGAGGTAGACGTCGGCCGACAGGTTGACCCCGTCCTGCATCGGCACCGCCAGGTCGAGCATCACCGACACCCCGGCCCGAACCTCCTGTATGGCACTCATCTCGCCTCCCTCCGGACAGCGGCCGGGCGACCCCTTCCACGCCGCGCTCAACGGTAGCCGGGCCTCTCAAGGCAGTGGCGAGGATGCCGCTACGGGTGTACGGTGATGGGAGACCGCACGGGCCGAGGATGGAGAGGTCGGGATGATCATCGATACGCATGTCTGGCTGTCGAAGCCGGAGCATTGGGGGGACCAGGACATCATGGATGATGCCATGTACAAGGCCGGCTGGGCCGCCCGGGGCCTCGGTACGAAGACCGGGCTCACGAAGGGGACCAACGCCGAGCAGATGGTGGAGATCATGGACGAGGCGGGGGTCGACATGGCCGTCTGCCACTCCGTGAAGGTGCCACGCCTCAACACTCACGTGCCGACCGAGTGGGTGGTCTCGGAGTGTGCCAAGTTCCCCGATCGCCTGATCCCGATGGGCAGCGTCGACCTGCTCGGTGGCGTGAAATCCCTCCGGGAGATGGAGGAGATCACCGCCATGGGGGGAGTCGGCATGAAGATGACGCCGGCGCCCAGCTACGGGATCGCTCTCAACGACGAGCGCCTCATGCCGATATACGACAAGGCTGCCGAGTTGGGCATGATCATCCAGATCCACACCGGCTGGTCGGGCTTCGGCCGGCTGGCTCTCCAGCATCCTCTCCTGCTGGACGACGTGGCGGTACGCATCCCTGAGTTGAAGCTGATCGTGGTGCACGCCGGGGAGAACTATTACGAGGAAGTAGTGATGATGATGCTGAAGAACCCCAACATGTACGCCGGTACCGGCTGGTGGGGTTTCCTGCAACCGCTCGAGACCAACGTGCGGTTCCTCAAGTACGCCAAGCACTTCATGGTGCTGGACAAGTGCCTGTGGGGCACCGACAACTTCGACTGCCGTGAGGATGTGCCCTACATCAAGTCCTTCCCGCGGCTGGCCAGGGAACTGAACATCGCCCCGGGGTTGCCGGAGTTGACCGACGCGGACATTGACGCATACCTGGGCGACAACGCCGCCCGGTTGTACGGGGTCGGCCAGGACTGATCGAGGCTCTGGGACCGATGGCCGGAGCCTGGCGACCAGCCCCGGGGCTGCCTGAAGCCGACCTAGACACACCGGCTCTGGTGGTGGATCTCGAAGCGCTGGAGCGGAACCTCGATCGTATGGCCGCGGTGGCGCGAGCGGCGGGAGTTGCCCTGCGGCCCCATGTCAAGACCCACAAGAGCGTCACGATCGCAAGCATGCAGCTGGAGCGAGGCGCGGTCGGGGTCTGCGTCCAGACGGTCTCGGAGGCGGAGGCCATGGTGGGGGGCGGTATCCGGGATGTCTTCGTGGCCAACGAGGTGGTCGGGGCCGGGAAGCTCCGCCGCCTGGCTCGCCTGGCCCGTGAGGCCACGATCACCGTGTGCGTGGATGATCCCGGCAACCTCGACGACCTGGGCGACGCGGTCCACCGGGCCGGATCGTCGGTCGGCGTCATGGTGGAGATGAACACCGCCGAGCACCGCGCCGGTGTCCCGCCGGGCGAGCCGTTGCTCCGCCTGGCCAAGCAGGTGGACGCCACTCCGTCGCTCCGGTTCACGGGGATACAGGCCTATAACGGGGTTGCCCAGCACATCAGGGACCATCCATCCCGGCTGGCCGCCACCGAGCGCAACACCTCACTTGTCCAGGAGTCGGTGGACCTGCTGGGCCGCCATGGCATCAGCTGCAAGGTGGTCAGCGGCGGAGGGACGGGAACCTACAACCTCGAGGCGGCCTCCGAGGTCTACAACGAGATCCAGCCGGGCACCTACGTGTTCATGGATGCTGACTACCTGGCCAACCGGAACCGGTTGGGAGGGCCCTTCCGGGACTTCGAAGTGAGCCTCTACGTCCTGGCGACCGTGATGAGCCGGCGTCCCGGCATCGCGATCGTCGACGCCGGCCTCAAGGCCATTTCCCTGGGCAACGGCCTCCCTCAGGTGATGGGCGGCGGGGTCGTCTACAAGAGGTTTGCCGACGAACACGGCGTGCTGGGCCCATCCGGCCCACCGCTACCGGGCCTCGGCAAGCAGGTCCGCCTGATACCGGTCAACTGCGACCCGACCGTCAACCTCTACGACCACCTGGTCGGTGTCCGCAACGGCGAGGTGGACGCGGTCTGGCCCGTCGACGCCCGCGGGTACTGAGAGAGTTCGCCCGCGCAGCAACTCGCCCTCCGGCCCAGAACACAATCCATTGTTGACTCGAGAACACACGGAGCTTTGTCTGGCGGGACGTTGCCCGGGACCTTCAGCACCCTTCCTAGAGGTCTGCCTCGCTGATGTTCGCCAGCTTCATGAGATGTCTCTGGAGGCCGACTTTGAGAGCAGTGTTCCATGTACCGGCACGGAGATCCGGATGCCCGTACCTGCTTTGCCATAGATGTGGTGGCTGCCTCGTACTCGTACCAGGCGCCAGCCCTAGAGCTCCAGTAGCCGGCAGAACCGCTTCCCGCTCACCGCCTTCATACGGCGATTTCGATAATCCTGCCCTCTTGGGAAGCCGAAGCGACATCCACATCTACCGACAGGCAACCCTCAACCGCTTCGTACAAGTTGATCAGTAGCTCTTCGAAGGACTCCGCCTGCGTGGCACAGCCGGGGATGGCCGGCACCTGTGCTCAGTAGCCACCTTCTTCCGCTTCATGGACGACAACAGCTAGCTTCATCTAATCACCTAGTACAACAGCTTAGCCACACATGGCCGGATGAAATTGGGCCAGGAGCCTTCCTCTTGATGAGTGTGGCTCCCGGACGGGCCGGGAGCCACACACTGTTAACTCGATTGCTGTAGGGGTTAGCCCTGGGGCTCGTCGCCGTTGGGGCCCACGCCGGTTCCTAGCGGCGCGTTGATCCAGGCGACCAGGTCCTCACGCTCGAGGAGGCGGTTGAACCAGACTTCCTGGACCTCGTGGTCCTGCCAGTCAACGCCTTCGGCGATATAGCCTTCCTCACGTCCGGACGCGAAGCTGTCGGCCACTACGTTGCCGAAGTAGGTGGTCTCACCCGGCGTGAACATGTAGTCCTTGGCGTCGTCGAGCAGCGGGAAGTAGTTGAGCTCGGTCATGATCCTGGAGGTCACGAACCCGCCCAGGCTGGTGCCGCCGGTCTGGTCCTTGGCCTCCTCGCCGACGAACTCGCCCACGATCTCGGGGTACGCGTCGAGATAACGCGAGGCCCGGTACCAGATGGCCAGGGAACGGAGCACCGTCTCGGGGTTCTCCTCGAGCCAGTCGGCCCGCACGCCCTCGGTCGAGTACAGGATCGCCGAGGCGCCGAACAGCTCGAGCGGCGCCGCAACGACGTACTCGCCTGCCAGTTCCTCGGAGTAGAGCATCCTGGCCTGGGCGGAGAGGTTGCCGGTGTAGTAGTCCGCCTCGCCGCTCAGGTAGCCGAAGTTCATCGCCTCCATGGTCGGGTAATACTTGAAGACCACGTCCTGGTCGTCCACATTGTCGGGGTCGAAGTTCAGCCCGATGTTCTCCAGCAGCCCCCGCTCGAAGGTGGTGGGGAACCCCTCGGTCTTGACGAACTCCCTGCCCCGCATGGACTCGGCCAGTTCCGCCTTGGCGGCCGCCTCGTCGCCCAATCGCTCGAGCGCCTCCTCGTAGACCACAGTCTCGCCGGCCCTGCCGATAAGCACGAAGCCCTGGTACTGGTTGGTTATCAGGTAGTTCCGGTATTCGGGGAACTCACCGATGATCGTCCCGTAGCAGATCTGGCACGAGAACAGCATGTCGATCTCGTCGGTCTGCAACTGCGTGTACGGGATGCTCACGAACGGGATGATCTCCAGGTCAAGACCGATCCGAGTGTCCATCCCGATCGATGCCGCATACGACCAGAGACGGTCGTCGTAGGACGGGGTAGCACCGATCCGGATCAAGCCGCCCTTGGGCTCGTCGGGTGGAACGCTCAGATCTACCATGGGTTCCTCTTCGACCATGGCAGCCGTCGTGGTCGGGGCCTGAGTGGTCGTGGGGGCCTGAGTGGTCGTGGGGGCCTCCTCCTCGGCGTCACCGCAGGCGATTGCCAACATCGCCAGGATGGCTAGAAGGAGTGTTCCTTTCCACCAGCGATTGCTCATATTCCCTCCCTTGGTTTGGACGGCCCGCGCGTCTCTCGCCCGTCGATCACCGCCCGCTTGGGCTTATGATGCTTAGAGAGGCGCGGCGTGTCAACAGCTAGTCGGCGCCTGGCACGGTGAATTGACTCCGTTCGGGAAGATCAGCCTCGACCACGAGAACTCGCGGGAGGTGACATGAGACAGAGGATCATGCTCGATGTGCGGGTACCGATGCGGGATGGGACCCTGCTGTCGGCCGATGTGTACCTGCCGCCGGAGGGGGATCAGTTTCCCGTCCTTCTGACCAGGACCATCTACAGCAAGGAGAGCTATCCCGAGACCGACGGGGCGCGCCCGAACGGCTACGTAGGCTGGGGAGAACGCTTCATGGAGGACGGCTATGCGGTCGTCATCCAGGACTGCCGGGGGCGCTACGACTCCGACGGGGTCTGGGAGGTATACGTCCAGGACGAGGACGGCCACGACACCGTGGAGTGGCTGATCCGCCAACCGTGGTGCGACGGGAACGTCGGCATGTTCGGTATCTCCTACCTGGGCTTCACCCAGATGCATCCCGCCCCCCTGGCCTCGGAGGGACTCAAGGCCATCCTGCCGATCGCGGCCACGCCGGACGGTTACGACATGTTCTGGCAGCAGGGAGCCTTCCTGATGCAGCAGGCCAGCCACTTCCTCCAGATCGGTCGGCGCACCAGCCACGCGCAAGGTATGGCCATGCTGGCCGGCCTACCTGGTGGGACGATGGGCGTGGGTGGCGGCAAGGCCGGCGACCCCCCGGGCGACCTCTCTTACCTCTACGAGCGGATGCCTCTCTATTCGGCGTTCGACGAGTACGACGACGTGACGATATGGAAGGAGCTCCTCGACCACCAGACCTACGACGCCTACTGGGAGAGGCGGATCGTGAACGGCCGGTACGGAACGATCGAGGCGCCCGCCTACTTCCTGACCGGATGGTGGGATTGCACGGTGCGTCATATGTTCGAGGCGTTCGAGAACTGGACAAGAGACGCCCGGCCTGAGGCTCGGGCCAGGACCAAGATCATGTGCGGTCCCTGGACCCACACCCGTATCGGGGTGGCCGACTGGGGCCAGGATGTCCAGTTCGGTCCGGATGCCGAACTAGACATCTTCGCCTTGCACCGCCACTGGTACGACCAGCGCCTCAAGGGGATCGCCACCGGGGTCGACGAAGAGGCGCCCCTCCAACTCTTCGTGTGCGGTGACAACGTGTGGCGGGGGGAGTACGAGTGGCCGCTGGCGCGCACCGAGTACCGGGATTTGTTCCTGCATGGGCAAGGATCCGCGAACACGCGGCACGGAGACGGAAGCCTCGGTTGGGAACCACCGGTCGGCGATCAGCCGCCCGACACGTACGTGTATGACCCTTCCGACCCGGTTCCCACGATGGGCGGCCAGGTTGCCTACGTGGACCAGAGCGGACCCCGTGATCGGTCGACGGTCGAGGAGCGGTCCGACGTGCTGGTGTATACCGGCGATCTGCTCCCGTCCGACCTCGAATGCACCGGCCGGGTCGCGGCGGTCCTGTTCGCCGCCTCGTCGGCGCCCGACACCGACTTCACCGCCACGCTGGTAGATGTGTTCCCCGACGGCCGGGCCATCAACGTCACCGAAGGGATCGTGAGGGCGAGGTGCCGGGAGAGCCGCCAGTCCCCCTCCCTGATCGAACCCGGACAGGTTTACGAGTACCGGATCGATCTGTGGGAAGTCTCGTGGGTGTTCAAAGCGGGGCACCGGATCCGTGTCGAAGTGTCGAGCAGCAACTTCCCCCGCTTCGACCGCAACACCAACCTGGGAGGCGACATCGGTCGCGAGGCCGGTTTCCGGTCAGCCCGCCAGACCGTGTACCACGATGCTCGGTACCGAAGCCATCTCACCCTCCCCGTGATCCCCCGGTGATTGGTGGTTCTGGTTCGTATTCGTGATAACGCTCGGGGGTCTTGAAAACGAGATCGACCTTGCCGAGGATGGGCTACGTGTGATGAGTGCCCACCACCGTCCACCACTCACGATGTCCCTGGCATCTGAACCGGCATAAGTTATGCCATGCTGAATATGCTAGGATGGAAGGATGAGAACGATGATCGTGCTCCCGGACCACCACCATGCCGAAGCTAAGCGGAAGGCGGCTCGCCAGGGGGTCTCGCTGTCCGAATACATACGGCGTCTCGTGGCTCGCGACCTGGGGCAGGGGGCGTCCGTGAGCGACCCGTCCGCCATCTTCGGACTGTTCGACTGTGGCGGATCAAGAATCGCCGACGGTAAGCAAGCAATGATCAGCGAGGCAATCGACAAGCAGTTTCAAGCCAAGGGTATCTGACCGTTGCCTCCGGTGTTCGTCGACACCAGCATCTGGTACGCCGCCGCCGCCGACGGTGACGCGCACACCCAGGCTGCCCGTTCGTTGCTCAGGGAGAATGCCGGGACACTGGTAACCAGCGATGTGGTGCTCACAGAGCTGTGGAACCTGGTCAACGCACGAGTCAACCATCACGCTGCCGATCGCATCGTTTCTTCGATAACGGGGGGTATCGCCCGTGTCGAGTGCACGACCGATGACGATCTGAAAGCGGCCTCCGACGTTCTGGAGGTCTTCCCCGATCAGGCCTTCTCCTTGACCGACCGCACCGGTTGGGCGCTCATGGAACGCCTCGGCATCGCCGACGCGCTTGCTCTGGACACCGACTTCCGCGTATACCGCTACGGTCCCCAGCGAAGGAAAGCATTCACAGTACGCCCGTAGGCTTGTGGCGTGATCCGTTGACCACTCGGCGGCCGGCCGGCTATTCCTCCAACACTTCGAAGGTGGCGACCGCCTGGATCTCGAAGGGTTCCGCTTCTCCTATGTAGCAGAGAATGCCGTAGGTGTTGTCGAACAGGGTGCGGTTGGCCCCCATCAACTGGTTGGCGGGTGCGCGAATCTTGCGGGTCTGATCCACCCAGTCCGGCGAGTCCTGGTTGGCCGCCGCTTCGCCGCTGTCGACGTAGGCGACCAGATCCTCGAAGGTCCTGCCCTCGGGGAAGCGGAGGATGTCAATGCGGGCCCGCGTGTCGCTCCGGTTGTCCAGCGTCATCCGGACCGGGCCGGGAGCGACGGTCTCCGGACCGATGTAGGTGCAGGCCTCTCCGTCGTACACCACGGTGGGCAAGTCGGCCCGATCCGCGAACTGTCCGAACGTGGATACGGTCGTTTCCGATTCGCCGGCGCCACCACCCTCTTCGCCCCCGCCACAAGCTGCGAAGAGAAGGGCCGCGGCAACCAAGCACACCGGCAAGTCTCGAAACCGCACGCTCACGCTCCTTGGTGGCCTGAGCCATTGTAGGCCCCGGGGTGTGTGGAAGGACGGGCCGGGGGAGTTCTACGAGCGCTCCGTCGTCTCGATACCCTCGTGTGTATCCTGCGGCCATCCGGTAGGCAGGCACCTCAGATCGGGCTGTCGAGACGAGGATACGACGAATGGTCGGACCAGACAGAAGCCGAATCGGTCGACGTTTCGTTGGCAACTTGGCGGATCGAGCCCTCACCTGGATGCGCAGGCCGGGGCGTGTCAGCCGGATCGTACGGGCACTGTTCCTCCCGGTGCTGGCCCTCTTGATCTGGGCCGCTATCACCAACCTCGGTCTGATCAAGCCGATCCTCCTTCCGACACCCCAGAAGCTGTTCTCCGTGTGGTGGGCGATCGGGGATCTGATTCCGGGCGCCTTCTGGATCACCCTGCAGATGGTGCTGACCGGCATAATCGTGGGTGGGTTGGCAGGCCTCGGCTTCGGTCTGGTATTCGGGTACAGCCGGTGGGCGCGGGACCTGTTGGAGTTCTCGTTTGACGCGTTGCGCGTGGTTCCGATCTTCGCGCTGATACCGCTGTTCCTGCTTTGGTTCGGCATAGGGATGCGGCCCCAGATCGCCCTGGTCACCCTGGGTGTGATGCTGATCCTGACCATCCAGACCACCGAGGCGGTTCGCAACGTCCTCCATATTCACGTGCAGGCCGCTCTGACCACGGGGGCGTCCCGGTTCCACATCTACCGTACGGTGGTTGTCCCGTCGATCATCCCCCACATACTGGCCGGCCTGAGGTTGGCGGTGATGGCAGCATGGGGGCTGGACGTGGCGGCCGAGTTCATGGGGTCGGTTCAGGGTCTCGGCTTCCTGATGCTGGCAGGACTGGTCAACCTCGACTCCGCCCGCATCATCGCCATGGTGATCATCTTCGCGCTGCTGGCGATAGGCTCGGACTTCCTCCTGAGAGCCTTGATCAAGCGAAGTATCAGGTGGGCGCAGCGATCCAGCGGCGGTGGTCTGGTCGCCGAGGTCTTGGGTACGAGGTGAGCGGCCGATGAGACTGAGACGTCGGCGGACGACGGCCCGGCCCGGGCTGGTGCTAGGGGACCAGAAGGTACTCGGCGGCACTCGTTTCCGTTCGATCGTCCGGGCCCTGCTCGTTCCACTAGGGGTGCTGGTCGTCTGGTACGCGGTCACCAACGCCGGATGGATAGGTCCGGAATACCTGCCCCCACCGCAGCGGTTGATCGAAGTCTTCAGTACGGGGTTCCACTACCTGGCCGGCAAGAGGGTTCCCTTCGCCGACGGCGTCTACGAGGCGACCTGGATAAGCACCCGGATGGTGCTGCTCGGGTTGGCGATCGGCACCCCCCCGGGCCTGTTGGTGGGGCTCGCTTTCGGGTACAGCCGCTTGATGCGCGACCTCCTGGAATTCACCCTGGACGCCATCCGTCCCACCCCGCTGCTAGCTCTTCTTCCGTTGTTCTTGCTGTGGTTCGGTTCCGACCCCTCCACCGGGGTCGCCCTGATCGCCTTCGGGGTGTTCCTGATCCTGACCATCCAGGTCACCGAGGCGGTTCGCAACGTGCCCCACATATACGTCAGAGCCTCCCTGACCGCCGGGGCATCGCGGTTCCACATCTACCGGACGGTGGTGGTCCCCGCCATCCTCCCCCACATGATGGCCGGCTTCCGCTTGGCGGTAGTGGTGTCCTGGGGTCTGGTGGTGGCGGCCGAGTTCATGGGCGCCGGCGTCGGTCTTGGTTGGCTGATGATCGGGAGAAGCCGGTACCTGGACAACGCCGGAATACTGGTGATCGTCTTCATCTTCGCCGCGCTGGCGATACTGAGCGACTTCCTGCTCCGCGCCGCCGCCAAGCGGTTCACGAGGTGGAGCCCCAGGGCCACGGCTTCCGTCAGCATGGTCGGCGAGATGCTCGGCTCGCGATGAGGGCCGCGCTGCCCGCCGCGTCTCGCCAGGAGGGATAGCATCTCCCCGGCCAGGGTGGGCGCCGACGTGGGGGGCACGTTTACGGACGTCATAGTCCAGGGATCTGACGGCCGCACCACCACACGCAAGGTGCTTTCCACCCCTCCCTCCTACGACAAGGCGGTCACGGTCGCCATCGACGCTCTGCTGGAGGATTCCCCCGGGTCTGGTCTCCACCCGGTCCAGGAGGTAGTCCACGGCACGACGGTGGCGACCAACGCCATCCTCGAGCGGCGGGGCGCCCACCTGGCCTTGGTGACCACTGAGGGATTCCGCGACGTGCTCGAACTCCGCAGGGTCAGGATGCCCCACCTCTACAACCCGTTCTGGCGCAAGCCCCCGCCCATAGTCCAGCGGCGCCTTCGTTTCGAGATCGGCGAGCGCATGCTGGCCGACGGGACCTCCCACCGTCCGGTTGACGAGGTTGAGGTAAAGCAGCTGGCTGCCCGCCTGCGGGACGCTCAAGTGGAGGCGGTCGCGGTCTGCCTGCTGCACGCTCACAAACACCCGGCCCATGAGAAGCAGGTGGCGCGGATCCTGAGGCGTGAACTCCCCGGCGTCCATGTCGTGCTGTCGAACGAGGTTCTCAGGGAGCAGAACGAGTACGAGCGGTCTGCCACCACCGCCCTCAATGCCTACGTGATCCCGGTAATGGGGGCCTATGTGCGCGATCTCGTGGACGGTCTGGAAGGGGTCGGCGTAGATGCTCCGGTCCTGATCATGCAGTCGTCCGGCGGCGCCATGACCGCCGCCGACGCGGCCCACCGGCCGGTCTACGCCCTCGAATCCGGTCCGGCGGCCGGAGTGGTGGCCGCTCAAGGATTGGCCAGGGAACTGGGCATAGCGAACGCCATCTCGTTCGACATGGGCGGCACCACGGCCAAGGCGTCGCTGATCGAGGAAGGGCGGGTGACCCTGAGCAGGGAGTACGAGGTGGGCGCCGACCTATCGGTCGGGACCCGGCTGCTGCGCGGTTCCGGGGAGTTGCTGCGGGTACCGAGCATCGACATCGCCGAGGTGGGGGCCGGTGGCGGGAGTACCGCCTGGGTGGACTCCGCCGGAGGCCTTCAGGTGGGTCCTCGCAGCGCCGGAGCGGTTCCTGGTCCCGCCTGCTACGGCCTCGGCGGGGACGATCCCACCGTGACCGACGCCAACGTGGTGCTGGGCTACGTCCGGTCCGGGCCGCTCGCCGGGGATGCCGTTTCGATCAAACCGGGCCTGGCGAGGGCAGCCCTGGAGTCGGTGGCCACCCCACTGGGGATTCCGGTGGCGGAGGCCGCCCGCGGCGTCCATGATCTGGCCAACGCGCGGATGATGCGCGCTCTGCGGGCGGTTTCGTCGGAGCGCGGGCGCGATCCGCGGGAGTTCGCCCTGATCGCCTTCGGCGGGGCAGGTCCTATCCACGCGGCCAGCCTGGCGACCGAGTTGGGGATCGACACGGTGGTCGTGCCCCCCAATGCCGGGGTCTTCTCCGCGGCGGGTCTCCTCTACGCCCGGCCGGAGTACCACGACGTGCGGTTCTGCGAACTGGACGCCCGAGACGCTTCGGTGATCCCCACCATGTCCCGACTGTTGGCCAAGCTGGAGTCCCGTCTGGAGTCGAGCGTCTCGGGCGACGTCACCGAGTGGGTCCGATCCGCCGATGTGCGCTACAAGGGCCAGAGCTTCGACATCGAGGTGACCATCCCGGAGATCGAGATGACAGCTGCCGGGCTGGCGAAGTTGGTAACGGACTTCGAGGACCGCCACGAGCAACTGTACGGCGTTCGCAAGGATCTGGACGACCCGATCGAGGTGCGAGCGGTCCGGCTCGCCGCGCTCGGACCCCTGCCCCGGACCAGGCAGGTGTCGCCAGAGGCGGCGCTTACCGACCGCGCCGACGAATCCAAGTCGCTCGACCGCTCGCGTCCCGCCGTTTTCAGCCTGGCCGACGGCTACTTGGACGCTCCGGTGATCACACGGCGGACCGGTGTCGGCCCGGAGGGGATGACCGGTCCGCTGCTCATCGACGAGTACGACACCACGATCGTGGTGCCGCCGGGCTGGGTCGCCCGCCGGCATGCCTCGGGCGCCCTTTTCCTGAGGCACGAGGATGTCGGCAAGACCGGGGTGGAGCATGCCGATGTGGTGACCCGCCAGATAGTGGCCAACGCCCTGGCCTCAGCCGCTGACGAGATGGCGACCACCATCTTCCGGACCGCCCACTCGACCGTGGTGCGGGATGCCATGGACTTCTCGGCGGCCCTGCTCGGCCCCGACGCCCAGACGGTGGCCCAGGCGGTGACCATCCCCTTCCACCTGGGAGCGGTACCCACCGCGGTCGATGCCCTCCTGGCCCGCTTCCGAGACAGGATGCGGCCCGGGGACGTATTCATCATGAACGACCCGTTCGACGGCGGCATGCACCTGCCTGACGTGTTCATCATCAAGCCGGCCTACTACGAGGGAACCCTGATCGGCTACGGCGTCGCCACCGCCCACCACGGCGACATCGGCGGTCGGCTGCTCGGGAGCTCGGCGACCGACAACACCGAGGTGTTCCAGGACGGTCTCCGGATACCGTGGATGCACCTGTACAAGGAAGGCCGTCCGGTGGAGGAGGTCCACGCGCTGATCAGGGCCAACGTGCGGGTTCCCCACATGCTCTTCGGCGACCTCGGTGCCCAGGTGGCGGCTTGCTCGGTCGGGGAGAGGGCCTTGCAGGCGATGGCCGAGCGGTACGGGATCGGGCGATTGACAGAGTTGATGGACGGCCTGATCGACTACACGGAGGTCCTGATGCGCGGGGAGATCTCGTCGTGGCCCGACGGCACGGCCAGCTTCACCGACTACATGGACTCCGATGGAATTGAGAGCCGCGATGTGGCCATCAGCGCGAAGGTCACCATCGACGGAGACGAAGTGGAGGTGGACCTCTCTGGCTCGGACCCCATGGTGGCCGGATCTCTCAACGCCACCCGTTCCTTCATCATTGCTACCGCATACCACTGCGTGATGTCGGCGTCCGCCTCCGAGTTCCCCAACACCGCCGGGGCCTTTCGCCCGGTCAAGATCGTGACCAAGCCGGGCACGGTCACCCACGCCGTCTATCCGGGCGCCAGCTCGATGAGGGGCGTCACCGGGTTCCGCGCCTTCGACGCCATCAACGGCGCTCTTGCCCAACTGGTCCCGGACCGCGTGCCCGCGGCCGGCGAAGGCGGCAATACCGTCGTGATTCTCGGTGGTCATCATGAGGACGGCGAGCCCTTCGTCTACTTCGAGTTGCTGGTCGGGACGTGGGGCGCCTCTCCCGAGAGCGACGGAAACGACGGGCTCAGCAACCCTATAGCCACTGCCGCCAACGTCCCCATCGAGGTGGCTGAAGCCGAGTTCCCGATCATCATCGAACGCTATGGCCTGGTGCCCGACAGCGGAGGGGCGGGGCGCCACCGCGGTGGGCTGAGCCTGGAGAAGTCATGGCGGCCGCTGGTGCCCACCTCCCTGCTGATCCGATCCGACCGCCAGCGGCACCCGCCTTTCGGCCTGATGGGCGGCGCGTCCGGGGGGCTCTCCAGCAACACCGTCTTGCGGCTCTCCGGCGAGGTGGAAGCATTCCCGCCCATGTTCAGCGACGGCCTGGACGCCGGAGAGCTCTACCACCACGTCCAGGCGGCGGGCGGCGGCTGGGGTGACCCGTTGGAACGGGACCCGGCCCAGGTGGCGGACGACGTCAGGAACGGCAAGGTCGGGCGTGAGGCGGCGCGCGAGCACTACGGGGTTGTCCTCGACGAAGACCTGGTGGTGGATGTCGAAGCTAGCGCATCGATGCGTCGAGAGAAGGGGAGAGGGAGATGAGAATGGAGAAGCTACCTGTTGCGCCAACCGGCCTGATGGCAGTAGGTTGCCTGCCTACGGGAGGAAAAGGATGACGATGGACGCGAGCATCAACGGCGTAGCCAAGCTGGACGTACGGAACCTCTCCATCTACTTCGACGAGTTGCATGTCCTGGACGATGTCTCCTTCCAGCTCGCGGAAGGCGACTTCGTGTCGTTGCTCGGCCCGAGCGGGTGCGGGAAATCGACCCTCCTCAACCTGGTGGCCGGGCTGCTCACCGCGACGAGCGGGACCATCAGCAGGGACGGGGTCCCGGTCATCGGTCCCGGTCCCGACCGGAGCATGGTGTTCCAGGACGACGCGGTGTTCCCCTGGTACACGGTGGTACAGAACGTGGAGTACGGCCTACGGGTCAAGGGAGTCGAGAAGACGGAGCGGCGCAAGAAGGCACAGGGTTTCATCGACCTGGTAGGTCTGTCGGGGCGGGAGGACGCCTACCCCTACCAGCTGTCCGGCGGCATGCGCAAGCGGGTCGACGTGGCCCGGGCGCTGGCGGCCGAGCCCGACGTCCTGCTGATGGACGAGCCCTTCGCCTCGCTGGATGCCATGACTAAGACCCGCCTCCAAGTCGAGTTCCTGCGTATCTGGGAGAACTCGCGGGCAACCGTTCTGTTTGTCACCCACGACGTGGAGGAAGCGCTGTACATGAGCGAGCGGGTCTTCGTGATGTCCACCGGCCCGGGTCGGTTGTTCCACCAGACGGATGTCCCATTCCCCCACCCTAGGGAGGAGTCGCTCCGCACCAGCACCGCTTTCCAGGATCACCGCGCCGAGTTGATCGACGCGCTCCATCGGGCGGGGGCACAGTTCTGATCCGGCCGTAGGCGCAGAGGAGGCAATATGCCGAAGGTCCGTACCGTTCTCGGCGAGATAGAGCCGGAGGATCTGGGAGTCACGCTGAGCCACGAGCACATCATCATCGATAGTGGGGACCTGTTCTGGGAACCACCTGGTGCCGACGATCCGCCCGAGGTCCAAGCCCTGGCGGAGGCACCGGTTACCCGCGAGGCGTACGAGATCTTGTCCGAGCGCCCCTACATCTCCCGGGACAACCTCAACATGACCGAACTCGACGTGGCCATACGCGAGCTGCAGCTGTACGCGGACGCCGGCGGGCAGAGTGTCATCGAGGTGAGTGGAAAAATACCGGGTGGGGGGCCGGACGCCTTGGCCGAGGCCAGCCGGGCCACCGGGCTCCATGTCGTCGCCTCGACCGGCTGGTACATAGCTCCGTCCCATCCTCCCGGCCACGCCACAGCGTCGGTGGGAGAGTTGGCCGAGATTCTGATCAATGACATCGAAGTGGGCATCCAGGGCACGGATGTGAGAGCGGGCGTGATCGGTGAGTTGGGCATGTGCGAGCCCCTGCACCCCCAAGAGGAGAAGGTCCTCCGCGCCGGGGGTAGAGCCCAGGCGGCCACCGGGGTCCCGCTCACCGTTCACCCGATGGTCTTCATGAAGGAGGCCCACCGCTATATCGACATCTTGGAGGAGGAGGGTGCCAACCTTGACAAGGTGTACATGAGCCACATGGACGGCAGCTGCCCCGACTACGAGTACCACGAGTCCGTCATGGACCGGGGCGTGGCGATCGACTACGACCTGTTCCGGGGGACTCCGTGGAATGACTCCCACCTGTTGTTCGGCGGCGACCACTGGATCTCCGACCGGGAGCGGGTGGAGACCCTGGCCCGGATGTGCGCCGATGGCTACAGCAACCAGATCATGCTGGCCCACGACAACTGCCTCAAGATCCACTTCGTCGAGTACGGCGGCAAGGGTTACGCCTACATCCTCAATGAGATCGTGCCGCAGCTGCGCGAACTGGGGGTGACCGAGGACCAGATCGACGACATGCTGGTCAAGAACCCCCGGCGGATCTTCGCGGTCTGAACCATGATGGCTTGCCGAGAAGGGAGGGCGACGTGAATCTGGGAGCGGTGCTGCTGTACGCGGATGATTTCGAGTCCATGCTGGCCTTCTACCGGGACGTTCTCGGGTTGAAGGTGCTTGAGATCAACCCCGGCCCCGAGTATGACGAGGGGGTGGACTTCGTCTACCTCGACGCGGGCGGGCCCGGAGTCGAGATCTTCGACCGCTCGGTCCATCCCACCGAGTTGCCCATGACGGTCGGCGGATCGGTGCGGGCCGGCTTCTCGGTGGACGACCTGGAATCCACCCGGGACGACCTCATCGCTTGCGGCGTCGAGGTGGGCGGAATCGTGATTCGCCAGTGGGGCAGCTACGTGGAACTGACCGACCCCGAGAACAACCCCCTGGTCATCTTCCAGGTGGCCGCCTGAACTTGGTGGCCGACGGCCGGTGGCCGCGCCGGAGAGCGTCGTACAGTTGCCTTCCGCTGTAGAACGGGCGTCTTCCAGGTACTGCGAGCAGCCTGGCTGGGTATAGTCGCGAGCGGCGGCGGTTCCGGGAGGATGGCAGTGATCGAGCAGTTCACCGAGGCACAGATACAGCAATATCGCGAAGACGGGTTCTTGATCGTGGAGAACCTGATCGACATGGACGCAGTCATGGAGCTGCGGGAAAGATACGACCGTATCTTCGACGGACAGCACGACCTGGTCACTTGGCCGGACGAGTACTACTGGCAGAAGGGAAGGGATCCCGTCGACGCCCATCGGGTGCTGGCCGGTCTATGGCGGGCCGATCCGGTGGTGGCCAAGCACACGTTCAGTGGTCCCTTCGGCAAGCTGGCCTGCCAGTTGGAGGGGGCGTCGAGCGCCCGGCTCTGGGCCGATGTCGCCATGTACAAGCCGGAGGGCGGCAAGCCCTTCGACATCCACCAGGACGCCGCCTTCATGTGCTGGGTCGATCCGGTGTGGAACTGGACCTGCTGGATCGCGCTCGACGACACCTACGCCGACGGAGGGACCCTCGTCTACGTGCGGGGAAGCCACAAGTGGGGACCGCAACCGGCGCCCGGCACCACCCAGATCTCCCGGGACACGATGGAGGGGTGGACCGACTACGTCCAGCAATTCGCCCCCGAGGGTGAGAAAGTCGAACTGGTCCCGTTGGTCTTCGGGGCCGGGTCCGCAGCCTTTCACACCGGTTGGATCTGGCACGGGAGCGGGCCCAACACCCGGCCGGGGAACATCCGGCGGTCCTACAGTGTCCACATGATCCCGGCCACCTCCACGCACCATCCCCGGATCCGGCACCGCGCCTACAGCCGCTACTTCGCGCCCGGACAGCAGAAGTTCGACGACAACTTCTTCCCGGTCCTCTGGTCGGACGACGGCTACCGGACACCCTGGCTGGACGGGTACTCCGCCCAGGACACCCCGATCGACGCCTTTTCCTCCGACGCGGTGCTTACCCTGGGGGACGAGCAGATCAATGTCGAGCCGTGGGCCGCGGCCGCGGGCTGAGGCTTCCGACCGCCGCCCAGGCCCCAAGCCCTCGCTGTAACCGTTCGTAGCCCCGATCAGTCATGGATGGGGTTCGAAAGGGGAAGGCGCGGCGCTTCGGGTCGCCTGAACCGGGGTCGAAGCCGCATGTGCGTGCCTGGAACATGACCGATAAGGGCTAGAGGAGGCTGAGGATGTTCGCAAAAGGCCTGCGATGCACCACATGCGCGGCCGACTACGACCTGGGCGCTTACTTCCGGGGCTGCCCGGCATGTGGCGAGGCCCTCGAGGTCGTGTATAACGAGGCGGCGGTCCGGTCGGTCGTGTCCCTGGAAAGGTGGTCCCGGCGGTCGGCGTCGGTGTGGCGCTACGCCGAACTCCTCCCGCTTCCGGCCGATGCCGAGAGGATCACCCTCGGGGAGGGCGGCACGCCCATGATCCGGGTTCCCCGTACCGGGAGGAACCCGCTGCCATTCCTCTACCTCCAGAACGAGACCGTTAACCCGACCTACGCATTCAAGGATCGGTTCCACTCGGTTTCAATATCGATGGCCCGGCACCTCGGCTTCGACGGGGTCGTGTGTTCCACCACGGGCAACCACGGCATGAGCGCCGCCGCCTACGCGGCCCGGGGCGGAATGCGCTGCGTGGTACTGGCCGATCCTCGGGCCCCCAGGATGCAAAGGGAGTGGATGCGGATGTTCGGGGCGACCGTGATAGTGGAGATGAACCGGAAGCCCCCGCTCCAAGCCTTCGTAGAGGAACACGGTTGGTACCCATCCACCTACATGACCCCCATGCCCGTATCGACACCGTACGGAGTGGAGGGATACAAGACAATGGCATACGAGGCGGTGCTGTCTCTGGGACGGGCGCCGGACCACTACCTGTTCCCGGTGGCCGCCGGCGATGGGCTGTACGGCCCTTGGAAGGGCTTCCAGGAGCTATACCGCCTCGGTCTGATCGATTCGCTTCCCCGCGTGCACGGGGTGCAGGCGGCGGGCGCCAACCCGATCGTGGAGGCCATCGAGAAGGGGTTGGACGACGTTCCGGTACATCCCGGCCCCGACACAGCGGCGCTCTCCATTGCTGACGACACGGGAGGGCGGATCGCGCTCCAGGCCATCCGCGACTCGGGCGGGACGGCGGTCGAAGTCACCGACGATGCGATCTTCGAAGCCCTCCATCGGGCGGCCGGGGTAGGGGTGAGTCCCGAGCCCGCCTCGGCAGCCGCTCTCGCCGGTGCCTGGGAGTTGGCACGCCGCGGGGTGATCGACCCCGGCGACTTCGTGGTTTGCTGCATAACGGGCGCCGGGCCGAACTGGCCCGATGTATTGTCGGGCCGGGTTCCCGGGGAGGAACTCGTCAACCCGGGCCAGGCCGTCCTCGACGGGCTGATGTCCGGGCAGTGACGGCGCGCGGGGAGATGTTGGGATGACATCAACAGTCGAAGGGCTGATCACCTTCTTCCGTTCCGACTACTGGGCGGAGAACATCGACTTGATGCACCGGTCCGACCTGACCCTCCACGAGGTGATGCTCTCCACGAGTGTCCACCCGGTGACCCTGGAGTTCCTGTTCGACCGGTACCTGGCCGCCATGGGCAAGGATGTGGTCAACGTGGGTCACGCCGTCGTGGGCAACCGGGGACTCATCAAGTACTACACCGCGGACCGCCCCTCTTTTTTCCTGATGTGGACGTACGGGGAGGACACACTCATCGGGCCCGATCCAGACGGCAGTACCGTCCTACTCGGCGACGCCGGCGAGCAGTCCTACCTCGCCGACACGGCCCCGAGGCGGATCAACGACTCCGACCACGATGCCATCGACCGCTACTTCGCCTCCGAACACTGGCAGGAGATGCTCGGGAAGATGCGAGATCCGGACATCGAGCACTTCCATGACTTCCTGCTGACCGAGATCCACCCTCATGACCTGGCAGAACGCTGCACGGACGCCATCAGGGAAGCGGGCTACGGGGAGGTCGAGCCCTACTACCTGCCGAGGCCGGACATCGGCTCGATGTGGATCGGCTACGCCCCGCCGGGGACCAAGTCCATGGAATTCGTTGCTACCCACACACCGGGCGCCGTCATAGAGCCCCAGGAACTCACCGACGAAGACCGGGCTTACGGCGGCGACGGGTTCACCATCACCCAGATGAGGGCGTTCATCACCAAGGACCCGTACCGCCCGGTGACCCTCAGCGAAGCGAGAGCAGTGCTCGCGGAGGTTTCTTAGAGGTACGGTAAGTGGCAGGGAGGTTGCCGTGAGAGACGAAGGCAAGGTCATCACCGTCAATGGTCCCGTCGAGCCTGACCAACTCGGCATCACCCTCATGCACGAGCATCTGCTGTTCACGTGCCTGATGTGGTTCCTGGAGGAGAGCCGTCGCGGCCTGGGATCGGACGCATACATGCCGGTGACCGCCCAGAACGCCGCCCTGCTCCGGGAGTTCCCGTACCACAACAGGGACAACCTGATCAACACCGACTGGTACCTCACCGCCATGGAGGTGAGGCGTTTCAAGATGGCGCTGGGCCGGACTGTCGTGGACTCCTCGGACCTCGGCCTCGGTAGGGATGTGTGGGGGTTGCGCAAGATCGCCGATGATGTTGGGGTCAACATCATCTCGGGTACCGGGTACTACGTCCACCATGCCCAGCCCTGGTACGTGGAGTCGATGACCGAGCACGAAATGGCGGAGGGCATGATCCGGGACATTGTCGAGGGTGCGGATGGCACCGAGATCCGGTGCGGGCTCATCGGGGAGATCGGGACATCGGATCCGATCGCTCCCTCCGAGTGGAAGGCCTTGAGAGCTGCCGCCATCACCCAGCACGCCACAGGCGCCGCGATCCAGATCCACGCGTTGCACGAGCAGAGGCTGATGCCCGACATCCTGGACCTGCTCATAAAGGAGATGGGCGTGCATCCCAGCAGAGTGATCGCTGGTCACATGGATCTGACCACCGGCGACCGCAGCTATATGAAGCGGGTTGCCGAGTACGGCACCTTCTTCGAACTCGACGGGTTCGGCCACCCATGCCCGACCGAAGGGGTATACGTCACAGATGGCGACCGCGTCGGAGCTGTCGAGTGGATGATCTCCGAGGGTCACGAGGACCAGTTGCTGTTCTCCCATGACATCGGGCTCAAGGCGAGGCTGTCCAGCTTCGGAGGACCCGGCTACGACCACATCATGAACGTGATCATCCCCATGATGAGCAGGGATGGCGTTCCCCGCGACATCATCAACAAGATACTGATCGACAACCCACGCCGGGCGCTGACTCTCGCCGCAGAGTCACCCGCCTGACAGCCGAGCCGATTCGCCACAGATAGGTAGTAGAGATGCTGGGCTCGACACCGGTCGCCGCTTCAACCCTCGAACTGCTCCGGCAGTTCGACACGCCCACCATCTGCAACGTGATCGAGTTGTTCGATGCCAGATCCCGCGACCAGGGCTACATGGATCATCGGATCCGTTGCGCCTTCCCCGAGATGCCACCGATGGTCGGTCTGGCCGCCACTGCCGCCTTCCGCGCGGCGGGCGAGCCGTCGGCAACCGACGTCTACGGATCTCTCGAGGACCAGATCGAGCTGTTCGAAGGACTCGGGGGCCCGCCGGTGGTCGTCTACCAGGACCTCGACGATCCGCCGGCCGCGGCGGTGTTCGGGGAGATCATGTGCACCACCTACCGGACCTTTGGGGCCGTAGGGCTGGTGACCAACGGCGCCGGGCGGGACTTGGACCAGGTGAGGGCCTTGGACTTCCCGGTCTTCACCGGGTCGACTATCAGCGCGCATGGTTACTGCCGCACCCTCCATGTCGGGCAGCAGGTCCGCGTGGGTGGCCTGGTCGTCAACCAGGGGGATCTGCTGCACGGCGACCTGAACGGCGTGACCGGCATCCCCCTCGACATCGCAACCGAGGTGGCGGAGGCCGCGGCCGAATTCGTTGCCGCCGAGGCGATCGTTTTGGACTACCTGAACGGACCCGGTGTCAAGACCAGGAAGGGGCTCTCGGAGGCATCGTCCGAGTTTCGCTCGGTCGTCGCCCGGTTGCGGTCGGCGATAGGCCGGCGGAGCGGCACCCGGAACAGGGGGTAGGGGTGTGGCAGGCGCGGAATGGGCGGCCTCCGATAGGTGTACCGCCACAGCGTCCGGCATTTAGCGAACGCATGATGGCTGGCCCATGAACCAGCCGGAGATCCGCGCGTTGTTCCCGGTGCTGGCCGAGCGTGCCTACCTGTTCAGTGGCGGCTTGGCGCCCGCCTCGATTCCCGCCCGCGACGCTCTCGGCCGGTTTGCCGACGAGGTCACGTTTGATCCCGGCCACTTCTATGACCGGATCGAACGGGAGTACCGCCGGGCACAGGATCTGTTCTCCCCGCTCATCGGGGCTGAGCCCGATGAGGTGGTCATCACCGATTGCACCGGTGCCGGCTCCAGCCTGGCGGTCGAGATACTCGACGGTTTCCCTGGGTCCAACGTGGTCTTCGATACCCTCACCTACCCCTCCTCGGTGTATCCGTGGATGCTCCCCGCACGCGAGTCGGTCGAATGCCGTTTCGTGGCACCCCGGGACGGAGCGGTCCACATGGACGACCTGGCCGAGGCCATCGATCACGACACCATCGCCGTGAGCGTCTCCCATGTGTGTCACATGACAGGGTTTCGCCACGACCTGCACGCGCTGGGCACGCTGGCCGCCGAGCACGGCGCGGCGCTCATCGTGGACGCAATGCAGTCAGCCGGCGCCATGGAGATCGACGTACATCGGTCGGGGGTCCACTTCCTCGCCTGCGGCGCCATGAAATGGTTGCTGGGAGCGCCCGGGGTCGGGTTCCTGTATGTCGACCGGCGCTACCTCGACCGCCTCCCTCCCCGAGCCGGGATCTCCGGGTTCGCGTACGACTATCCGTCGTGGCCCGCGGGCGGGTTGGATCCCAAGCCCGGAGCCGATCGATTCCGTCTGGGCGCTCCGCCGCTTCTCGGACTGGCCGGCACCCTTCCAGGGTTGGAAATCCTGACTGGTATCGGTATGGCCGAGGTCGAGCAGTACGTGCTGGACCTAGCCGGCTACTGCATAGACGAGTTGCTATCCCGCGGTCTCGACCTCTACACACTCCCCGACCGGAACCGGCGGGCCGGGATCGTGGCCGTCCGTATCGAACACCCGGGAGAGGTGTGCGACCTGATGCGGAGGAGGGGTGTCGACGGCTGGCACTACGCGGACATGCTGCGCGTGGATCCACATGTGTTCAACAATCGGGAGGACATCGACCGGTTCCTCGCCGTTATCGACGAGCTAGGAACCCCCTGACAAAGCGCGTCCTCCGAGCACCGGAGGCAGCCTGAGGGGCGTTCGGGGGCGGCGATCACCCGGCGAGGATGCGTCTGGGGGTATCTACCATGATGGTGTGCCACTGGTCGTCGGTGAGGCCGATCTCTCGAGCGAGCATCTCCCGGCCTGCCACGGGGAGCCAGGCGTAGCCAAAGCCGCCGTTCGTGGCCAGGTCATCGGCATAGCACACATCATGTGACAGGACGATCTTGTCCGTGTGGCCGTCATCGATCAGGCGCTTTAGATTGCGCAGGATACGGTTGCGGTGGAAATCCGTCATGTCCGGCAGGTTCCCCATGCGGTCGAACGAGACGCAGGCCCCGCGCCGGGCGATCCGGGCGTGGTACTCGGGGTAGGGCTGGCCTCCGGAGTGGGCGAGCACTACCCGTGAGAGATCGACGCCCTCCTGCTCCAGGACATCCAGTTGCTCCAACCCGCCGACCCCCCTCGTGGTGTGGGTGGTCAGGCCGACGCCGGTCTCGATCTGGGCGCGGGCGGCGGCGCGCAACACCCGTTCCTCGATGGCCGACAGGCGGTTGTACTGGGCGCCGATCTCCCCGATGATCCCCGCCTTCACGTCGGTCCCCTCCATGCCAAGGCGGAGTTCCCCGACGATCTCCGCGGCCAGCTCGTCTGTGGAGAGGTCCCACAGCCTGGGCTTGTAGTAGTTCTCGTGGTACCAGCCGGCGCCCATGACGATCTTGAGCCCGCTCCGCTCGGCGGCCCGGCGAACGGCCAGGGGCGGTGGCAGCGGTGAGAGATCGTCCTGGTGGAACATGATTGGGTTGTCGTACTCCCGGAGGCCCCCTGAGGTGACATCGACGATGGTGGCGCCACCGGCCTGGCAGAGCAGGTCGAGTTCGACATCCGCCAGCTCGGGGTCGTTGAGGATGTTGGTGAATATCCAGGCGTCCCGCATCAGGTCTAGGAAGATGTGCTCGTGCAGGAGTGTGAGGCCCAGGTCCTCCGCATCGACCGGACCGGTAACCGTCATTACCTGATTCGCCATCAGCCCTCCTCCGACCGTCAGAGTCTGCCCCTGCAATTATGAACGACAACGGTCGTACGGGGTAGGGTCCGTGGTAGCCGGGAGGAGGGGACATGAACGAACGTACCGCCTTTTTCAACGGCCATTTCATCCCCGAGCCGGAGTTGAGGTTGGCGCCATCCGACGTGGGGGTGCGGATCGGGGAGTTCGTGTTCGAGACCATCCGGACCTATGACCTCCGTCCCCACCGTCTCCATGACCACTTGGACCGGCTCTACGCCTCGATGAAGGCCCTGGACATCGACTGCGGTATGTCGATCGAGGAGATGGAGGAGATCACCCACGAGTTCATCGAGCGCAACACGGCCACCCTTGAGCCGTACGACGACCTGATGTGGCACGTCGACTGCTCGCGAGGCATAGCCAGACCGTACGATCTCGGACCGTACGACTCGTACGAGCGGACCCTGTTCATGGTCGTGATCCCGCTCGGACCGTCGCTGGTCGGGTCGCTCGACGGGCTGGAGAACGGGGTTCCGGTGGTCATACCGCCGACCAAGAACATCCCGGCCCGCTACCTCGATCCGAAGATGAAGACCCGCAACCGCATCCATCACGGGCAGGGCATGAGGGAGGCCCGCAGGGTCGACCCCAGGGCCGAGGCGCTGTTCGTGGACGATGACGGCTTCATAACCGAAGGGGGCGGGGCAAACTTCCTGATCGTGAAGGACGGCGCTCTCATCTCACCGGAGGGGCGGAACATACTGCGGGGAGTCACCCGCGAGGACGTGCGCGACCTGGCGCCACAGTTGGGTGTGGAGTTCGTGGAGAGCAACATCGAGCCCTACGACGTGATGACCGCCGATGAGGCCTTCTTCGCCTCCACTCCGTTCTTCGTGATGCCGGTCACCAGCATCGACGGCAGGGAGATCGGGACCGGGACTCCCGGTCCGGTGGTGGATCGTCTGATCGACGCCTTCGCCCAGCAGGTCGGGGTGCATCCGATCGAGCAGGCTCGCAAGATCACCCAGCCCTACCTGGCTGACCGGCCGAAGGGATCCCGGCCCTACTGAGACTCAGCTGTTAGCTGTAACTGGTGCTGGCTGGCTGGTCCTCGCCGTACAGGGCCGCCTTCATCCGGTCGACCAGATCCGGCTCCAGCTGGTGGAAAGTGTGGGCGAGCGCCCACGGACCGTTGATCGAGGCTACGCCTCCGTTTATGGGGATCACCGCTCCGGTGACGAAGCGCGAGAGGGGCGAGCAGAGCCAGGCGACCAGCTCGGCGATCTCCTCCGGGGTTCCGATCCGGCGGCCGGGCAGCACCGTGTCGTAGAAGCTCAGGTCGGTGCCGCCCAGCATCGGGGTGTCGATGGCGCCGGGTGCGATCACGTTGACGGTGATCTCGTGCTGGGCCAGTTCGGCAGCCAGCGGGCGGGCCATGCCCTCCAAGGCGGCCTTGCTGCCGCTGTACGGGATGTCGCCGGCCTGGCCGCGGGCGGCTGCGATGGACGACCACATGATGATCCGGCCGCCCTCGGCTGCGCGGATCATCTGGCGGGCGGCATTCTTGACGCAGTAGAGCGTTCCGAAGGTGTTGATCCGGAAGATCCGCTCCACGTCGCCGTAGTCCATGTCGACGATGCTGTTCCAGCCCGCCCAGACGGCCGCCGCCGAAGCCAGGATGTAGGCAGGTCCCAGCGAGCTCTCGATTTCCTCGAAGGCTTCTGCGACCCGGTCGGGATCCGCAGTGTCCACGGCCAGCGTCAGGATGCCGTCCCCCAACGTGGCGAGGCCCTCCGCGTTCAAGTCCAGTGCCGCCACCGTCGCTCCCGCCCGGTGCAGACGCCGAGCTGCTGCCCTTCCCTGTCCTGAAGCGGCGCCGGTGACTACCGCCACCCGGCCGCCGAGATCGAGTACGTCAGCGTTGCGTTCGGCCATGGGTGCTCCTGTCAAGACTGAGAACGAGCAGAGCGTACCGCGGACACCGGCAACGTGCCCGCGTTCCGGACGGTCAGCCGAGCATGCTCAGGCGAGGCGACGCAGCGGGGACCTCGGCCTCCTCCAAGCCGAGCTCGGCCCGTACCAGGTTCACACCACGCACCAGCGAGACCATCTTGTAGAACGCATGCATGCGGCTCATCCCCTGGCGTCCGAACCCGCAATCCGTCGACAGGATCAACCGCTCCGGGCTGACGTGGTCAAGCGCCCTCCGTACTAGTTCCGCCACCTCTTCCGGTGGCTCGATCTGGAGGGTGCGGTGGCTCACCACCCCCAGAGCGATCTTCTTGTCCGACCCGATACCGGAGGCGATCATCGGTATCTCGTCGCCCGAGGTCTCCTTCGCCTCGAAGGTCAGCACGTCCACGTCCAGCTCGTTGAGGAAAGGCAGAGCGGCTTCGTAGGAGAATTGCTGGGAGCGGGTCCGCTGGGCGCCGGGACTTCCCCAGCAGGTGTGGCACCACACCTCGGTCTTGTCACGCAGGCCGGCCACCTCCCGGTTGAAGGCCTCCACGTAGAAACCGGCATCGAGCATGGCGCCCGGTTCGGTCCCGGCGATCCCGTGGATGGCGGGCTCCTCGACCTGGATCACCGGGCAGCCGGCGTCGGCAAGACGGTGATACTCCTCGTTCATGATCTCCGACAGATCCATTACCAGGCGACGCCGGTCCCGGTAGAAATCGTTGTTGATCGAGGCTTCGAGGAGCTGGGCCGAGATAGCGCCGAATTTGACGGGCTTGTCCGTGGAGGCCTGCGCGGTCAGCCAGATCCGGTCGTACTCGAGCGGGCCCGCGCCTACCTTGCGGATGACGGCGCGCGGCATCCTCGTCTCCATGACCTCGTGCATGAACTCGCCGGGCTGTTTGCCCTCATGGATGGGGTAGCTGCGCAGTTCCGGAGGTCCGAGGCCGGCCAGGCGCTCCTCCGGGTAGGCGATCCACTGCCGCCCTGCCACATCGTCGTCGAACCGGGCGTCTCCGTCGACCAGGATGTCGATGCCGGCCCGGTTCTGGTCGGCCACCAGGGCGGCGACCAGATCGCGGTATTGCTCGCGGAAACCACGCCCTGCCATCGCCACGGAGAACGATCTACCGGAGAGCGACTCGGTGTACCAACTCGGGCGGGGCATTCCACCGGTGGTCGTCGTGGCGAGGGGGCGGTTCTCGGTTGCTCCCAGCACCACGCGGCCTCCTTCGACTCCCGGCCCATCCAAGGCTAATTGTCCTCGCAACGAGGGCGCTGAGCGGTCTCCGGTCGGCTCGACAGAGCGGGAATGGACCGGCCCGCTCCGGCGGGTTTCGTGGATCGGTCGGTGTATTGTGCGGTCCATGACCGATCCGCTCCAGGAACGCTCACATACGACGCCGGAGGCATACGCCGCCTGTAGGCCTCGCTCTCCGCGTAACCGGCGCGAGTGGCCGATCCGGGTGTCCCCATGAGCGTCGAGGGGACCTACAGCAGGGCGATCGGGCATGACCATTCTCACGTCATCCACCCCTTCAGCCAGCTGGCCACCACCGAGATCGCCCCCGACGACATGTACGTGGGTGGCGCCGGGTGCTTTCTCGAGGACGCCCGCGGCAATCGCCTGTTCGACGCCAACGCCGGGCTCTGGTGCGTCAACGTCGGTTACGGGCGGGACGAGTTGGTGGAGGCGATCCGAGAGCAGGCGGCCCGGATGAGCTACGGGCAGATCTTTGCCCGGAACGCCAACCTGCCGTCCGCCGAACTGGCCGCCCGGATCGCGGGTCTGGCGCCGTCCGGCATGAACCGGGTCTTCTTCGGCACCGGCGGATCGATCGCCAACGAGACGGCCATCCGGACGGCCCACCACTACTTCCGGCTTCAAGGCCGGGAAAGCAAGCGGATCGTGCTCAGCGTCGACCAGTCGTATCACGGTTCCACCTATCTGGCCGCTTCCTTGACGTTCTCCGGTAATTATCACGAGACGTTCCATGTGGCGGACACGGTCCGTTCCATCGCCGCGCCCTACCCCTACCGCGCCCCGGGGGGGCTGGAGGGGGATCGGTTCGTGGACTTCCTGGTGGACGACCTGGAGAGGACGATCACCAGGCTTGGGGCCGAGAATGTCGCCTGCTTCATCTTGGAGCCCGTACTCGGAGCTGGCGGAGTGATCGTCCCACCCGACGGCTACCACGCCCGGGTGGTGGAGGTGTGCCACGCCAACGACATACTCGTGATCGCCGACGAGGTCGTGACCGGGTTCGGCCGGTTGGGTCACTTCATGGCGGCCGAGCCGGTCTTCGGGATGCAGGCCGATCTCATCACCCTGGGCAAGGGGATCAGCTCGGGCTACCAACCGCTGTCGGCCACCCTTGTGTCGGACCGCATCAACGATGTCATCGCCTCCTCGGATGATCCGGACCGCATCTATGCCCATGGGTTCACCCACTCCGGCCACCCGGTGTGTTGCGCCGCCGGTCTCGCCAACATCGACATCATCCAGCGGGAGGATCTCTGCGGCCACGTCACCCAGGTGGGCGCCCGGTTCCAGGCCCGGCTCCGGGACCTGTCCGGGTCCCCGCTGGTCGGTGAGGTGAGGGGTCTGGGGTTCATGGCCGCGGTCGAGTTGGTGGCGAACAAGGAGACCAAGGCGCTGTTTCCCACGGAGGTGGGTATTTCCGGGCGGGTGGAGGCCTCTTGCCGGGAGGAGGGCCTGATCGTGAGACCGCTCCGCCAGCACGTCATCCTCTCGCCGCCCCTGATCATGACCGCCGAGGAGAGCGACTGGTTGGTGGGTGTGATCGAACGCAGCCTGGACCGGGTGGAGTCCGAGCTGCGTTCCGAAGGATTGCTGTAAGCAAAGGGGTAGCGCGCACTCGTCTCGCCCCTAAGCGCCCTCCGCGAACAATGGGGTTGTATCTGTCACACCCCCGCTATACGGTGTTGGAATATCGTAAGCACCAGTGGTCTGGATTCAGACGTCGACCGGACTGCGCCGGGAACATATCGTCGAGTGGCCCCGTCGGGGAGGACGGAACGCGCTCGACACCAAGGTGGCGGCGGTGGGGGAGGGC
>VXMM01000004.1 GCA_009841105.1 Acidimicrobiia bacterium | reverse complement strand
CATCGTCCCAACATTCACATGCGGCTTATCCCGCACAAAACGCTCCTTACCCATACTCACTAACCTCCTACTAGTTCTCCACGCGCCGCGCCGACAATCCGGCGGGCGATGTTTTCGGGTACGTCTCCATAAGAGTGGAACTGCATGGTTGACGTGGCACGACCCTGCGTCTTCGACCGGAGGTCGGTCACGTAACCGAACATCTCCGACAAGGGGACCCGGGCCATCACCACCCGAGACCGGCCACGCTGCCCGGCCTCCTCGATACGGCCCCGGCGTGACGACAGATCTCCCATCACCTCACCCAGGTACTCCTCGGGGGTGACTATCTCGACCTCCATGAGAGGCTCGAGCAGCTTGATCCCCGCCCTCCGGGCAGCCTTCTGGAAAGCCATCGAACCGGCAATGCGGAAGGCCATCTCGGAGGAGTCCGTATCGTGCGATTGCCCATCCACCAGCCGGGCCCGCACATCCACCAGTGGATAGCCGGCCAGGACACCCTGCTCGAGGGCGCCCTCGATGCCGGCGTCCACCGACGGAATGAACTCACGGGGGACCCGACCGCCCTTGATCTCGTCGATGAACTCGTAGCCGCCGCCGGGTCCGGTCGGCTCCAGATCGATCTTCACCACCGCATACTGTCCACGCCCGCCCGTCTGCTTGATATAGCGCAACTCGACGCCGGTCACGGGACCCTTGATCGTCTCGCGGTAGGCCACCTGGGGGCGGCCCACGTTGGCGTCCACACCGAACTCGCGCACCAGCCGGTCCACGAGGATGTCCAGGTGGAGTTCACCCATCCCCGAGATGATTCGCTGCCCGGTCTCCTGATCGGTCCGCACTAGAAAGGTGGGATCCTCCTCGGCAAGACGACCCAACGAGTCGGTCAGCTTCTCCTGATCTGCCTTGGACCGCGGCTCGATGGCCACCGAGATCACCGGCGCCGGGAACGACATCGCCTCGAGCAGGAGCGGATGCCCGGCCGCCGTGAGGGTGTCCCCCGTAGCGGTGTGTTTCAGACCCACCGCCGCCACGATGTCCCCGGTGAAGACGTCGTCACGATCCTCACGATGGTTGGCATGCATCCGCAGCAACCGGCCCAGTCGCTCCTTGCGTCCGTTGGTGCTGTTGAGGACCGCACCTCCCTTGGCGGCGTGGCCCGAGTACACGCGGAAGTAGGTGAGCTTGCCGACGTGAGGGTCGCTGACGATCTTGAACGCCAGGGCCGCAAAGGGTTCGGCATCCTCCGGGGCGCGCGAGGTGTGCATCTCCGAACCGGGGAGAAAGCCCTGGACGGCAGCCATGTCGGTCGGGCTCGGAAGGTAGTCCACCACCGCGTCCAGCAGGAGCTGGACTCCCTTGTTGCGGAAGGCCGACCCGCAGAACACGGGCGTGAAGAGGTGTTGGAGGGTCCCGGTGCGGACTGCGGTGGTTATCTCACCGGGCGAGATGACCACATCCTCGAGGTACTTTTCCAGCAGCTTCTCGTCGATATCGGCCACTTGCTCCAGCATCCGGCCCCGGTATTCCTCGGCCGGAGCCTCGTACTCGGCGGGGATCGGCCCGGTGGTCCAGGTACGGCCGTCGTCGCCGGCCCACATGTGGGCTTCCATCTCTACAAGGTCGACCACCCCGGTGAAGTCGCCCTCTTCCCCGATGGGGATCTGCATGACGAGCGGGACAGCCCCCAGCCGTTCCTCGATCGAGTCCACGGCTACAAAGAAATCGGCCCCGATCCGGTCCATCTTGTTGATGAAACAGATCCGGGGCACGTGGTACCGGTCCGCCTGGCGCCATACCGTCTCGGTCTGCGGCTCTACTCCGGCCACCCCGTCGAATACGGCTACCGCACCGTCCAAGACCCGTAGGGATCGCTCCACCTCGACGGTGAAGTCCACGTGGCCCGGCGTGTCGATAATGTTGATCCAGTGCTCATGCCACTCACAAGTGGTAGCGGCGGAAGTGATCGTGATGCCGCGCTCCTGCTCCTGCTCCATCCAGTCCATGACCGCGGCGCCTTCGTGGACTTCACCCAGCTTGTACGTGCGACCGGTGTAGTACAGGATGCGCTCGGTGAGGGTGGTCTTGCCCGCGTCGATATGCGCCATGATCCCGATGTTCCGCGTGCGGCTCAGCGGGTACTGGCGAAGATGTATCAAAGCGTCCGGACTGCTCACGACTTCTTCTCTCGCGACCGATCGTTCTCTGTCCCTTACTACGCCTCTCGCCCCTACCAGCGGTAGTGGGCGAAGGCCTTGTTGGATTCCGCCATCTTGTGAAGGTCTTCCTTGCGCTTGATCGCCGAACCGGTGTGCCTGGAGGCGTCGAGGATCTCGTTGGCGAGCCGCTGGGCCATGGTGTGCTCTCTCCGCCGCCTGGCGAACCCGACCAGCCACCGCACCGCCAACGTGGAGGCCCTCCGGGGCCGGACGTCGACCGGCACCTGATAGGAACTCCCGCCCACTCTTCGGGACCTCACCTCGACTTGGGGACGGAGGTTGTCCACTGCTCGCTTGAGCACCACCAGAGAGTCCTGGCCGCTCCGCCGCGAGACGATCTCCATGGCCTGGTAGACGATCTTGCGCGCCTTCTCCTTCTTACCCTTGAGCAGTACCTGATTGATGATCTGGCTCACCAGGATGTCCCGGAATACGGGATCGGGTTCGATGGTCCGTTTCTCGGCCGGTGCTCTCCGCATGGCTAGCGACCTTTCTTGGTTCCGTAGCGGGACCGGGCCTGGCGGCGGTCATCGACCCCGGCGGCGTCGAGCGTGCCCCGAATGACCTTGTAGCGAACTCCCGGTAGGTCCTTGACCCTTCCCCCGCGCACCAAGACGATCGAGTGCTCCTGGAGGTTGTGTCCCTCTCCTGGGATGTAAGCAGTCACCTCGATCCCCGAGGTCAGGCGAACGCGGCACACCTTGCGCATCGCGGAATTGGGCTTCTTCGGTGTGATTGTGTAGACGCGGGTACAGACTCCGCGTCGCTGCGGCGACCCGGCCAAGCCCGGAGTCTTCTCCTTGCGCGCCTTGGGCTTCCGGCCCTGGCGCACCAACTGCTGGATGGTGGGCAAATTTCGCTCCTACGGGAGGTGAGTGACCGCGCGGTCGCTCGCTCTTCAGTTCAGGGGGCGACCGAGTGGGGAAGCATCCCTTCGTACTACCGGTTCGCGCTCGCCGTCAGAAGCCGCGGGGCGGCTCTCGACTCACCGAACCCTTTACTTGTGTCTACTCCATGCCGGACCGAGGCTTAATGCCGGCATGGGGTCACACCGGTAGCCCGTCAGGACACAGGAATACGGACGTGCTTGTGCACAGTCGTCAGTATATGCCCTCTACCCGCCACCGTCAACGCGAGGACGCATGGACTTCTCGGAGGCGCGGCGGCCGGGAGATCGGGAGCGCGGCCGGGAGGACTCGAACCCCCAACCTTCTGATCCGTAGTCAGACGCTCTGTCCATTTGAGCTACGGCCGCACGGGTTGTTTGCCGGAAACTCGGCGCCTCGAAGTCGACGCCGGATGCTGCCCTCTAACGATAGCGGCCGTTGATCTGGTAGCGGTAGCCCCGGCCCACCAGGGGCGTCAAGCCCGAGCCGCAGGTATCATGAGCAGTCAGGCTGGCTCAGGCCCCGTTCGCGACGGGCCAGGGTCGCCACGGAGAGGTGGCCGAGCGGTCGAAGGCGCTCGCCTGCTAAGCGAGTAGGGGGTAAACCCCCCTCGAGGGTTCAAATCCCTCCCTCTCCGCCAATAGCCACGTTTTACCCTCTACGGAGACCTGTAGCGCGCGGTTCGTCGCGAACCGGTCATTTCCAGGCTTCCGTTCCGGACCATTGGCCTCAGCATTCGCGAAGCCTGATCGGGTGACAGCCGGCAGAGTTCCGCCGCATCCGAGCGTGTGATCGAACCATGCTCTCCGACGTAGGTGAGGACCATCTGCTCCTGCTGGATCCGATCGAAGCCGCGAGTGCGGACATACGCTGCCGACTCGCCCAACTCCCGATAGAGAGCGGCAGCCAGGTGGTAGGTGCTTCCCCTGCCATGGCCGTATACACGCTCTATTACGACGTTAGGTTTAGACATAACGCAGTGCGTATAACTTTGTATACGCGGGCATGGAGCGATCTCTAGCCTGTAGGCTCACAGTCCACCTTGCTTGGGCCTGGCCTCACCGGCCAACCGTCCGGTCGGGTCTGCCTCACCGACCGTCCGACCATCCGGGGAGATGACCGAAGTTGCGACGTAACCGGCTGCGGGAACTGCTGGATGCCGATCAGGCCACCCTGGGGACCCATCTCATCAGCTCCTGGCCTTCGGTCGTGGAACTGGTCGGCCTGTCGGGGATGTTCGACTACGTAGAGTTCGTGGCCGAGTACGGGCCCTACGACCTCTATGCCCTGGAGAACCTGGGCCGGGCGGTCGAACTGTTCGACCACATGTCGGCCATGATGAAGATCGAGCAGGAGCCACGCACCTACCTGGCGGTCCGGGCGATCGGCTCGGGCATCCAGAACGTCCTGTTCTCCGATCCACGTACTGTCGAGGACGTGGAGGAGTGCGTCAGCGCGGTCCGGGCCGAAGCCCCGGGCTCCGGCGGACGCCACGGCGTCGGCCTCCGCCGCGATGTCGGGTTGGTGCTCGAAGCGGGGACCCCGGCGTTCGTGGAGGCTCTCGATCAGGCCGTGATAGCGCTGATGATCGAGAAGGACGCGGCGGTGGAGAACCTGGAGGATCTCCTCTCGGTGGACGGGGTCGACATGGTCCAGTTCGGCCCGGCGGACTACGCGATGAGCATCGGCCTGGCAGGACAGCTGAGCCACCCGCGGGTCAGGGAAGCGGAGGAGCATGTGATCTCCACCGCGCTCAGGATGGGAGTCGCTCCGAGGGCCGAGTTGAGGGACCGGGAGGGCGCCGAGCGGTACCTCGACATGGGCGTCAAGCACTTCTGCATCGGAACAGACGTGCGCATCCTGTTCGACTGGTTCAAGGACGCCGGCGCCGCCATGCTGGACCTCCTGGGGCGCGACCCACCGGGCCGCACCCACGGATCCGACTCGTACCGCTAGCACCGGCGGTAGCGAGCGCTCGGCCCCCTCATCGAACAGGTGCTAACGCAACCTGACAGTTGTTAGACCCCGGTCCGACCTAGAGTGACTTGGCGTGGAAATCCCTCTCCGGTCGGCTACCCGTAGCGCTTCGTCGCCCTTGCGGGAAACGCCGGGGTCCGCGCGCAGGTGGCTGGCGGGCCTGTTGGCGCTCCTCGTAGCTGCTCCGGGTCTTGGCGTGGGCGGGTCACCCGCAAGAGCCGATCATGGGGCCGAACCGCCATGCTCCGACCTAACGGTCGTGTTCGCCCGCGGTTCGGATCAGGGACTAGCGACCGGCTCCGGCCATAGGGGTATGGCCCAGGCCTATTTCGACCAGGTAGAGACCCGCCTGCCGGGCTATTCGATCAACGAATACGAGCTGGGCACTCGAGACTACGGGGGTTACCGCTATCGGGCCGTCGGGATCTCAGCGATCCTCGATCTGTACCGCACCAACATCATCAGGATCATCTGGTCCTTGATCTGGCGGATCTCCCGCCAAGACGGAAGCCATGCGTCCTCGGGAAGCGATCTGCTCGAAATCGACGGTCTGGGGGCACTGGAATACCGGAACTCCGTCATCGAGGGAATCGGCGAGTTCACCGCATATCTCGAGGATCGTGGGACCGACTGCCCTGACGAGATGTTCCTGGTCGGTGGATTCTCTCAAGGTGCCCAGGTCATCAGGCGGAGCCTGTTCCTGCTCGGCAAAGGGAACGAGGGATCGTATCGCCCACGTCGCCCTGTTCAGCGATCCGACCCTCCACCTCCCCGAGGGGGAAAGCACAGGGTCAATCGAGAACTGCCGGCAGGGGATTGGTGGAACGGTGTCGCCCTGGAGACGTGGGACCGTCGGGTGCTCAACCAGCAACGGACTCCTGAACCTCGAAGGGTTGACGTTCCTCAGAGTAGGCCCTCACACACCTTACGTACCGTCCGACTTCAAGTCCCGGGTGGGGTCGTGGTGCGAGCGGACCGACGGAGTCTGTACCGGTAGCGTCCTGGACCTGATCCTGGGCGTACATTTCGACGTGGCCACTCGACGCTTCCACGTACCTATACATGGGGTGTATACGGACCGGTATTTCGACGAGGCGGCAAGCGAAGCCGTATCCCACGTGGTGGACACGCCAGGACTCGGAGGGCGATGACCGAGAGCCTCAACTATCGTCAGTTGCTGTCAACTCCGGGCGCTATGTCGAGATCCTCGGCGCGCACTTACGATGAGCGGCTTGCTTAGAAACACCGAGCATCGCCCCGATCTCCGACCAACTGCGATGAGCCCGCCGGGCCGAGCGGATCGCCCCGGTCAGGTCTTAGTCCACCTCGGCGCGACGCTTGGCAAGCGCGGCGATCTCCCGCAGCGCCTCGGTGTCGGCCTGCCTGAGTTCCGATGCGTCAACACGATTAGCCCACTCTTCCAGTGCCTTTGCCTGTTGGGCCCTTGTCCTGCTCATTCGATCCACCAACCGTAAGAATTCCTACTCGCCCTCATCGCATGGATGATCGCCGTCCATCCATCATCCGCGACGACACCAGCGTCGCCAACACGTGTTGACCGCTGATTCACCTACGTAGGGGACTCCGACATCGTTGTCGCACCCGCACGACGGCGCGCCGAAGGCCGCGGAAGAAGTGAGCTAGAACCCACGAGACCGTCGCCGGACCCACGGATCCGACTCGTACCGGTATCTGTCCGGACGCCTACGGCGGGTCGTCAACCGAGCCCGGAGGCGACAAACTTGCCGATGTACCAGGCCACGACACCGCCGATTCCGGCGATCAGCAAATTCTCTAGGCCGGCGCGAATCTTGGATGCGCGCGCAACGATCGACTTGACGACGCCTACGACGAACAGGCCGGCGGCGGTCAGAGCGCCAGCCCACCAGAGCCCGACCGCGGTCTCGTTGGTGAACACGAAAGGCATGACGGAGGTGGCCGAGCCAGCCAGAAAGAGCAAGCCCGACATGGTCATGGCGGTGAAGGGAGAACGTCGCTCGGAGTCGACAATGCCGAACTCCAGCACCTTCATCGCCTTCAGGATGCGTCCGTCCGACCGCTCGAACACGGCGACCACATCCGTCACCTCGTCATCATCGAGGCCCATAGCCGCGAACATGTTGCCTAACTCATCCAGTTCCTTCTGGCGGTGATGCCGGATGTGTGCCCGCTCCAGCTCGATCTCCGCCGCCAGAACATCATCCTGAGACCTGGTCGCCAGATACTCCCCGGCCGCCATCGAGATGGCACCCGCGATCGCGCCGGCCACGCCCGCTAACAGGACCTGGTCCGCGTTGAGGCCGCCACCGACCACGCCGGCGACGAGCAACAGCATCGACACCAGCCCATCGTTGACGCCCAGGATGATGTCCCGCCAGTACGGCCGGGTGTCGCCGATGTGGGTTTGATACGAAGAGACGGCCGCTTCGCTCTCCGGCGTTGGCGCCACATGTTGCTCGTTCACTGGGACGGAGGCCTGCCTTCGGCAGTATGCGGTAACACTTTCCATGCTAGTGGCGCATCACTTGGCCACCCCACGATCGAGCCGCACCGCGGAGATGAACCCGGCGCCGTAGGCGAGGCCCGGAGTCCTTGATGGTGGGGGGCTCTTCTGTGGCCTGCCGCCGCTGCGCCTCACGATCGACCTCGCCGAAGTCGAGGCGTTCCTCTCCGACATCCGCTAATCCGCCCAAGCCCCGTCCGTCACGGTGAAGCGCTAGCAGCTCATGTGGGCTTATGCAGGTCTCGGAGCAGGGGTGACGATCTGGATCAGGTTCCCGCAGGTGTCATCAAAGATGGCGGACACAACGGTGCCCAGGTCGGTCGGCGGCTGGGTGAATTCGACGCCGGCGGGTTCAAGGAGCAGCTCCAGGCCGTCAGGCTGCTCCGGGGAGACCACGGTGAGCCACGAGTATTGCCCTACGGGCACGTCGTGGTACTTCTGGAATCCGAGAACCTCGGTTTAGAAGGCGAGGGCCTTGGCCTGGTCGTCAACGATGACGTTGGTCAGTGTGATCCGCATGCGAGTCCTCCGGGTGGAGTGGTCCAGCCTCTGTCGGGTCCTGGGGGCGTCTCGCCGACGCGAGTAGGACCAGGGCTGACATAGCTCGTGGACTGATCGTCACGCGACGCGCTTTGCGCTAGGCCCACAAGTTCGTCGGCGGCGTCCGTGGACGCGAATCAAGTGCGGCGGATGCGCCGGCCACGGCGCCCGAGGGATGCTCAACAAGAAACGGGTGTACGCGAAAGCCAACGACTGGGAAAGAAACTGGGCGGAGGGAGTGACCGCCGTTTGTTGGTGTCGGGTGGTTGCTGAGTGTTCCGTTGGTGTTGTGTATGGCCTGGTGGTGGGGTGTTTATTTGGTTCTTGACGTTTCCGGGGGTATCGTCTAATCCCACCGTTAAAGTGATAACTGAAGGTGATAACCAGAATCGGGGAGGAGAAGGCGGGTGAAGCGTCCACGGATCTTATCAGCTGCGTTCGTGCGTACTGTTAGCCAACCGGGCCGTTACGGCGACGGACGGGGCGGCTACGGGCTGAGTTTGTTGGTGAAACCAACCGCTAACGGGCGGTTGTCGAAGACGTGGAGCCAGCGGGTTCGTTTCCATGGGCGGGTCACCAACATCGGCCTCGGCGCGTATCCGATCGTCTCTTTGGCCGAAGCCCGCCAAAAAGCCCTGGCGAACCGGCGCACGATCGAGAAGGGTCTCGACCCCCGAGGTAGCCGGGTACCCACCTTTGAGCAGGCGGCTGATGAGGTTATCGCTATTCACGCTGTGGGGTGGAAGCGGGGCGGGAAGTCAGAAGCACAGTGGAGGTCGTCGCTCACTGCTTATGTGTATCCGAGGTTGGGACGGCGGGGGGTGGATCGGATCACCACCGCGGATGTGATGGCCTGTCTGCTACCGATCTGGCACACCCGCCCCGAAACAGCGCGGCGGGTACGGCAGCGTATCGGCGCGGTGATGCGTTGGGCCATCGCCCAGGGCTATCGGACAGACAACCCGGCAGGGGACGCTATCACCGCCGCGTTGCCATCCAACATGGGACGACGCCAACACCACCGGGCGCTGCCACATGCCGACGTGGCGGCGAGTATCGCCAACATCCGGGCCTCCGGAGCCTATCCGACCACGATCCTGGCGTTCGAGTTCCTAGTCCTCACAGCCTGCCGCTCAGGCGAGGTACGGGGCGCCCAATGGGACGAAATCAACTTGGGCGAAGCGACGTGGACGATCCCCCCTGCCAGGATGAAAACCGGCCGCCAACACCGCGTGCCCCTCCCCACCCGCGCTCTCGAACTGTTGACAGACGCGCAACGCTACCGAGACTACAGCGGCCTGGTGTTCCCCTCGGCCACGGGACGGGAACTGTCCGACGCGACCCTGCCCAAACTCCTCCGGGAACACAACATCCCCGCAGTACCCCACGGCTACCGATCCAGCTTCCGGGACTGGGCAGCCGAACTAACCGACACACCCCGCCAAATATGCGAACTCGCCCTAGCCCATGTCAACAACGACCGGGTCGAAGCCGCCTACCAACGAAGCGACCTCTTCGACCGGCGCCGCCAACTAATGAACGACTGGGCCAACTACCTCAACCCGACGCGGGGTTGATCGGATGTGGGTTTGGGGTTTCGCCTCGAGCGTTGCCGCCGGAGGAGTGCCAGTTCTGGCATGACCACACGCCATGGTGGGAGAAGCTGTACGAGGTCAGCGTGCGGCGGCTCAGAAGCTTGGTGGCATGGAATACGACCGTAACACGAGCGGACCTGGAGTACCTGGAATCCCTGTTTAGGCGTGCAGGTGTCTGGGCGAGGCTCACCCGCGCGGTGGTCGAGTCCGTAGCCGCAGCAGCAGGGGAGGAGTGACCGTGATCGAGGTGGCCATCACCGCCCGGGCGGAGTGTGGTTGCTGGCGGTGTCGAGCAGCTGCCGTCGGATGGCGACCAGCTACGCTTGGAGGTGGTCATGGATGGTAGGTGCTACGGGTCTGGATTTGCTGGCCTCGACTATGGATCGAACGTTTCATCGGCGCCAGCGCGCGACCTTCAACCGGAGCGGATCAACCGGGAGGGCTGGACGGTTCGGTGGCACCGCTCCGAGGGTTGGAAGATCACGGATCCGGACGGCCGCACGAGCCGGCACTCGGATCCGGCGATCACGATCCGCGAGGCTCTGGCGGCTCACCGGATCGTCTGCGGTGGCACCACATGAGGCTCGACCACGCGCATGCTGTCGTGGAGAAGCTCTAGGGCTCCGGCATCGAGGCCTCCGTCCTGCGGCGCTACTCGGGTCGGCACAGGTACGGCGAGGAGACGCCCGCGGTCGCCACCACTCAGGCGGTGAGGCCGTGGGTGGTAGGAGCGGCAGCCGTGCTCTGCGGGTTGACCAGAGAGGAGGCCGTAAACGTTGCGAGTAGTTAGTTCCTACTCGGAAATAATCGGGAAGCTGATCTGTCGATGACCGTTGACCAGGCCGATGCTATAGCCGCGGTGTTGTTCGAGGAGTCCGGGTACGAGGTCGAGATTCGACGAGAGTTTTCCGTAGGGCCGCCACCAACTCCCGTCGAGGTAACCGCAGCCGTCGTGGTGCCGACGGATGCGGTTTCGGTTCGTCCGCCAAGCCGGGATCCTGGTCGACATGACCGCCGCCGAGGTGGATGCCCTGCGACTCGACTATCTCGGACTCGGCCGGGCGGTCTTCTAGCCATGCTCTCGGTCGTTACCTGGACCGTTCAGTGGGCGACGCCTTGTTCCCAGTGTGCGCCGCACCTACTGGCCCGCATCGACGCCACGGCCCGGACGTGGTTTGCCTAACCGAGACCGACCGGGACCTGTTATCCGAGCGCGGGTAGAGGATCTTGTCCCAGGCCGACTACCGCTATCCGATCCGGGAGGGCCGGCGGAAGGTGTTGCTCTGGGCCTACGCAGCCTTGGGAGGACGTGGACTACCTGGGGTCGCGAACGTTGTCGCGCGGGCGGTTCGTGTCCGGTCTCACGACCACACCGCTAGGTGCCGTCACCGTGATAGGGGCTTGCATCCGCTGGTTCAGGTCCGCGTGCCGAGTCCGGCCGCGGTGGCGGCCGCAAGAGGCGTTGGGAGGACCACGAACACTATCTGGCCGGTCGGCGCCGGGTGCTCGAACGGATCCCGGACGAGCGGGTTGGTCATTGCGATCGGCGACTTCAACCAGTCACTCGTATCGACCAGCCCCGCGCCAGCCAAGCTACGCCACGCCCTGCGGGCAGCGCTTCCACCGGGTATGCGAATCGTAACGGAGTGCCTGGCCTTCGACGGGCCGCACGGCATCGACCATAGTGCGCTGAGCGCCGATCTGGCCGCTACGTCCGTGGAGACACTGAGCAACCTCCACCCCGGGTTGGGTTTGTCGTACCGACTTCGGCATTGCCGTACACGTATCCGACCGGCCCTCGTGATCGCCACCCTTGTCCTGGTGGTGGTCATGGCCACCGATTGCCCGGTGCGTCTGGCCGACTACGAGACCGCGGTCGATGCGGCCGAGGCTCGGATGGTGGCCGCGTAGGACTCCTTCACAGGAGCGGAACGTCTTGTGTGGCAGGCCCTGGTCGACCGGATGGCCACCGAGCAGTTGCTCGCCCGCCATCTTGACTGAGGCCACCGGGTCGATTGGTGGACGCGGGAGTGCCAATACGGCGGGCCGCTCGTGCGGATGCGCGAGACCCTGGTGGTGCTGACCCGTGCCGAAGCGGTGGTCGCTCGCGAGGCCCTGGCCGCTTGGCGAGCTGTGTGTTCATCCCAATAATCCAGCGAAGGTGGACCAGGCCGACCGCTTCGTTCATTCAGTGCCTGACCGAAACACGGCGGGGACTTCTCTCCTCTGTCCGTAGGTACCGGACACCCGGGAGTAGCCCTTTCCGAAGTAAGGTGATCCGTCGAATGACCGTTGACCAGGCTGAGCCCATCGACCATGTTAGAGCCAACTGGATGCCCTCATTGGTGGTGGTGGTCCTCTTGGTTGCGCTTGTGCCCGCTCCGCAAGCTGAGGCTCAGAGCGATCTCTATCGGGATGTCTCTTTGGGGGATTACCACTCGGAGCCGGTTGCGGAACTTCGGCAACTGGGGGTGTTTGACGGTACCGCCTGCGGGGAGGACCTCTTTTGCCCTAATGAGCCGGTTCTCCGCTGGCAGATGGCTGTGTGGATTGTGCGTGTCGTGGACGGCGGCGATCCCGCCCAGCCGTCCGAGCCTCGCTTCGACGACGTCGACGCAGGGCAGTGGTGGTCGGCCCACACGGAACGGATGTTCCAGCTTGGCATTACGACCGGTTGCGGCGACGGGACCAGCTTCTGCCCTTTTGATCCCGTCAGGCGCTCCCACATGGCAGCGTTTCTCGCCCGGGCGTTCGATCTGGCACCAGGACCCCATCCAGGATTTGGTGACGTGCCCTTCGACAGTTGGCACCACGACTTCGTCATCGCTCTCGCCCGGTCAGGCATCACCAAAGGATGCGGTCTCTACGCGTTCTGCCCAAACGAGAACACGAGCAGAGGACAGATGGCTACGTTCCTTCACCGGGCCATCCATCGGGACGAAACGGGTGCCTTTTCATGCGACTTTGTGGACCATGCCGAAGGGGTCGTAGGTGCCGTTTTCCAGGTGCACGGGGATGGGCTAGGGAGCGCCTTCAGAATCGGAGGCCCGTTCGATGTGGAGGAGTGGCTGACCGCTGCCCACGTGGTCGCCGACCGTCGCCAAGTTACCCTCACGAACCGCGACGTGTCCGTAGAAGCGCAAGTGGTAGGAGTCGACAGTGCCTCCGACGTCGCCCTGCTCCGGACAACGGGTAGCGGAGCCTTCCCGCTCCGGTTCGGCAGGGCTGAGTGGTTGAAACCCGGAGCCGATCTCTACGCGGTCGGGTATCCCCTACACGAGGCCTCGCAGCCCACAGTGTCGAGGGGTGTTTCTCTCGCGGGTCGAGAAAGACGCTTCGCTGGCTCGGAGCGTCATAAGCGAAGGCACTCTGATCTTGACCGACGCCCCGATCAATCCGGGCAACAGCGGAGGCCCGCTCGTAGACGCCTGCGGCACGGTGATCGGCATGAACGTGGCGGGCGTTTCGGCGGTCGACGTGGAGGGCATCAGTTGGGCAGTGGCCGAGACCACCCTCAGAGAACGGTATCCGGACCTACTTGACGGCAAGGGTCTCGCGTCATCCGACCCACCAGCGGCCAGTGGCGGCACAGGGGGGTATGGCGCATGGGAGTATTTCGACGGGGAGGGCATCTGGGGAAAGTATGAGGGTTACCTGCTACCCGATGAGGACTACCAGAGCCACCTCTATGTTCGCTGCGCTGTCGAGGGCCTCATCTACTCACCCGAGAAGTACGACGACGTTTTCTTTTCAACCACCAACCTCGTCTCTAATGACCCGGACTACGCCGCCGCGTCTGTGGCTTATCGGTTCAGTAACGAGGACGCCGTCACGGTCGATACCCAGTTCTGGTCAAACGAAGAAACCGAGTCTGTGATCTTCGCCGCGCAGAGCTTCATCGACGTCTTATCCGAGACGACCGCCGGTGCGCTTTACTTGGAGGTCGATCTCGACAACGGTGGTAGGCTTTACCTAGGTTTCAACCTCTCCGGACTCGACGCGGTTGTGGCCGATCTCGACTGCCTCTAGCCAGACAAGGCCGACTATCTCGCGAGCGAAGGGAGCTAGTCATGACCAACCGAGCTGTGGTGGTCGCCTTGGCGCTGGTGGTAGCCGCTTGCGGTGACACCGCTATAGATCCGTCCACCACTACCACTATCGCCCAGGCACCGGCCACCACAGTCGCCACCACCGCAGCGTCGGCGCCGACCGAAGCGTCCACGACAACGGAAGCGGCAGCGCCGACCACTGTGGCGTTCAACGACAACGGAAGCACCACCACCACTACTACCACGACCGTACCGACCACGACAACGGAAGCGGTCACCACCACGACTGCGCCGGCCACTACCACCACCGAGGCTGTCGGCCTCGGGGTGGTTATAGCGCCCGAGGATTGCGAAGGGTACGAGCGGGACCACTACCGACCGCACGGTACCTCCTGGCGTGAGCTTGGTGGTGTCGGCTACCTGACCGGCGAGGCCCTCGATGGTGGTGACGTCGACCACGTTGTTGGCCTGGAGGAAGGCTGGTGCTCCGGCATCCGGGAGCCGGCCTTCGGATCGGCTGGAGAGAATCACAGAGCTTCGGTCTCATCGGTCAACCGAGGCAAGGGTGGTCGTGACCCGGCCGAGTGGTGGGACACCAGCGGACGCACCACTCCACGGACTAACGACTACCCCGGCTGGTGCGAGTACTTGCGCATCCACGTGGCGGTCAAGGTGGCCTGGGCCGGCACGATGGACCAGGCCGAGCACGACTTCATCAGCGACCAGTTGGCCGACTGCTAGCCAAGCCACCTACCCAGAGCTTCACGGTCTGAGACCGCAGGCAGGGATTACTTCTCGCCTAGGCTGAGGCCTCGGTGGGGGAAGGGTAACCGACCTAGCCGATCTTGGTCATCCAGAGGCGGTAGGACCGCTCCTCCGGGTTGCGGACGCGTGGCTCGATATCGCTACCGCAGCCGGGACCGATATCGACAAGGATCCGCGCTCCGGTCCGAGGCCTGGCGCAGCGGCCATCGTCGGAGAACACCCGTACTTCAACGCCGTGGAAGTTGCGCACGCGCCACTTGCCGGAGTCGAGGGTGCCGAGCCGGTGTATCTGGTGACGGCTATCGCCGGTGAGGATGAACCGTATCTTGGTCTCGGGCACGGCACGCCAGCGGAGGATGCTGCCCTCCTCGTCGTGGTCATCGTGGTTCCCCTCGTCTTCGTCTCCGTGGGCATAGTGGCGCGAGTCCGTACCGGGTCTGGAGTAGGTCATAGAATCCTGGGCATCATCGCCATAGGCATCGGTTTCGCGGTGCCGCGTCTCCCGGCGCTGACCCTGGCGGCAATCGTGCTGTTCGTAGGAGCAGCCTGGCTGGTATCCAGCATCTTGGAGACGGTCGAGGCGGTTCACCGACCGCGACGCCCACCACCGGGGCCCCCATGCGCTAGGTGGCATAATATCCGCCATAGCCGGGCTGATCATGATCCTAGCACCTGGTCTGGGTGGTTCCCCCCGAGGCCGGGCACTCCCTCTTGTGTTCGTTTCATAGGCTCAGCCTGTGTCCACCGTCGGGGGGCTCTACCTCTGGTGCGTCCAACTCGATGTCGATGTGTTCGCATCGCTATCCCTGTCGAATTCGGTAACCCCTATCCCGGCGAGCCCGTCCGAGAGCGTTTCGAACGAGTATCAGCCCCCCGCTACCCTGCGGGGCATGAACGTGCTGCAAGTAGCCCAAGTCCACACACCCACGTTGTTCACCCTCACCAACGGTCTGAGAGCCATTCAGCTAGTGGACCGCAACGGCGACACCATCTATGCGAACACCAGAATCGAACCCGGCGACCACGTTCTGGTCGCTGAAGTTCCTGGACAACTGCGAAGCCCTTCGATGGAAGATCCCACCGATTCGGTCAGTCACATCATTGTTGGTCTGCTCCCGCCGAGCAAGTGGGACAGGATGCCGAGTTACCACAGTCTGGTGGACTCGTCAAACTAACTACATAACTTCCCAACCATCGGCCAGGCCACAAGGCAGAGACAGAGACGCGGGCAGCACCAATCCACAGTGGGCTACAAGAGGGCGGCCGGTTCTGATCTGGATCTGAGAAGACACCTGTCCTGATGTAGGGGGACATATGTCCCGCAGTAAGCGTCGGCTGAGGGGTGGATACGCGACCATGCCGCTCTTGTGCGGCCGATACCACCGTCTCAGCGGATGACAACACCCCCCAGGCCATCTCTCTGACAAGGGGAAAAAAGCCCGACCCGCCGCGGCGAGTAGCCAGCCCCGATGCTCAAACACCAGAGCCACCCAACAAGGTAAAGGGGGTTCCTCTGTTGTTGCCTAGGGCGTCTGCTCCATCGAGTTGCCTGCAAAAGCTCAGTTCACAAGGATGCGCGACCGGTCGCGGTTAAGCGCGGCCGCTACCAGCTCCCACGCGGACAATGGACAGCCCGTTCGGCCACCGGGACGTGTTTCTCGGGGGCGAATAGTAGTGCTGGGATGTGTGTCCCATTGTCGGTATGGACCCGGTGTGTATCGCTGGTGGGCTTCCGAGCCCCTCGGCTGTCCGTTGGTCGATCACACGGATGCCTGGGCTGACTGTCGGGGGTGTGTGGTGACTGGGTGTTAGTATCTGCGGTCTGAATGTCTAGTCAACGGCGCGTCGCAGGCGGGTCCAGGCCACGGCCTGGTGTGGCGTGGCGTATCGGCCGGTTCCTTGAGAGTCATCCGGGGGCTCCGCTAACGATTGCCGTCCGCACGTTGCGGATAAAGGGGTTGGCATGGTTGGAGCCCCGGGTGCGTGACCGACGCGTCCGTATTGTCATTGGAAATTGGAGTTCGTCGCACTTCAAGCGGGCAACAGCCGCGGATCGGCGGGCGGCGCTGGCGTTGCTCCGCCGCAGCGACGTGGTGGTTAGGGCATGGGATCCGGAGCGGCCGCCGCCGGTCTTGGCGAATGCCCGCGCTTGGATAGCCCACACCGAGGCTGGTCCCTCGGTGCTGTTGTGTTCGGCCGACTTGACGGACAAGGGACTGAACGCGAATTGGGAGGTGGTAGCAGCTGTCGACGCTGCTGACCGGCGGCAGGTAGCGGACCAGGTGGAGGCTGTCGCCGCCGAGGCAGAAAACTGCAAGGAAACTATCCTGTCGCTGGTCGCCGGAGACCAAGGCCAGGCTGGGGACAGCGCAGTTGCCGACAACTCGATCGCCCCAACCCCGACCCGTCCAGAAACCGGCGCCGCACAACGGATCGAGGCGTTCCTAGATGCTCATCCAAATGGCCGGGTGACTGTTGCTGTGGGCTTTGCGAGTGTCAGCGGACTCGCTTGGTTGAGTGAACGGGTGGCTAGTCGCCCGGTAACGGTGGTCATCGGCAATGCCCAGCACCGCCGGTTTAGGAACGCCGAAGCGGGGGACCGTGTTGCTGCCCTCGCGTTCCTCCGCCGGCCGGATGTGCAGCTGCTGAACTGGTACCGCAAGCGCGGAGACACGCCTGCGGAAGCTCACCTGAAGGCATGGGTAGTCGACGGGACGCGGCCCGGGGTGCTGACGGGATCAGCGAACCTCACGTCTGCTGGCCTGTTCAACAACCGTGAGATCATGGTCGAGACAAACGGACCGGATAGCGCCTCCGTCCATGCGCAGGTACGCGACCTGGTAAGAGATGCGTGGGACTACAAGCAGGAACTCATCGGAGTAATCGAACAGCAGCCCCATGCCGGGCAGGACAAGACCGAACGGTCGGCTAATAGGGTGCCCACCCAGCCAACGACCCAAGCCCTGCCGTCAGCCGGGGGAAGGAGCGGTTGCCTATCGGTTCTGGTGATCTATGCGTCATTGGTTACAGGAACGCTACTGGTAGCCATGAACTAGTCTCGGAAAAGCCGCTCGAAAACAGATAGAGTCCCAACGTCCGCCGCTACCGACGAAACCCGATACCTCCACCACAAATCGCCATATATCCCCTGGGTAGCGACATAGCCAGATTTCTGGTTATCAGCTTGAGTGTTCGAACTGTCACGGGGGCGCATCGGGGAAGACAGGATCGGTCATGGTCACATGTCATGGTCACATCGTGTTAGACTGGTGGGGAATGGCTGGAGATCCATACGAATACAGGACCATGCCCGCCGGTGAGTTCAAGGCCAAGTGCCTGAGGCTCTTGGACGAGGTGAAGGAGACCGGTGTGTCGATCGTAATCACCAAACGGGGACGGCCCGTGTCGCGTCTGGCGCCGATCGAACCGGAGACGGGAACCATCTTCGGTCTGCTACCCGAGTTCTCGGGATTCTGGGACGACCCGTCGGAGATGGTGATCGACCCGTCCTATATGGAACTGTTGGGCGAGGACACCCATCTGGATGACCCCAGCCGTCGCGGAGTATGATCCTCCTTGACACGCACATACTGGTGTGGGTCGTCACTGCTGACAGAAGTCGGCTAGGGGAGTCGCTGATACAGGACCTGGGCGGGGTGCTGACTCGAGGCGAGGCTGGCGTGTCGGCGGCTACCTTTTGGGAACTGGAGGTGAAGCGGAGACGGACCCGCCGTGGCCTTCCGCCGCTCCCGCCGATCAAGGACCTTCGTTCCAAGGTCCTTGCCGCAGGACTGCGCGAAGCCCCCGTATCGGGGTCCCTGTGGTTGGAGGCTGTGGGCTTGATGGATGAGGGATTCCACAGTGACCCGGCTGATCAACTGATCGTGGCCACCGCCATCCGCCACGGACATGAGCTCCTGACCATGGACAGGCGCATCCGCACTTGGGCGGAACGTAGCGGACGGGTGGCCTTGCGCTAGGACCGCTGCCCGGCGGATATCAGAGGACAGTAGGGGGAGGCCGTAGGCGCCGCCGCTGTCCAAGTCGGCGTAGATACCGGTGTAGCCGACTCGCGCCCGCAGTTCGGTGTGGTCTTGGGTGCGGTCAGGGCATTACCAGACCGCGAACCCGACAGTCCCAGGGGTGTCCAGGTCGCAACCGTCGGCGGCCGGCGCCCTGTTCGGGCTTAGCTCGATCCAGCTGGGTCCTCGCCGGATCGGCGGGGCTCAGGAACCTGGCGGCCACCAGCTTCTCAGTGACCTCCGGGTTCTCGTAGTTGCTCCGCATGGCGAAGGCGTTGGGCTCCCAGAACAGCCAACTAGTCAGAGCACACGCTCCTAGCTCAACCGCCAGAGCCGCCGACGAGACAGGCCAGCAACGCAAACGGATGATGGGCAGCGGCTCCGTCGGTGCGGTCCCTTGCAAGACACCGGTGGGCCGCCACTTCCATCCTTACACTGCCTGCCCAGCGGAGAAGCCAAGGACCAGGCTATCAAGCGTCGTGAACAGGCTGACCCCGCTGACCTGAGAGGAATCTTGAGGCGGCGACGTAGGAGCACCCGATGCTCTTCGACGACTACTAGCCGGTCCTCCATGCGCTCGTCCGACAACATCCGCTAATCCCGGCCGGTCAGGACGACGAAGAAACTACGTCCAGGATACGTAGTCGCATCTCAGCGAGGTTCTCGGGCAGCCTGTCAAAGTCGAAACGTTCGTGCAGGCGGGGTATCACCAACCTTCCTCCCGCATAAACGTCGAACACACCGTTGTCGTTGCTCAGCGTATTGTAATACATGTCGGGAACCGGTGTTCTGGGACTTAGCCGGTACCGCGACTTGTCCGAGGCCACCGGTCCCGAAAGGAACAGCAAGACCTCGTCACGTGTGCGCAGATGTGTCAGATTGTCGGCGACGAACCTCTGCGCGTCGTAGCCACCCAGCGTGACAGTCGCCCCGGCTTCTCCCTTAAGTATCTCGGAGACTTCTACCGTGGTGAAGACAATCGGATCGGCGTTTATCCCGACGATCTTGTAGTGGATCGACTCGATGAAGTCCACCGTCGCGCATCTCTTGCCTCTGGACCAACCGGTAACCATGCCGACGACGATGAGATCTGCCTTCTCCGCCAGTTCCTCGACCGACTCGTACACCGGCCCGCCAAGGGATCCATAAACGGGCAAACGACCAACATCACACCGATCACCCAGCCACACTGCGAACAAAACGACGACCACAACCGGTAGCCAGATAACACGAACAAACGCCTTCGTAGGCGGGAGCTTCATCGTGAAGCGGATTCTACTCTTGTAGCGTCCAGGTAGGGGGGTCAGGCCGTGCTACTAGAAGTCCCGAGGGCTGGGTAGTTATCGTAGTTCGTGAACCCGTGAGCGACGCGTCGTAGGACCTAGAGCAGGTCGCTGATCCCTTCTATAGATCTTGGGCTAGGTTGAGTGGATGCGTTCCGGCGACTATCTGAGCGGGCGTCGCCGCCGGTTTCGACTCCTGACGGAGCGGGCGTCTGTGGGGCTTTTTGGCTTGGGGGACATCCGCGGGCAGGTCAGGATCATCCGAGATGCCCTCTCGGTTGACGAGCGGCCCGTTGTTGATGCCTTCGTCGGGATTTCATCGGCGCTATATGCTGCTCAGCATGCCGGGGGGGCCACAGCCAGCCGCAGGGACCTTGAGGTCTTGGATCAAGTGACCTCGGTTGTCAGTGCCGTCAGCGATGCGCTGGCCGAGCGGTTCGCCCTCCCGGCTGTGCAGATGGCTGCTACGAGCCCGGTCCCCGCCGTGAATGCCGGTATCGCGGTGGCGACTCATTTGTGGAAGCCGCTGGGGTTGGTGTGGACGGCTCCGCTTGTGGAACCTGCTAGCGCATGGGCCCTTTGGGCCGCCGAGACCGGCAACGCTAAGGGATGGGAGCGTCAGATCCGATACGATACCCCCGCCGCAGCGTCGCGTGTTGTTGTCGACTCGCTCGAGACTGCCGACAAACTGGTAGGCGGGAGCACGTTTTTGGCAGTCGCTCACAACTTGGAACGTGCCGGCATCGAGCGGGTCGACTTTTCCTGGCGGTGCGTGCTCGAAGCCGAGTGCGCCGCCCTGCGGGGAGAACGAGCCGCGACCAGCTTCCCGTGTGCGCTCGGAACGGAAAGCTCTATTTGGCTCACGACACCCGCACCAGCGTCACAACGTGAATACAAGACCACACCTGACAAACATGCGCCCTGAACCCGTCCGGTACCACCAGCCCTGACCAACCGGCAGATCACCACAGCGGTGTCTATCCCGACGATCGTCAGCATCCCTACCTGTGGTCCTCCCACGCCGGAGTGTCGTCCTCGACGCCGCAGCCACAGAGTTGCTGACCCCACCAACCGACCTCGAACAAGTCAGCGACAAACCGATCATCAACGTCACTGCAACTCGTTCGGCGTCGGCGGCACCCCCGGGCTCTTTCCCACAACGAGTCACGCTCGGCCCCCAGGATTACAGCTTGACCACACTGAAGGGTTCAGGTGGGGGCGACCGTACGAGCGGTCATCTCACAACGGCAGTACCCGAACCCGGCTCCGGCGTTCGTAGACAACAACGAGCGCCCCAGAGGACAGGTCCACCTTATGCTGTGATAGAGAGGCGACGACTTGTCGCCCGACGTGGTCTGGCAGCACGTTCTCAGCGCGGATCGGAATCACGCTGGGACCAGATCGGTGCGAGAGCGCCAGCATCGTGCCGAAATCGAGATCATGGGTGAACACGACATAGTCGTAAGCGGCAGCCCAGCTACATGATCTCGCTGTCGGTAGCCCTCGAATCGCCGAAAGCGGACCAGTGCACAGCATCCCAGCCCTGCTCCTGAAACGTCCGCACCCATTCCGGAGTGAGGTTCATGTCCACCAGGAGCTTCAGACTCACGGCACCGGGAGGGGAGCCTCGCGTTCCTCCAGCCTCCAAGCTGCGTAGGCCAGCGACTGTTCAACATCGTCCTGCTCGAGGTAGGGATAAGCGCCCAGAATGTCAGCTGTCGAGCAGCCCGACGCCAGCACACCCACAACAGTGCCCGCGGTGACACGCATCCCTCGGATACAGGCCTTGCCGCCCATCACTGCGGGATCGATGGTGATCCTGTCCAGGGTTCTCACGACTCCATCACATCCCATCTCGCCGAGAGCGCACGCGCCCATCGGCCCAGATGCATATCCGCGCCAGAATACCAGTCGGCGGTGCCCGCGACAGCCCGACCGTCTGCCGTCGATGCTCACCTCCGACAGGTCCAACCCCACCACCCGGTCATAGGCCGCCAACGCTTCTAACACCAGATCATCGAAGATCCCGGCTTCTGACCCACTCGTCGCGACGGGTCCGCAGCGTGGTGTCCGACACCTGGCCGTCCAACGACCACTCTGCCACCTCCCAAGAACAGCCCGTCACCAGCCGGATCACGATCCCCCGGGAACAGATACGATCCGCAACACGTCGCCGGTGACAGCCCAGGGGATGGTCGACCTCTGGGACGGGTATCCGATGCCGCACCGCTTCCCACACCGCGTCTAGCGTTTCAGACTCACCGCGCGCGTAATGACACGTCCACTGGTTGGGATGGGACTTGCTACTCGGTATCGAATCCGAGAACACCCCCCAACCGGCGGATTTCCACACCTATCCGCGGACGCTCTAAAGGTTGGGAGCGGTGCTGGCAGGATTCGAGTGTGCGCTGTTAAGTGGTTGCTGGGGTTGTGTGCGCGTAGAAGCGGCCGTCGGGGCCCGTGGAGTAGACGATCCCGTCGGCGGTCGAGTATTTGGGTGTGTCGTTGGACCAGCCGATCTTGAAGAGCCACGGCGGGGTGTGCCCGTTGTTTGGGTCGGCGGTGTCGACTCCGAACAGGTATCCGTCGCTTCTTTGCCCGTAGAGGACTCCATCGACGACGGACAGGGCGTGGCTGGTGGAATTGTTTGTGGGTAGCGTCCACAGGAGTTCCCCGGTTTGGGCGTCTAGGGCGAATAGGTGCTCTGTTTCCGACGCGGCGAACAGCGTGCCTCCGGCCACGACGGGGGCGGTGCTGAGCCCGAGAGTTCCCCCTGGTTCGATCTGGTGGCTCCAGATCTTTTGGCCGGTGGCGGCGTCGAGCGCGTGCACGTGGCCGGCGGGTGCTAGGTAGTAGACGCCGTCGGTGACCAGCGCCGGGAAGTCGCGGGCGGGGAACTCTTGGGTGTTGGTCTGCCAGATGAGCTCTCCGGTGGCCTCGTCGAACGCGTAGGCCTGGTTGATTACCGTCAGGTAGACGACGCCGTCCACCACGGTGGGAACCGATTCGACGTAGCCTGCGACCTCCGCCTGCCAGATGGTTTGTCCGGTGGCGGCGTCCAAGACATAGAAGGTTCCGTATTCCGCTCCTTGGGCGTAGACACGGCCACCATGTGCGGTGGGGGCTAGCCGTTCGTCGGTTGGGTAGGGCTGTTCCGCTACCCAGACGACCGTTCCGGTGGCGGCGTCTTGGGCGTGGACTGCTACATCGTAGGCGGCGCGGGCGGGAATGTAGACCAACCCGCCAGCCACCGTGGGGGACTGTGGGATCGGGCGTCCGGTGTCGTGGCGCCACAGTTCGGTTCCGGTGGCGGCGTCTAGGGCGTACAGGTGGTTGTCGCCGGCGCCGAAATAGACTCTCCCATCGGACACTGCGGGAACGGAGCGGATCCCAGCAGCGGCGGAGAAGCTCCAAACCAATTCGCCGGACTGCGCCAAGAGGGCGTACAGGTTGGCGTCGTCGGTGCCGAAGTATGCCACACCGTCCACCACCACCGGCCCGGTGAGTTCCCATCCCCCGGTCGCGAACGACCAGATGAGAAACCCTCCGCCCGAACCGGGCCCGTAGTCCGCGGCCGCGGGCGGCGAGGTCTCCGGCGCGCAGGCTTCCAACCACTCGCCGAGAGCTTCGGGCGGCTCGCCGCGGCTCGCCTGTAGCATGGCTTCTACGAGTGCCTCCGGTCCGCCCAACCGCTCCAGCAAACACACCAGGCTCTCCCGATCCTCGGCCCGCATTCCCAGACGCGGGGCATAGACGCCCCATTCTTCGTCGTTCATGCACACCACAGAGACGTTCAGGGCCGCCATGCCCAACCCGAGCGAATTGACGGGGTCGGCGCTCTGGGCGGCGGGGGGCGACAGCAACCGGTGGAGGTCTATGGATACCAGCGCCTCCCTGACACAGGCGGAGGTCTCCGGCGTCAACGGATCGGTGAGCCCGACCAGCGAGGTGAGGAACAACCTCAACAGGGTCTCCTCCTGTAGGCAGCCGATCACCAGAGCGGTGCGCTCGGAAGCCTCAGCGCCGGGCGCATCCCCCGAAACCAGCGAGAGCTCTCCCGGGCCGATACCGTTCTCCTCCAAGCAGGAACGTTCATCGTCGGACATCTCCGACAGAAACCCCGAAACATCGTCGGGACCGTCCAACCGCAGCGGTGCTATCGCCCGCGAAGCCGCCCGACTTCCCCCGCCCGGGACAGCGGTCAGGCCAGCCGCCGCCGCGGTAGTCGTACTCGACGGGGCGGCACTAGTTGACGAGGTCGACACCGACACCAGAGTGGTGACAGTGGTCTCCGGCAAAGAAGCCGCCGCCGATGACTCCACCACAGAAGACTCATCATCGGAACAAGCCGCCATCAAACCCACCAGCACCACCACCACAACCACAGAGAACCGCCCAGACAAATCCCACGCCCACAAACGGGACAGACCCGACCCCCGACACCCGGCAGAATCCGCGTGCCTCTCACCGACCAGCACGGCGGAAGCGGACGCTCCACGTTCCGGACCAGCCGACGGGAAAGACGACATCTCAGTCTCCGCTCCGAGGAGCCATCAAGAACGGCCAAGACTACAACCACAGCTCGCCTACTCGCCGCATTCAGGACATACCACCGGCTCAACCCCCAGTCCGCGCCCGCCCCGCCAAGGTGGGCAAGCACACCGTCACAAGAGACCGTCCCTCCCCGTCGAATACCCTCGGCCATCACGACCGCCTCGTACAGCACCACAGCCGTCAGGGACAACTCGTGAACAAAGCCCGCACACAGCGCGGGCGCAGGATGGTCCCATCCACCACCGGCATCCGGTGAACAGACCGACGCTCCAAGGCCGCCCCAACCCGCCGATCGAGATCACCCCTCAGCTCCAGTAATTTCGAAAGCCAAATCGCTCAGTGCTTTCCTGGCTTAGGGTGCGGTTCGGTTCTTTGGGTCTGGGCGGTAGGTGTTCACCGACCTTCTGGGGTGGCGGCGATTGTGCCACTGGATAGTCGGCGGATAGCCTATTAGCTGCTTGGCGTTCGGTGTGGTAGCGGGTTGGTAGAGTAGTGTGATGTCTTTCGCTTGCCTGGTTGAGCGGCGTGTGGAGCCGGTGCTCCGGTCCTTTTTGGAGACCTTTCGGGTGGTGGCTTTGGTGGGGCCGAGGCAGGCGGGCAAGACGACGCTGGCTCGGCAGGTCACCAACGGCGGTGTGTACCTGAGTTTGGACGATCCTGACGTCTTGGGGGCGGCGGTGGCGGATCCGGTCGGGTTCGTGGCCGGCCGGCCCCGGCCTGTGGTGATCGACGAGGTGCAGCGGGGCGGCGACGAGCTCGTGCGGGCGGTCAAGCTAGCGGTCGACGAAGTGCCCGAGGCAGGTTCGTTTCTGTTGACGGGCTCGACGAACCTGCTTACTGTGCCCAATCTCAGCGAGTCCCTCGCGGGGCGTATGGGCCTGATCGAGTTGGCGCCGTTCTCCCAGGCCGAGGCGGGCGGAGTGGAGTCGCGGGGTCTGATGGCGTGGCTTGCCGACAATGTGGCGTCCACCGGACGCGGGGGCGGGGATTGGTACGAGCCGCTGCTGGGAATGCCCGCCTCTTTGGTGTCGCGCCGCTCTTATGTGGAGCGTATTTGCGCGGGCGGTTATCCCGAGGTGTTGCGCCTCGACGGGGGGCAGCGTCCCGCTTTCTTGCGTTCGCTGCTCACCTCGATCGTGGCGCGTGACATACAGGAGATCTCCGGGGCGCGGCGGATCACGGAGCTGTCGCGTGTGGCGGAAGCGTTGGCGGCGCGTACCTCCGGCGAGTTGGTGGTCGCGGATGTGCACCGCGACACCGCGTTCGGCAGCTCGCAGACCACAGCCGACTATGTGGCGTACCTGGAGATGGTGTACCTCACGGTGTCGCTGCCGGCGTGGGCCACGAGCGCCGCCACCCGTGTAAAGCGCAGGGCCAAGGTGCACATGGCCGACACCGGGATGGCAGCCGCCATGTTGGGCCTCACCACGGACGCGCTCGTCGATCCCCTAGAGCCCATGCGCGGTCCCCTGCACGAAACGTTCGCCGCCGTCGAGGTCCGCAAGCAGGTCTCGTTCGCTGCCACGGGCGCGACGTTGCATCACTTCCGGGACCGTCGAGGACGCGAAATCGATCTAATCGTCCGCCTCCCCACCGGCAAGCTCATCTGCATCGAGGTCACCGCCGCGATGCGAGCCCACGGCACCAAGGCCAGAACCCTCGGATGGTTCCGAGACACCATCGGCGACAGATTCGAACTCGGCATCGTGTTATACGCCGGACCGCTCCCACTGCGCCTAGGACCTCGCCTGGTAGCGCTGCCCATCTCCTACCTATGGGAAATCTGAACTAAACCCGACCCGACACCCGACCGGCATGACACCGGTCTTGGTTACCCCCTGAGCGTCAGGTGACGGCCTGCTTATTTGAGGTCCCGGCGGCGTCGCGCAACGTCGGGTATGGCGCCATTCACCAGCGCCCACAAGGCACAGGAGAGGCAGCATGGACAAGGTGGGCCAACTCGTGGACCACCACACATTCCAGGAGCGGGGGCTTGAGCATCATGACACGCCAGTTGAAGCGCAAGGTCCCGTCGGGTGCGCAGCTGCCCCAACCGGCGCCGCTGGTCCCGTACCAACAGCCGGCACTCGCGGCTGATGCCGAGCCTTGGGCCTTCAACGTAGACTTCGGCTATGCCAAGGACTGGATCACGATTGGCGTCATACGCGGAGCGCATAGCCCGCGACGCGGTGCGCGGGTTAGAGGACGTGGCTTCGTCCAAGAGGCTGAAACCGGATGGACATCCGACCCCCGACTGGCGACTTCGACTGCGCACGGGCGAAACGGTCGACCTAGAAGTTATTCAGGTGCTTGATCAAGGCGCCATGCGCTTCTGGGACCAGCTTCGCGCCAAGGATGGCAAATCCAAAGAGTGGCCTAACGACCGCCTGACCCACAACTGGGTTGTGGCGGTGAGCGTCACCCGACCCGTGCCGGAGCGGCTACCTGTGGGCAAGATAATCAAAGGGATCATGCGGGCATTAGAGGCGGCTGAGAAGCGCGGAGAGAATTCAAGCGTTATGGCTCAACTTGCTGGGCAGCGTTTCATGTATCCAGAGGCGTTCACCCAGCAGCGGTTGTTCCTGGATGCGCGAGGGAAGGTCATGGCACCCGGCACGACATGGGAGGAATGGGCCTCAAACTCGGGATATTGGCTACCAGAGGTGCTGTTGGACGACACGGGTAATACGTACGGTGACTGTAACGTACTCGTGCTGGCTGATCCGACTCTGGCCACAGGCCCCAGGGGCAGGGTCAGGACCCACGCCTCTGGTGGCGAGGGCAGCGTAGGACACGATGCGTTGCTGACAGCGATCCAAGACGGCATCGACAAGAAAGCGGCCAAGGGACAAACGGAAAGGTCCCCCGGCCTGAAATGGCTGGCCGTGGTCGTCGAGGGAATCGCGGCGTGGGACCTGCGAGACAACGCCGAGAGCGGCGCTCTAGAGCCGGACCTAACCGCCGCGCTCGAACATGTCAAGCTCCAAAGCTTCGACGAGGTTTGGGTATTGACAAGAGGCATCGACAATCACGGCGTGCTGCGCCTCTCTGCCACCGCATCACCACGCTGTGCCTTGATCCCCACCTCACAAGACGGCCGGGTCGGCTGCGGTCGCGACTCACCGATGTCAACGTCGGGTGAATACTGAGCACTTCTGGCCGGTCGAAAATTGCGCGGTGGTTCCGTAGTTTTCGATGACCCTGGGGCCGTTTTGGTCGGCTCTGGGAGGAAAGGGTGTATGTAGTGCATGATTGGGCTGAGGTCCATCGGTTGTTCCATCGGGGTGGGCTGTCGAAGTCGCGGGTGGCTGAGCGGCTGGGGATGAGCCGCAACACGGTGGCGAGGTTGTTGTCGCTGGATGAGCCTCCTCGGTATCGGCGTAAGCCTCGCGGGTCGAAGCTGGACGCCTATAAGGGGTCGATCGCGGTGATGCTGGAGAGGGATCCGAGGGTGCCGGCGAGTGTGGTCTTCGAGCGGTTGCGCCGGGAGGGCTACGACGGTGGCATCAGCATTCTGAAGGGCTATCTGGCCCGGGTGCGTCCCCCGAGGGAAGACCCGAGGGTGTATCAGCGGACCAGCTATGTGCCGGGGGAGTTGGCTCAGTGTGACTGGTGGGAGCTGCCGGGATCGGTTCCGGTGGGTGGTGGCGCCACCCGCAAGGTGTATGGGCTGGTGACCACCCTGCCGCATTCGGCTGCGCACTCCGCCGTGTTCTCCCACTCCAAGACGGCAGCTGACTTCAGCGAAGGGTTCCTGCGGACACTGCGGCGCCTCGGTGGTGCTCCCGAGGGGGTGGTGGTGGATCGGGACACCTCGATCGTGGTGCCCAAGTCCCGCCCAGCACGGGTTCATGACCCGGTGGCGGCTCTGTTCGGAGCGTTGCGGATCCGCCCGATCATCCTGTTGCCCCGCCGGCCGGAGTCCAAGGGCCAGGTCGAGCGGACTATCGGCTATCTGGAGCGCTCGTTCCTCCCGCTCCGTTCCTTCGACTCGATCGCAGATATCCAAGACCAGCACGACCGCTGGGCCCAGGAGGTGGCGTTCGAGCGTCACCACCGCAGAGTCGGCGCCAAGGTGGCCCACGCCTGGGCAGCCGAGAAGAACTACCTGTATCCGTTGCCCGATCCACTGCCCGACACCGACCGCCGCACCGAGGTGAGGGTGAGCAGGGACGGTTTCTGCCGCATAGGCGATGTTGACTACTCAACACCGCCAGGTCTCGCATCGCGAGGTGGTCATCTATGTCGACGGCCGCCAGGTCGCCCAACACCGGCGCAGCTATACCCCGGCTGATGTCGTGTTGGATCCTGCCCATGCCCGCCTGTTGCGCCTCGCCCGCCAGGCCCGCACCCGACTGGTGGCTGCTGACGCGGACATTCCCGAAGTCGACCTGGCCTGCTACGACGCCCTCATCGAAGAGGCCTGCTGATGGGTGGTCTCAGCACAGAAGTGGCGTTCCTCTCCCGGGCTCTGAAGATGCCCCGCATCCGCCAAGTCGCCCCCGACATGGCCAAGACAGCCCGAGCCGAGGGATGGGACCCCCTCGAGCTGTTGGTCAAGGTCCTCGCCGCCGAGGTCACCGCCCGTGAAACCCACGGCGGCGAGAACCGCATACGCGCAGCTAAGTTTCCTCAGACGAAGACCCTCGACGATTTCGACTTCGCCCACCAACGATCCGTATCCCGAGCCCAGATCGCCCACCTGCACCAGCTCGACTTCGTCCGCGAAGCCCACAACGTGATCTTCCTGGGCCCACCAGGCACCGGCAAAACACACCTCTCCATCGCTCTCGGGGTTCAAGCAGCCCGCCGCGGTTACCGAGTCGCGTTCGCTACCGCCACCCAGTGGGTCACCCGACTCTCCGAAGCCAAAACACGGGGCCGGCTCAGCGACGAACTGGACCGCCTCGCCCGCATCCCCCTGATCGTCATCGATGAAGTTGGCTACATCCCCTTCGACCCCGAAGCCGCTTCGCTGTTCTTCTCCCTCATCTCGTCGCGCTACGAACGCCGATCGCTCATCGTCACATCAAACAAGAACTTCTCCGCCTGGGCAGAGATCTTCGGCGATGCCGTAGCCGTCGCGGCCATGGTCGACCACTTGGTCCACCACGCAGAGGTCATCGTTCTCAAAGGACAGAGCTACCGGCTCAGAGGCAAACGAAAGGAGGTCACCCACTAACCAACCCCCACGAAACCGCGCAGTTTTCAACCGGCCAAAACCGCGCAGTTTTCAACCGGCCTTGACAACTCACCGACCCGCGACCAGCCCGACGCTCGCATCGCGGAGATCCCCGCTTGTTGCCAGACCGGTTCCTGACCAGATCGATAGTTCCCCGCCTATGTCCGTAAACCTGCCACCGGCCTCCGTGAGGATGACCGCCATGGGCGCCACATCCCACGGACTTACGATCGGTTCGAGCATGGCGTCCACCCGTCCCGAAGCCACCAGGCTGTAGCCGTAGTCGCCTCCCTTACCCCGAAGGATCATCGGCGCAGCGTGCAGGGTTGGGGAAGCCATCCGGTACCGTCTCTGAATATCACCTCGCGGTGTCGGCAAACCGAACCCTTAGCCTTAAACTGGGTGCCGGAGACGAACTGGCCTGAGTTGGGGGTTTGGTCGTCCCGAGGCAGGTGGTGACAGGTCCATGGTCGAAGTCGCGGAACTGGAAGCGGTCCCGCTGCGATCGGTGTGGGCGGATGAAGCGCGGGACTTCACGCCGTGGCTGGCGGACCATCCGCACCTGTTGGGGCGGGAACTCGGGATGGATCTGAACTCGAAGGCCAAGAAGTGGCTGTCGGGTCGTTCCGCGCGGACGCTGTGTTCCGGGACACCACCACCGGAGTTCGGGTGGTCGTGGAAAGCTTATTGGAGGGGGATTATACAGTTAACTTGACGGGGTGGTATGGTTGTGGCATGGATCTGATTGCGGCGTGGGATACGTTCATTTCTGTGGCGGCTGCTGTGACTATCGCTTTGCTTGTCCAAGATATCGCCCGGCTGCTGTATCGGCGCCGCAAGAAGTCCCGTGTGGGCTCTCCTAGTTGATCTAGCTGTCGGTCTGGTAGTGCTGGCCACCTGTTACTAGCAGATGTCGCGGGTGTTCAGCGACATCAGGAAGCGCCGCCGCTCCCGCAAGGACTAGTTCAGGGTTAGCGTCCGCCCGTCCAGTGTCAGAGCGCGCCGGCCCTGGTCAGCCTTCAGAATGTCCGCGATCGTTCGGAACAGCGGGTTCGCCGAGGTCGCTACCGGTATGGTCGCTGCCGGCATGGGCGCTGGTTTGGCCGTTGGAACCCTGCGAGGCGCGAAGTCCCACCATCGGCCACAGATCGAGCAGGGCAGGATCGTGTCCCGATATTTCTGGGTGAACCATTCTGCCTGTAAGACGTCGGGGCAGCCCGGACAGCCAGATCGTCTGTTAGAGTCCGTCATAGGAGACCTCCTAACCAAAGGTTCGAGAACGGCCCCGGTGCCAGCCGGGGTCTTCTCATTTCTTAGGCGTCGACGCTACCACGCCCCTGTCCCGTCGGGTACGCTGGCCTCGCCAACGAACACCCATCTTCTGGGGAACCCCTTGACCCGCAACCTATTCCGTGGGGACTGTCATTCGTGCATGGTCCCTTCGGTGGTTGCGGTCTTGGGTGTTCGTTGGCAAAGGATGCCAGACCCCAACCGAAGGGACCGCCAACCAATGCGCCGCCCGTTTCTCGCCCTCGTCCTCGTCCTTGCCGCTTGTGGAGGTTCTGCCACGCTGCCTATAGCGTCGGACACGCCCACGACAGTTCCCGCTGCCGCTCAGACCAGCCCACCCACGACCGTCCCTGAGACCACCACGACGACGGTTCCTGAGACGACTACGACGGTGACTGTCGCTGTGCCTGTCGACTACCCGGCTACCAGAGTCGAGGGGATCGGCACCCGGGTTGTGGACCTAGAGATCGCCGGTGGCGGGCTGTGCACGATCACTATGACGGTTACGGACAACATTGACGACAGTTTCGACATGGCAATCGAGACGAACTTCATCGTCGAGCAGGTAGATCCTCCCGCCCTAGACATCCTCTGGGCACTCGAGATAGCCGCCGAAGGGACGTGGGAGAAGGCTGTCCGCTTCGACCCGGTCGAGAGGGGGGCTGTGACGTTGGAGGTTACAGCTGAGGGGGACTGGGTGATCGAGTCCGACTGTCGCGGCTGATACCATCTGAGCCACAAACCAAGGGACCCACCTGCTGGAACAGGCGGGTCCGAACGATTTGACAGTTCCCATGCTGTCCGACGAAAGGACGTCGTATGTCCGATAGTAGCACACGCCCATCTGTTCCCGCCATTCTGGGAATGCTGGGCATCCTCGGAAGTCGGGTCTTTCCCGTTGTTGCGTCTATTGAGAACGCGATTCAGGAGTGGCTCTGCCGATGCCATGTGTCTCTCGCTTGGGCTTCCTATGGCGAGGCTGTGCGCTGTCCGTTTTGCAAGCGGACACTGAGGGTGGTGGACCGTTGGGAAGCTGAACCGGAGGGGCTGACCCGCCGGTTCGACGTCAGGTTTGGCGCTGGGCTTTCAGTTTGCGGTCAGCGTTGAGGAACATGGCTCGTGCCAGGTCTTCAGCTGAGCGCGGGTTCGGCACGTCCCGCCACCGTGGACGACGGCGCTTCTGACGGCGGGGCTGTTTGGCTGCTGTAGTCACTTTGTGTCTCCGCTCAGTAGTAGTGGGGTGACGACTCCGACCCCCTCGCTCCACACTTGGATCGCGAAGTCGTGGGTGTGGACCTCTAGCACGTCGACGTCGTCGGTGTAGGCCAACCACTTCTGGATTTCGGCCGCTACTAGCTCAACGGAGGGTGGGCACTCCCTCGCCATGAGGTCTCCGTCGTACCTCTCAGCCAGATGTCGGAGCTGGCGAAAAACGTAGAACGCTCGGATTTCGATGTCTTCGGGGACGGGACGTTGCTTCACGAAGCGAGCAGAATCCGTGGGCGTTCCCGGCCTTCGTGTTCTGTGATTTCACGGGCTGCCTGTAGCACAGACGGGGGCACATCGTCCATCGACAAGTGCTTTCCGTTCTCTTGGGCAGCGATCAGCAGCGGCGCGATCATGGTGCTCACGAACTCCATCTGGATGGAAATGTCGGACATGGCGGTTCCTCTCCGGTTCTGGTATAGGAGAATACCACTAGGTGGGGGTGGCGCAACCGTTCAGCGTGGGTACTGGGGCATCTCCGGTGTGCGGTGACGGCCCCTGAGCAGCAGCGGCTCTTGTATCGGTGGGGGCTCATCCATCGACGGTGGTGCCGGCAGCTTGTCCATCCACGACGGCTTCGGCGACAGCATCGGCGGGATTGGGGTCGTCCCTTCGTGAAGCATCGGCTCAGGCGGCATCTCCGGCGTGCCAGGCCTGCCTTTCAGCCACATCGGTCTCGACATTCTCAGACTCCCCTACTAGCTGGGCGAGGTCCGCACACCTGCGGCCCTGCGATGAGATCAGCGTACATGAGCCGCTTCCCCTCCATGCCCTTCGCCAACGCGACCATCTGATCCAACGTGTCCAAGTCCCGGACGTTGTGGCGGGCTGCGAACTCGGCCACATAGCGGCGGAGGTGCTTGAACGACATCTTGTGGTAGGTGCCGTAGTAGCCCCGTTTCAGCATCGACCAGAACGACTCCATCCCGTTGGTGTGGACCTCACCCCGCACGTACTCGCCGACCGAGTGGCGCACAGCGGCGTGGTCCAGATCATCCGACTCGCCGAGAGTGCGATAGGCGAGAGCGTCGTCGGTGAACACCCTGGACCCTGCGGCTACATGGGTGTGGATGAACCCGTGCAGCGTGGCCCGTTTCGTGTCGTCCACCACCGCAGCGGTCACCTTGCCATCACGCGACCGGGCACCCACCACAGCCTTCTTGCCCACAACACCGCGGCCAGCGTTGAGTTTCTTGTGGGCGTGCTTGTTCATCTCCTTACCGCCGATGAACGTCTCGTCCACTTCCACCGTGCCGTCGAGGACGAGGTCGGCGGCGTCTGCCCACGCCTCCCGGATGCGGCCCAGCATGAACCACGCGGTCGACTGGGTCACTCCGAGGTCGCGGTGGAGCTTCATGCTGCTGACGCCTTTGAGGTTGGTGGATACCAGATACAGGGCGATCACCCACTTACGCACAGGCAGCCTCGAGGATTCCATCACCGTGCCGGTACGGACTGAGAAGTAGCGGCGGCAGGAAGCGCACCGGTAGGGCATCGGCTTCGCGTTTGGCACCGCCGCCACATACCCTATCTCGCCGCAGCGTGGGCAGACGTCCACCCCGTTCGGCCAGCGTATCCGCTCGAACCATTCCACAGCTGCGGTTTCGTCGGGGAACATGTCGAACAGTTCCACGAACGACATGCCCTCCCGATCGGCCCGTCCCGGCGCTTTAGCGGTCATACCGTCTCCTATTGGTCGTCGACGAATAACGCGCGTAGGCGATAGTTACACACCTGGAATACCACGACTGTGATACACTGTGAACGGCAACGGAAGAGGGGCACCTCGCTACCAGCGGGGCGGTCCCTCCTCCAACGCGCCCCCAGTGTACTACGTTCCCGTCCTGCTAGCCTGGCGCTCATGCGGCAATTTCTACTTGAACAGGACCATACCTGTCAAGTTAACTGTATAATTCCCCTGAATTTCGCCTACCCGACCGGCGCAACAAACTACAGCCTTTCCGCCCGGGTGTACATGGAGGACGGAGAGTCGACTTACCCCGCACTCGAAGCCCAACGCCCGGCGATCGAAGCCGACTACGGCGGGCCTCTCCAATGGGAACCAAGCCCCAACACCCGACACTCGCGAGTCGGCGACCGCCTCCAGCCTGCGGATCCCACCGAACGGGACAGATGGCCCGAGTATCGACAATGGGCCATCAAAACCCTCGGCGAGCTACGCCGAGCCTTTTCCGAACCGATCAGAACCCTCCCCTAGAGGAAGCAGGAGCGATGTATGACCGTCTCGGGGATCTGGACGCGAAACGATGAAGGCTGGCAACTCAGCCGGCCTGAGGGGTTCCCCGACGAGGCGACGCTACATAGGCTGATCGAGGAAACCCCGGAGATGCTGCCGCTGGCCGGCGCGCCGGCACTCCTGGTACTCGGTAGGGAAGTGCCCTTGGGATCGGGTTACGCGGACCTCGTAGGGGTGGAGGCGTCGGGTCGACCGGTCATCATCGAGGTCAAGCTGGCGCAGAACAACGAGGCTCGCCGCGCTGTCGTTGCCCAAATCCTGGCCTACGCGGCGAACCTCCACGGTACGACGCGGGAACAACTGGAGGACCGCTTCAGTTCGGAGCTGAAGCGGCGCGGCCACGAGTCCCTTGTGGATGCGATGAGATCGGTCCAAGAGGAGGCGCTCGACGCCGAGGAGTTCGCAACATCTCTCGACGAGCACCTGCAAGGGGGCAGGTTCCGGCTCGTGTTCGTACTCGACGACGTGCCGGCGGAGTTGATGACGCTGGTCGCTTACTTGGAACACGTCACCGACAAGTTGATGATCGACTTAGTCGGCGTTAACTCCTTCGACGTGGGCGGTGCTTCCGTCGTCCTACCGCAACGGGTAACCCCCGAACGGCACGAAGTAACCGTCAACGAGAAACGCCGCGGCAAGTCCGGCACTCTCTATCGGGGGAGCGATAGATTCGAGCAGAGCATCGACCAAGCACCTCCCGAGAGCCATGAGACACTGGACAGCCTGCTTCGGTGGGCTCGTAGCCTCGAAGCGAACGGTTGGGTACGACTCACAACCTCCGAGGGCAAGGGAGCGAAGCGATTCACCCTGCGGCCGCTACTAGTGGCCGAGAACGTGGGCCTGGTCACGATCTGGAACGACGGGGGTGCGTACCTCCAGTTCTGGCGGAGCGTCTTCGACAAGAAGGCACCCCCATTCATCGACAGGATCGAGAGACTGGCGGGAAGTCGGGTCGGACAAGGTAACACGACTCGGAACGTCAGCGAGGATCTGCTCACGGCCCTGACCGAGGCGTACGAACACGCGGCCCGCCGAGGCTGAGACGGTTGCCGAGGCCAGTCAGAGGCGGATCATCGGGGTAGCTGAGAGCCCGTACGCGCCGCAAAGACCTGAACCCTGGCATCGGTGGCCGTGTGTCGGCGGGGGAGTGTTACAGCCGAGTGACATCAAGTAGGTTCTAGTAAATGGGGAGGACGCCAAGTGGCTGTTGAGATGGCGATCTGGAGGATGACCGATGCAGGACCCCGGCACCTGGTGTCACCGCCGCGGTCACTTCCGGCAACCCGGTGCCAGCCCTCCAATCCATGGCCCCTCATCCGACACGGGGACGGTCCACGCTCTGCTGTCGTAACCGAACATACCGAGGCGCATCCAGGACCCGGTCGTGTCAAGGCCGGTCTAAACTGCGCGATTCAGTGGGTTGGTTAGTACGTGATCTCCCTTCGCTTGCCACCGAACCCCTAGCCCTGACCTTTGAGAACGATAACCGCGGCGTCGTGGACGTGACCGACGCATGAAGCAGGTCGCGGCGGGATGTGTGCTGGTCGCTGGCGACCGCTGATAGATCCCGGTGGGATGTATCCGCTGCCGGAGCGACTCCCGATATAAGCCTCGGTGTTGGGTGGGTAATCACGCTGCGGAGGACAGGCTGTCGATCCAGTCGTAGATGTCTTGTTCCCGCCAACCCACCGCCCGGGTACCTTCGCCGCCCAAACGGAACGGCGCAGGGAACGACCCCTCCCGTTCCCGACGCCAGATCGTGGTCCTGCTCAACCCGGTGATCTCCAACACTTCGGGCAGTCTCACCACCCGCCCACCCCCCGGAGGCAGCATCACCGAGCGCGGATGGCTGGCCCTCGGTTTCTTGTTGTTGTGGGTTTGTTCTCTCATCCGCACTCCCCTCACTCCTCCAAATTGCCTGCGATCCGATGCCAGCCCTCCGAATCCGTGGCCCCTCCATCCGACACGGAAACGGTCCCGGCTATGCAGTCGTAACCGAACATACCCAAGAGGGCCCCCAACCCGGTCGCGGAACCACCCCCCAGGGGTCGCGCTCATGCGCGACCGGTCGCGCATCCCCCTCACCTGCGCCTTCGCAGCTGGCATAACCCCGGGGGGCGTAGGGGACCGGACTACCACCGCAAGCGGCCCGTCTCCGCCGTCGCCGATCCCCACCAGATCAACGTCGGCCTAGGTTCTACCCATTCCTCCTGCCTCGGAATGTTGCTGAACTTCGACTATGGGAGAACCCTTCCCCTCTACCGGTGGATTCCGACATCCCCCAAGGACCCCTAGCCCCTCATTTCTGGGGAGCCGCATTGCCGACCTTTGGGGTCGGGGGTAGGTTGCGTGGCATGTCCTTTGCTGACCGCCTCCGCTGAACACTTGGAGTTATGGGTACCCGTGACGCCCGAGTACCAGCTGCTGACCGATCTGGGCTTCGACCCGCACGATGTGTACAAGGTTGGAGCATGGTTTCGGGTGTCGGAGAAGGCAGTTGCCGAGAAAGCTGACGGCGGTGTTTTCGCTCCCGGCAAGGCGGCGCAGGGCGGCCGGCGTCCGGTTGTCCTCGCGAGTCCGTGGGGTTATCCCTTTCCTGATCTTGTGTTCTTCCCCAGAACCACCAAGCGGCAGCGTCGTGGGCACCCCCACCCTAGGCACCATCACCGTGCGGTCTATCCGGAGTGTGGCATTAACAAGGATGGGACGGTTCTTGACGTTCGCGTTACCGTGAAAGCTCCTGAACTGTCTACGCGCAACTGGTTATGTGCGGAGCCTGAGCCGTCGGCCTTGTATGCCGAGATGGAGCGGTGGTTGCGAAGATGACACTTGTCGAGTTGAGGGTGGAATACCAGTCGGTTCGGATCGGGCCGCGCATCTGGGCCCTCGTGCTTGAGATGACCGGTGTCGTGGCGCGCCGCTATCCGCCCTGTGTGTACAACGACGGCGAGCCCTGGTCTGATGAGAGCGTTCAGGACCTGGCTCAGCAGGTTGTTGCGGACCGGCTCTTGGGCGAGGCGCAGCTCGAGTATGTCTTTGATCAGGCGGCCTCCCTCGAGGCGTGGAGGCGCCTGCTCGCTTTGCAAGTCAGGCGAACGTTGGCTCACCGGCGCCGCAAGACTGTGGTGGACCGGTTGCTCACTCGGGTACGGAGGCTGGCACAGGAGCCTCCGTTTCGGCTTCATTCAGCAGGCAGGCAGGTGTGGTTTTCGGGAGGCGACTTCTCGGGCCCTCTCGCCGACCTTTCGGATTCCGCAATCTCCCGCATTGCCGGTGCCGTTCGTGACATCCCGCAGCTGGCGGCGAGCAGCAGTTCCTCGCGGGCTTCGATGATTTACACGACGGTCGACCTGCGGCTGCTGCTCGAACGAGCGGTAAGCGAGGTCGGGGCGTTGAGTGAGCGGGACTTGGCCCGAGTCTTGGAGATTCTGTTGACATCGTGGCTGCCAACGTTCCTTCAAGATCCTGAGGGGGACTATCCGTCGGAAGAGTCGACCCCCGAAGCGGCAGCGGAGGATGCGCAGATGCGAGCAGCGGTCGAAAGGTTCGCTCGAGGTCTTAGCGAGCCAGAGCGATGGATACTGCTCAGCAAGAGCCAAGGGATCGCCGACCGGGACATAGGGGCACGGCTCGGGCGCTCGCGACCGTGGGTAGCGAAAAGAAAACGGGATGTTCTGGAACGATTGGCCACGGAACTGATGTCCCAGTTCGACGCCGACTGCCACGTCCCCGCCATGGAGAACCTGCTGGCTCGGATCAGCCATTCGCTCGGGAAGAGCGCTGAGCGATGACCGTCCCGCAGTCGATCCGATCAGCTGTTGCTCGGCGCCCGAACCGTATCTCAGCCGGTCTCCGCATGCCGGTAGAACGTCGCCAGGTCCTAACGATTCGCGTGCCCGGAGGCGATCCTGTTCCCGAACGGATGGTCCTCGTTCTAAGGCTGGGCCAACACCAGCAGAGCATCTTCGCTGAAGTCATGTTGGCCCATCCCCACGTAGAGCTTGCAGCTAACTCGGACCTGGTCGTTTCGCCCCAGCACTCCACCTTGCCCTATCGGATCGTGGCTCAGGCGAGTTCTGTTGGGGTTGTCTGGACACACCAGCTTGGCGCTCTTGTCGGACAGCTCGACGAGGAAGCCTTGGAGGCGCTCGGGGATGTCGCCGTCGGTCAGCCCTTCGAACACGCGGGCCTGAGGACCGGTCCGCCGCTCCGTGGCCGGTTCGATCCCCGATGGGACTTCAAGGCTCAGGAAGGTGATGCCATCAGAGCGTTGGCGGCGGACTGCACCTCCGCTCTCCTCTATGAAGGCGTACCATTCCAGCTCGACCCCGGCTGCCTAGCCTTGGAGAATCTGGGTGCCTGCGATGACCCTGCGACCGTGCTGTGCCGGCTGCTCGATCTGGTAGCCCAGTACGACATCACGTTCGACATAGAGGACGTTGCGGTCTTAGAAGAAGTAGGGGCATTGAAGATCAGCAGGTGGATCGACACCTTCGGGTCGCTGGGCGAGGACCTATACAAAGGCTTTTGGCCCCTAGTAGAACAAGCATTGTCGACCATCAATGTCCCGACCGCAACGAAGGTCGACCAGTCGACACACGGACGGACACGTGAGCGGAAGAAAAACTACACAACCTTCCAGAAACGGTCCGGACACCATATCATCTCAGCTTCCTATGTGTATGACCGGGATCACGGTAGCTCCGTCGATCTCGTGAAAGAACACAAGTTCGTGTTGATCGATGCCTAGAATAGAGATCAGAGATGTCATCTGATGGCCTTAGGTTACGATTAGCTCGCAAGGGCACTCACCCTTTCCAACTGCGGCGTGTAGCGTTAAGACATTTCAAATCAGCGGATTGTACAGATGTTGCACTACGTCCGCTATCTGTAGTTGTTGGTGCCAATAGCTCCGGAAAGAGCTCTCTGCTACAGGCTATAACAGCAACTGTGCAGACTCTTCAGGAAGATTCAGCAGACGATACATTCATACTGAATGGTAAACTAGTTCGGTTAGGATCCTATGCAGATGTCCTTAACATCCAGCACCGTGAATCTGGAGAACCAATAATGGTTGGTTTCCGCCTCCAGGTCCTTGGATACTCCGCAGGTATTGCACCAACAGCTTCGGATACAGAGCCTGCGATCCAGGATTATGCCCTTGATGCGGCCTTATTCCTAACACAGTCCGAAACTGAAGAAGGCGATTCTAGAATTGAGGCAGGGTCTGTCTGTATTTCTGTCGACAGTGTTAAAAAGGAATTGGCGCTATGGACGCCTGTTAAGGTACCGATCGATCAACGAAAAATCGCCGAACTAGTGAGACATCAGAGCCTACCAGACTTACCACTAGTCCAAGTCAGCCACCTTATCCAAACGAAAACCTTCAGGATAGAGTTATCTGTGCTTGCTGACGACCCCATCGATGAAGGCGTGAGCGAATTGCATCCATTCTGGTCGATAAACCCAGCACAACCCTTGACACATATGGGGCACCGTTCAGACAAATCTGACATTACCGGCAACGAGACACAAAATGAAGACGGTCTGTTTTCGAGACTGGTGACGACTATGGACCAAAATCCGTTATGGTCATTGCGCACGGTTGATGATCTGTCGGATGGATTGTTCTCGTCACGGGTCCATTGTCTTGGTCCATTACGTGCTTCACCACCCGATTCGCGATCTGTAGTCTCTTCGGGTGTCAGAGGTATCGGCACTCAGGGAGAGCACACGGCAACCGTCTTACGGGACCAAGCTAGTACGTGGGCATCGCTTCCGATGCCCGATGGTCACGAACAGTTTGTACCGATTGGCGACGCCTTGAACAAATGGCTCAATTGGTTCGGCCTCGTCGAGGCCGCGGAGACTCGAGAGCATGGTAGGTTAGCTCCGGGTTTGGTGGTCAGGCCGCGCGGTGTGCCGGCATTCGTCGATCTCTCGTCGGTGGGTGTAGGCGTCAGCCAGATACTTCCCGTGATACTGCTGTGCCTGCTGAGCAGGCCTGCGGACCTGTTGGTTCTTGAACAGCCGGATTCGCTTCTCCATCCGGAACTACAGAAGCGGATGGCGGACTTTCTGCTCGTCTTCGTGCGTGCTGGCCGCCAGATTCTGGTGGAAACGCACAGCGACCACCTCGTCAACCAACTTCGCTACCAGGTCGCGGCCGATGAGACCGACCAGACCGGGAAGCTGGTCAAGTTGATCTTCGCTGAGCACAAGAACGGTATCACCAATTACCGAGAGTCGGAGACCAACGAGTACGGAGGCCTTTCGGAGGACTGGCCCGACGGGTTCCTCGACATCAGCGCCCGGTCTGCCCAAGACCTCGTTCGCCACAGCCTAAAAAAGATGAAGATGCGCAGGTCGGAACCCGCGGAAGGGACCGAGGAGAGGGATTAGCCTGATCAAGATGCCCACTGCGAACCCGCCCCAAGAGTTCAAGCTGATCGACATCCGCGAGGTGTGGCCGGGCGAGGCTAGGGATTTCACACCCTGGCTCGCCGAGAATCTGGAAGCTCTGTCCGAGCACCTCGAGATCGGCGAACTGGAGTTGGACCGCACCGAGGTCGACGTGCCCGGGGGGCGCCGACTCGACATCCTGGCAAAGGACTCCTCCGGCAGGAACTGGGCGGTGGAGAACCAGTACGGCGAGGCCGATCACGATCATCTCACTCGGGCCCTCGCGTACGCGGTCGGCCTGGAGTGCCGGGCGGTGATCGTTGTTGCCGAGTCCCACCGTGATGAGTTCGTCGCGGTGGCGGACGAATGGAATCGCTATTCGGAGGCGTACGGTTCCGATGGGATCCGCCTGTTCCTTGTCGCCATCGAAGCGGGCCGCATAGGCGAGTCGGCCCCCGGTTTCCGATTCCGCCTCGTCGCTGGCCCGAATGAGTGGAGATCCGGGGGACCGCCGCCAATCGGGCCCGGTGACCGTCATCGTCGCGATATGCAAGAGAAGTTCTGGGCGGGGCTGCAGAAAGCGATGAGCAGGAAAGGTACCTTGTTCAGGGCCACCAGGGTTGTATCTTCGTATGTGACCATTGCCAGCAAAGGGCCCTTCTCCTTTCAGTTCTGGGTCCTGACGAACTCTTGCCGTGTCCAGTTGCGTATCGAGTCGGGCAACCAAGAGCAGAATGACGAGCTGTACGACTCACTCGCTAGTCATCGGGACGTAATCCAGAATGCTCTCGATACCGAACTGGTGTGGGAGAACAAGCCGAACCTACAGTCCAGCCGCATCTACTGGTTCCCGGAGGGGGCTTATGGCTGGCGCTCACCCGCTGACGAACGGGAAGCTGGCTATGAGGTGCTGGCCGACGCTATGACCCGATTCCACGACACGCTCATGCCCTACCTGAAGGACCTCATCTAGGAGTCCCTCCATCCAAGCGGGAGATGGGTAACCGGCTCGCCGGCTCGTCAGACCTATCCGACGGGGACGGCGTATTGTCTTGTGAGCGCTTTCGGGTGTGGTGGTGTGGATGCTGGTCGGGTGGTTCCCCCCAAGGGTCCGGGGGGGGTCGCTTTTCTGTTCGTTTCATAGGCTGAGCCCGTGTCCACGGTTGGGGGGTTCTGCCTCTGGTACGTCCAACTCGATGTCGATGTGTTCGCAACGCCATCCCTTCGGGGAGCATCGGCAGGCGTTGGACGTGGGTTCGACGGCGGCTCGGTGGCCGATGTCACGGTCGGTGGTGGCCTCGACTAGGTGCCTGAGCCCGTCGAGGGCGACAGCGGCTGCGTGGTTGGTGGGGTACGGCGGGGATACGGCGTCGAGGCTGCCGTCGGCGTTGAGGCATAGCAGGTACCAGTTCCCGTCCGGGGCGTGGGAGTAGACCCTAACCGTCGGGTCTTTGGGCTGGGGGCCCGGCCCCGCGATGTGTGCCTGTGGGTGGGCGTTGACGGCCCGGACGAGGAAGTCGCGGGCGGCTTCGGCTTCTTCGAGGGTGGGGTGCCGACCGGACAGCAGACGGCTGTGGTGTCCGGTGGTGGCTACTTCCCAGCCCCAGTTATCAGCCTGGTAGCGGCGGACGTGGACACCCACCGGTCGGGCGGGCAGCCGCCGGCGCGTGTTGTGGGATTTCCATTGGAGCCATGGTTCTGTGGCGATGCGGTCTTGGAGATGTTCGTCTGCGGTGAGTAGGTGGGGTTCGACCTGGCCCCAGTCCAACAGTGCATCCAAGAAGGCTTGCTCTGTGGGGGTGAAGGGGAGCACGATCCGCCGTGCGGTGGCGGCTTTGGCTTCGAGCTCGGCGAGGTAGGCGTCTGCGGCGGCTGGTCGGGTGCGCTGCGCGTCAGTGTGGGTCAGCGCCGGGCGGAGTTGGCGGCCCAGAGAGGGGGCTTGGACCTTGCGTGGGTTGGCGCAGACCGTGCGCCAGTCGGGGCGGGCTCCGCCGCCGTAGACGACGAACGCGACACGGAGCTTGGCCGGGAGCAGCCCAGGGAGGTTTGGGATCAGGCTGGCGTCGAACAGGTCACGGGCGTACCCGCGGTCGTATAGCGCGCAGAGTTTGCCGGCGGCGATTTCGTGGATGTCGAAGATGGGCACATCGGTGGCCTGCCAGCGGCCCAGTCGGTGGGAGTCGTGACGTGTGGTCGTCCACAGCGGCACCCGCCGTACATAGCCGACGTCCACCGAGAGGCCTTCACTGCGGCCGAACGCGTTCCGGTATCGGAGGTCCCATTTACCGCCCGCATGGTCGCGCTCGAGGTTGGGTCGCCTCTTCACCTCCAACCCGTGGGCCGGGAGCAGGCCCGCTAGGGCGTCCTCGACGGCGGGCCGCTCCGTCTTCATCGTGGCTAGGTCTTCGGCTCCGATGTAGTGGTAGTCCAAATCGAACGACAGACGCGGGGCCGGGAGGACGAACATGTTCAAAGCCGTGCCCCCGGTCAGCGCCAACCGCCCACCCAAATATGGGTGGGCGGCGATGTCGTCGGCCAGCGCCAGGAGGCGCACGGTCTTTTCAATCCGGTCCGCGACGAAACCGGTAGCAGCGGCTAGGGCCCTGAGTTCCCGGCGGGTCGGCGGTGTCAGAAGACCAGTTCCCATTGCCGTTCGATGACCTCTACCGGTACCACCAGATTCCACTCTTCTACGTAATGGGTCAACTCAATGGGAGCCGGGTCGAGATGGACAGCTGGCGCCGGATCCTGGCGGCGGAACTGGTCCAACTCACAGTTGCCGATTCCCCACAGCTCTCGGTGCTGGTCCAAGAAGAACCCCACCTTCGCTCGCAAAGCCGGGCTGCCGTCCCGCAGCTGACAGTAAGCAGCGACCGCCTCGACGTCGATGTGGTCTGCCCGGGTCACCGATTGGTAGATCTCGTCCCAGCTTCCCCCATAGTCGGGATCCGCCAACACATCTACCAGGGTGCGTTCCATCCCCGTTACCCGCACCACCCCGTCCGCGTAGGTTCGGGTCACCACCCCGAAATGCTGGTTCCCGGAATCGATAAGGCGTTGTGGGAATCGGACACCCTGGTAGCACATGGCCCGGAAAGCCAACGGCGCCTGCGGGTGGGTCGCCGAGTACACGGCGTCGAACCACATGGAGTACGAGATACCCCAAAAATCAAGGGCTGAGTGGTGTGACACCACCGCGTCTGGGGCCATCTTGGTCGAAACCAGGTCCGGCATCGGCTGGAAACGGGCCGGGTCGATACCGTCGGCCACCACCGCGAACAACCCAGGCCGCACCACCACCACCCGTCCCGCCCGCACCCACCGCTCCTCAAGGCGGCGGGCCTCTCGGACCGGGTGGGCCACCCCACACTCGGCCAGGAACTCAGCGACCTCTGAGCCGGTAAACACCGGCTCGACAGCTAAGAACTTTTCGTGGTCCACCCCAACACCTCCACTAGAACCAACCATAACCACAGCACCCATATTCCACCCCCCGCCCTCTCGCTGACCAGCCACCTACCGACCCCGGCTCGCCCAAGCGCCCCAGTCGCAAATGCCCCGCTCCCGCCAACCCACCGCCCGGATGCGTCCACCGGCCGGGCATAGGTCCGGTTCCCCATCCGCCCCTCCCCTCTGCTCACCGCCGCAAGTCCCATACCAGCCCGCCGTGTCGTCCCCAACCCGCATGGAACCGTCACCGGGGGCGTGTTATCGTCACCGAACATACCGGGGCGGACCCCCAACCCGGTCGCGCATCCACCCCCCAGGGGTCGCGCTCATGCGCGACCGGTCGCGCATCCACCCCCCAGCGGTCGCGCATCCCCCTCACCTGGGCCTTCGGCCGGCGGCTCAACAGGGTCGAGGGTCCTGGCAGCGACCCCGGGCCTCGGCGGCGAGCCGGGCGAGCTGCGGGCCCGTTGCTGTGGAGGGACCTCTGTCCGGGCTACACATCCGCTCAGAGGGACACACGCCCCACCAAGGCTCGGGGCAACACCCCGGGCCGCCTGGCCAACCCCAATGCCGAGGTGGGTCCGCCACCGGGGCGGTGGAGAGGCCAGCTACGCCAGCGGCCACGAGTACCGACACCAGGGGTTTCTTCGGCAATCCCCCGAGAAGGCCGAAGCAGGAGTGCGAGTAAGGGAAGACAGCGATGAGGGTGCGTGGATGGCTGCCGGGGAGGAACTGGAGCGATCGGGTTGTCACGGGTGGATGGACCGGACCTCCGGGGGAACGCGAACAGGGTCGGGGACGTATGTCCCTGGGGGTGGAGGGACATATGTCCCCGCAGGGGGCGTCAACCAACGTTGAGTGGGTGAGCCAAGTTTTCATTAAAATGAGGACACATGTCCCCATGATAGGGGGACATATGTCCCACAGGTGTTCCCCCGAAGGCGCCGCGCCCGTTCATGGCACGGACCGATCTTGTTCTGTTTGGTGGGCGGTTGCTGCGATGATCGGGGTGGCTTCTCCGGGATCGGGGTCGGGTCTGACCGAATGGGAATCCGGCGCGTGCTTCCGTTTGCGTTGCTGGGGGTCTGTTGGCCTGTCCCGTGGGCGGCGCTGGCGGTTGAGCTAGGAGTTCGTGCTCTGACTAGTTGGCGGGTTGCCGCTGTTTTGCTGCAGAGACCCGGTTGGATCCGGATCTGGCGGCTGGCTGGTTGAGCTACCGAGCTGGTGGGCCGCCGTCCGCTATTTGTCTGGTGTACACGGCCCGGCGGCGCCCTTCGTGCGCGCCTGGTATATCCCTGCTTGACATTACGTTGGGCAATCGATAGGCTAACGGTTAGCAACCGTAATGGGGAGGTGTGGTTGTGGTACCGAAACGGCAACGGTCGGGCTCTACGACCATCCGGAACGGAACCCGTGGCAGTACCCGGACACCGTTACGGGTTGCTGCGGTGGTTTATGACGACACGGCGGCGCCCGGTTCCGGCCTGAGCGGAGAACGGTCGCATAGGACCCCGGCGGCGGTATCCGCCGGGTCGGCGCTGGTCCGGGTTGGCTACACCGCGGTGGCAGGGTCGATGCTGGTGTCGCTCGGGGACGCCGGTGTGGCCGGTTTCCCGCTCTTCTCGCTGCTGGCGGCCGTCCTATTCGCCGGTTACGTGATGGTGTACTGGCCGGCCATATTCACCCGCCGCGTAGAGGCCGGGGCCCTGGGCATGGTCGCTCTTGGCCTTGGGGTGCTCTACCTTTTGGCGAACGCATGGCAATGAACCGAACCCACACAGCAGCGACCCCACCTGTCAGGTGGGGCCTGACCCGACCGGACGATCCCACCGAAGACAAAATCAGACGGTGGGAAGCAATCCTGGGCGACGTCGGGTTCGACCGGATCGAAGCAGCCGCACGAATACTGGCCTGCGCGGACGTTCTCGCAGAAGCGATGGACCGCATCGCCCAGACCGAAGGCCTCGCCAACCGCAACGACTACCAGGCTCTGTCCATCCTCCGCTGGGCAAAACACGAAGGACACCAACTCACAGTGACCGACCTAGCCACCGCCCTCGGAGACACCACAGCCACCACCGCCAACCGAATAGCCCGCCTACACACCCTCGGCTACATCAACCGGTTACCCCACCCCACCGACCGCCGCTCCCACCACATCACCATCACCACAGCCGGCGCCGCCACCGCCGAACGCATGGTCCTCGCCCGTACCAGCCAACGCGAACAATGGCTATCAGCACTAACCGACCCCGAACGAGCCACCCTCGCGACCCTCCTCACCAAACTCGCCACCTAAAACCCCCAAACAACCAGAACCCACCCCGCCAACCTCCACCCACGACACCCACCCAGACAAACGCTGTACGTTCGAGCCCGTCGCTTCGACTGGTTGTTGTTTTCGGGACGAGCCGGACCGAACCTCCCGGGTGTCGGCTAGTCGTTCGGACTGTCCGGTGAGTACTGGGACCGGCGCCGGCGTGGCTTTGGGGGGATCGACCGATCGGATCGGAGACGGCGTGTCCATCGCTTGGTCCACCAGTAAGCGGCGCCGATCACAACCAGGACCGGGATGAAGGGCAGCAACAGGCCGACGATCGCCACCACATAGCCGAGGGCGCGTAGCAGACCCCGATAGCCGGTGACGGCCGCATCGATGAACGAGGGCGGTCCCTCCTCCTCTTCTACCACCACGAAGGTGATCGCGTCGTTGGTCACCATGTCGAGGGCGACGCCGTCATCGGGAACCGGGGTGGCGGAGACCTCGAATCGCACTTCGATGCCGCCGCGGGTCGCTACCCGGCCCGCGATCCGCCCGTCACGGATGACCTCGTGTAACACGGCGCTGAGCAGCTCCCCCGGTTCGAGCCTGTCGAAACTTCCCGACACCAACTGGAACGACCGGGGGTCGGTAAGGCCATCCTGGGGACGTAGGCGTAGGGCCTCCGAGGACACCTCCACGCCGGTGAGGGCGACCTCGCCGGTGTTCTCCACCTGAACGCAGAAAAAGGCGTCGCTCTCGACAGAAGCCTCAAACACTTCGCTGCCCAGGCAGGGATCCTCGTCGGAGTCGGAAACCCATGCGTCCACGTCGATACCGGTCTCCGGGACCGGTTCATGGAGCTGGAGTATGGCCATCTCGATGGTGGCCAGGCTGACCGCATCAGTTAGGGTTCGCAGACGCCCGCGCAACGTTTCAAGATCGGTCTCCCTCTGGACGAGCTCCCGCTCGACCAGGGCCACGTTCTCGAGGTCGGGTGCCTCCCCCAACAGACCCCTCAGGCGCAGCACGCTCGCCTCCGCGGTGGCTATCCGGCTCCTGAAATCGACGATCCGCTCGGTCACGTCGTCGGCGGTGATCCGCTTCTCGACCAACTCTCCCACGCTGGACAGCCGGTCCAGAACCGGCATGAAGTCAGCAGGCATCACCTTGAACGTCAGACGCGACTCCGGCTCGGGACTGCTACTCACCTGCTGCCCGAAGACGAATCCCCCCACTCCCTGCACGATACTGACAGCCTCACGGGAAGCCGCCCCCACATCCCGGGCCCGCACCGAGACGGTTCCCCGATAGATAACGTCACGCCCGAGGTCGGCCGGCGTCGCGGCCGGCAACCCCGCATCCGCCGATGACAGCGACGACTCCCCATCCGCGGCTTCCTCCTCGGTCACCGTCATCACCGCAGTGGTGGTCACCATGGCCTCATCCGACAAGCTCGCGGGAGCTGCGGTGGTGGCCGCCGCCACGGAGGTGGCCACTGGCGAATCATCCGCGCCGCACCCGGCCGCCACCACCAAGACCAAAACGAACAAGGCGCAGAACAACCACACCCCACCGCTACCAGAACCCACCCCACCGCGACGAACCCGACCAACAGCCACAACAACCACTCTACCCACCACCCAACACCACCCGCCACACAGAACCGGCACCCAGCACTCCGCCACCCCCAGCAATCCAACCCCCGACAACCAAACCTCAACCCCAACCGCAGCCACAACCCACCGGCCACCGCGCACCGACCCGAACGACAAACCACACAGCCCACATCACGC
>VXMM01000047.1 GCA_009841105.1 Acidimicrobiia bacterium | reverse complement strand
ACACACAGCGACTCCTCCCTCCCCCGCCCGCCACGCCCGGACGGCGAGGCGCACCAGGAGGGCCGCCAGAGCCAGGCTCAGAACCACTGCGATCCAGAAACCGGGACCGCGGGACAGGCTGAGGTTGCCAAGGGCCACCCAGAACGTATTGATCACTCCCGTCTGGGGCTTCGACACGTCCCGCGCCAGGTACATGAAGCGCCAGATCACCCCGGCGCCCACGAACGAGATCGCCATCGGCATGAAAATCAACGACTTGGCGAGCGACTCCCCCTTGGACCGATCGGCCAGGACGGCTATCGCGAGACCTGCCGTCGTCGAGATCACGGTGACGGTCACCACCCACCACAGGTTGTTGAATATTGTCCCCCGGAGGGCGGCGAAGACCGCGAACAGCGCCAGCAGAGCGCCCAGCGCCGCCAGCCCACCCGATCCCGGCGAGAAGCTGATCCGGTAACCGCTCTGGCGGCCCAGCATGACCGACACGCCCAACCCGATAAGCAGCAGCACCGCGCCCACCCAGAAGAGCTTGCTGCCGAAGATCCCGGCCCAGCCGTCCACGTTGAAGATGTTGGGGCTCCCGAACACATCCCCGTAGTTGACGAACCCTACGTACTCCTGGCCCCTGGCGTCATGAAACGAGAGGAACAGGGTACGGAGAGTGGGGATGATCAGGGTTGAGGCGATGAAGCCCAGAGCCGGCACCAGGAAGATGTAGGCCCGGGCCGACCCCTCGATCCGGCCCCGGGCGGACTGGTCGGGAATGGGTTTGAGGCCGGCGAGGGCCCCGATCCCCAGGCCGACGCCGATGGCGGCCACGTACGCGTCCGCCTTCGTCCCGACTCCGAGGTCGGGCACCAACCAGGCCCCCGCCGCGAAGCCAAGGGTCGCCCCCAGGATCCCCGACCGGACCGCGGATGCCCTCCGGCCCCGGAGCAGCCATACCACCAGACCCGCGCCGGCACCGACCAGGGTGAGGATCGCCAGCAGGTCGTATCGCAGGCCGGGCAGGACGGGCCACAGTTCGAAATCACCCCGTTCCAACTCGAAGACGAGGATGACAGCCCGCATGCCCGAGGCGGCCAGAGCGCCGAGCGCTGCTCCGGCGCCGGAGCCGATCGCGAGGCGCTCCAGCGGGCGTTCGACAGTGCCCAGCAGGTAGCCGGCCGCAGCCCCGATCGCAGCGGCTGCGACCGTGCGGAGCACCGGACCGTCGATGACCCGGTTACCCCACAGCATGGCGAACGCGGTGAAGCTGACGGCCGCTCCCACGAGGGTGGTGAATACGGCCCAGCGCTCGGGCGCCAGGTCGAAGAGCTTGTTGGCAGCGATGAAGATCAGCCCGCTGGCCAGAATGGAGACCACCACCCCCGTGGCGGTGGTCTCGAGCTTGTCGACGGAGGTGATCCCCCACCAGGTGAGGGCGCCGAGCGCAACGCCGACCGCTACGGCGATGACCCGCCTGGTCCGGGAACGCCGGCCCGTGCGGTCGATCCAAAGCCCGGCCCCGCCGGCCATGCCGAGCGCCATCAGGAGGTTGACGACGACGTTCATGGTGCCGACCACCCTCCGACCTTGTCCTTACCGGACGCCGGCCCGCTAACGGGGCTTGGTACCTGTCTACTCGTTATGACAGGGCCGTCCTCTCTTCCCCCATCAGATTACGCGACTGTGGGCGCCCGCTACGTGACGGGCGCCCACTACAAAGTCGACTCAGAGGCTCACGGCCACGAGGCCTCGATGGCCGCGGTGGCCTCTTCCACTGTCTTGTCTCCGTTCACCGCGCTGGTCGCCTCGGACCAGAAGGTCCCGGCGCCCACCGCAGCCGGCATGAGGTCGGATCCGTCGAACCTGACCACCTCAGCCGTGAAGAGAATGTCCAGGAAGGACTGCTCGAGGGGCTGGTAGAGGCCCAGGTCGGCGTTCAGGTTGGGCGACAGGAAGCCGCTCAGCACCGCTCCGCCACCCTTGGACAGGTTCTGGAACCGCTGCCGGTTGTCGGCGTACTCGGGGCTGGCGTAGTACTCCATGACGGCCCATACCTCAGGGGCATCCCTGAAGGCGGCCACCAGCGTCCCTGCGCCGAGCACCGGGCGGTCACCGGTCACCGACGGGAAATAGAAGACATCCACACCGTCGGGACCGAACCCCGTGCCATCCGGGAAGAAGGCCGAGAAGAAGGAGGCTTGGCGATGCATCATGCAGTCGCCCTCCACGAGCGGCCGTCCGTTGTCACCGAAGAACGTCGAGGCGATGGTTCCACCCTCCGCATACACGGCGCCCGGAGTGTTCCACAGGGCGAGGATCTCGGTCCAGATGGCGTTCATCTCCGGAGTGTCGAACGGGATGGTGTGAGCCACCCACTCGTCGTAGAAGTCAGCACCCTCGTAACGGAGGGTCAGGTCCTCCACCCAGTCCGTGAAGGCCCATCCGGTGGCGCCACCGGACTCGATACCCACGCACCACGGCACGTTGCCGTCATCGATCATCTGCTGGCTTAGGGCCTTCAGGTCGGCCCAAGTGCCGGGGACTTCGTACCCGTTGGCCGCGAAGTCGGCGGGCCGGTACCACACCAGCGACTTGAGGTCCGCCTTCGTCGGGATGGCGTACTGGACACCGTCGACGTTGCCGAACGCGTTCCACGCCGCGCCGATGTTGGCTTCCATGGTCGCGATCACGTCGTCGGGGATCGGCAGGAGCCAACCCTCACGAGCGAAGTCGGCGATCTTGCCGGGCTGCGGGAACACCGCGATGTCGGGCGGGTTACCGCCGGCTGCCTGGGCGTTGATCAGATCGGAGAAGCTGCGCTCTCCGGTGTACTGGATGGTCATGCCGTTCTGGGCGGCGAAGATGTCCAGTGCCGCCTGGTGCGAACCAGCCTCGGCATCGGAACTCTCCGGCCCGAACACCGTGACCGTGGTTCCGGCCAGCGGGTTGACCATTTCGACCTCGACCGTCTCGGTCACGACCTCCGTCTCGGTCACGACCTCCGTGACCACCTCGGTCACCGTCTCGGTCTCGGTCACGATGGACGTCACGACCACCGTCTCGGGTGTTGCCTGTTCCGACTCGCCACCACAGGCGCCCGCCACCAGTGCTAGCGCCCCCATGAGCGCTAGGAGCCGAACCACCTTTCCTTTCATGGGTTCCTCCTCTAAATCTTGCGTCGGCTACCCGCCGGGGAGGGCCGGACCACCAGCGCCTCCTCGCGTAGCTGGCGTACCCTACCCGGATCAGCAATCCCGCCCTAAAACACATTCGCGGGCGCAACAAATACGGGTCGGCTAGCGCGACAGGAACGCAATGCTAGGCGTGCCCGGATGCCTATAGCCTGGTGAATGGACATTTTGATCCCGACAGATAGTGGAGTGCGCGAGGATCGGTTGGCGTGTGCCGTCGATATAATCCGGCGGACCGGATCCGATCGCATGCCCGCCGATTCCGCGCCGCCCTTCGACGCCAGCGATATCCTGTCAAGACGGACTCATGGTGGCGGACGCGCCTTAACCCCGACCGATCAGGAGAACGCACAGATGATGGAGAACCTCGAGGGAGCGCCGCTCGAATACAAGGTCCGCGACCTCGGCCTGGCGGACCAGGGTCGGCGGGAGATCGAGCTCGCCGAACACGAGATGCCCGGGCTGATGGCGCTCCGGGAGCGGTACGGGACTACCAAGCCCCTGGCCGGCGCCCGGATCTCCGGCTCCCTCCACATGACCGTCCAGACCGCCGTGCTGATCGAGACCTTGGCGGAGTTGGGCGCCGAGGTCCGCTGGGCATCCTGCAACATCTTCTCCACCCAGGACCAGGCGGCGGCCGCGGTGGTGGTGGGCCGACCCGAGACGGGCGGGACCCCCGACGACCCGCGCGGCATCCCGGTGTTCGCCTGGAAGGGCGAGACCCTCGAGGAGTACTGGTGGTGCACGGATCGCATGATGGCCTGGGCGGGTTCGGACGGCCCCTCTCTGATCGTGGACGACGGCGGCGACGCCACCCTGCTGGTTCACAAAGGCGCCGAGTACGGTCGGCTGGGCGCCGTGCCCTCCTTCGATCCCGACCGCGAGCCCGAGGAATGGGGGGTGATCCTCGACCTGCTCCGCGCCCGGATCGCGGACGACCCCGAATACTTCATCCGGATGGCCGAGTCGGTTCGCGGCGTCAGCGAGGAGACCACCACCGGCGTCCACCGTCTCCACGAGATGCAGGCCATGGGACAGCTGCTCTTCCCGGCCATGAACGTCAACGACTCGGTCACCAAGTCCAAGTTCGACAACGTCTACGGATGCCGGCACAGCCTGATCGACGGCCTGAACCGCGCCACCGACGTGATGCTCGGAGGCAAGCTGGCGCTGGTGGCCGGCTACGGCGAGGTGGGAAAGGGATGCGCCGAGGCTCTCCGGGGCCAGGGGTGCCGGGTGGTCATCGCCGAGATCGACCCGATCTGCGCGCTCCAGGCGGCCATGGACGGGTTCGAGGTCAACACCATCGAGAACGTGGTGGAGACCGCCGACATATTTATCACCGCCACCGGCAACCGCGACGTGATCTCGCTGGAGCACATGTCCCGGATGAAGAACAAGGCCATCGTGGGCAACATCGGCCACTTCGACAACGAGATCGATATGGCAGCTCTGAAGTCCGCCGAAGGGGTGGTACGCCGCAACGTCAAGCCCCAGTACGACGAGTACGTGTTCCCGGGCGGCCGCGGCGTATTGGTCCTGGCCGAGGGCCGGCTCCTCAACCTGGGCTGCGCCACGGGACATCCGAGCTTCGTCATGTCCACCTCTTTCACCAACCAGGTACTGGCCCAGCTCGACCTTCACGAGAACGCCGAGGAGTACGAGGCCGAGGTGCTCCGCCTACCGAAATACCTGGACGAGGAGGTGGCCCGGCTCCACCTCGACCATCTGGGAGCGGAGCTGACCGAACTGACCAAGGACCAGGCCGACTACATCGGCGTTCCGGTGGACGGACCCTACAAGCGGGACGACTACAAGTACTAGGGCGTGTTCACGCTATGAGCGCTCGTTTGTTATCGCGGGTCCCGTGGTCGGTCTGTGGGGTGGCGGTGGGATGTGGCGCCGCCAGCGGCGTCTATGGCAAGGACTGCTGACGAAGGCGTACCCGCAGGGTACGTTGAGGAGGCAGGACGCAGCCAGGGGCGTCGATGGCGGTCCAGAGCACGCCGCCGCAACGCAGACCGACCACGAGCAACTAGTTGCTCGTCTAGGTTGGGCTGGACTGATCATTAACCACTGACAGCTTGCCTTTACGGCGTCCGTTTTCGGTCTCGGCTCCGGCAGGTTCCGGCAGAGTTTGCATAATCATGCATGAAGGTGCATACTTACGCGGATGACCACGGAGGCGCGCCGGAGAGCCGTGCGGAGCATCCTGTCCGAACAGGCCGTATCGAGCCAGGCCGACCTGGCCCGGCTCTTGGCGGAGCGGGGATTCCAGGTCACCCAGGCCACGGTCTCACGGGACCTCTGGGCGGTCGGCGCGGTCAAAGCGAGGACGGCGGACGGTTCGTTCCGGTACCTCTGGGAGCCAGATTCCGACTCCGGTGATACCCGGGATGCCCTGGCCATGACCCTGTCCACCTACGTGACATCGGTCCGGTCGAGCGGCAACCTGGTGGTGATCAAGACCCCTCCGGGAGCCGCCCATGTGGTAGCGGCCGCCATCGACGACGCCGGAGCCGCAGGGATCCTGGGTACCGTGGCCGGAGATGACACGTTGCTGGTCGTGGCCGGGGAGGAGACCGGCGGACCGGCGGTAGCACAGTTGATAGAAGAGCTAGGAGTGAGCGGATGAGCCGGGTGGTGCTGGCGTACTCGGGAGGGCTGGACACCTCCGTGATCCTGAAGTGGCTGATCGAAGAGCGGGGCTACGAAGTCGTCTGCTACACGGCGGATGTCGGTCAGGGTGAGGAGGTCGAGGAAGCGGTCGCCAAGGCGTACGCGACCGGCGCGGTCGAAGCCGTGGCCGAAGACCTGCGCGAGGAGTTCGTGGAGGAATACGTCTGGCCGGCGATCCGGGCCAACGCCGTCTACGAGAACTACTACCTGCTGGGCACCTCGCTGGCCCGCCCGGTGATCGCCAAGGGGTTGGTCCGGGCCGCCGAGAAGTACCGGGCGCAGGCCATCTCCCATGGTGCGACCGGTAAGGGCAACGACCAGGTGCGCTTCGAGCTGTCCGCCTTTGCGCTGAATCCAGACATCCGGGTGGTGGCCCCCTGGCGGGAGTGGTCCATGAGGGGTCGCGCCGACCTGGTGGCCTATGCCGACAAGCACGACATCCCGATCCCGGTCACCCCCGAGAAGCCCTACTCGACCGATGCGAACCTGCTCCATATCTCCTACGAGGGCGGCGTGCTGGAGGACCCCTGGGTGGCGCCCCCGGCCGGCATCTTCCAGATGACCCGCGACCCCGAGGCAGCCCCCGACCAGGGCCAGGAGGTGGTCATCACCTTCGAGCGGGGCACGCCCGTGGCGGTGGACGGAGTCCCGATGTCCCCGGCCGAGCTGCTGGGCCACTGCAACCGGATCGCCGGCGCCCATGGAGTCGGCCGGGTCGATCTGGTCGAGAACCGCTTCGTGGGCATGAAGAACCGGGGGGTCTACGAGACCCCGGGCGGCACCCTGCTCCATCACGCCCACCGGGCCGTGGAATCGATCACCCTCGACAGGGAGTTGGCCCACCTGCGGGACGAACTGATGCCGCGCTACGCCGAGATGGTCTACAACGGCTTCTGGTTCTCCCCGGAGCGGGAGGCCCTCCAGCGGTTCATGGACGATATCCAGAGGGACGTCACAGGCGAGGCCAGGCTCCGGCTGTACAAGGGCAACGCCACCGTGTCGGGCCGGCGCTCCGACTCCCACACTTTGTACGACCAGGAGACGGTCACGTTCGAGGAGGGCGGCACGTACGATCAGTCCGACGCCACCGGCTTCATCCGGCTCAACGCCCTCCGCCTCCGCCTGCAAGCCGGCCGCGGCCCCGGGGTCACCTCATGACCGGCACTCCGGCCACCGGCGGCCGGGACGCCCAGATGTGGGGGGGACGCTTCTCCGAAGGCCCCCACCGGATCCTCTGGGACTTCACCGTGGACCACTCCGACCGGCGCCTGCTGCGGGACGACCTCACCGGATCCCTCGCCCACGTCGCCATGCTCGGCGAGGCCGGGCTCTTGAGTAACGAGGAAGTAGCCACGCTCACCGAGGGCCTGCAGGAAATCGTGACCGAGGCGGACGGGAACACCTTCCGGTTCCTGGAGAGTGACGAGGACGTCCATTCGGCCGTGGAACGGAGGCTGGGCGAGCTGGTGGGCGAGGTTGCCGGCAAGCTCCACACCGGGCGGTCCCGGAACGATCAGGTGGCGCTGGACCTCCGCCTCTACCTGCTCCGCTCCGCCGGGGCCAGGATCGACGATCTCCGGAGGTTCTGCCTGGCGATGATGGAGGCCGCCGAGGAGGCCGGGGACACGGTGGTGGCGGGCTACACCCACCTCCAGCAGGCTCAGGCCGTCCCGCTCGCACACCACTTGCTGGCCTATGTGTCGACCGCGTTGAGGGACATCGAACGGTTCGAGGACCTGGGCCGCCGATTGGACGTCTCACCCTTGGGCGCAGGCGCGCTCGGGGGGAGCAGCCTTCCGCTCGACCCGGACCGTTCGGCCGAGTTGCTGGGTATGGGCGGCCGGTTCATGAACTCGATGGACGCGGTGGCGGCCCGGGACCACGTGTCCGAGTACGCCTTCGCCTGCACCCAGGCGCTGGTCCACCTGTCGCGGCTAGCCACCGAATGCGTGCTGTGGACCACCACCGAATTCGGTTGGGTGACCTTCAGCGACGCCCTGACGACCGGCTCGTCGGCAATGCCTCACAAGAAGAATCCCGACATAGCAGAGCTGGCCCGCGGCCGGACGGCTACAGCCATTGGGTACCTGACAGGCCTGATGGCCCTCCAGAAGGGCCTGCCCATGACGTACAACCGTGACCTGCAGGAGGACAAAGCGGCCCTGTTCGCCATCGACGACGCTCTGGCCGGCGCGCTGGTGGCGATGACGGCCCTGATCGGCAGCGCCGACTTCCACCCGCCCGCGCCGGACCCGTCGGTAACCGCTCTCGACCTGGCCGAGGCCCTGGTCGAACGGGGAGTCCCGTTCCGCGACGCCCACCATGCGGTGGGCGCCCTGCTGGCGGCGCTGTCGGCCGCGGGTAAGGCCCTCCCGGAGGCGACCATCGCCGATCTGGTCGAGATCGACCCCCGGTTCGAACCCTCCGACCTCTCGCTCACCGACCCGGTCGGGTCGGTCCGCCGGCGCCGATCGACGGGTGGAGCCGGCTTCGCCTCGGTACGGGAACAACTCCGGATACTCGAACACCGCCTAGGCTGACCGGCTGCGTTCCGCGCCTATGCGCCGGAAGCTACGTATAGTTCGCTCAGTCCGCCCCTACATCTGGAGGAGACAGTGGCCGAGCAGCCCGTAACCGTCACCGTCGGACCCGACGGCCCGTACATTGTCTCGGGACCGGCGCCGTTGCGGGTCAGGCACGCGGTCATGTCGGAACACGGCGAACCCCTCACCTGGCGGAGCGAGGAGGTGAGCGACCAGAAGCCGGTCTACGCGCTGTGCAGGTGCGGGGAGTCGGCCCGGAAGCCGTACTGTGACGGGGCGCACGGCAGGGTGGGATTCGACGGTACCGAAACAGCCCCAACCGACTCCTTTCGGGAGCGCTGCGCGGAACTGGGCGGGACCGGCATCGAGGTATCGGACGACCGCAGCATCTGCGTGCACGCCGGGTTCTGTGGCAACCGTATCTCCAACATCTGGATGATGACCCCCGAGACCGATGACAGCGTGGTCCGGAGCCAGGTGATGGCCATGATCGAACGGTGCCCCTCGGGCGCGCTCTCCTACACGGTCGACGGCGCCGAGATCGAACCGGCTCTGCCCGTCGAGATATCGGTCATCACCGATGGTCCGCTGTGGCTAACCGGCGGGATCCGGGTCGAGCGATCGGACGGCGAGCCCTTCGAGGTGAGGAACCGGGTCACGTTGTGCCGGTGCGGTCACTCCGCCCAGAAGCCGCTCTGCGACGGATCCCACAAGGAAGCCGGGTTCACCGGCTGACCTCCGAGCACACCGACCGGACGAGGCATGAAGCTCGAGAAGCGAATTCGCCGGGTGTTCGATCTCGACATGGCATACGTTGACGTCGGGTCCGGTGACCCCATCCTGTTCCTGCACGGGAACCCGACCTCGTCCTATCTCTGGCGCAATGTCCTCCCCCACGTCGCGGACCTGGGTCGCTGCATCGCCCCCGACCTGATCGGGATGGGCGACTCGGCCAAGCTGCCCGGCTCAGGCCCCCACGCCTACCGCTTCGTCCAGCACCGTCGCTACCTCGACGAGCTGCTGCGCCTGCTCAAGGTGAACGAGAGGGTCACCCTCGTGGCGCACGACTGGGGCTCGGCGCTGGGCTTCGACTGGGCGGTCCGCCATCCCGACTCGGTGGCGGGCCTGGCCTACATGGAAGCCATCGTCACCCCGTTGAACTGGGAGGACTGGCCGGAAGTCGCCCGGGGAGCCTTCCGGGGGATGCGCTCGGAAGCCGGTGAGGAGATGGTGCTTCGGAAGAACTTCTTCGTGGAGCGGATCCTGCCCGCCTCCATCATGCGCGACCTGTCCGGGGACGAGATGGACGAGTACCGGCGGCCCTTCCGCCAGCCGGGGGAGTACCGGCGGCCCACCCTCACCTGGCCCCGTGAGATCCCGATCCAAGGCCGCCCGGCCGATGTACACGAGGTGGTCGAAAGCTACTCGGCCCGGCTGGCCACGTGGGATGTGCCCAAGTTGTTCGTGAACGCCGACCCTGGCTCCATCCTGGTGGGCCGCCCCCGGGAGGTGTGCCGGTCATGGCCCAACCAGACCGAGATCACCGTGCCGGGCATCCACTTCCTCCAGGAGGATTCTCCCGACGTGATAGGCGACGCCCTCGCCGGCTGGCTGGCAGCTCTGGCATGACGGGCGCACCCTCGACCACCGGCGCCACCGGTAGGCTCCGCCTTCATGGGTAGCTCCTCCGTCCACGCCGAGCGACGGGAACGTCTGGCCAGCCGGATCGGTGACGGCATCGCCCTCCTCCCAGCTGGCACCGAGGTCTCTCGTAACAACGACGTGGAATACCCGTTCCGCCAGAACTCGGACTTCCACTACCTGACCGGATTCGACGAGCCGGACGCCGTCATGCTGCTTGACCCGCAAGCGGCGGACGAGCAGTACGTCCTGTTCGTCCGTCCACGCGACCGGGAGATCGAGATCTGGACCGGCCTGCGGGCCGGGACGGACGGCGCTAGAGGACGTTTCGGCGCCGACGCCTCCTACCCGATCAAGGAGTTAGACGGGATCCTCCGAAGGCGGTTGGTAGGACACCGGACAGTGTTCCTGCCGCTCGGCAACCCCGGCTTCCACAGCAGGGTCCTAGGCCTGGCCAGGGGTCTGGCAGGGCTCGGCCAGCGCTACGGAAGGGCAATCCCAGGGGAGTTCCGAGACATCTCTCCCTTGGTCGGGGAGATGCGCCTGCTCAAGACCCCCGAAGAGATCGACCTGCTCCGGGCCGCCTGCGAGATCACGGCGGAGGCCCATGCCGAGGCCATGCGCTTCGCAGCACCCGGCAGGTACGAGTACCAGGTTCAGGCGGCTCTGGAGTACGTGTTCAGGATGCGGGGGGCGCGCCGTGACGGTTACCCGTCCATCGTCGCGTCGGGAGCCAACGCTTGCATCCTCCACTACACCGACAACGACGGGCGCATGGCGGACGGCGACCTGGTGCTGATCGACGCCGGCGCTGAGTTCGGCTACTACTCGGCCGATATCACCCGGACCTTCCCGGCAAACGGTCGGTTCACCGCACCCCAGCGGGCTCTATACGACCTGGTACTGAGCGCCCAGCGTGCGGCCCTGGACCTCTGCCGCCCCGGGCGCAGCCTGAAGGACCAGCATGACCGGGCCAGCGCTGTCCTGACCGAGGGTCTGGTGCAGCTCGGTTTGCTGCCAGGACCGACCGAAGACGCGGCGCGCATGCACCACTACCGGGAGTTCTTCATGCACGGCACCGGACACTGGCTTGGTGCCGACGTCCACGACGCCGGGGCCTACCGGGTGGAGGGCGCCCCCCGGCCTCTGGAGCCTGGCATGGTGTTCACGGTTGAACCGGGCCTCTACGTCGACCCCGAGCGGGAGACGATCGAACTGGCGATGCTGGAGTACGACATCGACGAGTGGATGGAGCGGCGCATGGCACTCGGGACACCCAAGGCCAAGGAACTCGAGAAGAAAGAGCGCGAGGCGGCCCCAAGGGTGGTACACCCCATCCCCGAGGAGTTCCGGGGCACCGGCATCCGGATCGAGGACGATGTCCTGATCACCGGATCCGGCCATGAGATCCTGACCGGCGGCGTTCCCACCGACCCCGACCGGATCGAGGACCTGTGCGCCGAGGCGCCGCTGATGCCGTTCCTCGAGCCCTACCGGCAGCCGTCCAGGGGAGGATGACAGCCATGCTCGACTGGCTACTGACCTCCGGCACCGTCATCGACGGCACCGGCAGTCCCGGCGCCCGGGCCGACGTGGGCCTCGCGAGCGGGCGCATCGTGGCCGTCGGATCACTGGCGGGCCGCGAAGCTCGGCGAACCGTGGACGTGGCCGGCTCGGTCGTATGCCCGGGATTCATCGACGTCCACGCCCACTCCGAGTTCTCGATACTCAGGGGCGACGACACCGAAGCCCGGTTGCGCCAGGGGGTCACCACCGACCTACTGGCGCCCGACGGATTCGCCTACGCTCCGGCGTCCTCCGGCCGCCGGGCTGAACTGGTCGCCTACCTGGAGGTATTCAACGGACCGCCCGACGAGGACTGGGAGTGGTCGGATCCCGAGCAGTACCTAAGCCTCTTCAAAGGTCGAGCGGGCATCAACGTGGTGCCCCAGGTGGGCTTCCTCGCCGTCCGAGCCGAGGCAGTGGGATGGGATCCCCGTCCTGCCGACCCGTCGGAGATCAGGCACATGGAGGACCTCACGCGCCAAGGAATGGAGACGGGCGCCTCCGGGATCCAGGTAGGGCTGGACTACTTCCCGTCCGGGCACGCCGATACGGACGAGCTGATCGCGATGGCCCGGGTGGTGGCCGAGTACGGCGGGGTCTACTCATCCCACGTGCGGGGGATACGGGGCGATGTGGCTGCCGGAGTGGAGGAGGCCCTGGAGGTAGGCCGGAGGACCGGAGTGGCTGTCCACATCTCCCACCTTTTCGGTTCGGACGAGTTGTACCAACTCCTGACGGACGCCAGGGAGGACGGTGTCGATGTCACCTTCGATGCGTACCCCTACATGGCGGCCAGCTCCCACCTCGCCTTCTGCCTACCCAGGTGGTTCGACGACGGGCCTCCCGACCGCCTCGTCTCGAAGCTGGGTGATCCGGCGGTCCGCGCCGCCCTGGCACCGCACATCGAAGAGTTCTTCCGCAGCTTCGTACCGGATCCGGCCAACGCCTACTTCTCCGCCTTGCCGGCCGGCCCCTACCACCATCTCCAAGGACGCCCCATCACCGACGCTATCGGGCTGGTCGGTCCCACCGTGGCGGAGGTGGTCTGCACCCTGCTGGCAGAGTGCCGGCTCCGGGTCCTGATGGTCTACCGGTGGAACGACGAGGCCAAGCTGCGGAGGGCCATGACCCATCCCCTGGGAATGATGGGTTCCGACGGTCTCTTCCGGGGAACCCACCCCCACCCACGAGGCTTCGGCGCCCATGCTCGGATGCTGGCGCACCTGGTGCGGGATCGCGGATGGCTGGAGCTACCGGATGCCATCCGTCGGATGACCTCCATGCCCGCCGACCGGTACGGGCTGGCCGACCGAGGGGTGATCCGCCCCGGCGCGGCGGCCGATGTGATCGTGTTCGACCCGGACCGCATCCAGGACCGGGCCACCTTCGACAACGGCCGGGCAACCGCCGAGGGCGTCAGTCATGTCTTCGTCAACGGCGAGGCCGCCATCGAGTCGGGCCGGCTGTCCCACACCTCGGCCGGACAGGTTCTGCGGGTCTCCAACCGCTGACCGGGAGCGCTCCGGACGAACCCAGGACCGTCCGGAATGCCCGCGAGGTCGTTCAACAAACGCGTTAGCTCCGGTACCATGGGATGATGTCACGATTCTCCAATTCCCTCGCCCTCGCCCGGTCCTCCTGGCACGTACTCAAGGCCGACAAGGAACTGATCCTGCTGCCCATTATCTCCGGGATCGCCTCCGTGATCGTCGCCATCACGTTCATCGTGCCGGTTTTCGTCGCGGGAGCGGGAGACGGGACGATGACCGGGACCAGCCTGCTAGCGCTGCTCCCGATGTACTTCGTGCTGGCCTACATCACCATCTTCTTCAATGCCGCCCTGGTCAGCGCCGCCAACGAGCGGCTCGAGGGTGGGGATCCGACCATCGGCAGCGCGATCCGGGGCGCCGCCCGCCGCGCCGGCAAGATCGTTCCCTGGGCGCTTCTGTCGGCCACCGTGTCGGTCATCCTGCGGGCCATCGAGGAGCGGGTCGGGCTCATCGGCCGGATAATCATCGCCGCCGTGGGCCTGGCCTGGTCGGTCATTACCTTCCTGGTGCTGCCGATCATCGTCATCGAGGGATCGGGCGCCGTCGCCGCCCTCAAGAAGTCCGGGTCGCTGCTTCGCAGCACCTGGGGCGAGAATCTGGCCGCGCAGTTCGGGATGAGTCTGATCGGGTTCCTCCTGATCCTGCCGGGAGGCGTGGTTGTCTTCCTGGGCATCTCGGCCGGAGGCGCCGTCGGGGCCGTGGGTTTGCTGATCGGAGTGATCTGGATCATCGTCGCGGCGGCAGCGGTGGCGGCCCTGAGCGCCATCTACCAGACCGCCCTCTACCACTTCGCGGTGGCCGGAAGCGTTCCCTCCGGATACTTCGACCAGAACGCCATGCAGATGGCTTTCCGGACCAGGCGTCGCTAGCGGTTAGCGCCTCCGGGCGGCAGCCCGGGCACGCGCCTTGGCGGCTTCCACCTCCCGGTTCTTGGGCGGAGCCCTGGTCACGAGCGCGTCGACCAGCGTCCGGGTTTCCTTGGCGATTGCTGCTACGGCTCGATCGAACGCATCCTGGTTGGCGCGGGACGGTCGGCCCGAGCCGGATACCTTGCGCACGTACTGCAAGGCGGCGGCGCTGACCTCCTCGTCCGTGGCGGGCGGATCGAAGTTGTGAAGGGTCCTGATGCTACGACACATAGCCTGCGAGGGTACCCGTTCTCAGAGCCCTGTCACCCGTCGTAGGGGATGATCTCGATGCCGTCCGGGCCGGAGACGATCAGCAGATGGAGTTCGGGACCGTTGTCGAGAATCTCCATCACCTCCTCGAGCGCCAGCCGGCGCCCCTGGCCGTCCGAGCGTTCCAGGTACCGAACCCGCGCGGCGGTTTGCTCGCCTAGTGCCTCGGCCACCTGGCGGCTATCCCGCGCCACCAGAGTCACCGACCGTACCGCCTCTGGAAAAGCCTCGCGGCCGGCTTCGGGATCCGGCATCTGCAGCAGGTCGGTCCGGCGCACCGTTCGGTGGTAGGCGGCGGTAAGCCCGACGGTGGTCACCAGCGCCAGCGGCCACCGGATGGCGAGGACCATCCCGGTGCCGATGCCGGGTCCCAGGATCTGCTCCAGGCCGCGGTAGACGAGGACCAGCAGGCTGACCAGCGCCACCACTCCCCCCAGCCCGAACAGCGCGATCAGGTAGATCCTCCGGGTCGGTGAGGCAACCTCGGCGGACGGGCGAGCAGTGCGTATCTGCTGGATCCGGGTCCAATGGCGCCACCAGAGCGGCGCCCCCACCAGAAGGACGGTGACGGCGGCCACCAGTTCGGAACGATCGGAGGGATAGAGAACGGTGGCGGGCGTCAGAGCTTGGATGAGCGCGGCGATCACGGCCGCCGCACCGCCCACCGTGGCGATCAGACCGACCCCGGCCACCGTGTAGTCATGGGCCCGGTCCACCTCGGTACGCTCTGCAGGGCCATCCGAACGCATGACCGTGTGGTGGTACTTCCACACCACCCCGCCCACGATGATCAGAGCGAGGGTCACGGGCAGCTCGCGGAAGTGGGGCCCGGCCGGTCCTATCGGGTCCCCGAACCACCAGTCGAGGGTCAGGTAGGCCAGGTTCCAGACCCCGGCGAGGGCGGTGAAGAGCCCGCCCACCACCCCGGCCAGCAGCACGTAGGCCCGCCACAAGGTGGTGCGTTCGTTGCGCTGACCCAGCATCCCCCAGTAACGCAGCCAGACCGCGCCCCCCACCACCAACCCGACCAGGGCCTCCCGGAATGCCCCGATGTTGCGGACCAGGATCACCGCGCCGGACGTGGCGTCGTAGACCCACTCGAAGATCCACGCCAGGACGAGGACCCCGAACACGGCAGCGGTCACCAACCCGAGGAGCGATCCGGCCAGAACACCGTGCTGGAGACGACCGGCCCGCCCTGCCATGCGGTGGTGCATCGCCCAAACCGCTCCCCATACCAGCGCCACGGAGGCCGGGGCGATGTCGAAACTGCCCTCGAGGAGGCGGCCAGCCCATATCGACAGGCCGGTGGCGGCGGTGGCCAGGCTGATCAACTCGGCAAGGACCACATACCCGTCCCCCGCGAAGCCGGCACCTTCACCGCCCGGGGCGGTGCGGCGGCGTTCCCGGCGCGCCGCCAGGAGCAGGGCCGGGCCACCCACGATCACGCAGGAGAGCATGAAGGCCAGGTAGCCGGGGCCTGCCACCACATCGGGATCGGCCACCGACAGCAGCCCGGTCACGCCGGTCGCCACCAGGACCACCAGGGCCAGCAGCATTCCCTGCTGGAAGAAGCGGCGGATCGTGCTGCCGATGTCCCGGCCCGACCGGCGGGCCAGCCATGCGATCAACCCGAAGAAGGCACCGCCGACCACCAGGATCGGAATCAGGGCGGCGAGAACGAATTCCATGGCTAGACCTCCGAGTCGGCGGGGGGCACGGAGTCCGTCGAGCACTCGAACCACGGCCACTCCTGGTGGGTGATGCGCCAACCCGCCGCCTCTGATCTCAACCGGAACTGGTAGGTCTCGGGGCGATGGCCGCCGAAGATTCCCTGGTCGGCCTCGGCCACGGACACGGTGACCCAGGCCTCATCCGCCTCGACGATCGTGTCGATCCACTCCATGCTGAAAGCCCGGTCGGCCAGGTAGCGGGGGAAGCGAGTCCCGCAGCCGTCCAACTCTTCGGCGAGGTAGGACCGGGCCCCCGGCCGGTCGCCGGAGATCACCGCCCTGACGTAGTCCTGAACCACTCGCTCAGGCGTACCCGGATCGAGTTCGGCGTCCCCCACGAACGAGAGGACCACAGCCAGGGCAGCGAGCGCGGCCAGCACCGCCCCGGACCAGAGAAGGAGACGCCGTTCGGAGTCCTGAGCCTTCCCACCCGGGTCGCTTCCTGGACGGCCTCTGGCGGGATCGCTCATGGACGGCCAGCCTACCCGCCACGGCTCCTGTATCGCCCGCGAGCCGGCTGATCCGGCGGCGCCGGAGCGGCGGTATCGTGGGAACCTATGAACACCACATACGACAGCATCCTGCGCCTCAGAGCCATCCGTAAATACGCCGACCGACCCATCGAGCCGGAGGACCTCCGCCGGGTCCTCGAAGCCGCTCGCTGGACCGGGAGCGCCAAGAACCGCCAGAACTGGTCCATCATCGTCGTCGAGGATCCCGAGCAGATGGCCCGCCTGGCGAGTTGCGCCCCTTTCGGCGGCCCCCTGTCGGCGGCGCCCACGGCGCTGGCCCTCGTGCAGGAGGGCAGCACCTACGGGTTCGATATCGGGCGGATGGCCCAGAACATCATGCTCGCGGCGGCCGCCCTCGGAATGGTGTCCTGCCCGGTCACCCTTCACAACAACGAGAAGGCAGTCGAGGTGCTGGCGATACCGGAGGGCCGGCGCTGCCGGTATGCCATCGCGCTGGGATATCCCGGTCCGGCTTCCAGCCCGGCGAAGGCCGGAGGCCGCAAACCACTCCATGAGATCATCCACCACAACTCGTACGGCAGCTAGCAGCGGTGTCGCCGGCCACCGTCATATTCCCGGCAAGACCGCGAAGACCGCCTCCCGGCAAACCGGTGCTCCGCACCGGGCCCTCCCCCACCACCACCTGTCCTTGGCTCGGAGCGTATTCGGCCACGCCCGGGCTACTGCCGGGTATCGGCGGTTCGCTCCCTTGAAGCCTTTGAATGTTCCCTGTGGACCAGGCCGCTCCGATTCGGCAAAAAGCTTGCGGCTGGTATAGGTGCTTGGCGATAGACAACATATAGCAATACCGTGACGTATTTCAAGCCCTCTCCACCGATCCCCGACCCGATCACCGGTCTCGCAGTGGACGAAACCGGTTGCGATGGAGATCGGGTCATGGAGGTACCGGCCGGGTGTAACCTCGGGTCGGTGCGTTCTCTACTCCCGGAGGCCAGGTCCCTCCTTTCCCGAACTGTGGATCTCCGCCGCCGGCTCCACCGAAACCCCGAGTTGGGTAACCACGTTCCCCTCACCCGCGCCACGGTGCTGGCCGAGTTGGCATCGCTGCCGATCGAGATAACAGAGCATGAGACCACCAGCGGGCTGGTGGCGGTGCTCCGGGGTACCCGGCCGGGCCCGACCATCCTCCTCAGGGGCGACATGGACGCCCTTCCCATCCACGAGGACTCCGGCCTGCCCTTCGCCAGCGAGCATGCCGGTCGCATGCACGCCTGCGGGCACGACATGCACACCGCCATGCTGGCGGGAGCAGCGCGCCTCCTGGCCTCCCGGCGGGAAGACCTGGCCGGCACGGTGTTGTTCATGTTCCAGCCGGGGGAAGAAGGCTTCTTCGGCGCCCGGCTGATGCTCGAAGAGGGCCTGCTCGACACCGCAGGCGAACGACCCTCCGGCGCATTCGCCCTTCACGTTTCCAATTTGTATCGGTCGGGCACCGTCTGGTTCCGGCCCGGGCCCCAGATGGCTGCCACCGACGAGGTCACCATCACCATCCGGGGCCAGGGAGGCCACGCCTCGGCTCCCCACCTCTCCGTCGACCCCGTTCCGGTGGCCGCCGAGATCATCGTTGCGGCGCAAACCGCCCTGACCCGCCGCATCAACGTCTTCGAACCGGGCGTGATCACCTTCGCGAGGATCAGGGCGGGCACCACCCACAACGTCATCCCGGAGACCGCCCAGCTCCTGGGCACCGTCCGGGCCCTGTCCGAAACCACCCGCGGCGAACTCCACGCCATCCTTCACAGGGTGGCGACCAACGTCGCCGCCGCGCATGGTGTAGAGGCGGAGGTCGAGTTCGGCGTGGGCTACCCCGTCACGGTCAACGACCCCCGGTACACCGCATTCGTCCGGTCAGTTGCTCGCCAAGCCCTGGGAGACGACTATGTGGGCGAGCCTCCGTGGCCTTCTATGGGCGGCGAGGACTTCTCCTACGTTCTCAACGAAGTACCGGGCACGATGGCCTATCTGGGTAGCTGCCCGCCCGGGCACGAGCCGGGTCAGGTTCCGGGCAACCACTCCAACCGCGTTGTCTACGACGAAGACGCCATGATCACCGGAGTGGCACTCCACGCCGCCGTGGCCATGGCTCACGGTGACGGCGGGTTTGACTCCTAGCCTGGCTGGTTCATGACCGCTGACACCGTAATCGAGGAAGCACGCCGTCCGGAACGCACCGTCCTGGGCCACGGGTACCAATTGATCGTCGAACAACTCCGGCGGGCACCCCGCGAGTTTGCGTTCGGGTTCAGCTTCACGGCCGTTCATTCGGTCGGCACCATCGTCTTCTCGTACGTGGTCGGGTGGGCCACCGACAGCGTCCTCATCCCGGCTGCCCAGCGTGGCGACGTGACCGCCGCGTCGCTCGTCACGATGGTTCTGATACTGCTGACCGTCGGAGCGATAAAGGGCATGGGTCTGGCCCTCCGGAGATACGGCGCCTTCCGTGCCCAGTACCGGCTGGAACAGCGCGACCGGGTGGATGTGACCAACCGCTACCTCGACCTTCCCATCGAGTGGCACAGACGCCATCCCACCGGCCAGCTCCTGTCGAACGTGAGTTCCGACATAGAGACTGCTGCCCAGATTGCGGCGCCCCTTCCCATGGCCTTCGGGGTGGCGCTAATGCTGGCCATCACCGCGGTCCTGCTGCTGCTGACCGACCCCTTTCTTGCTCTGGTCGGTTTCCTGATGGGGCCGGCGATCATGCTCAACAACTTCTTCTACATGCGGAAGATGCGGATCGCCGCCGCCGCCGCCCAGCGCACGCGGGCAGAGGTGGCCGAAGCGGCACACGAGTCCTTCGACGCCGCCCTGGTGGTGAAGACGCTGGGCCGGGAGGCGACCGAGACCAGCCGCTTCGGTGGTCTTGCGGATCGGCTGCGGTACGACATGGTGGAGATAGGCAGGATCAGGGCCATCTTCGATCCCGTGATGGAGGCCCTACCTACGCTCGGTGTCCTCGCCGTCGCCGCCGTGGGCGCTTGGCGGGTCGATCAGGGGGTGATGACCGCCGGCACCCTGGTCACCTTCGCCTTCCTCTTCCGGCTGATCGCCATGCCGATGCGGATATTCGCATGGCTGCTGGGCCTGTTGCCCGGAGCAGTGGTAGGCAAGCAGCGGGTCAACGCTGTGCTCAACGATCCCGACACCTTCGTCTACGGCCAGCGTGACGTCTCGGCCGACGGCGGCGCCACCGCCACCGCGCACGCGGTGTCATACCTGCATCCTGAGACCGAGTTGAGTGACCTGGGCGACGAACCGACCGGGATCGTCCCGTCGAGCGCCTCCGAGGAGAACGGCGATCGGAGGGGGGTCGAGGATGTCTCCTTCCTGACACCGGCCGGCCAGACCGTTGCCCTGGTCGGCCCCACCGGTTCGGGGAAGTCGACCATAGCCCAACTGCTGGTGCGCCTGTTCGACCCGGACTCGGGCGCAATCCGGCTGGACGGCGCCGCCCTACCCGAGCTTTCCCGGCGGGCCATGGCCGGCTCCGCCGCCCTGGTCTTCCAGGAGGCGTTCCTGTTCGACACGAGCGTTCGCGACAACATCTCCCTGGGCGGCGACTTCAGCGAGGAAGAGATCGAGGCCGCTGCCCGTCTCGCGCAGGCCCACGAGTTCATCCTGGAGTTGCCCGAGGGCTACTCGACCCAGGTGGGCGAGCGTGGAGCTGCTCTGTCCGGCGGGCAGCGGCAACGGGTGGCGCTCGCCAGGGCGCTGGTTCGCCATCCGCGCCTCCTGGTGCTCGACGATGCCACCTCCGCGGTCGATCCGGCGGTAGAGGCCGCCATCCTGGCCGGCCTCTGGCGAATCGACACCACGGTCGTGATAGTCGCCTACCGCCGCACCTCGATCCTGCTGGCGGATGAAGTGATCTACATCGAGGCCGGCCAAGTGGTCGATCGGGGATCCCATATCGACCTGTACGACCGGCTACCTAACTATGCGGCCCTCATCGACGCCTACGACACGAGGGATCGATGATCATCGGCGTGGAACGCAGGGCGGCGCCGGACGGCGGGCGCGTGGAAGCCTGGGACACCATCAAACGGGGCATGAGCCTGTCTCCCGAGATCCGCCGAGGCATGCTGGTGACCATCGCGCTGGCCGTTGTCGCGACCGCGGGACGAGTCATCATCCCGGTGGCCATCCAGCAGGTGCTCGACGGGGGTCTGGCCGAAGCGAGCGTTGACATGGGCTTCGTGGGTCGCATGGTGTTGGTGTCTCTCGCGGCAGTTGCGATCACTGCCATCGCCACCGGGCTAATGCACCTGCGTCTCGCCGTCGTCTCGGAAGTAGCGCTGTCGAACTTGCGGGTCCGAGCCTTCCGTCACATCCACGACCTCTCCATGCTCCATCAGGCGTCGGAGCAGAGGGGCGTGCTGGTGGCCCGTGTCACCTCCGACATCGACCAGATCAGCCGCTTCTTGCAATGGGCCGGCCTGATGATCCTCATCAACGGGGGCCAGGCGATCCTGTCCATGGCCGTGATGGCGGCCTACTCGTGGCAGATGTTCCTCACCGTCATGGCCCTCCTGCCACTCATCCTCTACTCGATGCGCTGGTTCCAGAAGCGTCTGGTGATCGCCCACCTGGTGGTGCGGGAGAAGGTAGGACGCATGCTGGGCGCTCTGGCCGAGGCTGTGTCCGGTGCGCCGGTGATCCGGGCCTACGGGATCGAGGATCGGGTGCGCGCCGACCTGGGCCATGTCATCGAGGAGCACCGGGCCGCGGCGGTCCGCGCCGGCGGGATGGCCTCCGGCTTCTCGGGCGTCGGCGAGTTGCTCACCTCGGCCGTGACCGCCGGGGTGTTGGTGGCGGGCGCCGTACTCGTGACCGGCGGAGGCACGTCGGTCGGCACGGTGGTGGCGTTCATGTTCCTGGTTCAGTTGATGATCCTTCCTATCAACCTGCTGGGAGAGGCCATTAACGAGGCCCAGGGAGCGACAGCCGGATGGAAGCGGGTGCTGGACGTTCTCGACATTCCCCCCGACGTGGCCGACCCCGGTGATGATGGCGTGAGCCTGCCCGCCGGTTCGCTCGGGATCCGCTTCGAGGGCGTGACCTTCCGCTACCCGAGGCCGGGTGAGACCGCCCGCGAGGCCACGGGCACCACCGCCCTGGAAGGTGTATCGGTGGGGCTGGCCCCACGCTCGCACGTGGCGGTGGTGGGCGAGACCGGGTCTGGAAAGACCACCTTCGCCAAGCTGGCCACCCGGCTGATGGACGCCTCCGCGGGAGAGGTGCTGCTGGGTGGCGTGGATGTCACCCGGGTGCGGTTCTCCTCGCTACGCCACCGGGTGGTCATGGTTCCCCAGGACGGGATACTCTTCCGCGGAACCATCCTCGAGAACGTCCAGATGGGCAAGCCCGGCGTGGCCAGGGCCGAGGCCGAGCGGGCCTTCGTGAGCCTGGGCCTGACCGGCTGGCTGTCCGAATTCGGTCAGGGACTCGACACCCAGGTCGGCGAACGGGGGTCGTCCCTCTCGGTAGGTGAGCGACAACTGGTCACCTTGGTCCGGGCCGCCATCGCCGACCCCGATCTGCTGGTGCTGGACGAGGCTACGTCGGCGGTCGACCCTGCTACCGAGGTCAGGATATCGAGAGCTCTCAACAGCCTCACCGAGGGCCGCACCGTGATAACCATCGCCCACCGGCTCTCGACGGCGGAAGCCGCCGACCGGATCCTGGTCTTCGACCTGGGCCGGGTCGTCCAGGACGGCCCCCACCGGCGGCTGGTCGGCGAACCCGGACCGTACCGTCATCTCCATGATGCGTGGGAACGAGGAGCCATCAAACACCCCGCCCGCCCGGACTGACCCGCACGTGGTTCGAAGCGGGTGTAGCCCAGGATGTCAGGGCCGGGCGGCTCGGGCCGCGGTCAGGCGTTCCTCGGCCAGCCGGTTGGCCGCCCAGGTGGTGGGCATGCCATCGCGTCTCGACGTCTGGATGACCCGCTCCACCACCCCGTAGATGCGCTCCGTCTTGGCCCGGGCCACGTCCGGGTCGTAGGAGGCGCCCACCTCGGTGGAGAGGTTGATAATCCCCCCGGCGTTGATGACGAAATCCGGAGCGTAGAGGATGCCAAGCCGGTGCAGCTCCTCGCCGTCGTCAGCCGTGGCCAGCTGGTTGTTGGCGGCGCCGGCCACTATCCGGCAGGACAGGCGGGGAATGGTGTCGCGGTTGATCACGCCGCCCAGGGCACAGGGGGAGAAGATGTCGCAGTCCACGTCATAGATCTCGTCGGGGGCCACCGTCTCGACACCCATGCTCCGGGCCTTCCGCAGGGTGCTTTCATGAAGTGCGGTCGCCACCACCCTGGCGCCTTCCGCCAGCAGGTGGCCGGCGGCCCGGGTACCTACCTTCCCGAAGCCCTGCATGGCCACCCGCCTGCCCCGAAGGCTGTCGCTCCCCCAGACGGCCTTGACACAGGCCTTCATGCCGACGTAGAGACCCAAGCCGCTCATTATCGAGCTGTCCCCGCTGCCGCCCCGGGACACCGGCAATCCCACCACATGGTCCGTCTCCCGGCTGACGATCTCCATGTCCTGGCCGGTGCACCCTACGTCCGCGGTGGTCAGGAAACGTCCGTCCAAGGTGTTGAGGCAACGCCCGAAGGCCCGTAGGAGGGCCTCGCTCAAACCGGCGCCGGGGTCGGCGATGATGACCGACTTGCCGCCACCGATGTCGAGTCCTGCTACCGCCGACTTGTAGGTCATGGCGCGAGCTAGCAGCAGGACGTCCGCGAGCGCCTCGTCCTCGCCGGTGTAGGGCCAGATGCGGGTCCCGCCGCAGGCGGGCCCCAGCGTGGTGTCATGGATCGCCACGATGGCCTTGAGGCCCGCTTCCGCATCGGTGAACACGGTCACCTGCTCGTAGCCGGAGCAACTCAGGTGGTCAACTACCAGCATCACCCTGGCCTGACCGGGCCAACCAATCCCCGACTAGGTAGCTCCCGTCGGCCCCCGCCCCGACCAATGCCACCGGGCGGCAACCAAGCCGCCCGGTCAATCGCTGATCAAGCGACGGCGGCCAAGGAATCGCTCTTCCTGATGAACGCCACGCCTATCAGGACGACCCAGACGACTTGAATGAACACAGTGAGATTACCCAAGAGGTACAGGGTAAAGATGCTGCCTTCTATAAAGGTCGCGATGAAGAGGAGGAAGGACCCGACAATCGCCGGAGCCACGCCCAACCAGATCGCGAGGGGCTTGTCCGCACCGATCAGGTCGGCATTCATCAGGGACAAAGCCAAGAAGGCCACACCCACCAGGGCAAGAACCGTCGCGAAGAGACCGACCGCCCCTCCTATCACCGTGAACGTGATGGCTGTAGCGATGGATTCTCCCGATGCTATGCCTTCAGCCGGTGAATAGCTGAGCGTCACAGATGTCAAGAAGCTCATGGCAAGCGAAACGGTACGCACTGCCAATGCGATCGTAAGGAGCAAGAGACCGGCCTTCCTCAGGTATCCCTCATTACCCGTATCACCTATCACTTCTTTAACGCCCCAGAAACCTAGCAACATCCCGAAGGCGGCTACGAATGCAATGTAAGTCAAGAGACTCACCAGAGTACTGTCCGGCACCATGGCTTGAATGGCAGCCTGCATTGCAGCTTGGACTCCGTCTGGGTTTCCTCCAGGAAAACTGCCTGGCCGAATGCTACTAACTACAACATCAACCACAGGCCCTACGATCAATAGCCACCCAGTGATTCTGCCTAATCTCGCTCGTGTCACGTGTACCCCTTTGTACTATCGACTCCCGCTACCGGACGGCCGGGTTACGTTCTGCGGAGCCTACGGAAGCCTCAAAATGCTTGGGGCCTGAGGATCCGGTCCAGCACGGTTCTCTCCCCGACGTTGGCACACTCATGATAGGGTCGACACTGATGCGCGGTCAACCGCTCTAGGGCGGTACGCCTCGGAAGTCTCAGGATCCTCTGTCTTGTGGTCTGAGGGCCCGGACGAGGAAAGAGGCCATCTGGTCGCGGCGTACCGGTTGATCGGGGCAGTACCGGAGAGGGTCTCGCTGGCAGCCGGTAGTTACGCCTGCGGCGTAGATTCCTTCTACTTCCCCGGCGTGAGCGCTGCCGGCCGCGACGTCGGCGAAGACCCCGACCGGGTCTTCTACCTTGTCGATGTGGGGGAAGGCTCGGGTCATGAAGACTGCCATGTCCATCCGGGTGATCGGCTTGCGGGGTCGGAAGGTTCCGTCCTCGAAGGGTTCGACCACCCCTAGATCGGCCAGCCGTTCGAGGCTCGCCAGGTACCAGGCGTCGTCAGGCACGTCGGAGAACCGGCTGGTGGTGGCCCCCGCACCTTCTTCCTCGCCGAGCGCTCTGGCCAGGAACGTCACTATGTGGGAGCGGGCCACGAGCCGCTTAGGACAGAACGTGTTGTCCTCGGGGTCACCGCATCCCCGTGTGATACCCAACTCAGCGATGACCTCGATGTTCGCTCCGTGCACGCTGCCGTCGTCGTCCGAGAACCGCCCCGCGAACGCATTCCCGGACGCGGCCGTCGGGTCTGGCGTCGAAGGGTAAACGATCCGCACCCTGTAGTAGTTGCCGATCCGTTCGACTATTTCCACGGTGACCCGTCCGACCTCGAAGCTGTCGCCGACACTGTGCACGTGCTGGGTGAGTCGGGCTTTCCTCCGACCGTACAGGTCGTCCCCATGCCCGGCGCCCTGCTCAGCAGGTGGGTACGGTTGAGTACGCCTCTCGAGACACCAGCAGGCACCACGTGATGGGTGATTGCACGCTGATGGCCGCTGGTCGACTCGGTACACCTCAACACCTTGTTTCGGGATAGCGAGGTCCCAGCCGACTCCGATACGCGCTCCGAGCGTGTAGAACACGCCCTGTGTCGTGCCAGGCACGACCAGCATCTGCAGGCCACCGAGTCCCGGTGGTCGTAGTTCGTAAACCTCTGTTGTTGCGGGCTCGTGGACTACCACGTTATCGGGATCGATCCACCCGGCTGCGTAACGGTTAACGGCAATGGTGGCCGTATTGAGATCAAGACGAACCTGGCCGCTGACCAGGTCCATCGGGTTGTCACCTTCATAGATGTTGCCGTTTGCCCAGCGTTTATTCCCGCCGAACGAATGCGGGAAACCCAGCGCGTGCCCTATTTCATGCGACACCGTAGCGAGGACTGGCTCGGGCCACCCCGGCGCTGTGGCGACAGATCCCCCACCCACTACTATGGCGCGCCCTGAATAGTATCCACCGGTGTAGGCGGTATCGTCGATTACCAGTAACCGGTTGCTCGAGGGTGTCGCCTTGGCTGCTTCTTCACAGCCGGGTCGATCCTCTGCCTGTACGTTACCGATGTACTCAAAAGTGGGATGATAGCGGCCATTGGATAGCCATTGAAATAGCCAGTTATCTCCTTATTCAGTGATACCACTATCTTGTTAGATGTGAGAATCACATCACCGATGGGTATATCGCAGGTCCAGACTTCCCACAATTCGGGGCCGACAGAATACTCACGAAAGACATCGGCATGGGCGATTAGACCGAGAGGATCGGCCGAATAGATCTCGGCATTGTCATCGCCGGTTGGCTGTTCACGGGCCTCAGATGCGGCTCTAGCGAGCTGCATACGCAGACGCGCTGGCATACTACCGATGAACCTATTACCTTCAAGGCGAAGTTGAGTGAGGTTCCTCAGGTTAGCAAGAGATGGAGGAATACGGCCGCTGAGTTAGTTGTTTCGCAGATCGAGAGTCTCCAGCTCTGCTAACTCACCTAGCTCCGACGGTGTCTCACCTTTAAGCTTATTTGATGCAAGGTGAAGATGGGTCGACTTCTTGAGGTTTCCGAAGCTCGCAGGGATAGGCCCGGTGATGTCCGAGCTGTGGATAACCAGAACCCTCAGCGCAGAGACGCTACCCAACTGCACAGGAAGTGTCCCGTTGAAGCCATTGCCCCCAAGGTCCAGGAAGGTCAGCTTCGACAGCCGGCCCAGCTCTTCGGGAATCTCGCCGGACAATGAGTTCGAGTGGAGGTTCAGGATTTCCAGGTTGCTTAAATGGCCCAGTGCCAGCGACATAGTACCCGACAAACCCGTCCGGGACAGATCAATCCCGACTACCCCACGAGCAACCGTCGATAAGCCCTGCCAGTCCACGAACGGTGTACCGGCACCCCAAGGATGCGGATTGTTCGCATCGTCCAGAACGCCGACATCGTCCAGGCTGGTATAGAACTCCCAGAGCGCTTCGCAGTCCGATCGCCAAGCCTCCTGACCAGCGGGAAGCACCTCCTCGGAACTGCAGGGAGACTCCGCTCCGGCGGCACCGGGTGGGCCCGGCGGGAATCGAACCCGCGACCTTCGGATTAAAAGTCCGCTGCTCTGCCTACTGAGCTACAGGCCCAACCGGGAGGGTAGCTCTCACTAGGGCCTTCCATGAGCCTCCCCTCCGCCGCGCCCGGGACCGATAGGCTGGCCGGGTGATCACGTTCGGATACTCGGGGCTCCCTTCGCCCGACAATTCTGATGAAGAGTTCCTGGACGGGCTGTTGGAGCAGGGCTGCCAGGCCTTCGAGCTGGCATTCACCAGGTCCTTCCCGTGGAACGAGCGGCGCTGCAGCTCCTTCGGGAAGGAGGCGGCACGACGAGGAATCCCGCTCTCCATCCATGCCCCCTACTTCGCGGTCCTCACCGTTACCGACGAGGATCGGGCCCGGAAGTGCCGGGGGGCGATCGAGCACGCGATGAATCTCGCTGCCGGGATGGGCGCCCGGATGGTGGTGGCGCATCCGGGCGGGCGGCGCAAGGAGGAGCCAGGCTTCCTGATGGACACCATCCGCCGCCACCTCGATCACCTGGCGACCAAGGTGTCCGACCTCGGAGTCGGTCTGGGCCTCGAGACCACCGGACGTGCTTCGCAGATGGGGAGCCTCGGCGACATCGCTCTCCTCTGCGCGGAGTATCCGTTCGTGCGGCCCGTCATCGACTGGGCACACGTCCATGCCATAAGCGGGGGAGGTCTCCGGTCGGTCGAGGCGTTCGAAGCGGTGCTCGGGTTCCTGCGGGAGAACTTCGCGGGATGGAAAGTCGATCCGCTCCATTCCCAGTTCAGCGATGTCCTGTACGACGAGAACGGCGAGATCCGCCACCTCCCGTACGGTCAGGGCGACCTCCGGGTCACACCGCTGGTCGAAGCGGCACACCGGGCCGGCTTCCGGGTAACCGTCATCTCCGAGTCCCGCGACGAGCCGTCTCATCGCAGGATCCGGACGGAGATCAAGAGCGCGCTGGCCTCCGTGACCCAGCCCGTACCGCTGGGGCGGTCCGCCGGCAGCGGCGCTGTCTCATTCCCGACCGCGCCCAGGGCCGCGGAGACCAAACACGGATACTCCCTGGTCGGCTACCACCACCCCCTGCGGCTATCCAACCTCGACAAGCGGTTCTTTCCCGACGGCTACACCAAGGGCGACCTGATCTCCTACTACGCCTCCGTCGCTCCGCTCCTGCTCCCCCATCTGGAGGATCGGGCGATCGTGATGGCCCGGTTCCCCGACGGCGTCGAAGCCGCCTCCTTCTACGAGAAGCAGGCCCCCGGCCACCAGCCGGCCTGGATGCCGCTGGTCCCGATCGACTCGGCCCATCGAGGCGGGGTGATCGAGTACGTAACCGCCGACCGGCCCGAGTCCCTCATGTGGCTGGCCAACATGGGTTGTATCGAGATCCACCCCTGGCTCTCACGGGTCCGGTCCCTCGATGCCGCGGACTTCGCGGTGTTCGATCTCGATCCTGCGGCAGGCTCAAGCTGGGATCAGGTGGTGGCTGTGGCCGGTCTCCTCCGGGAAGCCCTCGGCCACCTGCGGCTGCGTGGCTATCCGAAGACCTCCGGATCGAAAGGCATTCATATCTACGTGCCACTCGACCCGGTCCACGACTACGCCCGGGTCCGGACGTTCGTGCAGCGGCTCGGCCATCTGCTGGCCGCCGCCAACCCGGAGAACGTGACTATGGATCGCCACATCCCCAACCGTGCGGGGAAGGTGTATATCGACTCCGGGCAGAACCGAGGCGGCGCCACCATCGCGGCGGCCTACTCGGTACGGCCCCGCCCCGGAGCACCGGTGTCCACGCCGCTCCGATGGGACGAACTGGACACTATCGATCCTGCGAGCTTCACCATCGCCACCATCTGGGACCGGATCTCCCGCTACGGAGATCTGTTCGCTCCCGTTCTCCTGGGAGGCCAGCGGCTCGAACGGGCCGAGGAGACGCTGGGAATCGGAGAATACTGACGAGACGGGCATGGGCTTGACGTGCAATGACTCGACCCTGGGGGTTCGTTGCCGGCTAGCGGCCAACTGGACATATTCGGCGCACTCCTGGCGTCCCCGGTCTTAGGTTCGCCGCGTTCGGTGACCACCGCCTTGGGGCGCGGACCGGCCGCTGGACAAGGGGGTTGAAAGTGTCACAGCCCCGTCGCATACTGACCAGCGGTCACAAGCACCACCGGACTCTTGCCTATCGACGTCGAGGAGCCCGGATCTGGGATCAAGTCGGGAGCAGACCCCGTTAGGGGATAGCGGGTCGCGTTCGGACCGAAGGAGGTGGTGGCTGGGGGATGGGCCCGCCGGGGTGCGGCGTGTCGGGGCGTTTTTCGCGTTCTCGAGCCTGGCGTGCGGATAACGAACTACCGAACAGGACACCGGCGCCCGGCTGACCGCATCGAAGAAGAAGATATGAGCGATCACTCCTAGAGTGGGCGCTATGGCTGGTAAGGCTACGACATACCGGGTGGAGCACCTGGCCGCCGAGGCCGGGGTCGGGGTCGACACGATCCGCTACTACCAGGGAATGGGCCTCCTACCGCCCACCGATCGGGATGGTCGCGCGGTGGTGTACCGCAGCGCGCACTTGACCCGGTTGCGCACCATCCGAGCTCTCGCCGACGACGGCTTCACCTTGGCGCAGATCAAGCGCCTGCTGGACGAGTCCGGGCATCCACTGCTGGAATCGCTGGCCGGGGCCACGGTGGGCCTTGGGCGGGCCGAACTGGCCGAGCGCTCCGGGCTTCCGCCCCATCTGGTGGACATCGCGGTGTCAGCCGGCCTGATCCAACCGCTCGGCGACGGCGATGAGGAACGATTCGCTCCCGATGTGGCGCCAATGCTCGCAGCCGGTGTGTCATTACTGGAGGCCGGGTTTCCCCTCGACAAGCTGGCAGCCCTGGCGGCCCGGCACGCCACATCGGTGGAGAGCGTGGTGGATGCCGCCATCGACCTGTTCAACGAACACATCCGCGACAACCAGCCCGACCGGCCCGTCGAGCTGGCCGAGATGTTCCGGACTCTCGTGGTCCACGTCACCCGCCTGGTCGCGCAACACTTCCACCACACCGTGATCACCCGTGTGAAGGAACGGCTGGACGACTCGAGAGACGCCGCTCTGGTTAAGGCTCTGGAGGACATCGAGGAACGTCAACTGGTGATCCACACCGAGTGGCGATGAGTGAGATCGGACGGCTGGAGCAACGCGTCGCCCGCGCCGTCGCCCGCGCCGCTGTCTCGGGTCGTCCCTCGATCGTCACCCTGGCCGTGCCCGCGACGGAACGGGATCCGCTCGCGGTAGCGCTGGCGACCGGACCGCCGCTCGCGTACTGGGAAAAACCGGACCGGGGCTTCGCCATAGCCGCCGCCGGTGAGGCGTACACCATCCGGACCCCCGCGGACTCCGGACGGTTCGGAACCGCCTCGTCCGCCCTTCACGACCTGGCAAGCCGGGCTCACCAGACGGCGCTCGACGGAGCGGAACGGGCGCTGCTCCTGATCGGGGGCTTCTCGTTCTCGCCCGGCAGCACCTGGCCGGGGTTCCCGGCGGGCCGTCTCGTGCTTCCCGAGCTGGCCTATATCCAGAGGGATCCCGGCAACCGGGTGTGGATCGCAGCTACCGAGGTTCCTGCCGACGCTGATCCGGCCGCGGTCGCCGCCGCGCTGATGGGGCGGATCAGGGCCGCCCGCCGCATGGCGCCGGCTCTGGTCACTCCCAAAGTGACGGACGACCGGAGTACCGAGGACATAGACCTGTCCGATCCCGGGTACCTGGCCGGCGTCGGGGAGGCGATCCGGTTGATCCGCGACGGAGACCTGAAGAAAGTGACCCTGGCCCGCAGGCTGGATGTCGATCAGCGGCCTGATCTCGGGCCCTTCCTTGCCGCCTTGCGGCAGGTCCACCGGACGTGCGTTATCTTCGCGTTCGCCCGACCTGGAGGCGCCGTGTTCTGTGGCGCCACTCCCGAACTGCTGGCCCGGGTCGAAGGGTTGACGGTCAGGACTCTTGCCCTGGCGGGAACCGCACCGCGGGGATCTGCCCCGGCAGAGGACCAGCGTCTCGCACACCTTCTCCTCAACGACTCGAAGGAACTCGAGGAGCACAGCTACGTCCGCTCCGAGCTCATGCGCAGGCTGTCGGACCGGGGATTCGCGCTCGACCCCCCGGAACGGACCGGCGTCCTCGAGTTGCCAGGCATCCTCCATCTCGCCACTCCGATCAACGCGGTGGCGCCGGTCGGAACCGGCGTGCTGGACGTGGTGGGATCCCTCCACCCCACCCCGGCGGTAGGCGGATTACCTCGGGACCGGGCCACCCGCTGGATCACGGCCCGAGAGCCGTTCGACCGAGGTTGGTACGCCGGGCCGATCGGCTATTGCGATCTGTCCGGGAACGGAGAGTTCCATACCGCCCTGCGGTCCTGCCTGATCGAAGGCAACCGGACCAGCCTGTTCGCGGGCGCCGGTATCGTCTCGGCATCGCAGCCGGAGAAGGAACTCCTCGAGACCGATCTGAAGCTGGGAGCGCTGCTCCCGGCTCTCTCCCGGGTATGAACGATCACCGGCGGAAAACCTACGCCACCGCCGACACCCTTGCCGCCGCCCTGGTCAAGGGAGGCGTGGCCATGGCGATCATCTCTCCGGGTTCCCGTTCCACACCGCTGGCTCTGGCGGTAAGCGACGAGGGTCCGCCCTCCAAGGTGGTACTCGACGAGCGTTCCGCCGGGTTCACGGCCTTGGGGCTGGCTAGGGCCACCGGAAAGCCGGCCGCGGTGGTCTGCACCTCCGGTTCCGCGGCCGCCAACTACCTGCCGGCCGTGGTGGAGGCCGACCGGGGTCGCGTGCCGCTGGTGGTCATCACGGCCGACCGCCCGCCCGGCTTCCTGGATCGGGACGCTCCCCAGACCATCGACCAGGTCGGACTCTACGGCTCCGCGGTGCGCGCCTCCGCCTACCTCCCGGTGGCACACGAGTGCGATCCGGAATGGGTGGCCGGCGAGGTGCGGCGCGTTTTGCGGGCTGCCTACCCGCCCGATGCCGGGCCGGTCCACCTGAACGTCCCGTTCGACAAGCCCCTCGAGCCCCCGGCGCGGCGCGACACCAAGCCGTGCTTCGAGATATCAATCCCGGAGTCCGGAGGCGAAGGGGTGCGCGGGTCGTCCGTGGAGGCGCTGGGAGGCTTCATGGACCGGGCCGCCCGCGGCCTGATCGTGGCGGGTCCCCGAGCGACAGGTCGGACCGAGCGGGACGCCGTCCATCGACTGGCGGCGCGATCCGGATGGCCGGTCCTGGCCGACGGAATGTCGGGGCTGCGAAGCCGCGACAGCGAGAACCTGGTGACCACCGGCGACATGCTGGTCGGGGACCGTGGCTTTGCGAGCCGCCATGCCCCTGACGCGGTGGTCCGGATCGGTGGCATCCCCACGGGCACGGTTACCCAGAACTGGCTCGAAGGGCTTCGAGCACCCGAGATCCTCCTGGATCCGGACTACCGGTGGAGGGAGCCCGGCCCGGAGGCGGTCCTGCGCGATCCAATCGCATCGCTCCTCAACCAGGTGTCATCGTCGCCGGTTGATGGCCGCTGGACCCAAACCTGGCGGGCTGCCGAGCTGCGCGTCCGGGAGCGCCGTAGATACGAGCGTACCCACCACCCTGACACCGAGTTGGCCCTCACAGCAGAGGTGCTGGACAGCGAAGCCCTGGTGTGGGCGGGTTCCAGCATGCCCGTGCGCCATGTGAACGCCATGCTGGAGCCGGGCTGTGGTACAGCTGTGTTCGGCAACAGGGGCGCATGCGGGATCGACGGTGCCCTGGCGTCCGCGACCGGCGCTGCCCTGGGACTCGGAAGGCGGGTGACCGCCCTGGTGGGGGATCTCACGTTCCTCCACGACGTCGGATCGCTGACCACGGCCCGAGCGCTGGGGGTCGACCTGTCGATAGTCGTGCTCGACAACGGGGGAGGCGCCATCTTCGAGATGCTTCCCTACCTCCGATCGCTCCGCGAGTCCGGCACAGAGGACGCCTACGCGCAGGCTCGGGAACTCTTCGTCACCCCCCACGACCAGGACTTGGCTGCCGTGGCCGGCGGTTTCGGTGTGACCGCCGAGCAAATTGAGCCCGGCGAGATGGTGGGGGCGTTGCGAAGGGCAAGATCGCGACCCGGCGTCAGCGTGCTGGTGGCCAAGACCGACCCCGACGCCATGTTCGCCGCCTACGACCGCCTGTACCGAACCTGAGGATCAGAGCGTCACATACGGTGCCCTAAACCTGAGGATCAGAACGCCATATACGGTGCCCTCTGCCTCAAGAACGGGCGACTTCTCCAAGACTCGCGAAAACCCGCGCCGAGCGGACTTCGCCCGCTGGGCCCCACCCCCGCCACCACCTCCTGGCTTGGAGCGTGGTCGGCCATGCCCGGCGGGTTGCCGAGAATCGGCGGTTCGCTCCATGAAGCTGTCATGTTCCCTAGGCCAGCCGATCCGATCGGTAGGACGCTATCAGCCGGTGTTGGTGCTTGGCGATAGGCAATGTATAGAACGCCTGTGACACATTCCGGCTTCCATCCGATCCCGCAAGCAACCAACCAGTACTCGGACTCCTATGGACAGCGATCCGTCTCGCTAGAGTCGCCGCCATGAGTTGGACCTTCGACAACGGCACCATCCTGACCAGGGCGGCGCTGGTGGGTGAGTACGCCAACAACGCCTTCGTGGTGGCCTGCGCTCAGACCGGCCGGGGGGTGATCATCGACGCCGCCGCCGAACCGGACCGAATTCTCGAGCTGGCCGACGGCGTGGAGGTGGAGGCCCTACTCACCACCCACGGCCACCACGACCATCTGAGGGCCGTGGCCCCGGTGGTCAAGGCCCTCGGCGTGCCCTTCCTCCTCCACCCTGCCGACCACGAACTGGCGGCGCGAACCACTCGGGTCACTCCGACACCATTGCCCGGCGGGGAGGCGATCCCCTTGGGGGAGACCAGCCTGCTGACCATGCATACCCCCGGCCACACACCCGGATCTGTGTGCTTCCTCAGTCCGGGCGTGCTGTTCTCCGGGGACACCCTGTTCCCGGGTGGCCCCGGCGCCACCGAGTACGAGGGTGGAGATTTCGACGAGATCATCAAGAGCATCAAGGAACGGCTATTCACCCTTGACGAGACCACCGACGTCTATCCGGGGCACGGTCCGACCAAGACCACCATCGGGACCGAGAAGCCGGCGCTGCCCGATTGGATCGCCCGAGGCTGGTAGTCGGAGGACGGTAGGGCGGGTCCCCCGCCCCAGGACCCACCTGACGTTCGTGCCCCACCCCGCTGCGGACACTGCCGGACAGCGCCCACCGAGAGTGGCAATCATCTAGACTGACCAGCAGACCGGACGGAAAGGCGCGACCAGGTTTAGGCGGGCCAGTTCCCCTTACGGTTCACAAGATGACCACTTGCTCTCCGGCTGCTAAGGCCGGGAGGTATCCCCCAACCTTGACGGTGGGGAGAAACGGAGCAGTTATGTCGAACACTACGCCGACCCATGCGCCCGGCGCCATCCGTAAGAAGGTCACCGCGCCAGGAGTGCGTGCCCGGAAGGGCAGGGAGCCGCTGACGATGTTGACCGCCTACGACTTCCCCGGCGGCAAGTTGGCGGATCAAGCCGGGGTCGACGTGATCCTGGTGGGCGACTCGGTAGCCAACGTGGTTCTCGGATACGAAACCACCAACCAGGTGGCCCTCGACGACATGATCCACCACACCGCCGCGGTGGCGCGAGCCCGTCCCAGGGCCTTGCTGGTTGCCGACATGCCGTGGATGACATTCCATGTCAGCCCTCAGGAGACCCTGCGAAATGCCGCCCGCCTGGTCCGGGAAGGCGGAGCCGAGGCGGTCAAGCTGGAAGGTGGCAAGTCCCGGGTCGAGATGATCAGGAAGCTGGTAACGGCTGAGATCCCGGTGATGGGCCATATCGGGCTGACCCCCCAGTCGGTCCATGCCGCCGGCGGCTACAAAGTCCAGGGGAGGAGGTTGGAGGACGCCAGGCGGATGATCGATGACGCCTTGGCCCTCGAAGAAGCGGGTGTGTTCGCCCTGGTCCTCGAGGGAGTCCCCGCCCCTCTGGCTCAGGCCATCACCCGGCGGCTGAGCATCCCTACCATCGGGATCGGCGCCGGGCCGGACACCGACGGCCAGGTGTTGGTGATGCATGACATGCTCGGCCTGAACTTCGGCCACTACCCCAAGTTCGTCCGGCGCTACGCCGATCTGTCCAGAGAGGCCGTCGCAGCGATAGATCAATGGATCCGGGACGTTCACCGGGGCGGCTTCCCGAGCGAGGAGGAGTCCTACCACATGATCGACGCCGCCGCCCTCGAACTGATCGAGGAACCGGCCGGAACCGACCGGGCCATCGGGCACTGATCAGACCCGGCGGCGCCCATAGCGGTAACCCCCGATCATCCGGCTTGCCATCGCCGCTGCCGGAAGGGCACCTAGACTCGCAGATCAGGTATCCGGGCCGAAAGGAACGCCATGGACAGCCAATCTGGAGGAACGCAGGGCCAGGTTGCTCCGGCGAGCAACGGGATGGCGATCGCCGGCTTAGTGCTCGCCATTTGCGCCATAGCGGTGTCGTGGCTGCCCGGAGTCAACTTCGTCTGCTGGATCCTGGGACTGATCTTCTCGATCTTGGGCCTCAGGAATGCCAACCGTGGAGCACCCTATCGCGGCTTGGCCATCGCCGGGCTGGTGATCTCTCTAGCGGGCATCGTGCTGATCGTCGTGTTGATCATCGCTGTAGGACTCGTGGCCGTTGTCGCCTGATCGGGGCCAGCCCCACACTGACCAACTCACAGACGACCCGACTCCGACTGTCACGCCGCGCGAGAGCTGCTGATCAAGGGTCTTGAAAGGGTCTCGGAGAGCACATACCTTGCCCGGCATGGGCAATTGGTCAATCGAAATCAGGGTTCCGAGGTCCGGCGATGCCGATCTCGACACCGAGGTTCACCGGCGGGCGCTGAGCGAGCTCGAGAGTCAGAGGGTGGGTCGGCAGTTGTACAGCCTCCTCCGCAGGAAGCACCAGGGCTCGTACCTGAGTCGCGAGGGCGCCAGCGCGGTGTCAACCATCGCCGAAGCTGCCCTGGCTATCACGAGGGCGATGGAGAGCGCCCAACAGGGCATCCCGTCCGAGTTGACGGTCATCCTGCATAGGTCGGGTCCACCCAGTCGGGGCTGTTGACCTCGTCGAAGAGTCGGGTGATCTCCTCGGACGGGGGAGCCGTCGCCAGGGTCACCGCTATGGCCAGGGCCGTTGCCGCCGCAAAGCCGGGAACGGCCGGATTGATCTCCCATACACCGGCCTCGGCGAGGCTCCGGACTGCCGACGCCAACCCGAGAGACGCCGTCAAGTCCAGTAGCCCCTGGTTGCCCAGGTCCATCAGCCACCAGAAGGTGGAGGCCACGGTGCCCGAGATGACGCCGGTGAAGGCACCGGCCAGGTTGAAGCGCCTCCAGTACAGGGCCATGACGGTTACCGGACCGAAGGCCGCGCCCATGCCGCCCCAGGCCAGCGACACCAGGGAGAACACCGACTCCGGCGAGAGGATCGAGATCACGGCGGCCGCCACGCCGACCGCAACGAGCAACAGCCTCCCCGCCGTCACCTGCCGTTCGGCCCGCATTCGTTCCGTGATCCGCTTGAGCCACGGCATGTCCCTCGAGGCGATGGCGGACGCCAGCAATAGTTGCGAGTCGGCCGTGCTCATGATGGCCGCCGCCACGGCGGTCAGTAGCAAGCCACCCACGACGGGGTGGAAGAAGACCGACGACACCACCAGGTAGAGCCGCTCCGAGTCGGGAATGTCCACACCTCGCGTGGCGAGGGCCGGCGCGGCGACCAGTCCCATCAGCAGCCCGAACGAGAACACGAGCACGGCCCAGCCCACGTTTACGTAGGTGCTCTGAGGAATCTGGCGCTCTTCCTTTATGGCCATGAACCGCGCCAGGAGCCTGAGGGCTCCGAAGACGCCCAGTCCCCAGCCGAGGGCGGACGCGTAGGTCGTCCAGCCCAGTCCGTCGCCGGCTGCGTCCGTGAGCGGGTTCCAGAACCCGGGAGCGGCCTTCTCGAGACCCTGGAAGGGATTGGCAGTGATCAGCATGAGGGTCAGGGCGATGATGACGAACCCGCCCAGCATTAGGAGGGCCTGGAAGACATCGGTCCGGGAAACGGCGACAAACCCCACGAACGTGTAGGACAGCAGGGCGAGCAGGGTGATGAGGATCGCCATGTTGTGGGCCGCCCCGGTGGGCTCCAGGTCGAAGACCTCCTCGAGGAGCGTGGCGCCCGCGATAAGCCCTGAGCAGACGTAGAGCGTTATGAAATAGAGGCTGATCGCGGCGGCCAGGCCTCGCAACGTCCCGGTGGTGTCCCCGAAGCGTCTCTCCCAGAACTCCGGGATGGTCAGCGCATCCTCGGCCGCGATGGTGTAGCGCCGGAGCCGTTTGGCCGTGACGATCCACACCAGCCAGAGGCCCACCACGAGACCGGCCACGGTCCAGAGGTGCATGAGACCGCCGGCGAAAGCCAGCGCCGGCAACACCAGCATGGTCCAGCCGCTGGCGTTGGAAGCACCGGCGCTCAGGGCGATGGTGAAGGCACCGAGCCTTCGCCCGCCCAGGACGTAGTCGCCCATGTTCACCACACGGTCCGACCGGTAAACGACAATGCCGATGAGGACGACGAAGTACAGGGCGAAGATGATCAGCGTCCAAGCCCATCCGGCCACGCGAAAGCCTCCCATACCTCGATTCGTAATCAATCCAAGGTGCCCGGAGAGCCGGACAGGCCCAGCCGGCGCGGCGAGCGATCACCGCAGTGTACTGCCGTGCTCCGTAGGATTAATGGCAGCCTTACTCTGTGTCCCGGGTTGAGGCCGAGTTTCTAACTGTCCGGACTCACCCGCCCATCGGGTCGGCCACCTGGCCCGGTAGGAAGGCCTCCCTCGGGCCGACACACGGTACCCGCCGCTTCGGGCGATAATGTACCCGGCAGCGGATAGGAGGCACGAGCATGCCGGAGCCGGCATCGACGTACACGATGGGCTATGACGAGGACTTCCTGCAGATGCTCCACTGGCGGAGCGCGGAGACACACGCCAAACACCTGCTCCCGCACCTCGAGCCCGGACTCAGCGTGCTCGACTTCGGCTGCGGACCCGGAACCCTGTCGGTGGGCCTGGCCAGGGCCGTGGAGCCGGGCGAGTTCCACGGCGTCGACATCGAGCAGTCTCAGATCGACATGGCCCGCGCCGCGGCCGAGGCCGGCGGGCACGGCAACGCCTCCTTCCAGGTGGGGGACGCCACCGATCTGCCCTTCGACGACGACACATTCGACGTGGCCCACTGCCATACCGTCCTGATGCACGTTCCGGACACCGATGCCGTCCTGGCCGAGGTCAAGAGGGTTCTGAAACCCGGCGGGATCATCTCCTGCCGCGAGCTGATAGCTGCATCCAGCTTCTCGGAACCCGCGTACAGCCTGGCGGGAGCATGGGAGACGTTCACGAAGCTGGTGATCGCCAACGGCGGGCATCCCCAGATGGGGAGGGAACTCAAATCCAAGCTGCTGGACGGCGGATTCGTGGATGTAAAGGCTACTGCCTCCGTCGACATGTTCAGCACCCCCGAAGCCAGAGCCGTTCTCGACGCTGTGATCACCGAATGGTTCTTCTCCCCCAAGGTGATGGCCGCCGCCACTGCCTCCGGGTTGGCCACCCAAGAGCAGTTCGACACATGGAAGGTCGACCAGGCGAGGTGGCGAGACCATCCGGGAGCGCTGGGCGCCATCGCCTTCGGCGAGGCGATCGCCACCAAACCGTGATGGCAGCTCTCATCACCCACCGACCCGCTGCCTAGGGCGGTCGCCGGAACCCTGACCGTACGGGTCGTAGTCGTTCGTCTGCTCTGCGCCAGGAGTTGCGGGGCTAGTCGGCAGGTTTGGGAGTGGCGCTTGCTACAGGGCGTCTGGTGACTCGGTAGAGGGCTAGGAGGGGCCAGGTGGCTATGGCGGGGCCAATCAGCCAGATGGGTCGGGTCAGCCACCATTCGAGGGTGGGCTCGGCGGGGGGGATGTAGCCGAAGCCAAACAGGATCGCCACCACCACGGCCATACCCGTGGAGTGGAACAGGTAGAGGGGCATGGCGTGCTCGTTGATCCAGCCCACCACGCGCTGGGCGAGGTCTCCCTTCTCAAGCCATGCGAGAACCTTTGGCCTGATGACCAGCACCAGCCCCACCTGAAGGAAGGTCAGCGCGACGATGGCCAGGGTGGGCGGGCCCATGTTGGAGAAGCGCTCTCCGGGTACGCCCACCAGGGAACGCGGGTAGAAACCCATGTTGGTGAGGGCTATCAAAGCGAACAGGCCGGCCCAGAACATCATCCAGCCGGTCCGAGGAGGAGCGGCCACCAGCCGGTCGTAGAAGAAACCGAGTTGGTGGGCCAGGCCCCAGATGACCAGGAAGTTCGCCCAAGCAGCCCAGCCCTGACCCTGGGTAAAGCGGAGTACATCCAGCACGCCGGCCAGGCCCAGCAGCCAGACCGGCGCGATCTCGCCCCAGCGCCAATGGGCCCGGATGGCGATGGGCGCGATGAGGACCATCACCACGTACACCACCAGGAACCACAACGGCGACAGCACCAGGATCACGGCCGACCATATCCAGGCGGGATCTACGGTCACCTCCAGCACCCAGCCGATGATGACCCACACGGCCACCAGTCCCAACGCGGGTGCCAGGAGCCTTCCCATCCGCCGCTTGAGGAACCGCCGGGAGGTCCCCCGCGTGTAGTTACGGAAGGACCGGTGGTGTGTATACCCGCCCACGAAGAAGAACACGGGCATGACCTGCAGGACCCAGGTCGCCACCCAGAGGCCGCGAGTGGACCCGATCGGATTCGACGGCGACACCGTCGAGGGAGAGACGACAAGAATCGTGAAGACCCAGTGCCATATCACCACCACCACCAGCGATATCGACCGCAGAAGATCCACATACTGGTCCCGATACGCTGCCATCCGCCCGGAATCCTACCCACCAGGCACCCATGGGGTTGGCTCGGATCGTGGCGAGCCATGCGTCAAACTGCTCGATGGGTTGCCGGCCACAGGGCTGCGCAGAACGGATCTTTCGACCAGAGCGGTCCTAAAGGAAATAGGTACAGTGAACGAAGCGTCGGTGTGCGAGCAGGCGCCGGAATCCACCAACAGTGAGTGGGGTCCTCGAAGTCGGATCCGGCGCGGCTGGTCGTCGAGTTGGGAGGACGGGCAACACAATGCGGGTAGTCGCCGGCTGGATCACCGCAGGAACGCTGCTCGCCTTCACCGTGTTGGGTGCGATATCGTCTCAAGACACGCCGGAGACAGCGACCTGGACGATGATCAGCGTCGCCATTGCAGCGGGTCTGGGCGCGATGATCATGTCGGCCGGGTCGGTGCCGAGACGTGGGGAGAAAGGACTACTGCTTGCGATCGTGCGACCCATGGTGTCGGTCGCGGCAGGCGTGGTGGCTCTCCTGAGCACGGTGGTCGCCGGCTGCAACGATGTGGGCGGGGTTCCGAGCTGGGAGCGGTGCCAAACGTGGTTGGGCAACCCCACAGTCGACTGGCCAGGAGCGCCCTTAATCGCACTCGCTCTCGCTCTGGGCGTCGGCTATCTGGTCTGGTGGATCTTCGCGAGGGTATTCCCGAACCGGGTGGACAGGCAGTGACCCCGCGATCGGGGCTCCGGTAATCAGGCCGGCCTGTCGGGGGTAGCATCACCCGGAAATCGGGTACCGGTCCGGTCCGGGAGGTGCTACAGATGCAAGGCGAGATGGTCAGATTGGGCTTCGAGCAGTCGCGGCGCCTTCTCGAGAGTTCCAGGAAAGTAATCCCCGGCGGCGTGAACAGCAACATCCGCATGGGCGAGCAGCCCCACCCCATCTTCTTCGAGTCGGCGGAGGGTCCTTACCTGTTCGATGCCGACGGGAACCGGCTGATCGACTACGTGATGGGCCAGGGACCCATGCTCCTCGGCCACCGGCCCGGCTTCGTCCTCGAGGCGGTCGAGCACCAACTGTCACAAGGCATCCTCTACGGCGGCCAGCACGAACTGGAGGTCGAGGTGGCGCGCCTCGTAACCCGGATGGTGCCCTCCGCCGAGATGGTGCGCTTCAACATGACCGGCACCGAGGCGGTCCAGGCCGCCCTCCGGATCGCCCGCGCCGCCACCCGTCGCCACATGGTGGTCAAGTTCGAGGGCCACTACCACGGCTGGGCCGACAGCGTTCTCTTCAACGTGGGCAGCGGGTCGCATCCGATTGCGGCCGGCCCGGGGCTGGCGACCATGCCCGAGTCGGCAGGCATGGCGCCGGAAGCCGGCTCTTCTCTCATCGTGGTGCCCTGGAACGACGCGGGCGCGCTGGAGGAGGTGCTGGCATCGGTCGGGGACTCGGTGGCAGCGGTCATCATGGAGCCGGTCATGGCCAACAGCGGGGTGGTGGAACCGGCCCCCGGCTACCTGGAGGCGGTGCGGGACCTGTGTGACCGCCACGGGATCGTTCTCATCTTCGACGAGGTCATCACGGGTTTCCGGGCCGGCCTAGGCGGCGCCCAAGGCCGCTACGGCGTGATCCCCGACCTCACCACCATGGGAAAGGCCCTCGCGTCGGGTTTCCCGGTCGGCTGCGTGGCAGGCCGGCGGGAGATCATGGAGATTGTCAGCACCGGAGACGTCACCCATGCCGGCACCTTCAACGCCTCACCCATCAGCATGGCTGCCGCCAGAGCAGCTCTCGACCACCTCTACCTGGGCGGCAGCGAACTCTACGACACGCTCGAAGCGCGAGGCCGTCGCCTCATGGAGGGGCTCGGCGGGGTGATCGAAGACCATGGCGCGCCGTGCCTGGTCCAGGGTTTGCCCACCGTCTTCAACCTGATGTTCACCGAGTTGTCCGCGGTGACGAACCACCGCGAGGTTCTCATGACCGACAGGGCCCGGCGGGCAGCCTTCCAATCGCACCTGGCCGCAGCAGGGGTACGGATCTCGGGGCTCGGCAATCTGTTCCTGTCCAGCACCCACACGGGGGATGTGATCGACAGCACGGTGGAGCGCTTCGACCGGGCACTTAGCTCCTTCCTGTCCGGGTGACACCGGCGGGAGGGAGTCCGCCACCGAACCAGCCCCGGGTGCGGACGGTGCTGGGGGAGATTCCCGCCGCCGAGCTCGGCACCACCCTGGCGCACGAGCACCTGCTGGTCGACCTCCGCTGCAACTGGCGCCCGGACGACGATCCCGCCATCGCCTTCCTGCCGGTCAGGATGGAGCGCCTGGGCCGCATCCGAGCCAACCCGTTCGCATGCCGGGACAACATGGTGGTGGACGAAGCCCATGTCCTGGCCGAGGAACTCAAGCGCTACCGCGATGCCGGCGGTGTCTCGATCGTGGACGTCACCCCGCCCGGCCTGGGCCGCGATGCCCGTGTCCTGGAATGGCTGGCCACCGAGGCGGGGGTGAACATCATCGCCGGATGTGGCTTCTACGTAGAGGCCACGCATCCGGCCGGCCTGCACCTGTGGTCGGTGGAGGACATCGCCGCGGAGATGATCCAGGACCTCACAGAGGGCATGGACGGGACCGGCATCAGGGCCGGAGTGATCGGCGAATTGGGTGTCACCGGGTATCCGATGGGACCGGCCGAACGCAGGGTGTTCGAGGCCGCCGCTCTGGCCCAGCAAGAGGTGGGCTGCGCCATCATCGCTCACTCGGCCGCCGGGGCCGATTCGCCCCTCGAGGTCATCGAAGTCCTGTCGGACGCCGGTGCCGACATGAGCAAGGTGGTACAAAGCCATCTCGACGACCGCTTCCGCTCGGACCTCGACCTTTACCGCCAGGCCGCGGACGCGGGCGCCGGTCTCGGCCTCGACACCTTCGGCCGGGAGCTCTACTACGCAATGCGCAAGACCCAACTCCCGCGTGACGAGGACCGCATCGATGCGCTCCTCATGCTGATCGAGGCCGGAATGGCCGACCGTGTCTTCCCCGCCCAGGACATCTGCCTCAAGCACGAACTGGCCGCCTACGGCGGCCGCGGCTATGACCACTTCCTCCGTCACATAGTCCCCCGCCTCGTAGACCGGGGCGTTTCCGATGCCGAACTGGACACGATCCTGCGGAAGAACCCCGCCCGCTTGCTGGCTGGCGCCTCGGGCGTTCACGACAGCGGGTAGGAGCGTGCTGAAAGGGATGGGGATGGGTTGGCCGCGATACCTCTACCCGGGGTTTCGTTGCCCGGCTATCGGGCCAACTGGACATTTTTCAATACCCTCCTAGTACAGTCCGGGCATGAGCGAGACAAACGGAAACGAAGTTCTGAGCGTTGTGGCGTGGGTTCGGGCCGAGCCGGGCGCCGAGGACACGGTGAGGGAGACGCTGGCCGGCTTCGTTGCTCCCACGCACGAGGAGGAGGGTTGCATCGACTACCAGCTACACGGTGTCAACGGTGACCCCGGCCTCTTCTACTTCATCGAGTACTGGCGGAGCGAGGAAGACCTGGAACGTCACATCGCCTCGCCCCACATCCGGGACGGAAGCGCCGCGGTCACGCACCTGATCCTGGAGCACGGCGAGATGAGGATGACGCAGATCGCCTGAGCGACCCCGGCTTCGGCCGTGGAACTGGTTCAGCGCTGGGTGGTGATGGCCACCTGTTCGACCAGGAGGTCGGCGGTCACGGTGCGGCGGGCCGCCAACTCGGCTGCCGCCCGGCCGTGCCAGTAGGCGCCCGACCGGGCCGCCTCCGCGCCGTCTCCCCCACCGGCGGCCCAGAAGGCTCCGATCATTCCCGCCAGCACGTCCCCGGTGCCGATAGTGGCGAGTTCGCGACCGCCCGAGTTGACCAGCCACCGGTCCGCGCCCATGACGAATGTGGGAGCGCCCTTCAGCAACACGGTGGCGCCCGTGTCCCCGGCCAAGCGGGCCGCCTCCTGGTAAGTGGCCGCCCGTCCGGTCAAGCGTTGGAACTCTCCCGCGTGCGGGGTGATGACGGTGTCTCCAGAGCGGGCCAGGCCTCCCGGATCGCCGAGAGCGTTCAGGGCGTCGGCGTCGGCAACCACCGGCCCCTGCCAACCCCGAAGAATCCCGGTGACGAAGGGTCCGAGGTCGGGAGACGACCCGAGGCCGGGTCCGATGATGACGAGATCGAAGCGCTGGGCGAGTTCCACCACCTGGGGGAGATCGGCCGCCGATAGCGAACGGCCCGACCCGATCGCCCGGGTCATGATCTCGGGTGCTCGGACCTTCTCCTCGACCGTCGGGGGACAGGCGATCATCACCGCTCCGGCGCCGGCTCGCAGGGCGGACCGGGCGGTCAGGGTGGCAGCCCCGTCCAGCCCGTCCGAGCCACCCACCACCAGGACCGAACCCGCCGACCACTTGTGCGCGGTGCGAGGACGCACGGGGAGCGGTGCATCCGCCTCCTCGCACAGCCGGAGCTCCGGCGCGACGTCCGGCAGGCCTATGTCGGCCACCACGACGTCGCCGCACCGGTCGGGACCGGAAGCAATGAGGTGTCCCACCCGGTATCCGTGAAAGGTGACGGTGGCCTGGGCATGGGGTGTCCCTGCAGCCGCTTCTCCGGTGGTGGCGTCCAGCCCGGACGGCACGTCGACCGCCAACCAGGGCACGCCGGCTTCCCCACCGGGACCGGGTTGATCCCGCGATGAGAGGTCGGGGGGCTCACCCCGGAAGCCCGCTCCGAAGAGGGCGTCGATCACCATGTCGGCGGGCCTGGCATCCGACCAGCGCCGGATTCGCACCCCTTCCCGCCGGGCCAGGTCCCGAGCCCACCTCGCCGGATCGGTGCGCGGCTCGGCCAGAGGGTAGACATCCACCGCTATCCCCCGCCCCGCCAGGTACCGGGCAGCGACGTAACCGTCACCCCCGTTGTTGCCGGGACCAGCCAGCACCGCCACCCTCGATCCGTAGCCGGCGCCAAGGGCGACCGCCTGCAAGGCGACCGCCAGGCCGGCCCGGTCCAGCAGGGTGCGGGGATCCGAGGTGGCCAGGGCATCCTGGCGCCGGGATTGTTCAGCCGTGAGGACGGGAATCATCTGTCAGCACTGTAGACCTACAGCCGCACCACTGATCCAAGTATGTCGACTCGACCGACCAGGTGACTATCACCCGAGGTGCTTCAGGCGTCCCTCACGGCAGAGGTTCGTGCTCGGGCGCGACGGCCAGCCCGCTCCAGACCATGTCCACGGTCTGTTCGATGCGTCTCCTCGATTCGGGAACCCCGAACATGTGCCGCATGAAGACCGCCCCGACCATGGCTTGGACGGCTACCTCCAGGTCGACATCGGCCCGGATCTCCCCCCGGTCCACACCGCGCCTCAGGACCATGATCGCCTCGTCCCGGCGTGGGCGCAGCAGCCGTTCACGCATCAACTCGAAAAGTTCGGGACTTCGCGTTTCCTCGACGAGCAGGGCGCCGATCATCCCGAAACCCGGACCCCGCCGCACGGCTTGTCGCATCTGCAGGATCATCTCGACGATGTCGGAACGCGTGTCACCCGTGTCCGGCAGCGGGCCCAGATCGTCTCTCAACGCCCCTAGGGCGGCGGCCACCAACTCCTCCTTCGACGCATAACGGCGGTAAATGGTGGTCTTCCCGACACCGGCCTCGGAAGCCACCCCCTCGACCGACATACCCGCATATCCCCGGTCCGTCAACAACTTCAGGACAGCGCGGTGGATTGCTTGGTCAGTCTGCGGATCACGGGGCCGACCAGGCTTGGGATCTCGGCGCGTCATGGGGAAGACCCTATCCGGCGTCGGTCCAGGATCCTCCGTCCTGGGGGAGATGGCGCGGTGGCATGAACCTGACTATGAACACCGAGCCGGCCAGCGCCACTCCGGCCGCCACCAGGACGGCTACGCCGAGCGCGTCCGAGAAGGCCGCTCCGGCCGTCTCCGCCAACCGTGTCCCGATTTCTCCCGGAAGCATCGACGCGATCCTGGATGCCGCCCCCACCGAATCACGGGCAGCAGTTGCCGCCTCGTCGGGCAATCGGGTTACAACATCCTCCATCCTGCCGCTGTAGACGGTGTTCATCACGGAGCCGATCACCGCCACACCGAAGGCTCCCGCCACCTGCCGGGTCACGTCGTTCATCGCCGAGGCCACACCGGCGTTCGCCTCAGGTACGGCGCCCATCACGGCGTCGGTGGACGGCGCCATCACGTTGCCCATGCCGAAGGCCATGCAGAAGAAGGTCAGGCCGATGACCCAGTACTCGGTGTGCGGGTCCCAGAAGGTGATCGAGATCAGCACCGCGCCCAGCACCACCAGGCCCGGAGCCACCACCTTGTTGGTGCCCAGCCTGGACACCAGCCGATGGCTCAGACCGGCGCCGGCCGCCATCCCGAGAGCCACGGGAACCATCCGCAACCCGGCCTCCAGCGGGGTGTAGCCCTGGACGAACTGGAGGTACTGCGTCATCCCGAACACCATCCCGAACAGGGCGAAGAACCCGATCGAGATGGCCCCCGCACCCGCGGAGAATCTCGGGTTGCGGAAGAACGCCAGGTTGAGCATCGGATGGTCGGTCCTGACCTCCCAGTAGACGAAGATCGCCACCAGGAGCGCTCCCACCCCGAAGCCGGCCAGAACCAGGCCGTCCGTCCATCCCCGGACCGGCGCCTCGATGATCGAGAACACCAGAATCGTCACCGCCGATATGGACAGGACCGCACCCGGGATGTCTAGCGGGACCGGGTGCGGATCCCGGCTCTCCGGCACCAGCAGGACCCCTGCGACCAGCGCCACGACGACAATCGGGATGTTGATGAAGAACACCGACCCCCACCAGAAGTGCTCCAGAAGCAGGCCACCGGCCAGGGGACCGAGGCCGACGCCCAGACCTGAGACGCCGGCCCAGATCCCAATGGCCTTGCCGCGCTCGTCCCGCGGGAACACGTTGGTGAGGATCGAGAGGGTGGAGGGCATGATGAGCGCGCCGCCGATTCCCATCAGGGCGCGAGCCGTGATCAATTGACCGCTCGTGCCCGCCTGTGCCGCGAACAGGCTCGAGAGGCCGAAGATCACGAGCCCGAACTGGAGGGCGAGCCTCCGGCCGTAGCGGTCTCCGAGGGAACCCATCGTCAGGAGGAGCCCGGCGAACACCAGGATGTACGCGTCCACCATCCACTGGAGTGAGGTGGCGGACGCGCCGAACTCCCTCTGCAGGGTGGGGATGGCGACGTTCAGGATGGTGTTATCGAGCCCGATGATCAGAAGGCTCGTCGAGAGGACCCCGAGCGTCCACCACCGCCTCCGGTAAGCGACCGACTCTTTCGAGACCGACTCCGTACTCGCCACGGCGATCCTCCTTATCAAAACGATACGGTAGCGTTTCTATATTCTAGGAGCCTGAGAGACCTTGTCAACTCGGTGGATGCGCTCCAGCCGAGGGCCACCGCAACGTGACCATCGCGGTGCGGGCGGTGGGATAGAGGCGGCATAGAATCCGAGGCGTCCCGGTGGTCCTCTCAAACGAGGAGCCGCGCCAGCAGAGGAAGGGAAACGACATGACCATTGTCCTGGCGACCTACACGACGGCACCCGGCAAGGCCGGCGAAGTGGCGGACCTGCTCAGGAGCTACACGGCTCTGGTGCTGGAGGAGCCGGGGTGCCTCGCGTTCGAGGTCTACAGGAGCATGGACGACCGGCGCCGGTTCCTGCTGCTGGAGAAGTACGTGGATCGGGCCGCGTTCGCCGCGCATCAGGCGACCGAGCACTTCACGGAGATGGCTGTCCAACAGATCCGCCCCCTGCTGGACGACCGCAGCGTCGAAATCCTGGACGGATGATCCGGGCCTGTTGGCAGTCGTTCCGGCCGTGCTTCCGTGGCCTGTAGACAGCGTTACGACGCGGGCCACCGCCTACCCCGTCAAGCTATAAACAATTCCCTTCGGTATATGGGTTCACACCGCTAGCCCGCCACAACCTTCCAGCGCTCGGTAACGGCTCCAGGGCCCTCTTCCCCACGGGCTGACCTTTCTTCCGGTTCGTCGGGTCGCGCGTTCCGATCATCCGAGCCACTCGAGGGGCCCGGATTCACCCTTTTCGCATCTCCTAGACGGCATCCGTTCCGTCGCGGGCCGGTCCTGGATGGATTCTCAGATGTATCCCACCTGGTCTTCAGGTGATTCACAGGTTGGGGTCGAAAGATTCTGATCAGAAATCAACCCCTCAATGATGAAAGGGAGAAGTCATGAGGAAGAAGATCACGGCTCTGGGGCTGGCGGGAGCGCTGGTTCTGGGGACAGGCGCCATCGTGTGGAGCGAAGGCGGCGATCAACAGACACAACAGGCCATCCATGCGGAGGTCGGGGAAGCCGGCGGCGCTGAAGGGGCTGGCGAGGGTACGGAGACGGGCGCTTGCGGCGGCGAGGAAAACACCGCCCAGTACGGCTTCGGGGACACCTTCGACCAGGTCCGGGCCGGGTCACGGCTCATCATGCACTACGACCCGGCAGCCAACGCCTTCATCGGGACGGTGGAGAACACCACCAATACCACCCTGACCAACGTGCGGATCGAGATCCACCTCTCCAACGGAGTGGAACTCGGACCCACGGCCCCCATCGACCTCGCACCCGGTAAGATCGTGGACGTCCGCCTGGACGCCACAACCCAGCCCTTCGACACCTGGGGCGCCCACGCCGAAGTGGGAACCCAAGGAACCGACCAGGGCACCGGCGGCGAAGGAAGCGGCGAGGGTTCCGAAGGATCAGGCAGTGAAGGAAGCGGAGAGGGTCACGGCTCCGAGGGCGGCGGTTCGTAGAACCTCAACCCACCCACCCACCCACCCACCTCCCGACTCGACCCCGGCTTAGCC
>VXMM01000035.1 GCA_009841105.1 Acidimicrobiia bacterium | reverse complement strand
ACCACCTTCATGTAGGGCATGGTGGTGGTCAGCAGGGCCGACATGCCGAGGATGTCGGGCTGGTGCTCCAGTATGGCTTCGATGAACTCGTCTACGTCGGTGTTGATGCCCAGGTCGATGACCTCGAACCCGGCGCCCTCCATCATCATGGCCACCAAGTTCTTGCCGATGTCGTGGATGTCTCCCTTGACCGTCCCGATTACCACCGTCCCGACCGTTTCGGCGCCGGTCTCCGCCAAGAGGGGCCTCAACACGGCCATCCCGGCCTTCATGGCGTTGGCGGCCATCAACACCTCGGGGACGAACAGGATGCCGTCCCGGAAGTCGATACCGACGATCCGCATCCCCTCGACGAGGGCATCGTTCAGGACTTCCGGTGCGGACCAGCCGCGCTCCAGGAGAATCCGGGTTCCCTCGTCGATCTCGTCCGCGAGACCGTCATAGAGATCGTCATGCATCTGCTCGACGAGTTCGTCGTCAGGGAGGGTGCGAAGGTCGAGATCTTCGTCGAACATGTCCATGAGAGCAGGTAGGACCCTTCCCCCCAACAACGGGAAGCCGAAAGGTGTTTGTCTCATGATGCGGAACAGTCCTACATCGTGGAACAGCATACCTGAACCGAAGCCCGAGAGCGACAAAACCATGGTCTCTCTGCCAGTGGCCAATGACCAATGGCCGGTAGTCGGTACTTGGTAGTCGGTAGTCAGTGCTCAGTGGACGGTGGACTGTTTAATCAATGTCACCTAGCAACTAACGTCTAACAACTAACAACTACGCGAGGTCCATCGCGTCCTGGTACCAGGCTTTGACCGCCGCCACGGTGTGCTCGCTGTTGAGCCCCATTTCAGGATCGATGATCAGGGGTCCGGGGCGATAGCCCCGGCTCGACAGACCACCCTGCACCGACCGCATCAGGGCCAGGTCCTCCGCCACCGTCGTGCGGGCGTCCTCGTCAGCCACCTGCCGGACGGTTGGTGAGTCCTCGCCGTCAAGGCTGAACCACTCGCGGAAGAAGGGAGTCCGATCCACCGACTCGGGCCGCCAGCAGAAGGTGTTGAGAACCGGGCCCGGGTAGATCTGGAAAGAGAAGAGCGGCCACAGGTAGAAGGCGCGGTAGTCGGCGGCGTGGGGCGAGGCCTCGTAGTCGATCTCGTAATACTGCTCAGGAGAACTCTCGGCACGGTGCTGGAGGGATTGGCCGACAGGCCGGATCGTGTAGGTCTTCGGGAGGACCACTCCCCTGGAGAAGGACGGATGAGCGTTCCGGCAGTGGTAGCACTCGTTGTAGTTCTCGATCGCCACCTTCCAGTTCGACTCGGCGGTAAACCAGCGGCGCTCGATCGGCCTCATCCGTCCGATGGAGGGAAGGAACTCGTGGATCGCCTCTCGAACGCCGGGATAGAGGGCCTCGATGGGCGGCGCATCGCCGTCCAGGTTGACGAAGAGGAAGCCCCACAGGTCCTCCGTCGCAACCTCGGTCAGGCATATTCCATCCGGATCGAATCCGGGACGTCCTTCGGCGTGGGGGGCATGGTCGAGGCGCCCGTCCAAGCGGTAGGTCCATGCGTGATAGGGGCAGACCAGCTTCGGGCGGACGCCGCTGCCCTGTACCAGGCGATGGCCGCGGTGCATGCAGACGTTGTAGAAGGTGCGGATCGCGCCCTCGCGGTCGCTGACCGTGAAGAGCGGCTCCCCGGCGACCTCGAACGTGATGTAGCTCCCCGGCCTGCCGAGCTCCGACCTATGACAGGCATACTGCCAGGTGGACGACAGCAGGCTGCGCTGCTCGCGGTCGAACAGGTCCTCATCCAGGTACACGGACGGATCCATGACCCGCTGGGGTCGGGTATAGGCGGAGCTCTCAGTGGTTTCCACGGTCCGGCTTCCAGTAGACACCGAGATCGTATCGGCGTTGATGCATGAGGTCTACGGCCGCCACCACGTCCGGTGGCGCGTCGGCCACGATGAACGACACCAGCGTCTCGAGGGCGGCGGCCGCCGCCAGCGTGGAGGGGAAGAACTGCGGGGTGTCGCTCGGAGCGAGGATCAGGTGGTCGGCGCCGGGCGCGATCGGAGAGCCGTGGCTGTCCGTAATCGCCACGACCCGAGCACCCTGCCGCCGGGCGGCCTCGGTCGCCTCGACGACCTCCACCCGGTAGGGGGCGAAGGTCATCGCCACTACAACGTCTGCGGAGCCCGCCTTCACGATCCCGTCCATGGGCACGTTCCCTTCCCCGGGCACCGCCACCACGTTGTCCAGGGCCATCCCGGCCAGGTAGGCGAAGTTGTGGGCCAGGGCGTAGTTGGCGCCCACACCGATGACGTAAGTACGCCGGGAGCAGACGATGTGGTCGGCGATCGCCTGCATCTCCGCAGCAGAGGTGCCGGTGAACATCCGCTCCAGGTTCTGTAGCGTGACCGCAGCTATCTCCCCGTACAGGGCCGGGAGCCTCTCGTCCGACGACATCAACTGCAGCGACACGGCCCGGGCGTGAAACGGGCTGCGGTTCCGCAACTCGTTGCGGAACCGCTCGCGGAAGTCGTCGAAGCCCTTGAAGCCCACCACCCGAGCCATGCGTACCAGGGTGTTGGGATGCACCTCCGCCAGTTCTGCCAACTCCCGCACCGTGGCGAACCCGACCTCGTCGGGATGGTCGAGCACGAAGGCGGTCGCCTTGCGGACCTGCGGAGCCATGTCCGCGATCGCCGCGCTCATGTGTTCAAGCAGCGGGTCGAGCCCTGCGGCCGTGTCTGGTACAGTTGTACGGTTCATGCTCATATCTCATACAATCGTACCAGATAGGAAGCCCTCACGGCACGTTTTGCCCGTCGGGTTCCAGCTCCTCATACCTGTTCCCGTCCGTCCGACCCTGGATCGGGCCAGGCATGAACTCTGACGCCCGGGTGATCATCATCGGTGGGGGGATCATGGGCACATCGCTCCTCTATCACCTGGCCGCTGAGGGTTGGAGCGACTGCCTGCTGCTCGAGAAGGGAGAACTGGCCTCCGGATCCACGTGGCACGCCGCCGGCCAGATCACCCATTCGACCTCCAGTTACGGCTTGGCATGGATGACCCGGTACGGAACCCGCAAGTACGCCGATCTGGAAGCGGAGACCGGCCGGCCGGTCAGCTGGCACCAGCCCGGATCGCTACGGCTCGCGGTCCGGGAGGATGAACTGGACTGGCTGCGCTACACGGTGTCGGTGGGCCGCGGGGTGGGGAACCGCATGGAGTTGATCTACCCCGACCGGATCGCCGAACTCCATCCCTTCTGCAATCTTGACGGCGTGCTCGGGGCGCTTCACACACCGGACGACGGTCATGTAGATCCCGCGGGCGCCGTGCTCGCCTTCGCGGAGGGCGCCAGGCAGAGAGGAGCCGCCATCAAGCGTCACACCAGGGTCACCGGTACGGTGGCCTTGCCGGACGGTCGCTGGAGGGTGGAGACCGAGGCCGGAACGTACGAGTGCGACCAGGTGGTCAACGCGGCCGGGACGTACGCTCGCCAGGTGGCGGCCTGGGCCGGTCCGGCCGTGGACCTGCCGGTCATTCCGATGACCCACCAGTACTTCGTGACCGAGGAGGTCCCGGCCTTCTCCGACCTGGAGGAGGAACTACCCGTCCTGCGCGAGGACACGCACGTGTCGGGATATATCAGGATGGAGAGGCGGGCCGGCCTCATCGGCATCTACGAGAAGGCGGATCCGCTCTCGGTGTGGGAGGACGGTACTCCCTGGGATGCGGACCATCACCTGTTCCCTCCCGACTACGACCGGGTGGCGCCCTGGCTCGAGGCGGCCTTCGAGCGGGTACCGGTCCTGGCGGACGCCGGGATCGTGAAGGAGGTTCACGGAGCGATCACCCATCCTCCCGACGGCAATATGCTGCTCGGCCCCGCGCCCGGCCTCACCAATTACTGGTACTGCACCGGGGTGCAGGTCGGCATCTCGTGGGGTCCCGGCGCCACCCGCCAACTCGCCACCTGGATGGTGCGAGGCGCGCCGACGCTCAACCTGCGCGCCTTCGATCCCTCCCGCTTCGGGGAGTTCGCCACGCCGGGCTACAACCGGACCAAGGCCCACGAGGACTACCTGCTGCGCCACGAGGTTCCCTTTCCCGACCTGGACCGCCCCGCCGGGCGCCCGCACAAGACCTCCACCCTCCACGATCGGATGGCTCGGCGGGGGGCGGTGTTCGAGGAGGTCTTCGGATGGGAACGACCCCGCTGGTTCGCGCCCGGCGGAGCAGCGGCTCGCCACCATCACTCGTTCCGGAGGGCTCGTTGGTTCGCGCCGGTGGCCGGTGAGGTCAAGGCAGTGAGGGAACGGGCCGGAGTGGCCGACCTGACCGCCTTCTCCAAGTTCGAGATAACGGGCGCCGACTCCGCCGCCTTCCTCGACCGCCTTACGCCGGGTCGCCTGCCCGAAGTGGGCCGGATCGGCCTGATGTACATGCTCACCGAACACGGAATGGTCGAAGCCGAGTTCACCGCCGCCCGCCTGGCCGGGGACCGCTTCTACCTGGTGGGCGCCGCAGCCGGCGAACTCCGGTTCCTCGACTGGATGCGATCCCACGTTCTGGACGGCAGGAAAGGACGGGGACTCGGCGCCCATGGACCGGAGCGAGTCAGCATCACCAACCGCTCCGGCGACCTGGGCGTGTTGGGACTGGCAGGACCACGTAGCCGCGAAGTTCTCCAACCGCTCGCCCATGCCGACCTGTCCAACGCCGGCGGAGGGTGGCTGTCGGTGCGCTGGCTGGACATCGCCGGGGCACGGGCCCTCGCACTGCGTCTGTCCTTCACCGGCGAACTCGGATGGGAACTCCATGTGGCGATGGAGGACCTGCCGGTCGTGTTCGACGCGGTGACTCGCTCGGGCGCGGCCCACGGGTTGGGTGTGTTCGGATCGCTGGCTCTGAACTCCATGCGCATGGAGAAGGCCTACCGCGTCTCGGGCGACATGACCCAGGAGGTGACCGCGTACGAGGCCGGGTTGATGAGGTTCGTCGATCCTGCCAAGCGGGACTACATCGGCCACGAGGCCCTGGCTGCCAACATGGACAAACCGCGCTGGAAGTTGGCTTTGCTGGACGTGGATGTAACGGACGCCGATCCGCTCGGCGGGGAGGGTGTTTTTATGAGTAACCGGCGGGTCGGGGTGGTAACCACCACCGGCTACGGACACACAACGGGCCGCAGCCTGGCCTGGGCATACGTGGATCCCGGGCTCGACGTCGCGGGGACCGGCCTCGACGTGATGGTGCTGGGCGCGCCGACCCGGGCAAGGGTGCTGGACGGTCCTGTCTGGGATCCTGACACGGTAAGGCCACGCAGATGAACCCCCGGGACCGATCCCCCATGGACCCGGCCCGCGCCGAGTCGTTCCTGCCCGGCGGAGCGCTGGGCGCCAATGCGAACATGGTCGGCCCTCGTTTCACGGTCGCGGCTGCGTCCGGCCCCTACATAACCGACACGGACGGCAACCGCTACCTGGACTACGTGACGGGCGCAGGGGCTCTCATACTCGGACACCAGCATCCGGCCGTGGTGGATGCCGTGGTCGGCCAGGCCCGTCGAACCATGCACCAGTACGGGGCCCTGACCGACGTGGCGATCGAGTTGGCCGCCCAACTGGTGGACGCGATCCCTTGCGCCGAGCGCATAGTCTTCGCCACCACCGGCTCGGAGGCCACGGCCTACTCAATGCGCCTGGCGAGGGCGGTAACCGGCCGCGACCTCATTGTGAAATTCGAAGGCGGGTTCCATGGCAACCACGACTACGCGGGAATCGCGGTTGCCGCCCCTGCCGCAGCCGACTACCCGACCGGCAAGCCTTTTACGGCCGGTACCCCCGGTGCGGTGCGGGACACAGTGCTGGTGGTCCCTTACAACGACCTAGAGGCTCTCGACCGGCTGGTCACCCCGGTGGTGGACCGGGTAGCAGGGATTATCGCCGAGCCGGTGCAGCGGATCATCCGGCCCCTACCCGGCTTCCTCGAAGGGCTCCGGAGCTTCTGCGACCGGCACGGGCTGCTGCTCATCTTCGACGAAGTGGTAACTGGATTCCGCCTCTCCTACCAGAGCGCGCAGGGCTATTTCGGCGTGACGCCGGACCTGGCAGCTTTCGGCAAGATCATCGGCGGAGGGGGGACGCTGGCATGCGTTGCGGGCCGGGCGGAGCTGATCGATCGGACCAGCCCTCGGCTCAAGGGGACTCCTCGCTTCGTGTATACGTCCGGCACGTTCCACGGCAATCCCCTGGCGGCGGCAGCCGGGCTGGCCACCCTCGAAATGCTCCGCCGGCCAGGCTTCTACGAAGACCTGGCGGATCGAACCCGGCGCCTGTCATGCCGGCTGGCCGATGTTCTCGCCAACCACGACCGCCAGGCCCTGGTGGCGACTGCCGGCTCGCTGTGGCAGATCCTCCACATCGACCGGCCCCCGGAACGCTACGCCGACCTGCTGGCCTCCGACCAGGCCGCCAACCTCCAACTCGACCGGGCGCTGCTCGCCAACGGGATCAACGTGATTCCCGGGCTGCGACGCTTCGTCAGCACGGCCCACTCCGATGACCATTTCGAGGCAACCGCCCGGGCCCTGGACCGCGCCTGCCGGGAGCCGGCCGCGGCCAGGTCAAGCGGACCGTATCCATCATGAAGATCATCCGGATCTCGGTCTTCAGGTTGGCGCTCCCCTTGCAGCGGCCCTACGAACTGCAAGGAGGGCGTCTCCGCTTCGAGCAACTCGACTCGACTCTCGTCCGGCTCGACACCGACGACGGGGTAAGCGGCTGGGGTGAAGCATGCCCGTGGGGATCGACGTACCTTCCCGCGTTCCCGAAGGGCATACGGGCCGGTCTAGAAGAACTGGCGCCGGGCCTGCTCGGGCGGGACCCCAGGCGCACCGACGTGATCAACACCATGATGGACACCGCGCTACCGGGGCATCCCTACGTGAAGTCGGCCATCGACATCGCCTGCTGGGACATCCTCGGGAAGGCGACCGGCCTGCCGGTCTGTGACCTGCTGGGAGGCCGTAGACCCGAGGACGTGACCATCCAATCCTCCATCCCTTCAGACGATCCCCCGGAGATGTGGCGGACCATCGAGCGCTACCACGCACGGGGCTACCGGATCCACTCGGCCAAGGTGGGTTCAGACGTGGCAGCGGACATCGAGCGGATCGAGTACCTGGCGGAGCGGATGCCGGCGGGTAGCTCCCTTACCATCGACGCCAACCGGGCCTGGATTCCCGACCAGGCCATCCGGGTGATGCAGGCGACCGAGACAGTCGACGCCTACTTCGAGCAGCCCTGCGAAACCTACGAGGAGTGCCTCCAGGTCCGCCGCTCCACCCGCCAACCGATTCTCCTCGACGAGATCATCCACACATACGAGGACCTGGTACGGGCCTACCATGACCAGGCCTGCGAGGGAATCGGGCTCAAGCCGAACCGGGTGGGCGGCCTCACCAAGGCCAGGCGGATCCGTGACTTCTGCGTCCAGATGGGTCTGAGATTGAACATCGAGGACACGGGCGGCACCGCGCTAGCCGACACCGCCGCGGTTCATCTCGCCCAAGCCACACCGGCCCGCTACCGGCGCGGGACCTGGTTCTGCCATGAGATGATCACCGTGGATCCGATCATCGGAGGAGCACGCAACCTCGGCGGTGTCGCCCGCGCCCCCCGCACTCCTGGTCTGGGCGCCGAACCCGACCCGGAAGCCCTCGGAGACCCGCTAATGGTGGTTGGTTACGAATGACCCACTGCCGGACGGACTCTCCCTACGGGTCCACGAGGCACAACCGATCGTGCCCGAAGCCACTTGGGGTGCGCTCCTGATCGCCGCGCACCGCTCATGATCGGACACGCAAAGCCCGCGCCGGAGCGATAGAATCTGTTCCGTATCGTAAGAAGGTTCCGCATCGTGGAACCGGAAGGGCCGGGGAAGGCAGAGGAGGCAGGAATGGGCGACTTCCCGTCCAGCGCCCAGGTGGTGGTGATCGGCGCCGGAATCGTTGGGAACTCGGTGGTGAAACACCTCGCCGCCCACGGTTGGCGCGAAATCGTCCAGCTCGACAAGGGCCCCCTGCCAAACCCGGGAGGTTCCACCGGCCACGCCTCCAACTTCATCTACCCGGTGGACCACAACAAGGAGATGGCCCACCTCACCCTCGACAGCCAGGAGCAGTACGAGGAGATGGGCGTGAGCGTCACCTCCGGAGGGTTGGAGGTCGCCAGGACGGAAGCCCGCATGCACGAGTTGAACCGCCGCATGACCTCGGCCAAGTCCTGGGGCATCGACAGCCGGCTGGTGACCAGGGAAGAGATCGAGGGGCTCGTGCCTTTCATCGATGTCGACGTGGTCCTGGGCGGCTGGTACAGCCCTAGCGTGTCCGTGGTGGACTCTCTGCGGGCCGGAACCCTCATGCGAGAGTACGCCCAGCAGAAGGGCGCCCTTTCGGTTCACCCTGTTACCGAGGTACTAGACATCGAGACGAAGCGGGGCCGGATCGACGCGGTGGTCACCAACAAGGGAAGGATCGCTTGCGAATACGTGGTCATCGCGTGCGGCGTGTGGTCTCCCCGCCTGGCCCGGATGGCAGGCGCCTCCATTCCCCTGACTCCCGCCGTCCACCAGATGATCGACGTGGGCCCCCTCGAGATCCTTTCCGCCACTAACAGCGAGATCGGCTATCCGATAGTCCGCGACATGGACACGTTCTGCTACGAGCGCCAGACCGGGGGCTCCATGGAAGTGGGCTCGTACGCTCACCGGCCGATCTTCCACCACCCCGACACCATCCCTTCCATCGAAGAGGCCCGCCTGTCGCCGACCGAGCTGCCCCTGACCATGGACGACTTCGATCCGCAGCTCGAGCAGGCGGTCGAGCTGATGCCGTTCCTGGGCGACGCCGAGATCAAGTACGGCATCAACGGGTTGCTCTCCTTGACCCCGGACGCCATGCCGTTGGTGGGCGAGACTCCCGAGGTCAAGAACCTATGGTCGTGCGCGGCCATCTGGATCAAGGAAGGTCCGGGCACCGGCCGGGCACTGGCCGAGTGGATGACCCAGGGCTACCCCGAGATCGACCCGCACGCATCCGACATCGCCCGCTTCTACCCCTACATGAAGACCGAGCGCCACATCCTGGCCCGATGCTCGGAGCACTTCAACAAGACCTACGGCATCGTCCATCCTCGTGAGCAGTGGGACTCGAGACGGAGCAGCCGGGTCAGCACCCTTCACGCCACCACCTCGGCGCTGGCGGCGGTGTACTTCGAGGCGGGCGGTTGGGAAAGGCCCCACTGGTACGAGTCGAACGCTCCCCTACTCGACGAGTACGGCGACCGGATACCCGATCGGCCTCACGAGTGGGACCGCCGCTGGTGGTCACCCATCCAGAACGCAGAGCACCTGGCCCTGCGGGACCGGGTGGGCATGATCGACCTGACCGCATTCGCGATCTTCGACATCACCGGCTCCGGTGCCCTCCAGTTCATGCAGTACATGACCGTGAACCAGGTGGACAGACCGGTGGGAAGCGGCATCTACACGCCATTGCTCACCGAGGAGGGCGGGTTCCGGTCGGACCTCACGGTTCTGCGCATGGCCGAGGATCATTTCCGGGTGGTGACCGGCGGTTTCGACGGCGCCCGTGACGCCTACTGGTTCCGGAAGTGGTTGCCCGAGAGCGACTGCGTCACCTTCACCGACGTCACCTCCTCGATGTCGACCATCGGCGTCTGGGGTCCGAACGCCCGGCGTCTGGTTCAGAGCGTCACCGATGACGACGTCTCCCACGAGGGATTCCCTTACGGAAGCTGGAAGCACGCCACCATCGGCTCGATCCCCGTGACCATGTTCCGCATCTCATACGTGGGTGAGCTCGGCTGGGAGGTGTACACCGGCATGGAACACGCCCCGATGCTGTGGGAGACCCTCTGGGAGGCCGGCCAGGGCCTGGGGGTGGTGCCCGTGGGCGCCGGCGTCTACGGAACCACCGGCCGCTTGGAGAAGGGCTACCGGTTGATGGGCGCCGAACTCGAGTCCGAGTACAACCCGGTGGAAGCCGGCCTGGCCCGGCGCCTGGTCAAGAAGGCCGATTTCGTGGGCAAGGAGGCCTACCTGAGGGCTCGGGAGGAGGAGGCCGCCGCGGTGTGCTGCACCCTGACCCTCGAGAGCTACGTGTCAACGTCAGGGGAGGCCCGGTTTCCTATGGGCGGGAACGAGCCCATCCTCACTCCGGACGGTGAGAGGATCGTGGACCGCAAGGGTCGGGTCTCAAGGGTGACCTCGGCAGGGGCGTCGCCGTCCCTCGACACATACCTGCTGCTGGGCTACCTGCCGCCCGAGTTCGCTCAGGAAGGCCGTGGTCTCCAGATCATGTACCAGAACGAGCTGTTCCCCGTGAAGGTGGCCCGGGTGGGCTCCAGACCCCTGTTCGATCCGGACGACAGCCGGATGAAGAGCTGAATGCGGTAGCTCGGTCAAGCGAGGTTCTGAAGTGCGGATTCTGGTTTGCGTCAAGCGGGTCCCGGCGCCCGGAGCGAAAATCGTGCTCACCCCCGACGGCCAGGACATCGACGCCTCGTTGCTGGGCTTCGCCATCAGCCCCCATGAGGAGTGCGCCGTCGAGGAGGCGGTCCAGATAGTGGAACGCGAGGGCGGGTCGGTAACCGTTATGACGCTGGGCCCGCCTGAAGCGGCGGAGCAGCTGCGGGCGGCGGTGGCGGTCGGCGCCACGTCTGTGGTCCTGCTGCCGACCGACATCCCCGACTGGGATCCGGTTTCCACCTCGGCAGCCCTGGTTTCCGCTATCTCCCGGCTGGAGGACGAGGAGGCACCCTTCGACCTGATCCTGTTCGGCAACGAATCGGCCGATTCCGGCGGTTACCAGGTGGGTATCCGGGTGGCCCGATCGCTCGGGCGCCCGATGGTGACCGGGATCAAGGGCATCGACACCGAAGGGGATTCGGTCGCCGCCCGTCGCGAGACCCCGTCCGGTTGGGAGGTGTACCGCCTGCCGTTGCCGGCGATGGTCGGGGTCAAGGAGGGGATCAACCTGCCCCGCTACCCCACGTTGAAGGGTCGCATGGCGGCCCGCCGGGCGCCGGTGGCGACCATGGACCCCGCCGCGAGCACGAGCGGGCAGTCGAAGGTGATGCTGATGACCCCGCCCGATGCGGGATCGGCGGTGGAGATTCTCGGCGAGGGTCCGGAAGCTGCGCCGGCCATCGTGGACATCATGGAAGGCCTGGGCCTGGTATGAACATCCTCCTGTATCTCGTGGAACACGACCGGGGCCGGATCGACGAGACCGCCTGGGGCGGGATGACCGGCGCCCGGCTGCTGGCGGAACGGACGGCTTCCGAGCTCCACGCGGTGGTGATCGGCGCCGGGAGCGAGGCTGCCGCCGACGGTCTGGCAGCATACGGGTTCGAACAGGTCCACGTGGTCCGCCACCATCTCCTGACCGACTACGGCCCGGATGCGTGGGCCGAGAGCCTCTTCCAGCTGGCCGGGTCGGTGGGCGCCGGCGCGGTAGTCGCCACGGGAAGCGACCGCGGCAACGAGGTGATGGCTCAGGTCGGTGCCCGGGCGGATCTGGCCATGGTGGCCAACTGCTTGGAGATCGAGCAGGACGGCGACGACTGGCTGATGACCCGGGTCCGCTGGGGTGGCAGCCTTCACGAGCGGGCCCGGCTGTCCGCACCCGTCAAGCTGGTGACGATCGCCCCCCACAGCACCGAAGCAGCCCCGTCCGACCAACCGGCCGCCGGGATCGTGTCCGGGTTCACTCCCGATCTGTCCGAGGCCGACGCGGTCACCATGGTGGTAGACCGGGTAACCGTGTCGGAGGGAATCACTCTGGCCACCGCACCGGTGGTGGTCAGCGGGGGCCGGGGCGTCGGAAGCGCCGAAGCCTTCGACATCATCGAGGAGCTAGCCGACCTGCTGGGTGGAGCGGTGGGATGTTCCAGGGTGGTCACCAACAACGGCTGGAAGAACCACAAATTCCAGGTGGGCCAGACCGGAACGGTCGTCGCACCCGACCTCTACATCGCCTGCGGCATCTCCGGCGCCATCCAGCACTGGGTGGGAATGATGAACGCCAAGAACGTCCTAGCGATCAACATCGACCGCGACGCCCCCATGGTCACCAAGGCCGACTGGGCCGTGATAGCCGACCTCCACCAGGTTGTTCCGGCCATATCTGAAGAGATCCTCCGCCGCCGCACCCTCGCCGCCGAGGATAGCGGATAGCAACTATAAACTATCAAATACAGCCTATAAACTAACCGGTCCCTCGCGTAGCACGACCGGGGGGATGCAGGTCAGATCGACCACGGTCGACGCCTCACCTCCCCGCCGCTCCCCCTCCAGGTACACCGGCACCCGATCGCCGAGGAGCGCCCGAGCCTGGACGCTGTCCAGCGCGGGCGGCGACCCGCTGGGGTTGGCGCTCGTAACCGCCAACGGACCGGATTCCGCCAGCAACCCCCTCAGGAGATCGTGATCCGGGATCCGCACCGCCAACGTACCGCGTTCGTGGTCGCCGACACCCGCCGCCAGCGGGGCCCTGGCCCTCAGCACGACGGTGAGCGGACCCGGCCAGTGGGGTCGGACGAGTTCCCTCTCCGCCCCGGTCCAATCGACGAGCCCGTCGACCTGATCGAACGAGGCAGCCAGTACGGCCAGCGGCAGGTGCCTACCGCGCCCCTTGATCCGGAAGAGCGACCGTACCGCCTCCTTGTTGGCAGGATCGACTGCCAGGCCGTAGACGGTGTCCGTGGGCACCCCCACCACCTGGCCGGTCCGCAGCGCTACCAGCGCCGTGGAAAGGCTCATGCGGCGATCCTGGCGATCAGGAACCGATCCCGTCCGGTCAAGTCCGGGAGAACGCTTGCCTCCCACGGCGGGTCCCTGAATGCCCACCGGATCTTGGCTCCCTGCCGGTCGCCAATCTCGGCGACGAGGACACCATCGGGCGCCAGCCACGACGGCGCCTCCGATGCGAGGTACCGGAAGATGTGGAGCCCGTCGCCGGCCGCCAGGGCCAGACGCGGTTCGTAGTCGCGAACCTCGGGAGGCAGCTTGAGCCATTCCGAGTCCGAGACGTAGGGGGGATTGGTCACGATCAGATCGACCTCACCGCGCAACGACGGATGGAGCGCGTCAAGACGATCCCCCCGGCAGAACTCGGCTTCCACCTGCAGGAGGGCGGCGTTGAGCCGGGCCAGATCGAGCGCGTCACTGCTGATGTCGGTTGCGATGACACGCGCCGCCGGCCGCCGGTGCGCGATCCCGATCGCCAGGCATCCGGAGCCTGTGCCCATATCGACGACGGTGCACGCTCCGTCGGGAACCAGTTCGAGGGCCTTCTCCCATAGCTGCTCCGTCTCGGGCCGGGGAATCAGCACCCGGTGGTCCACCAGCAGTTCCAGGGGACCGAACTGCACCGTTCCCTCCAGGTACTGGAGCGGCATCCCGGCCGAGCGTTGCTCCATCAGCCGGTAGAACATGTTCACCGTCGGACGATCGACCACCATCCCGCTCAGCAGCTCAGCACGAGGTCGGCCCGTGATGGCTGCGAGCAACCGCACCACCTCATGGGTTGGCAGGCTGCAACTCCCGATCAGGAGCTTGGAGTTGACGCCGCCGACCGGTAGCCGGCCGTCGCTATTCGCTGCGCTGACGCCGGACATGCCTACCGATCCCCGTGCTTGCTGCACCCTCTAGTGGTCTGTCTGTGTAATGGCGGTGTGGTATGGCGTCGGCAGCGGTGTTCCTCGCAAGGCCCGCTGACGAAGGCGTACCCGCAGCGGTACGTCGAGGAAGCGGAACGCAGCGAGGGGCGCCGATGGCCGCCAGAGCACCCGGTTGTTTCGCAGACAGACCACTAGACCTCGTGAATCCCTAGACGTAAACCCCGGGATGGGATATCGATGATCGTGGAGGAAGGCACTCCGGCCGCCCGAAGTTCAGCGGCCAGTACCGCCAGCGCAGCGGCCGGATTCTCATCGGACAACTCCACGTCTATAGCGCCTTCCGATGCCCCTATCACGGAGCCGGACCGGCCGAGACAACTCTGCACAATCTCCTCGATGGCCTCGGCGGAGAGGTCGGCGTGGGGCGGGAAGCGAACGAAGAAGATCACTTGCCGACCATGCGCCGGGTGGCCTGGTCCGAGGTAAGAGCGTCGACGAAGTCGGACAGTTGACCGTCGAGGACCTGCGGGAGGCGCCTGATGACGAGGCCGATCCGGTGGTCGGTCACCCGGTTCTCCCTGAAGTTGTACGTTCGGATCTTCTCGGACCGATCCCCGGTGCCGATCTGCGAACGTCTGCCAGCCGCTCGCTCCGCGGCGCGAGCCAGGTGCTCTTCCTGGTACAGCCGGGCTCGGAGGACGCGGAAGGCCTTCTCCTTGTTCTGGAGCTGGGACTTCTCGTCCTGGCAGGTAACAACCAGACCGGTGGGCAGGTGGGTGATCCGGACCGCCGAGTCGGTTGTGTTGACGGATTGCCCCCCCGGTCCCGACGACCGGAACGTGTCCACTTTGACGTCGCTCGCGTCGATCTGCACATCGACCTCTTCGGCTTCGGGCATCACGGCCACGGTGGCCGTCGAGGTATGGACCCGCCCCTGCGATTCTGTCCTCGGCACCCGCTGGACCCGGTGGACCCCGGCCTCGAACTTGAGCCTTGCGAACGCCCCACGGCCGGTCACTCCGAAGGTGACCGAGCTCAATCCGCCCCCTTCCGCAGCCGCGCTGTCGATCGGCTCCCACCCGAAGCCCTCCATTTCGGCGAACCGCTGGTACATGCGCAGCAGTTCCCCGGCCCATAGAGCCGCCTCCGCGCCCCCGGCCGCGGCCCGGATCTCGACTATGGCGTCCTTGACGTCGTCCGGGTCGCTGGGTGTGAGCGCCGCCCGGAGATCGGCGGCCATGCGGTCGGCTTCCTGCTGGCGAGCCACGGCGAGCTCGCGCAACTCCCTGGCCAGATCGGGGTCCGGCTCGATATCGGCCAGCTCGACCGCTTCCCTGGAGTCGTCAACCGCCGCCTTCAACGACCGGAAGGACAGGACCAGTGGCCGGAGTTCGGCGTAGCGGCGGGAGACTTCGCCATACCGGCTCGGGTCGCCCAGCACCACCGGATCGGCCAGCATGCCCTCAACCTCACCGTACTCCTGCTCGACCTCGGAAAGCCGATCGGCAAGCCCCTGGTCCACCACTCCCACCTACCTGCGGGTGGCGTTCAGCGCCTCAGGAATGATCGGACCCCTGCGGGCCAGCTTGTCGACTTCCTCGTCCGTCAAAGCAACCAGCAGCGCTGCCACCGCCACATCGATCATGTTCTTCTCGGGAACCCGTGTGGTGAGCCGCTGCAACCACAGGCCGGGAGCGGTGAGGATCCTCCCGACGGGCCGATCCGCCTGCGCTCCGCCCAGCTTGAGAAGCTCGTAGGAGATACCGGCCACGACCGGAATCAGCACCACCCGGCTGGCGATCAGGCCGTACCACGGAAGGCTGCCCACCAGGCTGAAGACCACGATGGCCGTGAGCATCACCAGCAGCAGGAAGCTGGTCCCGCACCGAGGGTGCTCCGGACGGTACGCGGAGATGTGGTCCCGATCGAGCGGATCACCCGCCTCGTAGGCATGGATGGTCATGTGCTCGGCACCGTGATACGCATAGACACGTCCTATCTCGTCCCAGCGCCCGATCAGCCACACGTAGCCGACCAGAAGGGTGATCCGGATCACCGCCTCGACCAGATGGAACACCCACGACGAGGCATCCAAGCCACCCCAGCGAACCACCAGGAGGGGTACGACTATGAAGAACGCCACGAAGAAGAGAGCGGCAATTGTCATGGAGCCCGCCATCTGGCCCTTGGTGACGGGCTCCTCATCCTCGCCGACCGAGCGCTGCCCGGACCACGCCAGGGCGCGGAAGCCCAGTGTGAGGCTCTCCCCTAGTACGAGTACGCCCCGGACCAGTGGAACCCTGGCCCATCGGGAACGCGAACTCAGCCTCGGCAGCCGGTGGCGGACGGCTTCTATCTCGCCGGAAGGGTTGCGAACCGCCACCGACCAAGCGGATGGCGCCCGCATCATCACCCCTTCGATGACCGCCTGCCCTCCGACGGTCGCTACCGGCGACTTGGCCATATTCACGGTGCCGGGCAGATTACGAACGTTGGCCCGCGTCTCCCCGATCACGAGCCGTTCTGCCGTAGCGCCGCTCGAAACGTTCCACCCGTCCCGCCGTGTCCACCAACTTCTGCTTGCCGGTGAAGAACGGATGGCTCGCACTCGATATCTCGACCCTGGCTAAGGGATAGGTCTGGCCATCCTCCCAGACGATGGTCTCGTTGGTACGGATGGTCGATCGGGTCAGGAACGCGAAGTCGACCGAAGGGTCTTGGAACACCACGGGCCGGTACTCCGGATGTATGTCACGCTTCACGTGTCCTCCTGTTTGCGCGCTGGTGTCTCAACATCGGCGGCAGCCGCCTCGGGCCGGTTGCTCGCGAGCTACGGGATTATGCCACGTCCTCCCAGACTAGGGCGTGTTCACGCTTTGAGCGTTCGTCTGTCATCGCGGGTCCCGTGGTCGATCAACTAGTCCCCGCCGACACCACGCCTAGTTGCGCGACCTGGCTACCTCTGCCAGGAAGTCGGCGTTGGACTTCGAGGTTCTCAGCTTGTCGATCAACAACTCGAGCGCCGCACCCGGCTCCAGGCCCAGCAGCACCCGGCGCAGCTTCCAGACCTGCTGGAGCTCGTCCGGATCGAAGAGGAGCTCCTCCCGCCGGGTCCCCGAGGAAGCGATGTCGATGGCCGGGTAGACCCGCCTGTCGGCCAGCCGACGGTCGAGGCGGAGCTCCATGTTGCCGGTCCCCTTGAACTCCTCGAAGATCACCTCGTCCATCTTCGAACCGGTCTCTACCAGAGCCGTTCCGATGATGGTCAGGCTCCCGCCCTCTTCGATATTCCGGGCCGCTCCGAAGAACCGCTTGGGGGGATAGAGGGCGGTGGAATCGACTCCGCCCGAGAGAATGCGTCCGGAGGCCGGCGTAGCCAGGTTGTGCGCCCGGGCGAGTCGCGTGATGGAGTCCAGCAGGATCACCACATCGGTACCCATCTCCACCATCCGCTTGGCCCGCTCTATGGCCAGTTCCGAGACCTGGGTGTGCTCCTCGGCCGGACGGTCGAACGTCGAATAGATGACCTCGCCCTTCACGGAGCGCTGCATGTCCGTGACCTCCTCAGGGCGTTCGTCGACCAGCACGACCATGAGGTAACACTCGGGGTTGTTGGCCGTGATGGCCTGCGCTATTTCCTTCAGGACCGTGGTCTTCCCCGCTTTCGGCGGCGAGACGATCAGGCCGCGCTGACCCTTCCCGATAGGAGCGATCAGGTCGATGATTCGGGTGAGCGTGCTCCGGGACCTCCCGGGCACCTCCAGCCGCAGCCGGACATCGGGGAAGAGCGGGGTCAGATTGGCGAACTTCGGCCGGCCGCGTGCCTCCTGCGGCGACATCCCGTTGCTCTTCTCGATCCGGGCGAGGGCGGGGAACTTCTCCTGGCTGCGCGGCGCTCGCACCGGGCCGCTGAGCACATCGCCCTTCCGGAGGGCGAACTTGCGGATCTGTCCGGCGGAAACGTATACGTCCTTCTCGCTGGGAAGATATCCCGAACACCGGAGGAACCCGTACCCCTCGGGAAGGATGTCCAGAGCACCCTCACGAACCTCGGGCGGACCGTCCTGGACATGCCGGTCGGCGGGTCCTCGCCTCCGACGGCGTCTTCCGCCCGGGCCGGCCTTCTGCGGTCCGCGTTGACCGCGCGGTGCGCCACCATCTGCATCCCGCCGCTTGGCGTGATCCCGGCCCGGCGGCGAGCCGGCCTCACCATCCGCACGCTCTGACCCGGACTCGGTGCTTCCGTTTTCCTTGGTCCGGCCGTCCCGGACAGTCGCATCCGGAAGTTCGACCTGTGGCGCCTCGTCCGCCACCTCCACCTTGAAGCCGTCCGCTCCCATGATCGCGTCGATGAGCTTCGCCTTCTGGAGGCCATCTACCTCTATGCCGACCGCCGATGCGATGGTGCGCAGGTCCTTGATGTTCTTAGTCTGTAGCTCTGATCGGGTGGCCATTCTGGTTCCTCCGTAAAGTGCTCGCCAGACCGAAGTCGGGGGCGCCTCATGCCGACATTCCAATTCCGGGTGGACCCCTCGGGATCCCCGCACCGGTACTCGCCGGTCCTTGGCGGACTGGGCGAACCCCTGGTCCGGATCGATTAGCAAGGCCACCACGGCCCCGCAAATGCCTTTCGGGAGACCGCCTGCGCCCCTTACCGGGATACCGGAATAGGGGTTGAAACTTCCTTATGGCGGGATCTGGACGCCCGGCAATTAGTGGTCTGTCTGCGAACAACTCGGCGTGCTCAGCCTGCTATCGACTGTCACACCGCCATTCCATGGACATACCGCAAGGGGGGCGGTTGCCTGATAGTACCACACCGCTCCTGGAGTAGGTAGTCGGCGGTCGCCGGGCGCTCAGGAGAAGCGGCTCCTTTCCCTGAGCAACCCGTGGACGGCTCCGAGATCCCTCGGGATCCGGGTGATCCTTTCGGGGCGATTATGGATGCCCTCGAGTGATGCCGGCGCGGGGGCCGGCCGGCCGAGAGCCCGCTCGACTGCGTCGGCGAACTTGGCCGGGTGGGCGGTCGCCAGGCAGACCACCGGGCCATCGAGCGCCGCGTCGCGGGCCGCCGCTATCCCGACCGCCGAATGTGGATCCACGATCCTCCCCGAGGATCGGTATACGTCCCGCATGGCCGCCATCGTATCCTCGTCGTCGCACCACCTCGACACGAAGAGGTCGTCCGTCCCGCCCATGACCGTCAGGGAGCCCTCCTCACGCAGACGGGTCATGGCCACCGCCAGCCTCTCCCCGTCCCTTCTGAACAGATCGAACAGGAGACGCTCCAGATTGGACGGGACCTGGATGTCCATCGAGGGGCTCAGGGTCGGGATAACGGTTCCGAGATCCAGCCGGCCGTTCCGGAAGAACCCATCGAGCACGTTGTTGGCGTTGCTCCCCACGATCAGGCGCCGCACCGGCAGGCCCATGCGGGTTGCGGCATAGCCCGAATAGACGTTGCCGAAGTTGCCGCTCGGAACGGCGAACGAGATCGGCCCGCCCAGCCGGGCCGCCGCCCAGTAGTAGTAGGCGACCTGCGTGATGAGCCGGCCGAAGTTGATCGAGTTGGCCGTGGACAACGACAGGTCGTCCCGTGTCCGGGGATCGGCGAACACCGCCTTGACCAGGTCCTGGCAGTCATCGAAGGTCCCCTCCACCGCCACGGCGTGGACGTTGGGCGCGCCGATGGTGGTCATCTGCCGGCGCTGTACCTCGGTTGTGCGCCCCTCGGGATAGAGGATCACCACGTCCACCCGCTCCCGATCCCGGAACGCCTCCATGGCGGCCGAACCGGTGTCACCGGACGTCGCGCCGAGGATCATGGCGTTGCCCCCGCGCACCCCCAGCGCCACGTCGACCAGCCGGCCCAAGACCTGGAGAGCGAAGTCTTTGAAGGCAAGGGTGGGGCCCCAGAACAACTCCATCAGGTACAGGTCCTGATCCAGCTCGACCAGGGGCGCCACCTCAGGGTGGTCGAAGCGGGCGAACGCCTCCCCTACCACCTGTTCCAGCCGAGCGGCGGGTAGCAGGTCTGATGTGAACAGCCCTAGGACCGCGGTGGCCACCGCCGTGAAACCCGAGCCGGCGTCCAGATCGGCAGGATCGAGCCGGGGCCACTCCTCGGGCACGTACAGGCCTCCGTCGGGCGCCAACCCGGCGAGGATGGCGGCCGGCAGGTCGACCGCCGGGCCCCCTCGGGTCGAGACCAGCCGGACCGGCACTCAGGGCTCGTTGTTGTAGACCCGCATGACCGAATCTACCTCGGACACCACTTCGAGCCCGGCGAGTTCAGATGCCGCCAGGTGCAAATCGCCCTCGGGGGACTCATGCGTGACCAGCAGGAGAGTGGCCTCGTCCCCGCGCCCGTCCTGCCACACCGACTTGATCGACACTTCGTGACGTCCGAACACCGCCGCTATCTGGGCCAGCACCCCAGGGCGGTCCGCGACGGTGATCCGGAGCAGCCACTTGGTCGAGAAATTTGCCACGTCCCGGAGGCGACCCGTTGCGAAGCGGATCCTGGATTTGACCTGCGTCCCGGCTAAGCGCTCCCGGGCCGACATGATCACATCGCCCAGCAGAGCCGTGGCGGTCGGCTCCCCTCCGGCCCCGGGACCGGTGAACAGCAGCTCGCCGATCGAAGGGCCGGAGACGTATATCGCGTTGGTGGCCCCGCGGACGGAGGCAAGGGGATGATCCAATGGCACGAGCGTGGGATGGACGCGAACCGCGATGCCCTGGTCGGAGTCCTCGGCGATCGCCAGGAGCTTGGGGATGTAGCCGAGCCGCCGGGCGAAGACGAAGTCCTCGGTCCTGAGGTCCTGGATACCCTCCCTGGTGACCTGCGAACCGTCCACCCAGGTCCCGAAGGCCAGGCTGGCCAGGATGGCGGCCTTGGAAGCAGCGTCTCCGCCGCCCACGTCGGCGGTGGGATCGGCCTCCGCATATCCCAGCTCCTGCGCCGCTGCCAGCACCTCTTCGTAGTCGATCCCCTCCTCCGCCATGCGGGTCAGGATGTAGTTGGTGGTGCCGTTCACGATTCCGAGCACCGAGGTGATCCTCTCCCCGGCCAGCGACTCGGACAGAGGGCGGATGATCGGGATGCCTCCTCCTACGGCGGCTTCGAACAGCAGGGAGACACCCGCAGCTTCAGCAGCAGCCAGCAGGGCACGCCCTCGCGACGCCATCAACTCCTTGTTGGCCGTCACCACGGCTTTACCGGAGTCAAGAGCTCTCATCACCAGGTCCCCGGCCGGATCAAGCCCTCCCATGACCTCGATCACGATCTGGACCGTCGGGTCGTCCACTACGTCGCGAGGACGGTCGGTCAGCAATCCGGGAGGAATCACTATCCCCCGATCCTTGGCGAGGTCACGGACCGCGATCCCGCGTACCGCCAGGTCAAGGCCCGTCTTGGCAGCGATCGCGTCAGACTCGTAGATGAGCCGGCGGACCAGGACGCTCCCGACCGTGCCGGCACCCAGGAATCCGACACCGATCTGCATGCTCATGCTCAGCTCCCATCCATGGTTAGAGGACCAACGGTTCGGCCTCATGCAATGTTCTTTGACCCTCCAAGACCTCCTCGAGTGTCTCCCTACGCACCACCTCCCGCACTTCGCCGTCTTTGACGAACAGGACCGGGGGACGGGGCAGCACGTTGTAGCGGGACGACATGGCGAAGGTGTAGGCGCCCGCCGCTGGCATGGCAACCAGGTCACCGGGGCCCATGGTCGCCGGTAACAGGACCTCCTCGAGCATTACGTCGGTCTCACACATCCGGCCGAACACCCGGAAGGGAAAGTCCGCCGCCTGATCGAGACGGCCATCGGCCAACAACTCGTACTCGGAGTCATACAGGGCGGGTCTCGGGTTGTCGGTGAGACCGCCGTCCAGGGCCAGCATCTCACCGCCGCCGGGTAAAGGCTTGCGGACACCGACGGTGTAGAGCAGGACCGCCGCGTTGGCCACCAGCGCCCGTCCCGGCTCGACCATCACCTCCACCGGTCCGAGCCGCTCCAGGATCTCCAGCGCCTCGAGGGCTCGCCTCAGGGCGGCAGCGACTTCGGCCGGGCTGATCGTCGCATCGGCACGCAGGTACGGCGACGCCATTCCCCCTCCCACGTCGAGGAGGATCGGCGTGGTGACGAACGCCGACCGGTTCCGCAACACCGCCGCCGCCAGCCGGTCCAGTATCCGGGCGTACAGTTCCGGATCGGTGATGTGGCTACCGGCATGGAGGTGCAGCCCTCGCAGCCGGAGCGTTTCGGTGGCCGCCACTCTGGCTACCGCTTCGTCGGCCGCACCCGGCGACAGTCCGAACTTGGCGTGGTCGCCCGTGGTGAGGACTTTCCGATTTGTGACCAGATCGACCGCCTCGTTGAGCCTGATCATCACATCCACGGTACGGCCCGCCGTCCGGGCCGCTCGGGCCAACTGGTCGATCTCGCCGAGGCTGTCGATGACCGTGATGCCTACCTGTCCCGACGCGGCCAGGTCGATCTCGGCCACCGATTTCAGATTGCCGTGAAGGAGAATACGGGATGCCGGAATCCCTCCGCGCCTGGCGATGGCGGTCTCTCCGACCGACACCACGTCCGCCCACCAGCCCCGTGACGCGACCATCTCGGCGAGGGCCGGGCAGATGAAGGCCTTGGTGGCGTACACCGGCACACCGATCCCGCGGAAGGCGCTCGTGAATTCGTCCAGGCGCGCTTCGAGGTGGGCCATGTCGAACACGTACGCAGGAGTTCCGAAGTGTTCTGCGATCGCGCTCAGCCGGACACCACCGATCGAAGCTCGGTCGTTCCGTCGGGTCCAGGTCAAGGGGAGCACATCGCGCAGGGCCATAGCGAAACCTTCTGGGGAATGGGCCGCACCAGATTAGATGATTAGTACCTAGTTGGTAGTTGCTAGTTGATAGTCGCTGGCTTCCAGTCAGTTGTTATAGGCTAAGTCAACGCTAATTACCGACTGCAAACGGTCCGACTACAGACTGGGTGGTGGCGCCCTCGGCAGGATTCGAACCTGCGCACCCGGCTCCGGAGGCCGGTGCTCTATCCCCTGAGCTACGAGGGCTATGTGCTCGAATGCGGGCCGCGAAGCCTACCAGTACGTCGATATCGACAGCAGGCGAGGCAGGGGCGGTCGGCACCCGAGAATTGGAAGGCCGGGGCGCGGTTCTAGGGGGAGAGAACGCGGCGCCCCGGCCGGATGGCAGGTGGTGTCCTGCCGTTGGTGGGTCGATGGAGTATAGAACAGCAGCCCGCGGTTTGTCCACAGGGGAGCCGACCGGTCCAGGCCAAGCCTCTCCCCTTCCTTTCCGGCACCCTCCTAGAATCCCCCGTCATGCGACCCATCTGGAGCGGCGCCGTATCGTTCGGTCTGGTCACCATCCCCGTGCGCCTGTACCCGGCCACGACGAGCCGGCGCCCCAAGTTCCGCCAACTCCGCCAGGAGGACCACAGCCCGATCAGGTATCGCAAGGTTGCCGACGCCGACGGCCGCGAAGTCCCTCGTGAGGAGATCGTGCGGGGGTACGAGTTCGAGAAGGGCCGGTACGTGGTGTTGACCGATGAGGAGATCGCCGGAGCGGCCTACCAAGGCGGCCCCCGCATCGTCGATGTGGCGGCGTTCGTCGACGCGTTTCAGATCGACCCCGTTTACTACCGCACGTCCTATTACCTGGAACCCGGCCCCACCGGAGAGAAGGCCTACAGCCTCCTCCGGACTGCCCTGGCCGAGACGGATCGGGTCGGGATCGCCACGGTCGCCATAAGGTCCCGCCAGCACCTGGCATCGATCAGGCCACGGGAAGATCTGCTCGTTCTGGAGACCATGTATTGGCCGGACGAGATCCGCTCCGCCGATTTCGGGAATCTCGAAACGGAGGTGGAACCGCTGGAGAGCGAGTTGGCCATGGCCAAGATGCTGATCGACAACCTCGCCACAGATTTCGAGCCCGGCCAATGGACGGACACCACGCGCGAGAAGATCGAAGAACTGGTGCGCCAGAAGATCGAGGGCAAGGAAATCGTCTCCGCAGACGCCCCGGAACCGACCCGCGTGGTGGACCTGCTCGAAGCCCTGAAGGCCTCGGTCGAGGCGACCAGGGAGCAGGCCGCTCACCGCAAGGCCGGTTAGCGGTCAGTAGTTAGTAGCCCATATAATCCAACCGCAACTACCAATTACCAACTAGCCGGGGAGGCTTCGAGTGAGGGCGCGTATCGGAATCGCGGACACCGGCCGTGAGATCGAAGTAGAGGTTGGAAACAAGGACGAGATCGTCAGGCGGCTCGAAAGCGCCTACAACGACGGGGTTTCCATCCTCTGGTTCCTGGACACCAAGGGCGACGACGTAGGAGTCCCTCTGGAACGCATCGCCTTCATCGAGTTGGTCGAGTCCCCGGATAAGGCCGTGGGCTTCGGTCGGCAGTGAGGGTCAGGCCACTACGGAGTGGCTCATCCGCTCCGGTTCAGCTCGCCGCCCGGCGCCGCTCGGCCATCCAGCGCTTACGAAGTCGGCGCCGCTCATCCTCCGCATAACCTCCCCAGACCCCGGCCTCCTGGTTGGTCTGGAGCGCGTACTGCAAACACTCATCCGCCACCAAACAGAGCGAGCAGATGCCTTTGGCTTCCTGGATCTGCTCGATGGCCAACCCCGTCGTGCCAATGGGGAAGAAAAGGCTCGGCTCGGAGTCCCGGCATGCGGCTATCTCACGCCAGTCCGGCTTGGTAATGGTCAACACGGTCTTACACCTTCTAGTCGCTAAGCGTCAGATCTCGACTCCCCCGCGGTCTCCGGGCGGTGATCCACGCGCAGGCGTCGAACGCCCGGAGTTTGGGGTTCGACCCTCGCTTGTGAACTATTTCACAAGGACGGGCCAAATTAAGAGCCGGCGAACCGACCTGCGGTAGAGACTAACCAGGCCGCTTGCCGACCCGCAAGTGATTTCCTTCACAAACTTTTAGCGATCTCGGATTTTTCTCCACGCCCGATCAAGGGTATTGAAAGCCTCGGCACGGCGCGGTACGTATACGCCATGAGACCGACACGTACCCTCATCCAGCTGGCCGCCCTGGGCTCAGGTGTGGCCGGTAGCGCTCTGCTGCTGCTCCGCTTGCGGGAGTCATCATGGCTTCCCCCGCCGAACCGGATCCACGCTGCCAATCCCGAGGAGGCGATCTACGGCGCGGTCTGGCTCCTCGCGGCCGCGATCACGGCGTGGGTCGGCCTGACCACCACCCTCTCGGTCCTTGCCTACGTAACCCGGATCCCGATCGCGGTAAGAGCTGTCCGGTGGATAACCATCGCTCCCATCCGGCATCTGTCCCGCCGCGCCGCGGCGCTGGTGCTCGCTGTCGGAAGCCTGTCGATCTCGACGCCGGTGGGCGCAGCCCATGCCCCTCCGGTTCCCTACGCCGTCACCGCCGCGCAACCGGGAGCCACGGTTGAGGCGGCTGATGGCGCGTTCCTTCCGGCCCCACCGATGGGCGTGACGATCCCGATCCCCACGGTGGCCGCGCATCCCGACCACGACCGTCCACTGGGATCGCTTCCGGATAGCAGCACGGTGATAGTGCCGGTCCCATACCTCGCCGACGGCGCGCTAGATGTCGTCCGGGATCATGGGGCGACATCGGTGACCTACACCGTGCAACGGGGCGACCACCTGTGGTCGATCACGGCCGGCTACCTGGCCGAGCACCTGGGCCGTACGGCAAGCGCCGAGGAGATAGCCGCACTCTGGCATCAGGTGATCGAAATCAACCGGGACCTGATCGGGTCCGGGGACCCCAACCTCATCTTCCCGGGCGAGCGAATCGTTCTCCCCGACCTCGGTACACGAGGCGGACCGCTCAGGCCGCCAGGAAGCTGAGCCTCACGTCCCGCACCGGATTGTCGACATTGGTGTCCACCAGCACGACGGTTTGCCATGTGCCCAGAGTCGGCGCGCCGCCCCGGACAGGAATCATCAGGCTGGGCGATATGAAGGCGGGAATTATGTGATCGGCGCCATGACCGGGAGCGCCGTGCCGGTGTTCCCAGCGGTAGCGGTCGGGGGACATGCCATCCCGCAGGTACGCGAGAAGGTCCCTATCGGACCTTGCGCCTACCTCCATGATGGCCAACCCGGCCGTGGAGTGAGGTACGAACACCGACAGCAGGCCATCGCCACGGCCCCGAACGAACGTAGCCAGCCGGTAGCCGATGTCAACAACGGCCGGTTCGGCCCCGGTCCTCACCTGGAAAACCTCGGTCGCGAGAGCCATTCAGTTGTTGTCGCCGAGGAATATGGCTGACACCGAGCTGTCCAGGAAGATCGCCTGCAAGGCCTCAGCCAGCATCGGAGCGACCGACAACCGGGTCAGCTTGTCGAAATCCCGAACTTCCTTGCTGATCGGAAGCGTATCGGTGACCACCACTTCATCGATCGGAGCCCTCTTCAGCCGGCCGAGGGCGGGGGGTGACAACACGGGGTGCGTAGCCGCCACGTAGACCGTCCGGGCGCCCCGTTCGCGGAGCAACCGGGCCGCATTCTCCACCGTGCCGCCGGTATCGATCATGTCGTCCACGATCACCGCATTGCGACCCCGTACCGCACCCACCACGGTCAGGGCTTGGGACTCGTTGTGGACGTCGAACTCGCGCCGCTTGTGGACGAAGGCCACGTAGGCCTCCAGGTAGCGGGCGTACTTCTCGGCCCGCTTGACACCACCGGCGTCGGGGGAGACCACGGTGGTAGGACCGTCCAGGCGTTCCTTTAGATAGTCGGTCACGATCGGTAGCGCGGTCAGATGGTCGAACGGCTTGGGGAAGAAGCCCTGGATCTGGCCGGTATGCAGGTCGACCGACACGATGCGGTCGGCCCCGGCCGCCAGGAACAGGTCACTCATCAGCCGGGCCGAGATGGGTTCACGCGGACGTACCTTCTTGTCGGCTCGTGCATACCCGAAGAACGGCACCACCGCGGTGATGCGGTGCGCCGATGCCCTCTTGAGGGCATCGATCAGGATCAGCTGCTCCATGATGTGGAAGTTGATCTCCGGGGCATGGCTCTGGATCACGAAGCAGTCGAACCCGCGGACCGACTCCGACGGGCGGGTGTACACCTCCGTGTTGGCAAAGCGTGACAGCTGCACCCTGCCGAGCCTCACGCCCAGCTCGTCCGCTACCGCCTCAGCCAACTCGGGGTTGGCCGAGCCTGTGAACAGCATGAAGCGCTTGCGGGTTACGAGCTCCATGGCCTACGCCTCGTGGCGAGCCTTGCGCAGTTTCGCGTAGCCCGGAATCTCCCGCTGGGAAGTCCTCTCCACGCCGAGCGCGCCATCCGGAACGTCACGGGTGATGGCCGAACCGGCGCCCGTGTAGGCCTCGGCCCCCACCTCGACGGGCGCCACCAGCACGGTGTTGGACCCGATCTGCGCCCGGCTTCCGATGCGGGTGCGGTGCTTGTTGTAACCGTCGTAGTTGGCGGTGATGGTCCCCGCGCCCACGTTGGCCTCCTCACCGATGTCGGTATCCCCAACATACGCTAGGTGGGGAACCTTGGCGCGGGCGCCGACCACGGAGTTCTTGACCTCCACGAAGGTACCTGCCTTGGCGCTGTCGCCCAGTTCCACTCCCGGCCTCAACGAGGCGTAGGGACCGACCTGGGCATCTGTTCCGACCGATACGCCCCTTACCACGGAATACCATATCCTCGCTCCGGGACCGATCCGGCTATCCCGGATGAAGCAGTCGGGCCCGAGTTCGGCGCCCTCCGCCACCGAGGTCGATCCTTCCAGATGCACCCCCGGAAGGATCCTTACTCCCGCCTCAAGGCGTACCGAGACGTCGATATACACCCGGCCGGGGTCCAGCATCCAGACCCCATCCCGCATCCAAGCCCTGTTGATACGATGGCGGAAGATCTCTGCGACGCCGGCAAGCTGATCCTGCGTGTTGACGCCGGACAGCTCCTCGGCATCGGTGCGGTAGGCATTGATCCCGTGGCCCTCGGCGCCGAGGATGGCCACCACGTCGGGCAGGTAGTACTCACCCTGGACATTGTCTCGCTCCACGCGGGCCACGGCCTCCCGGACCAGGGATCCGTCGAACAGGTAGACGCCACCGTTGATCTCGCTGATCTCCCGCTCGTGGGTGGTGGTGTCGGCATGTTCCACGATCCTCTCCACCCGGCCCCAGCCGTCCCGTACCACCCGTCCGTACCCGGTCGGATCGTCCATGTTGGCTGTCAAGCAGGTTACGGCCGCGCCGGTCCGCCGATGGAGCTTGGCCATCTCGCCCAGCGTGTCACCTGTAATGAGCGGTGTGTCGGCGGGCACCACCAGTACATGGTCGTCTGCGTCCAGCGGGATGATCTCGAGCGCGTGCTGCAAGGCGTGAGCGGTGCCCAGTTGCTTGGGCTGCACCACCGGCGTCGCCCCATCGGGCAACATCGCCACAACCTCGTCGGCGTCCGGCTTGACCACCACGACGGTCTGGACCGGGTTCAAGGATCTGGTGGCGTCGATGACCCACTCGATCATCGGCCGCCCCGCCACCGGATGGATGACCTTGGGGAGAATCGACTTCATCCGGGAGCCCTCGCCGGCCCCCAGAACCACCGCCCTTATGGCCACTTCGTTTCTCCTCTGTCGGGCTGGGGGGACAGGAGTCGAACCCGTACTAGCGGGACCAAAACCCGCTGTGCTGCCATTTACACTACCCCCCACGGCGTCGGGGCTCCCGGGCGCAGGTACTTCCGGCGGACGGGCGCAACGTCTGCGATTCTAGGTGGTCTGACCGTGGGACGGCGGGGTGGTATGCGCCAGCCAGCGGTGTTCCTCGCAATGCCCACTGACGGATGCGTACCCGTAGCGTACGTAGAGGAAAGCGGAACGCAGCGACGGGACGCCGATGGCAAGCAGAACACGCCAAGGTGTTGCACAGACAGACCACCACCGCGTCTGTCTGTGGCACGGCGGCCCACCGGTGCGATCTCTGTGGCTGCTGTGGCTGGGTTCGGTCTCCCGGAAGTCCGTGGTCCTTTCATCATCCATCCTCGACCAGGTGTGCCCCCCGGTCCTGAGGCACGGCGACAAAGGCACCTCTGGCTTCCTCGGGGACCAGGTCCAGCCCCTCGCCGGCCTCGGCCGTATCGCGGAAGAAGGCATAGAGGGAGGGCCCGCTCCCTGACATGAGCACGGGCCGGTCCCAGCGGCTCTTGAGTTCGACCCTCCAGTCGTCCAGATCCGGCTCGATCGAGACCGCAGCCGGGTAGAGATCGTTGACCAGCGGGCCGTGGCGGCGGATGCCGGGAGGAATGGCCGTCCCGCTCACGGTCCGCCCCTCCGGCTCGCCCAGGCGATCCCAGGCTGAGTACACGCGAGCCGTCTCGAGCATGAAGGGTGGAACGGCAACCACCAGGACGAAGTCATCGTCCAGATTCAGCCGGTCGCCAAGCTGCTCCCCGTAACCTCCGATCCACCTGAGGCCACCTCGCAGGCAGAAGCTCACGTCGGCGCCTATCGCCGCCGCCGGCTGTGACAGATGAGCCCGGTCCCGGCCAGCCAGGCTTCCGTAGAGAAGCAACGCGGCCGCCGCATCGGAGCTTCCGCCGGCCAGACCGGCTGCCACCGGAATCCGCTTCCACAGCTCGAACCTCACCGGAGGACGATCACTCCGGCCGCTGCGAAGCGCGGACACCGCCTTCCACACCAGGTTCTGATCACCGGTCGGTAGGTCGGCCCCATGGATCTCCAGGTGATCAGATTCGGCCGGCGCCATGTCCAGGATGTCGTTCCGGTCGATCGAGAGGGTGAGCCCACGCACGGGATGGAGCCCCGAGGAGTCCATGCGCCGGACGTGGAGGGACAGGTTGAGCTTGGCGGGCGCCAGGGCCCGACGCGAGGACATCACTGGTCTGTTCGTGGAATGGCGGACGCTATGGACAGGTAGGCGCCGTGATCCAGGTCCTCGGCCCGCTTGGTGGGATCGATCCCGGTGCTCGCCAGGATCTCCTCCGCCGGAGCCGGGAGCACGCCGCGTAGCGAAGAGCGGACCATCTTGCGCCGTTTCCGGAAGGCTGCGGCAGCAATCCGGACCGCCAGACTTCGCACTGGTTCGGGAGGAGCGACGCGCCGGATGGACACCGCCGCCGAGTCGACCTTGGGCGCCGGCAGGAACACCTGGGGAGGGACGCGAAACTCCAGCCGGGCCTGCCCGTACAGGGCGGTTATCACGCTGGGCAAGCCATAGGCCTTGGATCCGGGACCGGCCGTGAGCCGCTCGGCGACCTCTCGCTGGGCCACCACCACGCACCTGCCCAGACCGGCCGCCTCCTGCAGGAGCTCCAGAAGGATCGACGTACCCAGTCGGTAGGGAAGGTTGGACACCAGCACCCAGTCGGTTCCGGCGCCGAACTCGTTCATGTCCAGTCGGGCAGCGTTCTGGAATCGCATGTCCACATCGAGGCCCGCCAGGCTCTCCTTCAAGACCGGCCGGAGCCGCTCGTCGATCTCGTAGGCCGTCACCGCGAACCCTGCCTCGGCAAGCGCCCGCGTGATGGTCCCGGTACCGGGTCCGATCTCCAGTGCCCTGGACCGTGCCGGATCGCCGGCCAGGTCCACCATCTTGGCCACCAGGTTGCGATCGGCCAGGAAGTGCTGCCCCAGCCCCTTGCGAGGCGTGACCGCATGCCGCCGCAACAGAGTTCCGATCTCGGAACGGGTCTGGCTCACAGGTCGAAGACGCTGATGGCGCGTTCGGTGGTCAGCCGGGCCACCTCCGTTGTGTCCATGCCCCATATACGGGCCAGAGCTTCTCCAGTCAGGCTGACGTAGCGGGGCTCGTTCGGGCCTCGCCGATGGGGCTCCGGGGCCATATACGGCGCGTCGGTCTCGACCACCACCCGTTCAGGAGGGATGACCGCGGCCGCCCGCCGGATCGTATCGCCCCCCTCGTAGGTGACCGGTCCGGCGAACGAGAAGGTGACGCCCATCTCAAGGAACCGCTTGGACCACTTCGGCCCACCGGTCCAGCAATGAAGCACGATCCATGGACCGGCCCCATACCGTTCGAGGACCTCGTAAACCTGTCGAAATGCGTCCCGGCAATGAACGATCAGCGGCTTGGACATCTGCTCCGCTATCCGATGATGCTCCAGAAAGCTCTCCACCTGTGCCTCAGCGGACGAGAGGTTGCGGTAGAAGTCCAGGCCGGTCTCACCAATGGCTACGGCTCCCTCCATGAGCGGCAGGAGCCCGTCCCGTTCGGTGTTCCAGCGATCAGCTTCGTGCGGATGCAACCCGGCGGCGTAGAAGGCCCGCCCGGGTGCCCCTAGAGCGATCTCGCGGGCAGCGATGCTGGAAGCCACGTCCACCCCGGGCACCACCACGTATCGCACATGTCCGGCCCGGCTGAGGAGGATGTCGGGGTCACGGGTATCCAGTTGGAGATGGCAGTGCGTATCAACCCATTCGGCCATGGCGCGAGGGTAGCGACGGGCCGGAGGTTGCCGATACTTGGAACCTGAGGATCAGAACGTCATATACGGTGCGGTGAACCTGAGGATCAGGGCGTCATATATGACGCCCTCCGCCCAAAGTTCGAAAACGCGAAAATCCGGTGCTCCGCACCGGGCCCTGCCCCCGCCACCATCCATCCTGTTGGAGCGTGGTCGGCCATGCCCGGACTGTGCCGGATGATCGGCGGTTCGCTCCATGAAGCCTTGAATGTTCCCCTCGGGCCGGCCGCTCCGATCGGTCTCTCTCATCGGCCGGTGTAGGTGCTTGGCGATAGGCAACGTATAGCAAGCCTGTGACAGATTCAACCCTTTTCTGCCAGAACGCGAAAATCTCGCCCTGATGCCGAGTCGGATCACTCCTGGCGGAGGACCGCCTCGTAGAGAGTCCGCCGGGACATCCCCAGCCCGTCCGCCACCCGCCGTACCGCTTCCGACATGGGCTCCCCCGCTTCGATGCGGGCGTTGATCTCGCCGACTGCCCTCTCGATGGGGGTAACCCGGCCAGGACTTCCCTGCACCACCAGCGTGAACTCCCCGAGTGGCCGCCTGCTGCTCCACTCCTCCACCGCCTCTCCGAGAGTGCCCGACCACACTTCTTCGTGCGCCTTGGTCAGTTCCCGGGAAATCGTGACTTGCCGGTCCTCACCCAATGCCCCGCCCAGGGCGGACAGGTCCTCCACCACCCGCGCTGTGGCGGAGAACAGCACGATGGTACGGACTTCGGCCGCCAGCGCGGCCAGGCGTGCGGAGCGCCCCGTGCCCCGACGAGGCAGAAATCCTTCGAACACGAACCGTTCGGACGGGAGCCCGGAAACGGCCAGCGCGGCCACCACCGCGCTCGGACCGGGGACGACAGACACCTCGGCCCCCACCTCGCGGGCGATGCGAACCGCGGAGAGGCCGGGGTCGGCGACTGCCGGGGTACCGGCGTCGGAGATCAGTGCCACCGACGCGCCCTCCTCGAGAAGCTGCGCCAGCCGGCCGGCCCTCTCCGCCTCGTTGCCGGCGTGGTAGGACTCAGGGCGGTTCTCCACTCCCAGGTGGTTCAGCAGGACCCGGGCCCGGCGGGTGTCCTCCGACAAGATGACGTCAGCCTCGGCCAATGCCTCCGCCAGCCGCGGTGAGGCGTCACCAAGATGGCCGATCGGCGTGGCGCACAGGACCAACCGGCCGCTCATCGACAGCGTTTCATGCGAGGTTGACCCCGAGTTGGGCAGCGATCTGGCGTCCCACCTCCGTGTCGGACGCAACCACCCAGGTGATCACACCCACGTCCCAAGAGATCATCGCGTAGTCGGCGCCCTCCCACTCGGTGGCGGTGTCCACCACCCGGGAGTCGCCCACATCCATCCCCGTCGTGATCAGGTCCCGAACGGCGGCGTTCACTTCCGACTCGTCCACGAAGGAGTCAGCCGCCAGCCGGACTGCGAAAGCCAGCTTCCCGGAGTCCGGTGCCCACAGCAGCTGGTAACGGTCCCCGCCCCACCCCTCGGCGGCTCGGGCGGCGTTGACCTGGTCGCCATGATGAGCCAGGAGACCACGCCAGCGCAACTCGCCCCAGGTCCCCTCAGCAACCACCTCGTAGCCGCTTACCACCAGCCCGAACGGATCCATCTCCACCGCGGGCTCCAGGGCCCGGTAGCGATCCGGGTGGAGAACCTGCTCGGTGGTCTCGGGCGGAAGGTCGAGGGCCTGATCGAGGGCATTGAAACCCCCTTGCCGGTACAGGTCGATGACCAGGGATGCGCCGGCCCAGGTGGGGAAGCGAGCCGTTTCCACCATGAGCCGAGGGGCCTCCTCCGGAGAGAGCCCGGAACCCCCATCCGAGTATGCAGCCTCCGCGGCTACGCGCGCTTGGTCGGCAATGACTGCTCGCCGCTCCGGCGGCAAGGACTCGATGTACAACGTCTGGACCAGGATCGCTTCTCCCTCCAGCAAGGCGCGGTGGGCCGCCGAGCGATCGACGTCGCCCCCGTCGATGGCGACAATGGCCTCCACCAGCGACGGATGGTGCTGGTGGGACATGGCCTTGGTCAGTTCTCCGACCATTACCAGGCTCTGGTAGTCATCCAGCGGGAGCAGATGTTCAGGGATCAGCACCTCCCTCTCGACCGGGTCGTAGAAGGGCCCGGGGGGCGCGTTCTCGTGCCGTGCGTAGAAGGCGGCCAAGTCGGTGCCGGGCGAAACCATTCCCAGCAACTCGAAGAAGGCTGTTAGATAGCCCATCTCGTAGGGGCCGAAGCCGGGGCCTGCGGCAGCCGAGTGCCGGATCGGATACTCGTCGGCGCTGATGATGTCCACCCACGGTCGCTCTTCGAATGAGCGACCCCGGAGAGCCTCGACTGTGGCGACCAGCTCTTCGACGTGAGCAACCTGATCGGAGGGAATCCGCCACGGAACCGGCGTGGTGGTGGTCGTCGTGGGGACGGTGGTGGTCGTGGTGGAGGTAGCCGGCGGGCTGGTCGACGTGGTCGGCGCCGGTGGGAGGGTGGTCGTCGAGGACGTGGCGACCGGTTCGGTCGGCGGTACGGGCTGCTCCGCGGAGCATCCCGCGAGGCCAGCCAGGAGCAACATCCACGCACCCGCGATCGCGATCGTACGTGGCCCGGCTCCGCTTCTCATACCGGTGGGGAGGGTAGTGGTCGATCCGCCCTCGAACCCTGGCCCCACACTCCGTCTTCCCACTACGGACTGGCGCCCGCCCCTGGCCCGACCAGCTAGTTGAGCATGGTCGTTCTACGTTGCGCCGGCGTGCTCTGAACCGCCATGTCCCACCGCCGCCCACAGACCGACCACGGGACCCTCGATAACAAGCCAGTGCTCATAGCGCCAACACGCCCTAGAGCAGTTTCAGTTGTCCGGGACGTCGTAGGTCTGGGCAGTGAGGGCGCCGTCGACGATCAGATTGACTCCGCTGACGTACTTGGCGGCATCGGAAGCCAGGTAGAGGAACGCCTCGGCGATGTCTAAATCGTCGGCCAGGCGGTTGGCAGGTACGACCGGGAAGCCTTCCTGCCGCCACTTGTCCATCAGTTCCTCTCCCACCAGGTCCACCGACTGCTGGGTGTCGGCCGGCCCCGGGCTGACGCAGTTCGCCCTGATCCCGTAGGGTGCGCACTCCACCGCGATGGCCCTGGCCAGAGAAACGAGCCCAGACTTCGACACGCAATAGGCGGTGAAGCCACGCCCATGGCCGAGCGAGACGATCGAGGCGGTGAACAGGATCACGCCGCCTCCGGTGTCCCGCATGGCCCTGGCCGCCTCCCGCGCCAGCACGAAGTAAGCGTCGAGGTTGACCGCCATAATTCGCCGCCAGTCCTCGGTCGACATATCGATGAACTGTGCATCCGCCCACGCGGCGGCGTTGGACACCATCACGTCGAGCTTGGGATCGACCCCCAGCGCCTGTGCCACGGCATCTACGCAATTGTCCATGTCCGCCATGTCCAGGCAGATCTTGTGCGGCACCGCACCATGGGCCTCGATGGACGGGGCCGTGGCGTCCAGACGTTCCTGGTTGTAGTCCACCAGGTAGACGTGGTGGGCGCCTTCTTCGGCAAACCGTTGAGCCGTGCGCCTCCCGAACCCGCTGCCGGCGCCGGTGACGAAGACGTTCTTGCCCTTGAACCTCCTCACGATCCCTTCTCCCATGTCGAGGCCAACCCGGGCCCCCGGTCCGGCGGGGGCACGATGACATGCTCCTTCACCACCCAGAACGTACCGGTCGTCTTGGCGTAGCGGCCCACGTCCTCCCAGGCGGCGGCCGCCTGTTCGGTCGCCGAGGCCCGGTCCCAGGCCGCCTCATCGTCATACCACTGCTCCACGAAGGCCTCGGTCTCCAACTCGCCGGCGAGCTTGCTCACCACCTCGGACACCACGTAACCACGCAGTCCCGGAAGCTGCGCCGAGATCGGAGCGTGGACATCGAACCAGTAGTCGAAGAACTGCTCCTTCGAGAAGTCGTCTCTCTTGTAGGCCGTCCCTATGAGTTTGATCACGCCGCACCTCCAGGCTCTCGGCTACTCCCTGCCGAATCTATCAAAGCACCGGGCCCGAGGCGGCGGCGGGGCGTAACGATGATGATTGGCACCATCCGGCCCGGTTACGCGAATAGGATCGGCCTCCGGATCCCTTGGGCACCCGAAAGCGGACAGAGAGCGCCTGAACGGCCGGCCATGGGACACGGGTTGCTGATCGGAGAGGTCGAGTATGAGGAGACGGGCGCTGGGCCAGGTCATCCTGGGCCTGGTACTCGTGGCGGTTCTGGTATTCGTCATCGTCAACCGGGATAGAGGTGGCGACCTCGGGTCTGCCACGACGATCGCATCCGATACGGCCGCAGCAACGGCCGCGACGGCCGCCACGGAGGAGACAACGACAACCCCGCAGCCCCCGGCAACCACCACCGCGACCACGCCCACCACAACAACCACACCTGCGACAACCACACCTGCGACAACCACACCTGCGACAACCACGGCGTTGGCCGATACGACCGCAGCCACCACCTCCACTACCGGCGCAACGACGACCACCACACTCGCCGATTCGGCAAGTCCGGAATACGCCAACGGGCTGGCTGAGGCGCGGGTGGCCCTGGCGCTCCTGGTCGAGGAGATGGCGGCCACCAACCTGGTTTTCGACAACCGCTTCTCGACCGGACCGGACCTCCGGATGACGGCTGACGCCATCTCTACCGTCATCGTCGGCGTCCGGGCTCTGGCAGGCCAGGCCGCCGCATTGGAGGTCCCGCCCGCCCTGGCCGAACTTCATGAAGCATCGGACGGCCCGATCGAACAGGCCGCCCGACTGGTCCCCCTGGCCGAGGCAGTCCTGGCCGGACTCCGGCTCCCCTACCCCGAGGACGGTTCCGCCCGCAGGGCCGCCCTCGCCGACTACAACGTCGCCTCCAAGGAGTTCAACACCGCGATGGACGGATTGATCGACCGGGTGCGGGACGAAGCCGCGGAACTGGGAGTCGGCGCCACAGAACCAGACTCGGACGGGTTGGCAGAGGATGCGGCTCTGTATCTCGAACAACTGTCGGGCTTGGGAGGCACGGCCACCCGGCTCCTCGATGACCTCAACGAAGCCAACCAGGCCTGGGAGGATCAGCGGGCCATCGGGGCTTCCTACCGCCAGACCGAGGCGGCACTCGTCGACTTCATCGAAAGGACCCGGACGCTCGAAGCAACGGTCCGGGACCTGACTCCACCAGACGAACTGGCCGACCGCCACGACGGCCCAGGAGGACCGGTCGAGCTGACCGGTGAGTTGGTCACGCTGGCCGAAGCCGTACTGGCGGGCCTCCGCCTCCCCGAACCGGATGACGGAACCGCCCGGCGAGCGGCGGCCGCCGAGTACGCCGAGGTAACGGACCGGTTCGCCGCCATCGCCGACCAACTGATCAGCCTGAGCCGTTAGCCCCAGCAAAGGGCTGAGCACCCGGTGCCGGCGACTCTCCGCGCCACTAGCATCACTGACTATCCATTCGCCCGGTGTCTCGGCCGGCCTCCGGCATGGGTCTGTATTCCGGGTGGTTGTTCGCGGTCGTGTAAAGGAACAAGGGCATGGTTGATACGGATCACGTGGTGGTAGTCGGGGCGGCTCGGACCGCCATCGGAACCTACGGAGGGTCGCTCGCCAAGATCGACTCCTACAAGCTCGGCGCGACAACGATCAAGGAATCGTTAAGCCGGGCGGGCGTCGAAGCCGGCGAGGTAGACGAGGTGGTCATGGGCCAGATCGGACAGGTGGGTCCGGACGCCTACAACGCCCGACGATGTGCCCTCGAAGCCGGGCTTCCGTCATCCACCACGGCCATGAACGTCAACCGGCTGTGCTCGTCCGGTCTGCAGGCGATCATTACAGGCGCCCAGCAAATCATGCTCGGGGATGCGGACATCGTCGTGGCCGGGGGGAATGAGAACATGAGCAGCCAGCCGTTTCTCGACTACCAGGCCCGTGACGGTTGGAGGCTGGGTCCCCGGAAGTCCATCGACGGCACCCTGTCCCTGGTAACGGATCCCTTCGGCGGGTACCCGATGGGCACCACCGCCGAGCGGGTGGCCGAGCGCTATAACGTCAGTCGCAGCGCGCAGGATCGGTTCGCCGCCGAGAGCCAGTACCGGGCCGCAGTCGCCATCAAGGAGGGCCTGTTCGAAGACCAGATCGTCGGGGTGGAACGCCCTAAGGACGACCCGTTCCTGGTGGACGAGCACCCGAGGCCCAACACCACGGAAGAGAGCCTCTCTCGACTCCGGCCAGTGTTCGTCAAGGACGGAACGGTCACGGCCGGCAACTCGTCGGGCATCAATGACGGGGCCGCCTCGGTGGTCCTGATGAGCGAGAAGGTGGCTCGGGCCCGGGGCGCCGAACCGCGTCTGCGCCTGGTGGCGTGGGCGGTGAGCGGCATCGACCCGGAGGTGATGGGCTACGCCCCGGCTCTCGCCGTGCCCGCGGTGCTGGACAAGGCGGGCCTCACGCTCGACGACATCGACCTGATCGAGCTCAACGAGGCCTTCGCCGCCCAAGCCGTGGCCGTCATTCGGGATGCGGGACTGGACCCGGAGAAGACCAACGTCTCCGGCGGCGCCATAGCACTGGGCCACCCGGTGGGCGCAACCGGGACGATGCTGGCCATCAAGCTCATGCACTCCCTGGAGCGGACCGGAGGCCGGCGCGGCATCGTGACGATGTGCATCGGGGGCGGCCAGGGGATGGCGGCGATCTTCGAACGCCCTTGACCGCACCCGCCGACAGGTTCACCGGTGACATAGCCACGATCACCGAGATGCTGGCCGGTCAGGCCTACCTGGCCGACCGGGGTCTGTCGACCGCCATCTACCTCTCCCTCACGCTGTCGCAGCCCCTCCTGCTGGAAGGTGAGGCAGGGGTGGGCAAGACCGAGGTGGCGAAGGCGCTCGCGGGAGGACTGGGAGTGGATCTGATCCGGCTCCAGTGCTACGAGGGAATAGACGCCAACCAGGCCCTCTACGAGTGGGACTACCCGCGCCAACTCCTCTACCTGCGACGTGCGGCCGAGGCCGATGCGGGTGGCGACGGATCGGACGATCTCTTTGCCGAACGCTTCCTGGTGGAGCGTCCGTTGCTGCAGGCGATACGCAAGGGAGCGGATTGCGTGTTGCTCATCGACGAGATCGACCGGGCGGACGACGAGTTCGAAGCTTTCCTCCTGGAGATCCTGTCCGAGTTCCAGATATCGATTCCCGAGATAGGCACGGTTGGGGCGTCCGCCCCGCCGCCGGTCATCATCACCTCCAACCGCACCCGCGAGCTGCACGACGCCCTGAAGCGCCGCTGCCTCTATCACTGGATTGACTTCCCGGGCCTGGAAAGGGAGGTGGAGATCGTGGCGGCACGTGCGCCGGAGGTTCCCGCGCTCCTCGCTCGCAGCACCAGCCGGGTCGTGTCCAGGTTGCGCGGCCTCGAACTGGTCAAGCAACCCGGTGTCGCCGAGACCATCAACTGGGCCCGAGCGCTGAACCAGCTCGGTGAGCATGAGGTGACCGCCGACAACCTCGACATCAGCCTGGGGTCGGTGATCAAGGACCACGACGACCTGTCCACGGTCCGGAGCCGGGTAGCCGAGATGCTGGATGGAGTCTGAGCCCGGACCGACCACCGAACTGGTCCGATTCGGACGGTTGTTGCGGACCCACGGGGTCAAGGTCGGCGCCGGGCAGGTGGTGTCCTACACGAGAGCGGTAGCCGGCCTCGACCCGGCCGCCATCGAGGACCTCTACTGGACGGGCCGGATCACCCTGGTGAACCAGCAGGCCGACCTGGCCGTCTACGACGCCGCCTTCGACTCCTTCTTCATCGGCTCGGAGAGCGACTCCCCTCCTGCCATCCTGCCGCTAGCGACCGCCGACGGTGGTGACGGGGACCCGGCCTCCATCTCCTTCGGCACCGACCACCAGGAGGTCGAGGTGCTCGATGCCGGCGACGAGGAACTCCCCGCCGCGGGAGGGCCGCGGGCCTCGAGCGCCGAGATCCTCAGGACGAAGCACTTCGACCGCTGGACGGAGGATGAGTTCCGCCGGTTGGCCCGGCTGCTACCCACCCTGAGGTTGCCACAGCGGCGCACCCGGCGCACCCGCCCCTCACCGAGAGGCCCCAGGATCGACCTCCGGCGCAGCGTCCGCCATTCCCTGCGCTACGGGGGTGACCTGCTCCACCTCCGGCGGCGCCGGCGAATGGAGCGGCCCCGGCCCATCGTCCTGATCGTCGACGTCTCAGGGTCCATGGCCGGCTTCTCGCGGGCCTTGGTCCAGTTCTCATACGGGATGAGCCGGGCCTCGCAACGGGTGGAGGTGTTCTGCTTCGGGACCAGACTCACCCGCCTCACGAAGGCCATGCGGGTACGCGATCCGAATGCAGCTTTCGACGAGGCAACCGCTCTGGTGGTCGACTGGGACGGGGGCACCAGGATCGGTGAGTCGCTGGGGTCCTATGTCACGAGGTGGGGCAAGTACCGCCTCAACCGCGGTGCGACGGTGATCATCTGCTCCGACGGCCTGGAGCGGGGCGAGCCTGACCGGCTTGCCTGGGCCATGCGGCGCCTGTCCCACCAGGCACACCGCGTCATATGGGTCAACCCGCTGGCGGGCGATCCGAAGTTCCAACCGCTGGCCCGCGGCCTCGTGGCAGCCCTGCCGTTCGTTGACGAGCTCATCGCAGGCCACAGTATCGAAGGACTGGAAGACCTGGCCCGAGTCCTGGAAGGCTGGGCTGCCTGACAAGACCCGAAGACGGGTCACCCGCGGCGTGGTGGTCAGCCCGGTCGCTCGCCGGCCCGAACATCGGCGGCCTCCAGCGGGACGGCCTATGCTCAGGCTCGCATATCCCCGTCGTGCCTGTTCGGGCAGCGGGACGGGGAGCACCCAGGATAGGGAGGAGTACTGCCAATGAGGCCCAATCGCGGACCGCTGATGCCGATGGTGATCGACAGGAGGAGGTTTCTCCAGCTTCTAGGAGCTGGGGGCGCCGCAGTGCTGGTTGGCGCCTGCGGTTCGGACGAGCCTGCCGCTACCACCGCGGCGGCGACTACCTCAGGTACTGCTGCGCCCGCCACCACAGCCGCGCCGGTCGCGATCGACTTCTGGCTCCCAGGCGGCTCCGATCCCTTCTGCCAGGGCTTCGTGGAGGTCGGAGAGGCCTTCTCGGCTTCCGGATCAGGTGTAACTCTCAACGACGTCTTGTGCGGCGTCGGCGTGGACGAGGACTTCAACGAGCGGCTCATGGCCAATCTGGCGGCGGGCACACCACCGGACGCGGTCATCATCTGGAGCCCGCCGGTGGTGATGGCGTCCCTCGGAGCGCTTGAGCCCCTAGACGGCCTGATGGCGGCGTCCACCTACTCGCAGGTGGAGAACTGGCCCGAGGGCGTGCTGGCTTCGTGCCGTTGGGACGGCCAGATCTTCGGGTTGCCTGCCACCGCCAGTTCCTATGCCATCTTCTACAACGAGGAACTGCTGGAAAGCAAGGGGATTTCCAGCGCGCGGGAGGACTTCCCGAAGACCTGGGACGACCTCAAGGCCATGTCGGCCGAGTTCGTCGAGTGGGATGGCGACACGCTGGTCTCGGCCGGGTTCATACCCCCCTATGACGGCATCGAGAGCGCCATCTGGTCGGCGACCAACGGCGGGGTTCTCTACGACGCCGATCAGCAACGCTCCACGCTCGACTCCGACCAGAACATCGAGATGCTCGACTACGCGCTGCAGTGGCTGAACGAGCAGTACAAGGGTGATTGGGTGGCCCTCCAGGCATCCGGCAACTACACCGGCGGCGGGTACGTGGACGGCAGCGGGCGTCCCCCCGCCTTCCAGGGCGGGCACCATGCCGCGCTGGTCAACGGATTCTGGTTCGCCTCCGACATCTACGGCTCGGAATTCTCCGGTTGGGAGCGCTGGAACGTGGCACAGTTCCCGGTGGGACCGAGCGGGACTTCGACTGCCTCCGGTTTCTGGCCCAACTGGTGTGCCATCCCGAAGGGCGCTCCCAATCCCGAAGCCGCCTTCAAGTGGCTCGACTACCTGGTGGTAGAGGGTATGAGGACCTGGTTCGGCAAGGTTCCGGACATTCCCACCAATCGCCTGGCGCCGGATGACCTCTTCCCGCAGGCGGTGGCCGATCAGCGCGACGACGAGTTCGCCACCGAGATCACCCAGTTCTTCACCGCCCAACTGGAGGTGGCGGCGCCCATGTGGACCTCGCCGGTTCAGGACTTCATGCATGATCGGCTCTACGAGGCGATCGATGCCGTCCTACTGAAGACGGCTACCCCGAAGGAAGCTCTGACGGCCGCCCAGGAAGCGACCCAGGCCGAACTGGACAGTCTCCTGGCGGGCTAGCCGGGACCGGCCCGGTCTCCGATGGGTAGGTTGCGCCGACGCCGGTTGAGCCCGCTGGGGCGTCGCCAGGCGGCGGCAGGACTCCTGTTCGTGGCGCCGTGGCTGCTTGCCTTGGTGGTGTTCCACGGCTACCCGATCGTCGCCGCGACCTACCTGTCCTTCACGGACTACACCGTCCTCACTCCCCCGGAATGGGTGGGGACGGACAACTACGTGAAGATGTGGGGCGACTCAGCGGTGTGGAGGGCAGCCAGGAACAGCCTGTTCTACGCCCTGCTATCGGTTCCCATCGGCCTGGTGCTGTCACTGGTGCTGGCGCTCCTACTCAACCGGCCGGTACGGGGCATAGGCATCCACCGGACGCTGTTCTACATGCCTTCCGTTGTTCCTCCGGTGGCCGGGACGATCGTGTTCCTGCTACTGCTGGAGCCTCGCTCCGGCCTGCTGAACACGGTCATCGAGGTCACCGGCCTGGACGGGCCGGCCTGGTTTCTCGATCCGCAGTGGTCGAAGTGGGGTCTGATCGTCCTCAGCCTGTGGGGGGTGGGAGCGGCCACCCTGATCTTCCTGGCCGGACTCCAGGAGATCCCGGCGTCGCTGCTCGAGGCGGCGTCGATCGACGGGGCGGGTGCGTGGGGCCGGTTTCGCCACGTGACCCTCCCCCTCCTGACACCGGTGATCCTGTTCAACCTGGTGATCGGAGTGATCTACTCCTTCCAGGTGTTCGATGCGGCGATGGTGGTAGGGGGCACGACCGGTGAGCCGGGCGGCTCGACGCTGATGTACATGGTGCTCATCTACCGTTCCGCCTTCAGCTATTTCGACATGGGCTACGCGTCGGCGCAGGCCCTGGTGCTGTTCCTGGCGATCCTGGCGGTCACCGCCGCCATCTTCGGGACGACCAGGCGTTGGGTGTACGAGGAGGCTTGATGGGGACACCAAGATGACCCCGCGGAGCGCCGCCTCATGAGGGCGATCCGGCCGTCGGCCCTCACCGGACGAGACCAAGGCGACGGGACCGCCGCCCAGCCCACCCGGTACGGGAGGCGCGGCGGCTGGCTCCGCCAGACCGGGTGGCACCTGGTGCTCAGCGTCTTGTCGGTCTGCTTCACCATCCCCCTGCTCTGGATGCTGAGCTCGGCCCTGAAGGAGAACAAGGAAATCTTCACGGTGCCGGTCCAGTGGCTGCCCGCCGTGTTCCGGTGGGAGAATTTCGTGTCGGTCCTCAGCTACCCGGGCTACCCCTTCCTCCAGTTCTTCTCCAACAGCGTGTTCTACGCCGGTTCGGTGACCGTGGCAACCGTGCTGTCCTGCGCGCTGGTGGGCTACGGCTTCGCCCGTCTCCGTTTCCCCGGGCGCGACATCCTGTTCGGCGTGACCCTGGCGACCATGATGATCCCGTACGTGGTCACCTTCATCCCGACCTTTCTCCTCTTCAAGCAACTCGGGGTGCTGGGCGGCTACATACCCCTGATCGCTCCCGCTTTGTTCGGGGAGGCGTTCTTCATCTTCATGATGCGCCAGTTCTTCCGAGGTGTTCCCAAAGAGCTGGACGACGCGGCGCGGGTGGACGGCGCCGGGGAGTTCCGTATCTTCTGGCAGATAATGCTCCCACTGGTCAGGCCGGCGCTGGTCGTCATGGCGGTGTTCACCTTCGTCTGGACCTGGCACGACTTCTTCCGGCCGCTCATATACTTGCAGGACCCCGACAAGTTCCCGCTCTCGCTCGGGCTGTTCACATTCCGGGGGCGGCGGCTCACCGAATGGCACCTGATGATGGCGGCCGCCACACTCATGACGGCGCCGCTCGTGATCCTGTTCGCGGTGGCTCAGAAGTATTTCATCCAGGGTATGAAGATGTTCGGGATCAAGGGCTAGTGGTCTGTCTGCGAAACTACCGGGTGCTCTGGCGGCCATACCACACCGCCATTACACAGACAGACCACTAGGAGGGACGGACCGGATGGAGAGCGGGCTTGGCTGACGTACTGAGAATCGGCGTGATCGGCCTCGGCAGCGTGTTCGAGCCCTATGCGGAGTTGCTGCGGAGGCTCCAGACGGAAGGACGGGTCCGGGTCGTCAGGACGTGCGACATCAACCCCCGCCGCGCGGACGCATCCCGGCATTACCTGCACGAGAGCATCCCCTTCTGCACGGACTACTCGGAGGTGATCGCCGATCCCGGCGTGGACGCGGTGGCGATTCTTACCTCGATGCCGCACCACGGTCCCATCGCCCTCGAGGCCATGCAGGCAGGCAAGCACGTCCTGGTCGAGAAACCCATGTCGGTCGACCTGCCGGGCGCGGAAGCGATCATGGAGGTAGCCGCGCGGTGCGAGTCGGTCCTGGTTTGCGCCCCGGGTGTCGTCCTGAGCCCCACCTACCAGGCGATATGGAAGAGGGTGGTGCACGAAGGCCAGATCGGGACGGTCCATCTGGCGCGCGGCAGGTACGGATGGTCAGGTCCCACCTGGGGACCCTGGTTCTATCGTTCCGGCGGTGGTCCGGTGTTCGACCTGGGCGTGTACAACATAACCGCCCTCACCGGCCTCTTGGGACCCGCCCGACGGGTAACCGCCTTCGCGGGTACGACCAGTCCGCGGAGGGTGGTGGACGGTGAGGAGATCGAGGTGGAGGTATACGACAACTACCAGATACTGATCGACTTCGGCTCGTCCGCCTTCGCTTCGGTGACGACCGGTTTCACCATCCAGCAGTACCGGTCGCCTGCCCTGGAGCTCTACGGAAGCGAAGGAACCATCCAGATGCTGGGCGACGACTGGGCGCCTGAGGGTTACGAGATGTGGTCCAACGAGATGGGGGCCTGGGCGCTCTGCGGGGAAGTCGATCCACGGTGGGACTGGACCTCAGGCCTCGAGCACCTGGTGGACGTTGCCGGCGGGGCCACCCAGCTGATCCAGCCCGATCACGCCTTCCACGTCCTCGAGCTCATGCTGGCAGCCGACCGGGCCGCCTCGACGGGAGTTGCACAGCAGCTCTCCAGCACGTTCGATCCCCTCCCCTTCGACCCCGCTTCGATCGAGCTGCACAGCAGCTTCCCGACCCATGATCGGCGGATCGTCCGCACCGAGGAGCACCTCAAGGAAACAGCGCCATGACCAGAAGAGCTTCACCACGGCCCACCTTCGAGGAAGCGACCGCCATCCCTTACGATCAGGCGGTCCTGCATCTCTGGGGCGATACCGAGGCCGGGTATGTCGGCGACCGCATCTACGCCTCGTCGGACCTCATCCACCTGATCGAGTTCTCGCTACCGCCCCGAGCCCGCTTCACCCACTCCGACGCCAACCGGACCGTCTTCGCGGCCGACGAGGTCTTGCACGTGGTGGAGGGCGAGATGATGCTGGCCAACCCGGAGACCGGTGAGGTCGAGGTGGCCCGCACCGGCGAGTCCGTGTTCTTCCGGCGCGACACCTGGCATCACGCCATCAATCGCAGCCCTGACCGGCCCCTGCGGGTAATGGAACTCTTCGCGCCCCCGCCCTCGACCGGCGCCTCCTCGACCTACGCGCGTACCCGTCCTTACCTGACCGAGTGGAGCTACGCCGACGACCGCCTGCTCGGTGGCTGGCCGATGAGCCGTGCCGAGCGGGATCGCGAGCGCTGCTTCCATCTCGTCGGATCCCATAACCTGGCCTGGAGGATGGACGACCCTTCCGACGACCTGCTAGTAGGCCTGATCGCGAGCACCGAGCACCTGACGGCGGGCCGCGCCTCGCTGCTCCCGGGGCAGAGGAGCCTGGTCCGCAGGCATGGAGGCGACCTGGTGATGGTGGTCCTCTCCGGCGAGATAGCCGTCTTCGTGCCGGAGAAGGTGGAGCCGCCGAGTTGGTTCCAGCTGGGCGTGGGCGACGGCTTCTACGCACCGGTCGGCACCCGGTACCAGTGCTTCGCCCACGGTTCCGAATCCGCCGAAATCCTATTCGGGGTCGCTCCTTCCTATCTTCCCGAGCCCGCTTCGGACATCGCCGGCGGATGAGTCAGGCGGGCCGCCGTACCCCGGCGGCGCTGGCCATCGACGTGGGGGGCACCAAGATTGCCGCCGCGCTGGTGGATCAAGACGGGAACATCCTCTCGCTCCGGACCGTGCCCACCGGCAATCCCGGTGACAACTCCCTCCGGAGAGCTGCCTCCCTGGGAGAGCAGGTCGCCGCCACCGCCGAGGAACTGGGTATGCGTGTGGTTGGCGCCGGGATCGGATTGCCGGAGTTGGTGGAGGACGGCCGGATCACCTCGCATGCGGTGGTGGCCTGGACGGACGAGTGGGTCGAGTCTGCCTTCGCCCGCTACGGCACCATCCGGGTGGAAGCCGACATCCGCGCCGCGGCGCTGGCCGAGTGCCGTTTCGGGAGCGGCGGGCGCGCCGGGGTCACGCTGTACGTCAACCTGGGGACGGGGATCAGCCACTGCCTGCTGATCGACGGGCGACCGTTCGAGGGCCAGCACGGACGGGCCCTGATGAGCGGTTCAACCCTGCTCACGGCGCTCGACGAGCAACGTAACGATCTAGTCGGATGCCGCGTGGAGGACGTGGCGTCGGGCCGGGGAATCTCGGAGCGCTACTCCCGCCTCAGCGGCAGAACCCTTCCTGCATCCGCGGTGTTCGAGCGAGCAAGGAATGGCGACACCGACGCCGTTCTGGTGATGACCCAGTCGATCGACCTTCTCGGACACCTGGTGGCCTCCCTGATAGACATTCTCGACCCGGGACTGGTGATCCTCGGCGGAGGCCTCGCCGAGGATCCGGGTTTGGTGGATGGGCTGAGGGATGTCGCCCTCCGCGCCGTGTGGTCGGATCGCGCCCGCCGGACGCCGATAGTGACCGGAAGCTGTGGCCCATCCGCCGGCGTCATCGGCGCCGGCCTGTCACTACTCGACCGGTTAGGAGATTGCTGACGATTCGGCCAACAGAGCAGAACTTGACGAGCGCGGGAAACCGTTTGGAGCGGCTTGGCGTTCAGACCGGATTGTCCCTCCATCAATGTAGGACCAATGTAGGACAGACCGTGATACAATTGGGGGTATGCCTTCTCGAGCGTTGTCCGTCCGCCTCGACGACCAGGCGTCACAGGCGCTACACCAGCTGGAAGGAACGGGCATGACCCGTTCCGAGGCCATCCGCCTGGCCTTGGTAGAGACAGCTGCACGGTATCGAGGCGAACAGGCCTTGGCCTCCGAAGCGGCCAAGCTCGAAGCCGACGAAGACGACCGGGCGGAAATGCTCGCGGTCGCCCGCGTAATGGAAAACCTGCGTGCGCCGGGGTGACATCTTCGCGTTGCGGCTTCCCAAGGGAGTGGGGCACGAACAATACGGGCCCCGGTACGGGGTCGTCGTGCAGGCCGATCCCCTGCTGCCCCGCTCCGTAGTGTTGGTGGCGCCCACCTCGACGAGTGCGCTACCCGCTTCGTTCCGACCGAAGATCGAGATAGAAGGGGTCCTGACCCGGGTACTTGTCGAACACGTCGGTGCTGTCGACGTGACCCGCCTCGGGGACCTCGCCGGGCATCTCACGCCAGAAGAACAATGGGGAGTCGATACGGCTCTTCAGACCGTGCTCGCTCTCGGCTGACATCTCAAAGAGCCGACAGGCAGAACCCGGCGAGAGCGGGCGAACTGTTGGAGTGGCTACCACGAACCGTCAGACGGTGTTGACTAGATCCTCTACGGCGTCCACTAGGCCGTCCAGTTGTTTAGAGGTCATGGCGGTGGAAAGGCAGCCCATGCCGCGCGGGGCTAGAAAGTACCCACGGTTCATCAGGCCCAGGTGCAGTAACTCGGTCAACTCGGGATCGGCTCGCTGTACCGCGCGATTGTCGGTGACCTCCTCGCCGGTGGCATGGACGTTGAAGAGGGACCCCGCGCCGGTTGCGCGGGCCGGGAGTCCTGAGGCTTGGAGGGCTTTGTCCAGGCGCTCGGTGAGCTCCTCCCCGGAGCGGTTCAGCTCGTCGATGACCGGCGCGGTGAGAGCTTCCAGGGTTTCGATGCCCGCGGTGGCGCTCACCGGGTTGCCGTTGAAGGTGCCGCCCCAGCTGATCGTTCCCTCGGTCGGGTGAAGCAGTGCCATCACCTCCCTCCGCCCGCCGAATGCGCCGATCGGGAACCCGCCGCCGATGATCTTGCCGAAGGTGGTCAGATCCGGGCGGACCCCGCTGATCGCCTGGGCGCCGCCCGTGTGCAGGCGGAGGGTGATGATCTCGTCGAAGATCAGCAGGGCGCCCATCCGGCTGGTGGCTTCCCTCAGGTCTGCGAGGAACCCGTGGTCGGCGGCGATCACGCCACCAGCGCCCAGCACCGGCTCGATGATGACCGCCGCCAGCGAGCCGGCCACCTCCGCCAACCTCTGCTCGCAACCCGCGATGTCGTTGAACGGCAGGGTGACCACCAGGCCGCCGATCGGGTCCGGGATCCCCGCCCCCGGCGTGGCCGTGTAATCGTGCGTGCCGTGGTAGCCGCCCTCGAAGCGGGCCACCACGGGACGGCCTGTGAAGGCACGGGCCAATCGCATCGCGGCCATCGTGGCCTCGGTTCCGGAGTTCGTGAAACGGACCTGGTCGACCGAGGCGACCCGTTCGACCAGCACCTCGGCCAGGAGCACCTCCTGCTCGGTAGGTGATGAGAAGGCGGTTCCCCGACGGGCCACCGACATGGCTCGCTCCACCACCTCGGGATGGGCGTGGCCGAGGATCAGAGAGGTGTAGTTGTTGAGGTAGTCGACCCTCCGGTTACCGTCGGCGTCCACGATCTCGGACCCTTGGCCCCGGACCAGGACGGGCGGGAAAGGCGCGAAGAACGTGGTGGTCCGGGTGGTTCCTCCAGGAAGGACCACTGCCGCCCGCTCAGCGATCTCCATGGAACGAGTGTTCCGGGCCACGTACTCGTCGCTGACCCGGCGGAGGGCTTCCGTGTACTTGAAGTCGGCGGTCACCTTCACCTCTCCGAGACTGCGGGTCAGCCTACCGCCTGCCGGCACCGCCCGGCAGCAGCCCGGTAGGGCACGCCCGGTAGAGTTGCCATCCGATTGGTATTGACAGGGAGGACCATCATTCCGATGAACGATGGGCGCGTGGGAATGTGTTTTCTCGACCGGCCTGATCCTCGGAGGCAGGTGGCGCTAGCCATACGGATGGAAGAGTTGGGATACGACTCGGTGTGGGTGTGCGAGACCCGCACCGCCAGGGACGCCGTCTCCGTCATGGGCGCCATCGCTTACGCGACCAACCGGATCAAGGTGGGCAGCGGGGTGGTCAACTCGTGGACCCGGCCCGCCTCGCTGATGGCCCTTACCTTTGCCACCCTCGACGAACTGGCCCCCGACCGGATGCTGCTCGGGATCGGCGCCTATTGGGACCCCCTGGCGTGGAAGCAGGGGATCGACCGGCGCAAGCCCGTCAGACAGATGCGGGAATACATCGAGGTCACCCGCCGCCTGCTCGCGCTCGAAACGGTCACCTACGAGGGCGAGCTGGTGGCGGTGCGCGACCTGCGCCTGGACCTCGGGCACGGCGTGGCCCGCATCCCGAAGCGGGTACCGATTTACGTCGGCGCCACCGGACCGCAGATGCTGGCGCTGTCCGGTGAGTTGGCCGACGGGGTGATGCTCAACGGTTTCACGTCCCTGACCTACCTGGCCGATGCCCTCCGGCGCATCGACCGGGGCGCCCTTCGCAGCGGCCGTCGGGTGGACGACCTCGACCTCCCCCAGACCATCGTGGTCGCTATGGACGAGGACGAGGAGAAGGCGCTGGAAGTGGCCACCAGGATGACGACCATGTACCTGGGCCAGCAGCCCCATATCGCCCGGGCTAGCGGCGTTGACCAGGACCTGCTGGACCGAGTGAAGGAGGCCATGGGAGGCTGGCCACCCAGGGATGGAGGGATAGAGGCCGCCATGCCGCTGGTACGCCTTGAGGTGGTCAGGTCTCTGACGGCGGCCGGTACTCCTGACCAATGCCGCGAGCAGGTGGCTGCCTACTCGGTCCGGCCCAACATCTACCCGGCCCTGCTCCCAATCACGGAGAACTACGAGGAGATAATCGAGGCGTTCGCACCCGGCCCGGGTTCCGGTGGCCCGTCCCCTGGTGTTACTACCCCATCCCCCATGGCCTGAACGTCTGGTGGGTTCACTGCGACTTCTCGGTAGATCGACGGTCTGCCTCCTGGTGGCCGCCGTCTCGTTCGCCTGTGCGGGTTCGAGCCAGGATCCTGCCCCGGACCAGCGGTTGATCGCGCTGGAGGAGAAGGTGCATTCGCTGGAGGAGTCGATCGGAGCCCTGGCAAGCGAGACCGCCGCGCTGAAGGATGAAGTCGCGACCCTGGCGGAACAGGCCGGTTCCTTGGAAGGGCGTGAAGCCGCCGGGTCAGCGAGCGAGCCGCAAGAAATGGCCGACTCGGAGGAGGGACAGGAGGAGCAGCCGGCCATCCCGGAGGAGGATCGGACCAACGCTGCCGAGCGCATGGACGATCTGGACGCTCGTGTGCGGGAACTCGAGGACCTCGCCTCCACAGTGGAGTGGGTCGTCCTCGCCGTGGAGCAGTGGGCCAAGGGAGTGGACGACCCGTTGTCCGCGCTGGAGGGCACCGCTCTGGAGAGGACCGTCCGGCTGGCGGCGGAGTCCGGAGGCGAGGTCCACTACATCAACCACGCCGACAGGGAAGACCCCTCGGTTCTGGTGATGCCTCAGGTAGCTGTAGACGGAGAGACCCCGCTAGTCGTTTCCTTGCACGGCTTCGGAGGGGATTCCGCCTACCAGGCCACCTACGTGCCCCTCCACGAGCGAGTGAACACCGGCGGGTTCGCCGTGCTGCTTCCCAACGGCATCCGCGACAGCGAGGGCAACCGCTTCTGGAACCCCACGGACGAGTGCTGCGAGTCCGCCAAGGGCGGCCAGGATGATGTCGCCTACCTGACCGAGCTGGTGGCCAGCGCAGAGGAGGTCATGGACTTCGGGCCGGTGTACTTCTTCGGTTACTCCAACGGCGGGTTCATGTCGTACCACATCGCCTGCAAGGGTCTGCCCGGCCTCCGTGCCGTGGCCAGCCTGGCCGGTACGAGTTACGTCGAGGACGGCAACTGCGAAGGCACATCCCCCGTGTCGGTGTTGCATATCCACGGCACCGCCGACGAAGTGATCCTCTTCGAAGGTGACGAGACCGAGCCGGATCCGAAGGCCGACGGCGAGCGGGCCTTCTACGCCGGGGCTCTGGAAATGGTGGACCGCTGGAGCCGGCGGGCCGGCTGCGAATGGCCCGAACAACCCCAGACGTACGCCACGCTCGATCTGGACCAGAGTGTGGCGGGAGCCGAAACCAGAGCATTCCGCCTGGAGTCAGGCTGCGCAGAGGGAATCCGGATTGAGCTATGGATGAGCGTGGGAAGCAGCCATGCCCCCAGCTACGGCGACGCCTTCGTGGACGCGCTCGTGGACTGGCTCCTGTCGCAAGAGTGAACCTTCCGGCGCGTCCGGATCCGGTAGTCCGCTACGACACCCCAAACAACGAGAGCGCGAAAAACGCTAGAACACGCCCCAACCCAGCGGGCCCATCCCCCAGCCACCACCTCCTTCGGTCCGAACGCGTTCCGCTATCCCCCGACGGGTCCGCTCCCGAAATGATCCCGGTTCCGGTTCCCTCGACGTCGAAAAGCAAGAAACCGGCGGTGCTTGTGACTGCCGGACAGTATGCGACGGGGATGTGACATGTTCAACCCCCTTGTCGGGCGCCGGACCCACGCCGCCCACGACGGCCACGCTCACAGGACGCGGCCAACCAAAGACACCGGACACCGTGGGTACTCGGCTCAAACAGACACCGGCACCCTTCCGCCGGCTTCGCCGGGGCCGCTGAAACTCGTCGAGAGTTCTACAGCTTGACGACTGCGGCTAGTCCGCCGTCCAGCCTTCGGCCGTCCAGCCTCCGTCGACGAAGATGGTCTCGCCGGTGATGTAGCTGGCCGAGTCTCCCGCCAGGAACAGCACCGCGTTGGCCGTCTCGGACGGGTCGGCGAACCTCTTCATCACGACCTGGTCGCGGATCGACTCGAACAGCTCGCGGTTGGCGGGGTCGGTCCGGAGTTCGTAGTTCATGTACGACTCGGTCCAGCCGGGCGCCACCGAGTTGGTCCGGATGCCGAACTCGGCCCATTCGACCGCCATCACCTTGGTGAGGGCGATCACCCCCGCCTTGGCGGCCGAGTAGGCGCCGATGTTGGCGAACGCAACCGGACCGGCAATGGAGGAGATGTTGACGATCGAGCCCGAACGCTGCTCGATCATCGAGGTGGCCGCCGCCCGGGACATGTAGAAGACCGAAGACAGGTTGGCCTCTATCCCCACCCGCCACTCCTCCAGCTCAAGGGTGTCGAGCCGGCTGAAGTTCTGGCGGCGGCCGGCGTTGTTGACCAAGACGTCGAGGCCCCCGAGTCCGGCCCGCACCCGGTCGAGAGCCGACACCGCCTGGGCTGGGTCGGTCACGTCGCAGACCACCGCCAAGTGGGCTCCGGCGCCGCCCTCCATCAACTCCACCGTGCGCGCCAGGTCGTCCTCCGTCCGGGCCAGTGCCGCCACCCGGGCACCCTCGCGGGCGAACGCCTGCGCGATCGCCCGCCCGATCCCGCGGCTGGCGCCGGTCACCACGACCACCTTGTCCTGCAGGCCGAGATCCATCGTTCGCTCCTTGTAATCGGTTGATCAGGTACTCAGCTGGCCATACAGATCGGGCCGGCGGTCGCGGAAGAAACCCCAGTCGTTGCGGATCTGCGGGATGACCGACAGGTCCAGGTCGGCGACCAGCACCTCGTCCTCGGCGTCGCTGGCCTGCGAGATGATCTTCCCCTTCGGATCCACCCACATCGACGACCCGTAGAAGTGAGAGTCGGAACCCCCCTCATCTACCCCCACCCGGTTTACCCCGCCCCACGTGTTTTTTGTGTAGAACGCCTTAGCCAGGATTTCCAGCGAGCACCGTGTTCCGCTCAAGCAGGGGGGTGGGGGGGGGGGGGTG